>NZ_WJFC01000023.1 GCF_009725235.1 Scytonema sp. UIC 10036
CCCTACGCTTCAGAACGTCCGGAGGAACCAGAAGAACCAAGCCCCCAATCGGTCAAATACCCTCACGTTCGTGGCAGGGGTCCGGTGGATGCGTCCGTCGCCTGCTTCCAAATGCTAGCTGAATACTGGGGAATGCCGTTCAAGCGAGATGTCATCAAACGTGCCTTGGTCAACAACTTTCAGCGCACGGGTGGCATTTCCATTCAACTGTGCGGTGCGCTCTCCGAACTGATGGGACTCACCTCTCAACTGGTACAAGTTCCAGCCCTCAGTGTCAGTCGCCTACCAGTACCAGCACTCCTCCCCTGGCAGGACAGTTTCGCCATTCTCTACAAAGCCACTTCTAAAGAATTGGTTTTAGCAATACCAGAACAGGGCATTAGACGTTTAAACCCCACAGCATTTGCCGATATTTGGGGAGACGAAGGTCAAGCTTTACTGCTGCAACCTACAAAAGAAACGCCCAAAAGCCGCTTTGGTTTGAGTTGGTTTCTTCCTGCTATCAAAAAGCATCGCACGGTCTTAATTGAAGTCTTTATTGCTTCCTTATTTGTACAACTCTTGGGACTGGCTAACCCCCTCATTACTCAAGTCATTATTGACAAAGTTATTATCCAAAACGGTGTCAATACCCTTCATGTGTTGGGATTTCTATTGATAGCAATGGCTGTGGTGGAAGGGGTTATCACTTGGCTGAGAACCAACCTCTTTGTCGATACCACCAACCGCATCGACTTAAGCTTGGGTTCGGAGGTGATCGACCACCTGTTGCGCTTGCCCCTACGTTATTTCGAGAAGCGCCCTGTCGGTGAAATCTCAAGCCGCATCAACGAACTGGAGAACATCCGCTCCTTCCTTACGGGAACTGCCCTAACCGTAGTTTTGGATGCTATCTTCTCTGTCATCTACATTGCGGTGATGGTCATTTACAGCTGGTTGCTCACAATAGTAGCACTTGCAACAGTACCCTTATTTGCCCTGCTGACATACATCTTTGCTCCCATCATCCGCAGTCAAACCAGAACCAAAGCAGAACGCAATGCCGAAACTCAATCCTACCTAGTAGAAGTGGTTTCTGGCATTCAAACTGTCAAAGCACAGAATATCGAACTCAACTCCCGATGGCAGTGGCAAACCCGTTACGCACGTTACATTAGTGCTTCTTTTGAGAACGTGCTGACGAGCAATACCGCAAGTTCCCTCAGCAACTTCCTTAACAAACTTTCTAGCTTGCTCTTGCTGTGGGTTGGTGCATATCTGGTACTTGAAGGTCAACTTACTTTAGGAGAATTAATCGCATTTCGTATTATTGCAGGTTATGTCACCAGTCCTCTGTTGCGATTGATACAACTGTGGCAGAACTTCCAAGAAACGGCATTATCCCTGGAACGACTTGCTGATATTCTAGATAATCCTACCGAAAGCGAGATAGCTGGGCGTAACAATATTCCAATGCCAGCTATTCAAGGTAATGTCAAATACGAGAATGTGACCTTCAGCTTTAGCAAGAGTCCCAATCCCCAATTGGTCAATATCAATCAAGACATTGGAGCAGGAACGTTTGTTGGAGTGGTGGGACCTAGTGGTGCTGGAAAAAGCACGCTCACCAAACTCATACCCCGCCTGTACGAACTCGATTCCGGTCGGATTAAAATTGACGGCTACGACATCAATAAGGTCGAACTCTACTCCTTACGCCGTCAAATTGGCATGGTGCTGCAAGATACTCTGTTATTTGACACTACAGTACAAGAAAATATTGCCCTGACTATGCCTGACGCTACTCCAGAAGAGATTGTAGAAGCAGCCAAGATTGCTTGTGCTCATGACTTTATCATGAATTTACCCAACGGTTATGAAACCCGTGTTGGAGAGAGAGGTTCTGCCCTATCCGGTGGACAGAGACAACGGATTGCGATAGCTCGTACCGTACTGCAAAACCCACCACTATTGATTCTAGATGAAGCGACCAGTGCTTTGGATTACGATACCGAACGCCAAGTGTGCTTGAATCTAGCACAAGCATTCAAGGGAAGAACAGTATTTTTCATCACCCACCGTCTTGCGACTATCCGTAGTGCCAATGTCACATTGATACCTTGGCAATGAACAAAGGCATTTTGGATAGCGTGACTCCATTGATGCAAGATGGAGCGATTTCCAAAATTCAATACTTCAAACAGCAACAGGAAGTGAGAAACGGTCAGTCTGAAATCGACCAACTCGTTCAGGAACGGGCGCGTTTAAATTCAGCTATTTTCCAAGCACAAGCCAAGCTACAAAATACAATCGCGCTCTCTCGTCAGGATTGGCTACAGCAGATTGCAGATAATAACAAACGCATTGCAGAAATTGATTCTCAGTTGACAAAAGCCATGGTTGAGAATCACAAAAAGATAGCAGAAATTGATTCTCAACTGAGTCAAACTCAGATGAATTTGAAATATCAAGAAATCAATTCCCCAGTAGCTGGTACAATTTTTGAACTCAAGGCACACACTCCGGGATTTGTTGTCACTTCTAGCGAACCAATTCTTAAAGTTGTTCCTGATGATGCACTTATTGCTAAGGTATATATCACCAACAAAGATATTGGTTTTGTTAAAGAAGGAATGACAGTGGATGTGCGAATTGACTCGTTCCCCTTTAGCGAATTTGGTGATATCAAAGGTCAGCTCATTTCGATTGGCTCTGATGCTTTGCCACCAGACCAAATTTATCCTTACTACAGATTTCCTGCTAAAGTGCGATTGTCACAACAGTCGCTTTTGGCGAACGGACGCAAAATACAACTGCAATCGGGGATGTCGGTCAGTACCAATATTAAGATTAGGGAGCGCACCGTCATGAGCATTTTTACTGATATGTTTAGCTCTAGTGTGGAGAGCCTCAAAACCGTGCGTTAGCAGTGATTGTCAATAATTGCCCATCGCCAAACGATAGAACAGTGTAGATATAGTCTAATAAAGCACAGTTGCTTACAGAGATATAACAGTTATTTATTAGAGATAGTGCATATTATGGACTCGAGGGGATAGATAGGGCAGCCAAGGATAAAAATTCGATTGAGCTAGCACGGATTAGGATGTTTTGTCCCATAGGTGTAGATTCCATAAGTTCGCTCTACAGTAGCAACTGATATAGCAAATTGCAGACGGCGCTCGCCCAATTGATGCAGGTAATTATGTCACACTACGAATTTGAAAGTTTGAGGATTTGGTGTTAGCGTTAGCGCCGCTTACCGTAGGTATCGCCATCGAAATTTCACACAGTCACATCAACACCTGCGGGGTTCACAGCAGCAAGAACAGTCTTCTGCCTCCCCTGCTTGTCTTAAACCGTCAATTTTGGGTTGACAGAGTACTCTTAACGCTCTTTCATCACTCTAGCCAGAGAATAACAATTGTGTTCCCAATTTATCCAGAGTCGAATCTCATGTAACCACGAAATTGATTCATCATATTCTGTAGTGACAAAAATCCGTTCTCTAAGCCAGGAATCTCAAAAATATCTAACCAAGGCTTGAGTCAATTAAAAAATACACATGGCTGAATAATTAAGCGCAAGTTATTTAAGGTTGACTTCCATCCCAGCATAAAATCCTACCACTCATGCTGACTGTAAATTTCAGGTTCTTTGTCAGATATTGGAGGGCTCTTTTTAGTTTCTGTTTGAGTTTGGTTCGCTACATCTCGTTCAATAGCGTGCCAACTTATCATCAAATACACGCAACAAATAATCTCCCACCCTTCGGGTTCGCCAGTCGCTACAACGGGGGGAACCCCCGCAACGCGCTGGCTCACCATCTTTCTATTTGATGAGAATTAGGTTTCATCTATTACTAACAGAAATTTTTCTCCTTTCAACATTGATAACGTTAGAGATAATCTCCGCTTTTCCAAGATTTTCATATCCCAAGGTGAATCTGTTAAAAAATGATGCAAAGGCTGTTCATTGTCTAAGCCTATAACTTTAGCGTTAGCGAAGCTCCTCCGCCAGGAGGCTCGCCGGGAGCGACTTTCGCTTAATTTCTGACATTATTCCCATCTGAAGATATTTAAACACTCATAACTTCTGACTTCTGGAAAGATATCTTCATACTTCGCACAATAATCGTCCACAAAGCCGACCGTTGCAACGGGTTTTCTGGGCGCTATCATGGCTAAACTCCAGAACTAGGTAATTTTTTGATTATTATACTCTCCCCAGAGTGATGAAAGAGCGTTAATTACCTGAGTTCGGCGTAAGAAAAAGTCTGAAAACTAGACAGAGTAAACTTTACCTGCAAAAAATGGAATAATCACACAATCCATCTTGAGCGATCGTCAAATAAAAATGGAGGTTTTTTGAATTTCTTTAGATAATAGTAAGCGCCCTTTTCAAAAAGATATTGAATTGCCATCTTGGTTTGGCATTCAATATTGGCGTTATCAGTTAAGATCGATTGGATAGATATTAATTGCCTCTAGCGAATATTTGTTCAGCAGCTAGCTGTAACTCTTTGAATGTAGGTGAGATAATACGTTCGCTACCTCGAAATTGAGCAGGTTTTTGGTATCGATTTCCGCTAGATGATAATAGGTAAATTGATATTGTTGGTTGCTTTGGATTGCCAATATAATCTCGACCTCCTAAGCCCAAATAATCCACAATCCAGTATTCTGGGATGCCCAATGTGCTGTAATCTTCGACTTTTCGCGCACAATCATTTTGCCAATTAGTACTAACGACTTCTACCACGAGTTTTACAGAAGTTCCTAAAGTGATAACAGGTTCATCCTGCCATAAAGGTTCGTTAGCAATTGCAGCTTTATCCAACACAACGACATCAGGACGGAAAGCTGTTGTTGTTCCCAGAGGTTTGATTAAACAACGTGTAGGTGTAAACCAACCAACGCTTAACCGATCTATTTCAACATTAACTTTTCTTAAGATAAAAGCAGCTACCTCTTCATGCGGTCCCGTTGGTTCCATATCAATAAGTTCTCCATCAATTAATTCGTAACGTTCATTATCTCCATATTTGGTAATGAAGTCATTAAATGTCAAAAGTTTCGGAACAGCTTTTGTCATCGCGATGGGACCTCCTCATTTGTTTTGTCGTTCGCACTAAGTCTACCAATACCTATCTTCAATACCTAATCTAATAGTTGGGGAAGGACAGCGCCAATTCTGTCTGTTAGAACTGACAGGAACACAACCTTGCGATCGCATTTCCTCTGATGAGATATCTTTGGGTTTGTAAAATAACCAAAAACCTCTTGCATCTGGTCCTGACTCAGCTTGTAACACTATTTCATTGTCAGGTGTGTCCTCATAGGGATCGTAAGGATAATCTTCATCATACCAATCCCTTTCACCATAGCGCTCCTCAGGAGGATATCTATCTGGGTTTCCATCTTCCCTTCCCCATCGAAGCATTCTTGAAGGACAACTCCAATTTGGTCCTGGAGAATTTATGCGAACACAGCGTTGCGATCGCATTTCTTCAGATGATATATCATTAGGTTTGTAAAATAGCCAACGACCTCTTTCATCCGGTCCCGACACTGCTTGTAATGCTTCCTCAGAAAAGACCTCGCCCCTTTCTTTGCGTGAATCTCCACCATCAACCTCTACTCTAATGGTTTGACGGGGACAACGCCAATCAGGTGCGTCAGAACCAACAGGTATATTCGTCGGGACACAACCTTGCGATCGCATGGATTCAGATGAGATATCACCGGGTTTGAAAAACCACCAATCTCCCCTATTCTCCGATCTTGATACAGCAGTCAGTTTTCGTGTAGGGTAGACCTGCTTGTTATAAAAACTTGATGCAACGCTTTCTTGTAAACTATTGATGCCAGGGTTTATTTCCTGCGCCAAGGTACAAGATGCGTGAATATTCCATAAAATAGCAGTAGCTATAAAAGATAAAGTCGTAAATTTATTTTTACCCATACTTATGGTTTAGCAGAAACTTTCAACTTCACGTCTCTAAATAGTAAGCTTAAGGACATTTATATCAATTTTCTGATTCATAGACCACATCTTGTAGGGCGGGTGTCCTTGCCTGCCATATGAGGAGTGTACGGGTGGAGACGCATTACCACAAGAATACTCACTAGAATATGTAGAAATTATAAATAATTTATAAAAAATTTTAAGTACTGTAGGTAGGGTTATGCCGCACAAACGTCTCATGTGATGGGCTGACTTAACTTGCAACTTACAAATTGCTTACTCTCTTTTCGTTCTCAAATTCTCTTCTTGTAGAGTGGGCATTACCGCAGCCTAACGTATCTAATAGCTGCGCGAGGCGGAGCCTCTAGATTTGCATTCCCAGGCTCCGCCTGGGAACGAGAGGAACGATTTAGACATTATTACTCAAGCACAGCCAAGACAGATTTCGGTAACAATTTATCCTTAAACCAAATAATACGAGCAGGTACATCATTTAATTTAACACCTGCTTTTTCCAAATTCAATCGCTCAGAAATAGCCAAAATCAAATTATGAGATTGGGCGCGACGAACCTGTGCAAACTTTTTTTGTAAATACTCCGGTCTCCAATATCCCACAATCTCTAATAAAAACGAACGTCCATCAGGATGAACCAATCTAAAATCTGGAATCATCACACTTCCTGGGATCGGAATCAAGTCAACTTCTCGCTCCAATACCCAATCCGTTTTTAGAGCATCCCACTTATCAGCAAAAGACTGTTCCAACATACTATCATAAGGCTTCCCTGGGGGATAATGCGTCACCAACCCGCAATCAGAATTCAGAGTAAACCGCCCTGTTTTCCAAGTATTCGTGTAAAAATCCCGAATTTGAAGCGTAGCAGAAAGACTCCATTTTGTAACATGAAGTAAAGCAGGTATGAGTTTAGCAATTGCCAAACCATACCGCGTACTAGGAGTAAACAAACTTGTAGGACCATCAATCGTAATTGTAAACCCGTGGTCAGCATCCCCCTCTATATAAGACATTAATTGAAACAATTTAAGATATCGAAACAAAAGCTTGTACTGTCCCGGAACATTTCGATGAGCATTAATTGTTAATTGGCTGGCTTTATAAAATACCCCCTGCACCTGAGATAAATTGTAGCGATGTAACAAACCCTCAGGCTGAGGAGCATCAAAAGCAGTCAAAATTTTATTCTCAGATAGATCGGCATACAACCCATTACGAACTTGTTCCGAAACAACTTCCCGTTCGAGTTCGCGACTTAACTCCAATGCAATCGTTTGCAAAGTTACCTCAGTCAATTCACGACTCGGAACAGACTTAGCCGCCAAAGCAAACACCTTTTCTCGTAACATTTGAGGTTCCAAAGGACTAACCACCTCAAACGTACAAAAACTGCTTTTCAAAATATAAGCCAACCCCCGCTTCACCTTATAATCCGGAGTATCGCCCTCAAACTCCAACAGCTGACGTTCAAGCACCCCCTGAGAACTACTCACCGCCTTCTGAAAAAACCCAATCAACTCCGCCGCCATCCCCAAAGTCTTATCATCAACCTTCAACCTCTTAGGAACAATCTCCTCCCCATTTTGTCTGTGACTGAGCAAATCACCTGGTAACATCTTCTTGATTTTGGATTTTAGATTTTGGATTTTAGATTTTGGATTACTCCCTTTCCGGTCTAAGATTACCTATCTTCTTTTTCTTCTTCCTTCGTGGTCTCCGCGTCTTTGCGGTTCATTAAATTAGGTATTCTTCTAAGGGGAAGGGATTAATCGATTTAAGATTTTGGATTTTCACTATTATAATTCAAATCCAACTGTTCAGCCGCCCTATAACTTTTCTCCTGACCGCTGCCATAAACCACACGCAAATTCCCCTCTCCCTCATTCTTCTCTTCTCTGCGCCCTCCGCGCCTCTGCGGTTCATGTTTCCTATCAACACCGCGCCTGCGAGCCGAAGTACCCTCCTCAGTCGTATTCTCCGCCACCACCTCATACAAAACCGCCTGCTTGTTCCCCTCCTTACCCCTTCTCAAAACCCTTCCCAAACGCTGAATATACTCCCGCGCCGAACCAGTCCCCGACAAAATAATAGCAACAGAAGCAGCAGGCACGTCTACACCCTCATTCAACACGTGAGAAGCCACCAAAGTCCTATAAACCCCCTCCCGAAATTTCGTTAATATCTCATGTCGTTCCTTCACAGGAGTTTGATGAGTAATTGCAGGAATCAACAAGTCTTGAGAAATTCGATAAACCGTTGCATTATCAGCAGTAAAAACCAAAACTCGCTCCGGATAATGCTGTGTTAATAAATCTATCAAAATCCGCAACTTCCCATCAGTTCCCAAAGCAATTTCCTTAGCTTCACGATGTGCTAGCATTGCCCTACGTCCCGCCTGAGAACGAGCACTCATCTGCACAAATTTTTGCCAACCTTCCATACTACCCAAAGAAATCTTTGATTCTTTCAAAAAATCATTGCGAGTTTGAATCAGTTGATTGTACTTTTCCCGTTCTTGTTGTGAAAGTTTGACTTTAATTTGAACAATTTCGTGTTCTGCTAACGCCTTCCCCGCGAGTTCCTCAGCCCTTTTACGATAAACCTCCGGTCCTATTAAGATATTTAAATCCGCATGCTTACCATCAGTCCGTTCCGGTGTAGCAGATAACCCCAAACGATAGGGTGCGATCGCATATTCAGCAATGACCCGGTTAAAATCTGTTGGTAGGTGGTGACATTCATCAAAAATCAGTAAAGCATAGCGATCGCCAAGGGATTCTGCGTGAATAGCAGCACTATCATAAGTTGACACCAGGATAGGTGTTTTATCGCGAGAACCCCCTCCCAACAGTCCCACCTCAGCGTCAGGAAATGCCGCCTTTAAATGAGCATACCACTGGTGCATTAAATCCAGAGTCGGGACAACAATCAGAGTTGTGCGAGGCGTTGATTGCATTGCCATTTGCGCCAAATAAGTCTTTCCGGCTGCTGTTGGTAGTACCACTACCCCCTGTCTTCCCGCCAACTTCCAAGCTGCTAGCGCCTCACTTTGGTGGGGATAAGGCTCCATTTCCAGACTGGAAGCCAACTCAACTGGGTAAAACTCTTTAGCCTCGTCAATAAAACTGGTATTTTCTGCTTGTAGAGCTTCTACCAAAGGACGGTATCGAATGGCTGGAATGCGAAATTTTTCTACCCTGTCATCCCACGTAGCAAAATCCATCCAAGCTTTACCGCGAGGTGGTGGATGCAAAATTAATGTGCCACGATCGAAAGTTAATGTAGGGGTGCGACCCATATAAGTGCTTTTTCCTACTTTTGGGACTGGGAGCTAGGGACTAGAGACTGAGGATTGGGAAACAATCCAGTTACCAGTCTCCTGTACCGAGTTCCTTCATTAAATATTAATAACGTAATTATCCGTATGATAAATCGGAACGGCTTAGATAAAACACAAGTTAATGCGTTTATCAACCAGATCAAATCACATTGGAAAAGACCGCCCAGTCTTTTTGACTCCTACAACGCCCAGCGCCATCGCTTTACCCTCAAGCGGCTGCAGCTACAAGCGCAGGTTATGCTAATTGTTGGTTTAACAGTGATTGCGTTTTTCTTGTGGCTTAACGTACAACCCTCAGGTAAATTGTCCGCCCTCACTCTCGGAGTTTTTATAGAAATAATCATCGGCACTTGTTGGTTTTTATCCAAAACTCAATTCGGTTACCGCCATCCTCACTTTATCTTTTTGACTTTAAGTTGGTCTGTAACTTGTATCAATCAAATTGGAACTGCATTACTTTTCCATGCTGTTGAGCCAAGAATAGGTATTTGGAATTTAATGTTTCTCACTCAAGCAACAATCGTTCCTGTTCTATGGCATCTCCATACGATCTCTCAAATAGGAACTATCATTTGTTACTTGACATTGTACGGGCTGTTTCAGCCTACTTTAAAATATCCATTTTCCTATTATACCGAACAAGGACTGTATTTATTTTGGACTTGCGTTATTTGTAACGTGTCTATTTATTTTTATGATAAGTTACGAAAGGAAGAATTTCACACTCGCAAAGATTTAGAAGTTGCTCGGGAAAAGTCCGAGAAGTTATTACTCAATATTTTGCCAGAAACTATTGCAGCAAGACTCAAGCACCAGCGCACCACAATCGCCGATCATTTCCATGAAGTGACAGTTTTGTTTGCAGATATTGTTGGCTTTACAGAACTTTCAAGTAGTACCTCTCCAACAAAATTAGTCGAGTTACTCAACGAAATTTTTTCCAAATTTGACAAATTAGCAGAACAGCATGGAGTCGAAAAAATTAAAACAATCGGAGATGCTTACATGGCTGTAGCTGGATTACCCATTCCACGTAGCGACCATGCAGTCACAATGGCTAAGATGGCATTAGATATGCAACGTAGCATACAACAGTTTAACAAAGAAAGAGATTTGTCGTTCCGCATCCGAATTGGTATTAGTACCGGACCTGTGGTAGCGGGTGTAATTGGTTTGAAGAAATTTACTTATGACCTTTGGGGAGATACGGTTAATACAGCGAGTCGAATGGAGTCTCACGGAATAGCCGACTGCATTCAAGTTTGTGAAGCAAGTTATGAGCGCTTAAAAGATAAATTCTTGCTCGAAAAGCGGGGTTTAATCCCCGTGAAAGGCAAAGGAAAGATGATGACGTATTTACTGAAAGAAGAAAATAGGGAATGGGGAATAGGGAATGGGGAATAGGGAATGGGGTTGACAACGTACTGAAATTGATTGTTAAGAAATCATTATTTTTTTAAAAGTATTTATAAATATACAACAAAATTCAAGCTAATTTGTCGCTAAAATTTATACAAACTTAATGTTATAACTAGTGGTCCACCGCATAAGTTTTGATGGGCTGTCACCTCGTTCCCAGGCTCCGCCTGGGAATGCCTTACTAGAGGCGGAGCCTCTGCTCCACTACAGAGTGCGAGGCGGAGCCTCCTGTGCTCCACTACAGAGTGCGAGGCGGAGCCTCGCTGTCTGCGTTCCCAGGCGAAGCCTGGGAACGAGAGTCGGGGATCTACCCATCAAAATTAATGTGGTAGACCATTAGAGAGGCAAAAAAAACACAAATGTATAACAAAGTATAAATTCTTGCTTTCCGTTCGTAGTTGCGCTTTAGCGCTAAAGCGCAACTACAAACCAGTAATTATTATCTGCAAAAATTTAAATATGAAAAAGTTAACTTGGCTATCTGCAACAAAGGAGAACCGACATTGAAAGGAACTAAGCCTTATTTGATGACCACCTTGGCTGTAGGTAGCGCTTTAACACTGACATTACTACTACAGTCAATGTTAACGCCAACCTTGTTCCAACTCTTTTTCGCAGCTGTCGCAATTAGTACCAGGTACGGCGGAATGGAATCAGGTGTGTTAGCTACTGTATTGTCAAGCTTAGCTATTGGTTATTTTTTCATCAAACCTATATATTCACTAGATATTTTAACCGTTGACAATCTTTTTCAATTAAGTACGTTTATTCTTGTTTCAATACTGATTAGCTCGCTCAACTTAGAGTTACGTAATGCAAAACAGCACCTTGAGATAAGCGTTCAGAAGTTACGCTCAAGTGAGACAAGGTTTAGACGGCTCGTTGAATCTAATATATTTGGTGTTGCTTTTGGCGATTCGAGTGGCGGTATCCACTATGCCAATGATTATTTTCTAAAAATGGTGGGATATACTTCAGAGGATTTACACTCAGGAAAAGTGCGTTGGGACTCTATGACACCCCCAGAATATAGGCAAACAGATGCAAAAAAAATAGAAGAATCAAAAAAAAATGGAATTGCTACTCCTTACGAGAAGGAATATATTTGTAAAGATGGCAGCCGCGTACCAATTCTTATTGGTGGTGTGATAGTTGAGGAACCAGAGACACATGAAACAGAAATGATAGCATTTGCTCTGGATTTAAGCAATGTCTACGACGAGCTTCGCTTACGCAAACAGGTAGAAGAAGCGCTGCAACAGCGAGAAGAACAGATGCGTCTGATTACAAATGCTGTACCCGCACTCATTTCATACGTTGATGCTCAACAAAGATATCGTTTCAATAATAGAGGCTATGAAGAATGGCACGGAATTTCCGCGTCAGATATTTATGGCAAAACAATTCAAGAAGTTGTGGGTGAGTCAGTTTATGAATCAATTCGTCCGTATGTAGAAGCTGTTTTGTCAGGAGAATACGTAACTTACGAAAGTAAATTACAGTACATAGATGGTGTAAGCCGTTATGTAAACATCTCTTATGTTCCCCAATTCAATTCTCATGAAGTCGTAGGATTTGTTGCCCTGATTCAAAATATTACAGAGCGCAAGCAGGCAGAAATTGCTTTGAAAGAAAGTAAAGAACGGTTTCGCCAACTTGCAGAAAAAGCCGAAGCCACCAACCGGATAAAAGATGAGTTTTTAGCCACACTCTCACACGAACTCCGCACCCCTCTAAACGCCATGCTTGGTTGGACGCAACTTCTTAGAACCCGAAAGTTTGATGAAAATACGACGGCTATTGCTTTAGAAACAATCGATCGCAATACTAAATTATTAGCAACACTGATTGAAGATGTTTTAGATGTATCAAGAATTATTACAGGGAAACTGCGCTTGGAGGTTCGTCCAGTAAAACTTGTACCCGTGGTCCTTTCAGCGATCGACACAGTACGTTCAGCGGCTGTTGCTAAAGACATTACGATCGCATCTTTTTTAGACCCCTCTGTTGGTGTCGTTTTAGGTGATAGCAATCGCTTGCAACAAATTGTCTGGAATTTACTTTCCAACGCTGTTAAGTTTACATCTCGCGGTGGTAAGGTTGAGGTGAAATTATCTTTAGAAGAGAGTCAGTGGGGAAAAACTCAACAATCAGCGCTGATTGAAGTTAAGGATACAGGAGAAGGAATTGCTCCCGAATTTTTACCTTACGTCTTTGAGCGCTTCCGTCAAGCTGATAGCTCAAGTACGCGATCGCATGGGGGACTGGGATTGGGTTTAGCGATCGTTCGCCATCTGGTAGAATTGCATGGTGGTACAGTTCGCGTCGAGAGCCTCGGAATTGGGCAAGGTGCAACATTTATTGTGAGTTTACCTCTGAAAGCAGGGGAAGAAGGGGAGAGTGGGAGAGTAGCGGAAATAGAAAAATTGCTATCCACTCATCCTCCTGTTCCCCAATCACCCCATCCGCTCTATGGTTTGCAGGTTCTAGTCGTGGATGATGAGCCAGATGCGCGTCAGCTAATTACCACAGCATTGGAACAATATAAAGCAACCGTCATGGCAGTAGCAACTGCTACAGAAGCATTTGAGGCGCTGCAACAATTTCAACCAGATGTACTGGTGAGTGATATTTCTATGCCACAAGAAGATGGCTACTCCTTGATTCGTAGAATTAGAGCATTAAGTGAAGAGAGTGGCGGGCGAACTCCTGCAGTAGCGCTAACAGCATATGCTAGAGCAGAAGACTGCGATCGAGCACTGCTTGCAGGTTTTCAACTTCACGTTCCCAAGCCAGTTAACCCAGATGAATTAGCAACAGTTATTGCTAATCTCGTTGGGCAAATGTAATTTTCTTTAATTATGTACAATGGGACTAAAAGTAAAAATATTGTAGTACAAGCTTGTAACCTACTGAATTTTGAGCAAGAGGAAAACATGAGCATTGTCATATCAGATGAAACTTTGCATGCTAGTGGAATGACAGAAGCCGAATTTAAACAGGAAGTTGCACTGTTGCTGTTTGAGTCAGGCAAACTTTCCCTTGGATACGCTAGCAAGTTAGCAGAAATGGATAGAATAAGGTTTCAACAATTGCTTCAAGAGCGCAAAATTCCCTTATATTCTTATGAGATAGAAGATTTTGAACTCGATTTGAAGAATTTACGGGAGTTAGGTAGATTGTGATTGTTATCAGTGATACTTCGCCAATCACCAGTCTTGCTGCTGTTGGTCAATTAGATATACTTCGCCGATTATATACTAGAATCCTAATTCCAGATGCCGTTTATCGAGAACTAACAGATACATCTACAATTGTTCCAGGTGCTACTGAAGTAGAGACGTTGGATTGGATTGAGGTACGACAGGTAACAAACCGTTCTTTGATCGCAACTCTGTTAGAGCAACAATTGGACGAAGGTGAATGTGAAGCCATAGCTTTAGCGATTGAACTTAATGCAGAACTGCTACTTATTGACGAACGGCGAGGAAGATCGCAAGCTGATAGATTAGGATTGCGAATTACTGGGTTGTTAGGCGTTTTGATTGAAGCCAAACAAAAAGGTTTGATTGTAGCTGTTAAACCTGTGATGGATGGGTTGATCGCAATAGCGGGATTTAGAGTTGCAGATGCTTTATATACTCATATTTTACAAATTGTGGGGGAGTCGTTGAGGTGAAAGGAGAACTTTATTAAATTTTTATTAAATAATAAATATGAAAAAATTTTGTAGAAAATGCATTTAATTTAAATTCGTAACCTTCGCTCTGATGCTGCACGATATTCCGATGTCAAAAAGCAAATTGATGACTGGTATGCAACGATTAAGAAGGCTGAGTGGCAAAACTTAGAAGATGTTCGTACAATCTACCGGGAGGCTGAAGCTGTTAGCAATTTTACTATCTTGAATCTTAAAGGAAATGAATAACGCTTGATTGTTGGTATCGACTATGAAAACCAAGTCGTTTACTACAAATATTTTCTAACATATGCTGAGTACAACAAAAACAAGTGGAAAAATGACCCTTACTTTTGACCAAACTGCTTATCGCAATCTATTGGCTGAAGTCGCTTCGGGAGCGATTGAAACAGAAGAAGAATACGAACGTGTTTTGAAAGTAGTGGAGCAGCTAACCTTTAAGAAGAATCGCACGACTGAGGAACAAGCTCTACACAAGCTATTAGTAATACTGATTGAGGCGTATGAGACACAAAACTACCCTATGGATCGATCTGCGCCTCATGAAATTCTCCAACACATTATGGAAGTCAGTGGAATCAGTCAAGCTGACTTAGTCAATATTATTGGTTATAACTGAGATTTTTAAAGTATATGAAAAAAGGTCTTAAGATTAAACACAAAATCTGTTAAATTTCCTTGTCATCTGATTTGTGGTGTCGAAGTCGAAGATACCAGTGGTACAGAAAGAGGAATAGCTTTTTATCCCAGGTTGATTCTAGCATCTGTCTACTGGCGAATTCCTCTGAATTCTGATGGTCAATATCAGAGTGCTATAAGAATTGCTGAAATAATGGCACAATTTCTAGAAATTCCTTATTTTTCTGCAAAATCCAAAGCACGACCTCAAAAAATTGATTTGGGAATGTCATACCAATCCTAAAATTGGCTGTTTTCTTGGCAATATCTTGAGGATAAAATTGAGCGTTTACGGCAACAGTTAAACATAAATCCTCATGATGCAAACACTTAACAAGATTTAGCGATTTCGCTATAATACTTGATTATACGACTACTCAATCGTCGTCTTGGTGAGATTGAAGCCCCAGTTGTTGAGCAAATTCGCAAATTACCTGTTCAACAGTTAGAAGAATTAGTAGAAGCATTGCTGGATTTTTCAACTGTAGCTGATTTAGAACAATGGATACAAAATAGACCAATGGCTATAGAATCACAACCAGGTGAATAGCTTGATGCTTTGTCAGTGATGGGCATTCTACCAAGATGCCCGATTCCTTTTCCCATCAGATAGAATATCATAAAACATGGAATAAATCAGTATTCTGCTATTCTATTGATGGAGAGTACTTTTATGAGTGTTCAAACAGCATACGATGATTGGTCAGACACCTATGACACTGACGAAAATCTAACACGAGATTTGGATCGAACGGTCACTAGAGAAACCTTGATTGGTTTGAATTGTAGATCGGTGGTTGAGATTGGCTGTGGTACAGGTAAAAACACTCTTTTTCTCTCACAAATTGTTGAAAAAGTCCATGCTATCGATTTTTCAGCATCTATGCTTGAAAAAGCTAAAGCGAAAGTGAATTCAGATAATGTGATATTTTCGGTAGGGGACATCACGAAGCAATGGTCTTGTGAGAATGAGTCGGCTGATTTGATAACCTGCAATCTTGTTCTAGAACATATAACAGATCTCTCTTTTGTATTTTCAGAGGCATCCCGTGTATTGGTCAAAGGAGGGTACTTCTTTATATCTGAGCTACATCCCTTTAAACAATATGGAGGGACAAAAGCTAATTTTAAAAGGAATCAAGAAAGAGTTGAAATTTCAGCATTTGTGCATCACATATCAGATTATATTAGTACGGCAAAAGATTGTGGTTTCATTCTTGAGGACTTCAAAGAATGGTGGCACGAGCAAGATCTAGATAAACCACCAAGAATTGCTTCATTCTTATTCAAAAAGTAAAGGCAATGCAAAAAGCGCGATTGCACAATCCAATTTCTACAAATTTCTTTGGAATTTTCAGTTATTGAACGCCCTTAATCTCTTATTGTACTAGTGAATACACTTTACAGTGAAAATGCAAAAAAACATATGGGAACATACAAGCGTATTGGCATTCTTACAAGTGGAGGTGATTGCTCCGGCTTGAATGCGGTCATCAGAGCTGTAGTCCATTGTGCTTGTGGCAAAGGTTGGGAAGTCCTGGGAATTCGGCAAGCAACTCTCGGATTAATGGCGCGTCCCGAACAATTTACAAAACTGGAAATTGACCAAGTAGACCCCCTGTTAACTTCTGGTGGGACAATGTTGGGCACTACCAACAAAGGCGATCCTTTTGCTTTTCCTATGCCAGATGGTAGTGTATGCGATCGCTCGGAAGAAATTATTGCTGGTTACCATCGACTGGGTTTAGACGCTTTGATTGGGATTGGCGGCGATGGTAGCTTGGCTATTCTCCGTCGCTTGGCGCAACAAGGCGGTATTAATTTGGTGGGTATTCCCAAAACCATTGATAATGATATTGGGATTACCGAGCATGCAATTGGTTTTGATACAGCAGTGAATATTGCCACGGAAGCACTCGATAGGTTACATTTTACTGCTGCTTCTCACAGTCGAGTCATGATATTAGAAGTGATGGGTCGTGATGCGGGACATATTGCCATTGCTGCGGGAATTGCTGGAGGCGCAGACGTTATTTTAATTCCAGAAATTCCCTACACCATTGACCACATTTGTCACAAAATTAAACAGCGCCAAGAAAAAGGCAAAAACTATTGTTTAATTATTGTTTCTGAGGCGGTTCGTACTGTTGAAGGTGAAGCTGTCACAATGACAAATCGTTTGGGTCAATCTCGATACGGCGGTATTGGTCAGTACTTAGCCGATCGAATTAGCGAATGCATTCATGCAGAAACCCGAGTCACAGTTTTAGGACACATCCAACGGGGAGGAACTGCTTCACCACTCGATCGACTTGTAGCAGCTGCTTTTGGTGTAGAAGCAGTCAATCTCATCGCCGAAGCAAAATATGACTATATGGTGACATGGCAAAATCGCCAAGTGGTTGCTGTGCCAATTGCTGAGGCGATCGCTCAGTATAGAGCTGTTAACCCAGAAGATACCTTGGTAAGAACAGCTCGCGGTTTGGATATTTATTTGGGAGATTAACCGCAGAATTCGTAATTCGTAATTATTACGAATTACGAATTGTGTTGACAGACTGATGGCGATACAGCTTAAGCCATTATGCTTCGCTTATCGGACCTTGTGGAAAAATTCGGTTCAAGTTCAATAGAGTATCTTCAAATCTAGGTATTGGAATTACCTGGTTAGATAACAAAATTTGCTTGTTGAGATAGCCAAACTTACCCTGAATATTTTGGTATGGTTGACTGTAACACTCAAGTTGCCGCTCCTGCAAATTTACGATCCAGTAGTTAGAAATACCTGCTTCTGCATACAACGACAGCTTTGTTGTCTGGTCGTAATCTAAAGTTTTGTCAGAAATTTCGATAACTAATAAAGTATCTTCGGGATAGGGATGATGGGCGAGATAGTCCTCATCTGTTCCTCGTGCAATGACGACATCCGGTTCAGGCTCACTCTGATTGGGTAGGGTGATGGGATCTTGACCGCGAATGACTGCTCGGTCACCCAAAAGCCGATCTAATTGGCGACACAGAATGGAAGCACAAACTGTATGAGGTGTTCCTTTTGCAGTCATTGAAATCAGTTCTCCTCGAATCAGCTCGATCCTGTCTGTTTCAGTCAGAAATCCGAGTTCAATGAGCCGATGGTATTCATTGATTGTGAATCGCTTTGGTTTTGCAACAGTCATGGCATCCATTAAAATGGAATTGCTTCTATTTTAGATTTTACGTCAATTTTATTAAAAATAAAGCTAAAAAATTTTTCATCCCAATCCGGAATGCTACGAATAGTGCCTGTAGTATGATTCAAGCAAAACGAGAGACACATTCAATGACAAACTGGTTAAAGTCTCACGCTTAGCTGATGTTGTTAAAGGTTTTCCCTCTAATCAACATAGTTTATTTACATCAAGGTTTCAATCACGAGTGTATTTGTGAGTGAACCTGAACTTACCTTACTCAATCACACATCAACATCACAATTTACGGAGAAAATCAAATGGCTATTTACGGTACAAATTACAACGACAACGGTACCTGGCAAAACGGAAAATACTACGCTTCAATTTACGGTACTAACGGTTCTGATGTTATTTATGCCTTAGATGGAAATGATAACGTTTACGCTTTAAATGGAAATGATGACATTTACGGTGGAGATGGTAACGACTACATTGTAGGTGGAGATGGTTACGATTACATTTTAGGTGGTAACGGTCATGACGACATCTACGGTGGAGATCATAGCGACACCATCTATGGTGGAAATGGTAACGACTACATTGTAGGTGGGAATGGAAGTGACTCCCTTTATGGTGAAGCTGGTCATGACATCATTTATGGTGGCGACGGTTATGATTACATCAATGGCGGAACTGGCAATGACTGGCTCTCTGGTGGAGATGGAAACGATACCTTAATAGGTGGTTCTGGGGACGATACCATCTGGGGTGGCGCTGGAGCAGATAAATTCTACTTCTACTCTAAGTTTGAAGGTGTTGATACCATCAAAGACTTCAAATACTCTGAAGGTGACAAAATATACATTGACAAGTCTTCCTTTGGTGCAACTTCTACCAACCAGTTCTTCTACAATTCCAACAATGGTGGGTTATACTTTGATGCTAAAGCTAGTGATGGTACTAGTAGCGTTTATCAAATTGCCATTCTTGAGAACAAACCAGTTGGCTTCTCTACTAACCTAGATATCGTTCTCGTTGCATAACAGTACCGAGCGTAGAGACATTAGTCAAATTGTAGTTGCGATGCATTCGCATACATCGCAACTACGAACTAGTCTATGTGTTTGAGCAAAAACTTATCTTTATAGCAGTTTTCACTTGAATGAAGTCAGTTTTATCCGCGTTCATCTGCGGTTCCATAACTTAGACTGCGCTAACTGAAGTATAAATTGTTGTAAGGGTGCGGCGGTCTTACGCTCCTACTGATGCAATACTGCTTGGATAAGGAAATTATAGGTTGGCATCGCACCCTTCTTTGCCATATCTGTATCTTTTGTTAAGAAGAGCTGCATTAGAGAATAATTTTTAGCCAGTTTGTTTTTTCCTTACTTAATTACCTTTTCCCAAAGGGAGAGAAATTCAATTTCTTCTCCCTTCTCCTCTTGGTATAAGGGTTGGGGATGAGGACAGCTTTTTAGGACGTACTCAAAAAATTTTAATTAACAAATGTGAACTTCTTTAGATTGTTGCGTAATGTCACCTAATAATGTCGATTAATTATATGACGGTTTAATTCAAGTTTTACGTCTCTAAGAAGGTTCATATCAGAGGAAACCCTCTGACAGAACCAGAACTTACCTTAGTACACATCAACTCACACTTTTTTCAAGAGGAGCTGATATACCTAAGAATATAACACATTACTTTATTTAGAAACCTGAGTATTATCCGCATTAAATTGTAATTTTTTAACAAAGCTTGAGTTATTTTGTGCATTTTTTCAATAAATCATACAGTAGCTTGTTAGGAATCAATCACAAACACTTAAGGAGTTTTGCAGGGTATGGCTTATGAGATAGAGATTGCCGATCGCATTATAACTAGCGAAGAACTGATGGCTTTGCTGACTCAGTACAATATAGTGCCACAACTCTTACGAGAGATTGTTATAGATAGAGCGATCGCACAAATAACCTGCACGCCAGAAGAAATTTCCGCAGCTAGCCAGCAATTTTTCAAACAACATCAAATTAGTAATCCTACCGAACATGAAATATGGCTGAAACGTTACAACCTCAACCAAAACCAATTTCAAGCCCTTATCACTCGCAAGTTGAGAATAGAGAAATTTCAGCAAGCGACTTGGGGAAACAAACTAGAGTCTTACTTTCTCCATCGCAAACCACATCTAGATCAAGTTATATACTCTTTGATTCGCACGCAAGAACTAGGCATTGCCAATGAACTGTATTTTCGCATCCTAGCTGGGGAGCAAACCTTTGCCGAAGTTGCGCGGGAATATTCTGTAGGACCGGAAGCAGACAAAAGTGGAATCGTTGGACCTGTTGACCTTGGATCTTTGCACCCTGGTTTGGCAAAGCAACTTCAAGTCAGTCAACCCGGACAACTCTGGCGTCCCGTACCTTTTGGGGAATTGTTCGTCATTATACGCTTAGAAAAACTTCTGCCCGCACAACTCGATAAATTTATGCAACAACGTTTGATAAAAGAATTATTTGAAAGTTGGTTGCAAGAACAAATGAATCAGTTATCAGATACAGATAAAGCTTGGATCGTGGTGACACGCAAACAGCCGCAAGAAAAATCCACTAACGCCGCATAGGGAAAGATGAGAACAATTTGGTGCAGCATATGATGACAAATACTTCTATTGATATTAAAGAATTTTTAACAGGTACATTCCCTTTTTTACACTTATCAGAAAAGACTCTAGAAAATTTACAGAAAAAACTACAATTTTTGCGCTACAGGATGGGTCAAACCATTGCAACACGGGAAGCCATACCCGAACAAATTAGCATTATCTATCAAGGACAAGCCCGTCTTCTAGCATACGAGCCTCGATCGGACAAACCCGACACTCTGATGTTGCTACAACCAGGAGAAGTTATAGGTTGGATAAGTCATGTAAGGGATGTGGCTTGTGAAACTGCGATCGCATCTACAGAAGTGATTTGTCTGAATTTACCCGCTACCGATTTTCTTTCTTTAATCAAACAAGAATCACCCTTCGCTGAAGCATTACAAAATCGAGTTTCCTTAATAGAACTGTATGAATTATTAGGAGAAGAACTCAATCGGCGGGCTGATGGCAATACCGATTTACTCAAACTAACACGAACTGCTTGGGAAACAGCCGTTGTCCAAACATTACCCATGCGACGCTCTTCCTTAACTTTTGGAAAGGGAGAAGATCGTCTGTGGTTAGTCAGCGGTAGTTCTCATGCTGCATTTCCAGTAGGCAGTTGTATAGACTTAGACGCCAACACAAAACTACCCCTTCATGGAAGTCTGCGTTTAGTTGGTGTGCCACAGTATTTGCTACCAGCATCCGTCATTCCTGCAACCACATCTACAAAAACAGATTCCTGGCAATCGGATATTCCCTACGCCGCAGAAATCGTTGCCAAACCAACCACAGCCAAGCAATCCCAAAGAGAAAAATATCCTTACATTCGGGCTAGAGGTCCAATTGATGCAACCCTGGCTTGCTTCCAGATGTTGAGCCAGTATTTTAATATGCCCTTCCGGCGAGATATGCTGCGGCGAGTTTTGAACAAACAACAAGAAAACGCTGGTGGTCTATCCCTGCAATTTTGCGCTGCAGTCGCAGAGTTGATGGGATTGACAACCCAGATAGTCAAAATTCCTGCATCTGCTGTCAGTCGGTTGCAACCTCCTGTGATGATTTCCTGGCAAGATACTTTTGCCGTAATCTACAAAACCAGTCCTCAGGAGTTACTTATTGCCGTTCCTGAAATGGGACTCGTGCGCCGTAAGTCACGAGACTTTGCTGAAACCTGGGGTACGGAAGGGGAAGTTTTACTGCTGCAACCCACAAAACACACACCCAAATCTCGATTTGGTCTTTCTTGGTTTGTCCCCTCCCTGCGACGCTATCGAAAAGTCCTGATTGAAGTCTTGATTGCTTCGATAGTGGTACAGATTTTTGGCTTGGTGAATCCTCTTGCAACACAAGTCGTTATTGATAAAGTGATTGTAGGCAATAGCCCCGATACCCTGGAAGTTTTCGGTATCTTTTTAATAGTAGTCTCAATCGTAGAAGCCATACTTTCTAACGTTCGCACCCATTTATTTGTAGATACGACAAACCGCATAGACTTATCGTTAGGTTCAGAAGTTATTAACCACCTGCTACGGTTACCACTATCTTATTTTGATCGCCGTCCCGTCGGTGAACTAGCAACGCGGGTTAACGAACTCGAACACATCCGTTCCTTCCTGACAGGTACGGCTTTAACAGTGGTGATGGATGCCGTCTTTTCAGTGATTTACATTGCTGTCATGGCGATTTATAGTTGGGTGCTAACCTTGGTGGCTTTAGCGACAGTACCCCTATTTGCGCTATTGAACCTTTTAGTATCACCAATTATGCGGCGACAATTGCATGAAAAAGCCGAACGCAACGCTGAAACTCACTCCTATTTAGTAGAAGTGATGGCGGGAATGCAAACAGTCAAAGCGCAAAATTTAGAA
The DNA here is from genome assembly GCF_009725235.1 of Scytonema sp. UIC 10036. The sequence goes on from NZ_WJFC01000023.1 coordinate 22,790, forward strand.
TTACGTTCCCGTTGGCAATGGCAAGAACGCTACGCCCGCTACATTAGTGCTGGGTTTAAAACGATTTCTACCCAAACAACTGCTGGATCTCTCAGCAACTTCCTTAACAAACTCTCTACTTTGTTAGTTTTGTGGGTTGGGGCTTATCTGGTTCTCAACGGACAACTCACCTTGGGACAACTTATCGCTTTCCGCATCATTTCCAACTACGTCACCAGTCCCCTACTGCGCTTAGTCCAACTCTGGCAAAATTTCCAAGAAACAGCTTTATCCTTACAACGTTTGAGCGATATTCTCGATACACCCCAAGAAGAGGAACAGGGAGAACGTCAAAATATCCTCATGCCTGCAATTGAAGGTCATGTTCGCTACCATAATGTTTCTTTCAGTTTCCGTCCTAACAGCCCCATGCAACTGTGCAACATCAATGTTGAATTCCCTGTAGGTTCGTTTATAGGTGTTGTCGGTCAAAGTGGTTCTGGAAAAAGTACTCTGTTAAAATTATTACCCAGACTTTACGAGCCTGCCTCTGGAAAAATCTTGATTGATGGTTATGATATCAGTAAAGTAGAGCTTTATTCCCTCCGCCGTCAAATTGGGGTAGTATTGCAAGATACTTTACTGTTTGATGGGACCATTCGAGAAAACATCGCTTTAGCTTATCCGGATGCTAGCGATGAAGAGATTATTGCTGCAGCCAAAGTCGCTTATGCCCACGACTTTATCATGTCATTGCCCAATGGCTACAATACCCAAGTCGGCGAAAGGGGTTCGGGTTTATCTGGGGGACAAAGACAGCGAGTTGCGATCGCCCGCACAGTCTTGCAAAATCCGCAATTACTGATTTTAGACGAAGCCACAAGTGCCTTAGACTACAATGCAGAAGCACAAGTGTGCCGCAATTTAGCAGAAGCATTCAAAGGTAAAACAGTCTTTTTCATCACTCACAGACTGACGACTATTCGCAACGCCGATGTCATTTTGATGATGGATAAAGGCGCGATCGTAGAACAAGGAACCCATGAAGAATTGATGTCTCTCAAAGGTTACTACTACTGTTTGTATCAACAACAAAATTTTGCTAATAGCTAATAGCTAATAGCTAATAGCTAATTGTTCATTGTTTGCCATTAGCTATTAGCCATTAGCCGTTAGCCATTAGCCATTAGCCAATAACAATATTATGAACACAGAATATAAATTCGATCAACCTGTTATATTAGAACAATCTCCAACCTGGTCGCGGACAATTGCTTGGGTAATTATTGGTGTTACTGCTTTCACAATTATTTGGGCATCAATCTTTAAAATTGATGAAGCAATTCCTGCAACTGGTAAGTTAGAACCCCAAGGTGCTGTGACTGATGTTAAAGCTCCTGTCGGTGGTGTTGTTAAAGTTATTCACGTTAAAGATGGTCAGCGAGTTAAAAAAGGTGACCTTCTCGTGACTCTCGAGCAAACTACGGCGAAAGCACAGCTGGTATCATTGCAAAAAAATCGCGCTGCTTTAGTGCAGGAAAATGATTTTTATCGCCGTCATTTAGCAGGGAATATTTCACCAAACCTCAAACTGGGAGCAACACTTAACATTCGTCCAGAAATTGCTTCTTTAACTCAGAGTCGTGCTGCGATCGTTGCTGAAAATCAAGTTTATCGTACTCAGTTAAGTGGTTCAATAGCTGGAGTTACCTTGACTCCAGACCAAAAGTTACGCTTGCAGAGTCGTGAATCAGATTTGAGGTCTCGCTTAGCGGATATTCGGCTGGAAAAAGAGAAAACTATTGAGAAATTGAGCCAAAATCAGCTTGAGCTAAGTAGTGCTCAAGATGTGCTGGGAATTAGTCAAAGAATTCTCAAAGATATGGAGATAGTGATGAAGGAGGGTGCTTTTCCACGCTCGCGGTATTTGACTCAACAGCAGGAAGTTGTTAGATCTCAAGCAGAAGTTGCTCGTCTGACGAAAGAACAGCAGCAATTAAAGTTAGCGATCGCCCAATCAAATGAAAAACTTCGCAATACTGAAGCACTTTCTAAAGAAGATTTACTCTCACGCATAACAGTTAATGAAAAAAGTATTGCTGAAATCGATAGTCAACTCACTAAAATTATTTTGGAAAATCAAAAGAAAATTAATGAAATTGACAGCCAAATCAGTCAAGCTCAGGAAACTCTAAAATATCAAAGAATTAGCGCTCCTGTGGATGGAACTATTTTTGAGATGCAACCCTCAACTTCTGGATTTGTTGTGAATACGACTGAGCCAATTGTAAAAATAGTTCCCAATGAAGACTTAGTTGCTAAAGTTTATATTACTAACCGCGATATTGGCTTTGTTCGACAAGGACAGAAAGTAGATGTCAGAATTGATTCTTTTCCTTTCCAAGAGTTTGGTGATATTAAGGGGGAACTTATTTGGATTGGTTCAGATGCTTTGCCTCCCGATCAAGTTCATCCTTTCTATCGTTTTCCTGCAAAAGTGCGTTTGGATAAGCAATCTGTCGTGGTTAGCGATCGCTCTTTGTCCCTACAATCAGGTATGTCCATCAATGCCAATATCAAATTACGCCAGCGTACTATTATGAGTATCTTTACTGATTTCTTAGTACAGAAAGCAGAAAGTTTGAAATCAATTCGCTAATTCAAACCCTTCAGCTGCTCCAAACTAAAGTGGGTGATGACTTCCCATACCTTAGCATTGGAGTAGGTTCTCTCGTATACATCTTGGCTTAATTTATAGTAGCCATGACAAATACTATTGTTTCATTGTGGTTAGTGCCTGTGTATCCTGTACCCCCAGCAATTATTCCTAATTCTTCATCTGATAATTCAATGATTTTTGGCAAATGCTTGATGAGAATAGTCGTTGTAGTAATTTGGGGTTTTTGCAATTTTTTGTTGTGGGTTCATGCGCTTATACGTACTTGGTAATTTCCATTATTTAATGTATCTAACGTAACAGTATACTTGCAGTTTGATACAAATGTAGTATTTATGTATTAAAATTCTGTTTTATCTTCCAAATTCCAGACGTTGAGAGTACTATCACGTGAGGCAGTAACTGCTACTCGTCCATCAAGTGTTACTGCAATCGCTAAGATTCCTGTCACCCAGACGATAATTTGTCTGGGTGACAGCGCCATTCGCTACTAACCCTCACCTTGCTAACCTAAAAGCATAGCTTTTTTGAATTCGCCAACAAAGTCATTTCTCGATTTGCTGCTAAATACGTATAAAATTTTACTTGAACGAATTCGCCGACAAAGCCATATTACACCCGAACTCGCTTTTTTGTCCAAAGTCCAATCATTCAAAATCCTTAATTTGTCTAGTTTATCGCTTAGCTTCCGATACATCAGCAAGCTTCCGATGCTTGCTAATTGCTTCCGATAAAGTTATACTATCAGTGGCTTCGGAAGCCGTCAAACTTTATCGGAACCATTCTGAAGCAATACCAAATCGAAAGCTTCTGTTGTTTACTGGAAATATTAGACATCTTCAGAAGCTATGGCAGCGACTAAAAAAGCTAAGATTACTTTTACTTGTCCCCACGAAGTTAGGGACAAGCTTGAATCTTTGGCTAAACGAGAAAATCGGACTCTAAGTAATCTTGTAGAGAAATTAGTTATGGACGCTATTTTGGACTCAGAACAGAGTAGGGAGACAACATGAACATCACAACAATTGATCCGCTTACGCTTTCATCGCTACCACTGGGTGAGCGTCGGCAGATGTCCATTGAAATGAAAGACCAACACAAACAAAAGAGGAGTGCAACATGACCCAAGACCAACCAGATGATATTGAAAGATCGGATGGTGAAAATTGGGACTGGAAAACAGAAACAAGAGAGTGGTCAGCAGCTGAGACAGAATTAGCTTGTTTTGCACTTGCCAGACGCAAAGGTAAGCAATTGATTAAAATCATCAACACCAAAAAACCGCCAATGCAATTCATTTGTATTTTTAAGGATTACCCAGAATGACCGCAGCTACCCAAATTTCAATTACCGCTATCATTCCTATACTTACCGCTATCGGTAATCGTCAATGGCAGCAGTTCAAAGACCTAGAAGCAGATTTTGTCAACCAGCATGGGGTGGAAGTGTGGCAGGAAGTATTTAACTTTCGCGTTCTGCCTGCTTTGGATAAAGATTCTAATCGCTGGTTATTGATTCAGTGGTGTTCTGAAGGAATCAACTGGGTTAAAGACGTGGCTTAAGTCCAATACCCCAGTCACCCCGATCGCGATCGCGAAACCATCTTTTTTGAATCCGATCGCTCGGACAAAAGCTTGCTCACTCGCCATCGCTCTCAAACCTTCAAAGCTTTACTACACAAGTATTTTAGCGCACAGTGATTTTCAAAATTAGTCGGGATTTGTGGTGTTGGGGTGGAGCTGTTCGGGAGCGGTCGGAGCGATCGCAAAATTATTTTATGTCCTTCTAGGCAATTTACCGACCAATATAGCAATTTTGACTACTCAAAATTAACCGAAAAAAATCAATTTTGGACTGGTTTTCGTATTGATTTCGTTTGATTTTATGTCGGAGATTTTTTTGCTCCCCCTGTTAACGGTTACTGCAAAATGTTGGGTTTCGTTCCTCAACCCAACCTACTAATATTTTTCACAAATGGGTGTCTAATTGTACAAAATCTAGAAAAGCTTTATTACACTGTCAACTAAATTTTTGGTAAATTTGAATATATTAAAGGTTTGAGAAGACTGAAGTTCACCAACCATAACGCCGCGACCAAGTGTAGCGACATAAACAATATTCCTCTGGCGCATATCGCCTTCCATCCAATAGCCTGCTGGAAATTGTAGTGTCTGTGGATCGCTAATAGCTTTCCAGGTTTTTCCCATGTCTGCTGATTTATAGAGAGTGTCTTTCTGTGCCCCATTCACACGTCCAAACAGATAGATAGCAGGAATATCTTTGTCTCCTTTACCAAAAGCAATGAGCTCGCTAGAATCGACGGATTTAACCTTGCTAAAAGTTTGACCTCCATCAATAGATTGATACAAAGGATTGGGTTGTATATCTTCTGGATTGCGTTGAAAGCTGAGCCAAACATCTCCTGGCTTAAGCGGATTGGAGAGAATAATGGGGCGCAATATCAAGCTGGGAAAATCTCCGGTCTTGCTTTTAGTCCAGGTTGCACCGCTATCTTTACTATAGTAGAATGCAGTGCCATCAAAGTAATAAAATGTTTTTCCTTCAGAATCAGCTTTGTCGGCTGTCAAAATGTAGGAAGTTACATATGGATGAATCCTATTCCCCCAAGAGTTAGGCAAAGTTTCTCCAGTATTTGTCAAGGCAGGTTTCCACGTTTTTCCACCATCCATCGTATAATGTGTACTCGGTCCCCAGCTCGGTGCCCACACCATATTAAGTGGATTGGTAGGTGAGATAGCAATCTGACCTCCGGAAGGATATTCACTAGAGGAATTTTTCCCAACAGGAAATGATTCAAAAGCTTTCCAAGTTTTTCCATTATCGGAAGAATATCCATGAATTGGCCAATATCCTTGCCAATTATGAAATCCTACTATTGCCATGTAATTGGGTTTGGTGTAGGCGTAGTCTAAACTTGTTCCCGTTGCTACATGAGGAAATGGTACCGGATAGACATCCCAGTTAGGATTAGCCCAAGATTTTGTAGCTGGGTTGACAGGAATCCCTACAGGATTAATTTTGTTTTTAGGAACTTGGTTGCGAGATGATACCCGAAACCCTATCATATCCTGAGAAGCAATGACCAGTTCTGCCCCACCGTCTGACAGTGCTTTTGGCGGTACCCGTACCATCGTAGCAGCCAACTCGTTCAAATTTTCCTGCACCCAAGTATAGACTGGCTTTTCACTATCTGCATTGTCTGTGCGAGCAACTCCCCAGCCATTTGTCCACCAAACTTTTTGTGGATTAGAGGGATCTATAACGATGGATGCTGCTCCCTCACTGGCATAGGATAAGAAGTATTCGGGCGCTGATGAATTAACAGGAGCATCTGGGTAATTAGGGTCTTTACTTCCCATAGCCATCTCAATATGTTGCCAAGATTTTCCACCGTCTTTTGTTCGATAAACCATCCGATCTGATATCGCCATAGCCACCGTAGGGCGATCGCTTTGCACACTAACAGCCGCGTAAACTCTGTTTTTTGTATCGGGCGTGATATCCCAGCATCTTCCATTTTGGAATTTCGCTATACCACCAGTCTTGTTATTCTCGCCATAAGTTCCATAATTAACGTAAAGTGTTCCATCAGAAGCAACTATCGCACGTAATGGATCTTGACGACCGCCAATATTTCTCCAGGATTTTCCGGCATTTTTACTTTGCCAAACACCACTACCGTGAATACCAACGTATAGAGTTGGTGTTGGATTCCCAGGTTTACCTGTTGTCTTATCAAAAACGACAAAGGTAAAGCCGGGACTGGGGTTTTCCTTTTTATTGTTAGTACTGCTAGAAGCTGAAGGCTCGGAATTACATGCGCTTTTTTCAATATTGGTTACAGTCATGGGTAAGGAGCTTGGATTGGGTAAACCTCCTTTAAGAGCTGTCCAATCCTTCTGTTTTTCCTTTTTCCATAATCCGTGTCTGCGGGAAGCAAAGTAAATAATGTTAGGATCGTTGGGATCGATCGCTAACCGTTCTCCTGTTTCATTACGGTATTCATCATTTGGACCAACATAAATACCATGTTTAACCAAGCCAGTTGGATTCCAAGTTTTACCCCGATCGTTTGAAACTAAAACCTCCCCTGCATAAGTATTTACTTTTTTACTTCCGTTATTGCTAACACCTGATACTGATTTGACAACAGCATAAACTCGAGATGGGTTGACCGGATCGGCAGCTATACTTTCAACACCAACAGATCCCCCTGAGAAGCTGGAAGAGAACATATCCATCAAGGGTATCCACCTTTCATTCTTTCTATCATAGCGATACGCGCCTCCTATATCTGCCCTGATATAGACATCGTATGGGGCAACTGGAGAAATAGACATGCCAGAAATATAGCCCATGCCGTTTAGTCTGACATTACGCCAAGAAAAGAGATTCTCTTTCTTAGGACTCTTCATGCTCTCAATTGTCTGCTCTGTTGCTCGATCTGCTGTGTTTCCTATAGATAAAGCTAACAGAACAGTTGTCAGCAGCATTTTACTTCTCATATTATCTGAGAAAATTTCAAATCCTGCTCTTTGTAAAATTCTCAAAAGCTCTTGGTTAGAATTCGCTTGAAACTTTGTTCCTTCCACAGGGGCTTTCTTGTCCTCTGCAGCAATCGCTTTTCTTGCTGGCATCACACGGAAATCGGCGATCGCAATCCCAGGTAAGATCGATGAGACAATAAAAATACTCAGTAAGGCGGCAGGTGCAGCCCTAAGTTTGTTCTGAGAATAGAACATACATCAGGAGCGGGATAAGGTACAGCTAAGTGACTACCCGGAAACATCCTTAATCATACCAGATTAATTAGATACAATTCGTCAAGAAAATCTTTAGCCCCCATTCCGCACCTAAAAATACGAAAACGTGTAGGTTGGGTTGAGGAACGAAACCCAACATTTACAGACATTTGTCGGGTTTCCCCTTGGAGAAAGCCCAACCTACAAAAATTCTTATCCCTTGCAGTATTGAGACTTAAATAAAATATCAAATATTTATCTGATTTTCTTTTAGACTATCTTAAAAAAATGGTTTGCTGAAGTGTTGCTGATAGATGGTGTTGGGCACTGTAAGATAAGGAATGCGATCGCGTAGCATCTAACATTGCAAGTAATTGGTATTGGAACTAACCGCGTTATTATGCCATTCTCGGTAAATTTTCGAGCGCTAGCTCTCCTATTATTTTAAGTTCTAAAATACGTTTATTATAGTGGCGCTTGAAATACCATCGCATACAGTAAATTTTCACAAAAGTATCAAGACGCGCCATGGCGCGTCTCTACAAAAAAATTATATGTATGCTGAATCAATAATAAAGCATTCTATGCAGGACGTAGGTTTAGCAGTTCTTGAGGAGATGCCAACATATCGATCGCTACAAAGAAAATTTTGCCTTCAGGATTGATTAAGAACCGCCACGCGATGTTCATACCTAGCTGGACACCGAACCAAGGAGTTTGAACTCTCCCTGTGATTTTTATCTGTTTAGAACCATCGACTAAAACTTCGGATATCCCCGTCTCTGGCATGATATTGAGTCCTTGCGCTTCTGCACGCAGGTAAGCTGCAATTGCTTGAGGACCAACAATCGGCTTTTGAAAGGGAGGTTGCAAAGCACCATTCGGAGTAAATAGAGCAACAGCAGCGTCAAAATTATCTACATTTAGAGCCTCAATATAGCTCAGTACAGCAGGCTCTGTAACGCCCTCAATAGTGATTTTAGTGGGAGATGGGGTAGTGCGCGGAAACATGGGTTCCATAGCCGCTTTGGCGTAATTACTGGAATCTGCTCCCGGATCGTATCCCATATCCACTACAGTATTGCGAAGTACTGTAATTTGCTGTCCTGGATCGAGTTTTTGAATAGCTTCTAACACGACTTTGACACCAGCGCCCATTTGATAGCCCGGTGGAACAGGAGTAACAATTCCCTGCTTCATCAACTCCCCTAACTCATACCAAAAAGCGAGTTTGGTGTTGACACTGAAGTTTGCATAAGAACGACTCAGGGGAGTGTCAACATGGTCAGTCATCTCTCTCATGACTTGCATTTGCTCGTCATTGGACATCTTCTTAATTTGGTTGAGCAGCCCTTCTGCTAGTTGCAAACGCGCTGCTCCTGGAGCCGCAGGAGTGATTGTACGACCGAGCTCGGTGTAGGCAAACCAGAGTAATGCCAATTTATCGTCAACGCTAAGTTGCTCGAATAGAGCTATGGTTGCTGGAATTGGACTGGGAACTTGAGTACCAGAGAAAATTTTTTGCGCCGACTCAAGAGATAAGGACATATTAAAATCTCCACGTTTATCTGTTAACTGATTCCGCTGATTATTTAGAAGTCAATGTCAAAACACGAGCTGCTCTGGCTTTTGAATGAATCGACAGGGAACCAGGCGATCGCCCGCTTCAGGCTGCCCCATCTTTCATAGAAAACAACATAATGGTTTATGCTGCTTTGTAAAATAATGTAACAGTCATTTGAATTTTTGTAAAGATATTTTAAGAAACCATGACCAACAAGGTGTTGAGTCATATCAGAAGCAAAAATAGGCTCAAACAGAAAAGCGTTGGGATGAAAGCCGATTTAGTTTTGACTTGAAAGTGGGTTAATGAGTACAAAAGAGGGAAGAATAGAAACCTTTTGGGATACCGAGATAACCCTCGCCTCGTAAAGCGACAACTAGAACGATTATACGATGTTTTGAAACAGTCAAATCACGAGCTGAAAGACCGTCGGCAAAGTTTACATCCCAAAGACCGCACCAAGTATGTGCAACAGACTTTAGAAGACAGACTCATATTAATGTACTAATCGCAACTACCTTGGGTAGTGGATCTTCAAGAGAACTAGAATTTTCTGGTTTAGGTTGCTCGCTATTGACAAGCGTCTTATCCCTTAAAGCACTAATACAATAGTAATGTTTACTCTAACTAGCTAAAGTTGAGCCTAGAAAAGGCAAGGTGGTTTTATGTAAGAAAAGAAAATATATTGAAATCTATAGCATGGCTGTTTATGCCTGATGTTGTCTCTCTATTACCTGAGCCGCAAGGCGACCTGTTTGAGCTGCGCCATTCATATATCCATAGAACTCGTCGCTCAAATGCTCGCCAGCAAAAACCAAATTCCCGAAATTAACATCTTGGCGTTCTTCAGGCTTATCAGCTTCAACATAGAGAAACTCACTAAACTCTGTCAGTTGTCCTGGCTTAAAGCTGGTATAACCTCCTCTAGTGAAGGGATCTGTTGTCCATCGCGTTTGCAGAAACTTGCCCGTCGCAGCATCTTTAGCCCCAGGGATAAAATCATCCAACTGGTCTACAAACTTCTTTCCTTGTAACTTAGCATTGCCCGGTTGAGCCCTTCTAACTTCATTCCCACCTAGAAAGAAGACTAGCTCTCCATTCTCTCTGTCTGTTTGTCGCAAGCTTTCATCCCAAGCTAGGGAGAATTTTAAATCGCTCCAAACCTCCTTAACAAACCCATTTTCCTGTCGCCACACTTTTTGGTTGAATCCAGCGATTACCTTTTCATTTGCGCCCAGATCGACTTCGTGGATGAAACGCCTGAAATTGTTTGGCAAGTTAACTTGGATATCAACTTTTCGTAGTACAGTCAAAGGAATCGCGATAATTACGTAGTCTGCATCTACTACATAATTGTGGGAAAAGGTCAAGAGAAAACCACTACCCCTTGACTGAATCCGTGTTAGAGGCATACGGGTGTAAATTTGACCAGATAGCGCTTGGACAAGACTGTCGATAATCATGCCGCTACCACCTTCAACAACAAAGGCTTCATCAGAATTACCCAATAGCTCTACCTTGTTCCCGTCTACTGTAGGCAGGTTAATCAAAAGTTGCACTGCTGAGGATTCTTCTGGCTCGACACCGTACTCTGAGCGAATCGTATTTTCGATAAGTTCGCGAATAAAAGGCTCTGGAATTTTATCTGCATATTTGTTTAGATAATCGGCAACGGACATCGAATCAAATATTGGTGCATACTGCTCGAAGCTTTGGTCGAGCAAGCCAGCATCATAAGAAATTGCAAGAGCGAGTGGACGCAACTTGTCTGCAATTTCCTCTTCCGACTGAACTTTACCATTAAAGTAGTACGCTGTTCCTGGAAAGAGGAACCTTTGTTGTTCTTCTATAAGACTGAAAAGTTTTATATTGAACTCTTTGGCCAGTTCCAACACATCGGTGTGATCTGTATTAATGAAATGACCACCTAAATCAGTCACCGAACCCTCGCCTATGGCACCAGTGACTGACTGTATGCGCCCTCCCAACCGCTCTCTAGCTTCATAAACGGTAGCGGTTAAGCCTATTTTCTTGAGTTGGTATGCCGCATTCAATCCCGCAATCCCACCTCCTACAACAGCAATTTTGGGGTTAGTACTACCGCTAACTCTGCGCCAAACCCTTTCTGGATGAGATAACCCACTAGTGACAAGTGCCGATCCTGTAGCAAGGGATGTCAATTTGAGAAAGCGCCTTCGCGACCATTGAGCTTGCTTTTTTGTAAGCGGTAAAGGTTTACCTTCAGCTTTGAGGTTTTTCCTCTGGCTTAGCTGCCCTCTGCCCTCTGCCTTTCTTCCGGTAAATGGTTTTACAAGTTTAGTATTCCCCAGTAAAGTTTGAAATTTAAGCTGCTGCTCAACCTTTAATGTACGGGCGAGGACGTCCGTACCATAAGAACCAAGAACATAGTGTGGTTCATTTATTTAAAAACTACTGTCATTCAACGATGACTTTCTACTGGTGTTTTTTCTCGTGAATTCACCTTTGACTTTTTGGAGCCTTTAGATCGATCGCGGTCTTTTTTCAATAAGCGATCGCCCAGCGTCTCAATAACAATGTACAAGACTGGCACGACAAACAGAGTTAAAAAAGTAGCAATAAACATACCACCAAATACTGCTGTACCAAGTGATTGGCGGCTACCTGCGCCTGCTCCCGTAGCAAATAACAATGGAGCAATCCCCAATAAAGTAGAAATAGCAGTCATGAGAATTGGGCGGAGGCGTTCTTGTGATGCTTGAATAGCTGCTTTAGTAATTGAGTAACCTTGCTCTCGGAGTTGATTTGCAAATTCTACAATCAATATGGCATTTTTACTTGCCAATCCAATCAGCATCACCAAACCAATTTGACAGTAGACATCGTTGGGCAAACCACGCAATGATTGAGCCGAAAGAGCACCTAAAATAGCTAAGGGTACAGCTAAAAGAATAATCAAAGGATCGATGTAGTTCTCGTACTGCGCTGCCAGAACTAGGAAGACAAACACAAGTCCGAGGGCAAAAATAATTGGTGCTTGACCCCCAGACTGCAATTCTTCCGCAGAAATACCAGACCATTCATAGCCTAAATTAGGTGGTAAACTTTCTTCAGCTAGCTGTTGCATCGTCTGAATTGCTTCTCCAGAACTAGAACCAGGAGCGGCTGAGCCAGTAATTTCTATTGCGCGGAACAAGTTATAGCGATTGATTGTTTGTGCTCCGGTGGTGGGAGTAATCTTCACTAAAGTACTTAAAGGAATCATCCTATCCTGTTCCGAACGAACGTATAATTGGCGGATATCATCAGGATTAGAGCGGAACTGAGCCTCTGCTTGGACATACACCCGGTAACTGCGTTCCTCTAAGGTGAAGTCATTCACATACTGTGACCCTAAAAGGGTTTGCAGTGTACCGAAAATATCTGCTATGGGAATTTGTAAGGCTTTGGCTCGGTTGCGATCGACTTCTACCAGTACCTGTGGTGTATTCGCTGTAAAAGTGGTGTACACACTTTGCAATCCAGGTCTTTGATTGGCTTGCCCAATTAACTGGTTTGCTGCTTGAACTAAACTCTCCAAACCCAAGTTTCCTTGGTCTTGCAACTGAAATTGGAAGCCCCCAGTAGAACCCAAACCTGGAATTGCTGGAGGATTATTTGGCAGAATTCTAGCTTCTGGAATTGCCGAAAATGATTTTCTTAACTTGCCAATAATTGCTGGCGCTGACTGCCCCTTTTCAGTTCGCTCATCCCAAGGTTTAAGAGATGTAAAAACAACACCACTATTAGCAGTATTTCCACTGAAACCAAAACCGCCAACAGCAAAAGTGCCTCTGACTTCAGGGAATTTTAATATTTCTTGTTCTACCTTCCTCATCACATCACTGGTGTAGTCCAACGAAACCCCTGGCGGTCCTTGTATGAGAGTAATAAAGTAGCCTTGGTCTTCTTCAGGTAAAAATGCTGTAGGGACGCTTAGGAACAACCAAGCTGTCAACCCCAAACTAGCAACAAAGAGTGCTAGAATAATGTACCTAATCTTAACTATCAAGTTGAGAATACGTTGATAACCCCGGCGCAACCAGTTGAGAAAGCCATTAATACGGTCAAAAATCCATCCCAACCATCCGCCAGTTCTTTGCCTTTGACGTAACAACAAACCGGAAAGTGAAGGAGTGATAGTTAATGCTAAGAACGTAGAAATTGCAATTGAGAAGGCGATAGTTAAAGCAAATTGCCTGTAAAGTGCTCCCGTTGTTCCTGGGAAGAATGCAACTGGCACAAACACTGCCATAAGGACTAGTGAGGTGGCAATGACTGCTCCAAACAACTCTTGCATTGCTACAGAAGAAGCCTCACGCGGCTCCATCCCATCTTCTTGAATGCGGCGCGAGATATCTTCAACAACAACGATCGCATCATCAACAACCATCCCTGTTGCTAGAGTTAAACCAAACAACGTCAAGCTATTGATTGAAAACCCAAAAGCTTTGATAAAAGCAAAAGTCCCAATCAAGGCAACTGGGATTGTAATCGATGGAATGATGGTGGTACGCCAATCTTGCAGAAAGACAAAGATAATCAGTACGACTAAGGCGATCGCAATAAACAGCGTGACAATCACTTCTGTCAGTGAAGCTTGCACAAACAAAGTTGAGTCAATTGACACTTCATATTTAATGCCAGGAGGAAATCTCTCAGAGAGCTTCTGCATTTCAGCTTTGACTCCGTTAGCAACATCCAAAGCATTACTGCCTGGTAGTTGATAAATCCCCAACCCCACAGCATCTTTGCCGCGAAATCGCAAGAAGGAATCGTAATTTTCTGCTCCCAGTTCTGCCCTACCAACATCTTTCAGCCTAACTAGTGTACCATCTGCGCCTGTTTTGAGGACAATATTCTCAAATTCGGAAGCATCTTCCAACCGACTTTGCGCCCGCACGTCAAGTTGATATCTTTGCCCTTCCGGTGCTGGCTGCTGACCCAATCGCCCTGCACCGACTTGTAGGTTTTGTTCTTGCAGTGCTGCAGTCACATCCTGAACTGTAAGATTGCGACTGGCAAGTTGGTTGGGGTCTAACCACAGGCGCATGGAATACCTGCGTTCTCCAAAAATAGTAACATCACCAACCCCCTCCACACGTTTGAGGGCGTCTACCAGGTATAGGTCAGCGTAATTACTTAAGAATATAGTATCATACTCGTTGTTTTCAGGATACAAACCGAAAGCTAATAAAAGCGAGCTAGAACGCTTAGTTACAGTGACACCTGTTTGCTGTACTACATCTGGTAGCTGAGCCTCAGCCACAGACACCCGGTTCTGGACATCAACCGCAGCAATATCTTGATTCCGGTCTGGGTCAAATGTGACTGTAATTGAACTCGTACCAGAGTTACTACTGCTCGAACTGATATACCTCTGACCGGGAACACCGTTAATTTCTCTTTCTAAAACAGTCGTCACCGTGTTTTCTACAACCTCTGCACTCGCTCCAGTGTAGTTGGCTGTAACGTTAACTTGAGGAGGACTGATTTGAGGATACTGAGCAACGGGTAGTGTGGGAATGCTAATTGCCCCTAGTAGCAAAATAACTAGGGTGCAGACGCTAGCAAAAACAGGTCGCTTAATAAAGAAGTCAACAAACATAGGAAAATTGTTAGTTGTTGGTTGTTAGTTGCTAATCGCTAATTGCTAGTTGCTAATTGTTAATTGATTAACTATTAACTATTAGCTATTAGCCATTAGCCATTAGCCATAACTTATGATGCAGGGGTGATAGGAGCACCATCTCTTAGGTTAAACAAACCTGCAACAATGATTTTTTCTCCTGGCTTCAATCCTTCAAGCACTTGATAACTATTACCTTGGATATCTCCTAACTTGACGAGCTTTTGCCTAGCTATCAATTGAGCTTGTCCTTGTTGGTTTTGTTCTTGCTGTTGCGCTACATAAACAAAAGTTTGTCCTGCTACGCGAGAGATTGCTTCAGTGGGGATGAGAACTCCAGGTCGCTGTTCCCAAATGACTCTTGCTCGTACAAAAGAATCAGCCCGTAATTGACCTTTGGCATTATCAAAAAGAGCTTTAATCAGCACAGATTGGGTGTCATTAGCTGTCTGAGGAGAGATAAAAAATACCTTACTGGTTCCAATATTCTGACCTTGAGGGTTAAGCAGCTGTACTGGTGTACCTACACGCACTCTCGGAGCTTGCTGTAATGGAATAGAAATATTTACCTCTAAAGGTTGATTTTGGGTGATAGTTGTTAGTTGAGTGGAAGTGGTGACAATGTCTCCTACCTTGACTGGAATATTGCCAACAGTACCAGCAAAAGGTGCTGTGACTCGATAGTTCTGGAGTTGAGCTTGCGATTGCTGAGCATTAGCTTGTGCTTGCTGTACGGCTTTTTCTGATTGAGCCACAACAGCCCCTTGAGCTTCAATCCGTTTGTTGATGGCAGCAAGGCTGGATCGGGCAGCTTGGAGTTCATTAAAGTATTGGTCTCTTGTTTCCCGCGAGACTGCTCCTTGAGTTGCAAGGTTAGAGTATCTTTGATACTGTTCTTGGCTTAATTTCAACTGAGATTGGTTGGAAAGCCGTTCAGCTTCAAGAGAACTCAATGTCGCTCTAGCACTTTTGACTTCCGCTTGGGCTGCAGCTACAGCAGCCGTTGCACCACTGAGAGCGGCTTGTTGTTCGTCAGGATTGATTTGGATAATAGGTGTTCCTGTTTGTACTTGATTCCCCGGTTTGACAAAAATTTGGGACACTCGACCTTGGGTTTCTGGTTGGAGCGTGACGGCTCGACGTGACTCTAAGTTAGCAACAAACTCTGCACTATCTCTAATTGTTGCTGTCTGTACCGTGGATATTCTTACAGGTACTGCTTGCGATTGGCTTTGACCTGGTGGTGATTGTTCTTGAGCATTGTTATTCTGCCACCAACGCCAACCAAAGACTCCGCCAATCAGCAATGCGATCGCGCCTAGAGTTAACAACCAATTCCGCTTCTTTGGTGAAGGGGGTTTTCTGTCAGTTTCAGGAGAAGTATCATCAATATCAGCTTCATCAGCCGTGCTAGTCTGTTGGTCGATCTCTTCCTGTGTTTGCGGAAGGACGACAACGCTAAAGCGGCTATCTTTGCCGTCTTGTGTTCCCGCTCTCGTTTGCTTTGTGTCCTCAAAATGTTTCATATGCGTAATTTCCTAATTCCATAACCTCTTATAGACTGACGATTTCAGCCCTAAGGAAGATTTATTGCTGATATTTAATTGTTAAGTTATTTGTCTTTTCCCACGCCAAATTAATAATGAATAAGTGGATTTAATAGGTATTTTTTGTCATAATATTGATATTTTTCCTCCTGTAACCAGAAACATTTTAGACTGAATTTAAAATTATTCATAATACTTATTAAAGCCATTTTGCTTCTGTCTTGTAACTGCTACAAGAGGGATATAATTGTATTTGTGTGACCCTCTTACTCTCCATAAAGACATACTTGCGGCATGACATATGCTTTTCCGATGAAAGCAAATTTTAGTTAAACGCCTCGCATTTGTCTCAAAGATTTCAGGAATTGGTATGACTCAGCTTGCTTCAGTGTGTTATTCTTAAATTAGATAAAGAGCTAGCCACGAACAAGTCAACAAGCAAGCCAAGAACAAGCTTAGAAGTGTTGTACGCTCCTCAATACAGTGCGTGCTATTTATATGTAATTAGCTTTTTTCTTCCCAATCTGGGCATTCATTGTTTTCATATCCATAAGGATGCATGGCACAAAAAAAGGGTACGCCATTATAAATAATTCCATGATAGTGCTTACACCCTTCACAAGCTATTGGAGTTTTTGAAGCAATTACAGCAGTAACAACTGGAGTTTGGATTTCTGACTCTGCCTTTTCCTGACGAGTTTTTCGAGAAGTCCCAAGTAAAATTATTCCCACTCCTATTGAAATTCCGCCAACTCCAATAGCTTTTCTAAATAAAGATGCTTCGGACTTTAGCGTTTTGTTCGTGTTAATAGCGATTTTTCCAGTGATTCCTGCAATGAAAAATATTTGTCCAACAGTCACCGCTAAAACCCCTAAACTCCCTATCCCTAATATTCCTACAGCTTGTCCCAGAACCTTCATGACGTTTAATTGACTGCATTTCATAAAATCTTCACCGTATTTACTCATTACATCCTTGTAGAAGGAATAGACATCGGTTCTTATGAAACACCCTAATAAGCAAAAATCGTTTTGATTGTGTAAACTCTTTGTCCGATAAATCTCTTAATTCACTTTGTTAAAGTTGGTAAAGACACAAATATTAAAAGTGATATGTACAGCTTTTTATGATATCAAAAGATTTTTTATATATCATGAGACTTTTCTCATTATTTTTTCAGATTTTTTTCATGTAGCACCCTACACTTACACTTTATTATGTTTCTGAAGCGTCAGAAACTTCTTTCAAAAGCTTGTACGGCAATATTTTTCATTTATAAAGAAGTGGTCGAACAAAAACCAACAAAATGTAAAAAAAGTTAAGAAATTAAAATAAATGCGATCGACCACAGTGCAATAAATTAGAAAAAGTCTAAAAACTTATTTCCTTTCAGCGCAACCTTCAAGAACTTTAGTACCTAAAATAAGCGTTGCTGAATAGGGGTATTCTTTATCAGACATACCATCGCTACATTTATCTGCTTTTTTAAGAATGAGAGTATTGTTTCCTTTCCCCTTTAGCTGATATACCCTGACAAAATCCTCAGGACGCCCTTCTGCTTTTAAGGGCGCTACGTAAGGAAAGGTTTGTTTCTTAACTTCTGGAGAAGAGTAAACAATCCCACTTTTGCTAACACTTACATTCCAAAATGGTTCCGTACCAACAACATTAAATCTCTCAGCAGCAATATTTTGTGCAAGATGAGAATGATTGTTCTTAATGTATGGCGTATTATCATTAGCAGCAGTGCGCTCGCTAGCCAAGAAAAGGCTAGTTAATCCCAAGAAAATCACACTAGATATTAAAGTTTTCATTGATGACGTTTATCGAAGTCTTACCTGTATAGTTGCTCCGACGTATTTCATTGCTAACAGTTCCGTATCTTGGATGTAGTAACAGAGTGTTTGAAGTAAACCTATTAAAATTTAACAATGTCAAGCTACGTATAGATAAGCTTTCGCTTAACTGTCAAGTTATTTAGTTGATGCTGTTGAGCCAGCATTCTTGGTAGTAGAAAGACGTTACATCGAACAAGACAGCCAATCTTTTTGAGGAAGCAGATATCTTTAAGATTGCTGAAAAGTTAGGTTTGATTATAGCCGTAGTCAGTGCAGTAGTAGGTGTTGTATTTTACGTGGTAGAGTCCAAGGACCGCAAGGAAAAATCAATCCATAAATGGCGAGCATCTCTTTATACCCGTACAACAACCGACATCCTAGGATAAGGTTTTGGAATAAACGGGAATAATAGGTAGAGACATAGTTGGAGACACAGATGAGTAGAAGAAAAATCTTAATATTATCGGCTAACCCACAAGATACAACTAGCTTGCGATTAGAACAAGAGGTGCGAGAGATTCAAAAGGCAATCAAACGCTCTCAAAATCGTTCGGAATTTGAAATTGAAATTGAGGGGGCAGTCCGAGTGGATGACTTGCGTCATGCGCTATTAGATTACAAACCCAATATTGTTCACTTCTGCGGTCATGGTTCTGGGAGCGGTGGGTTGGTCTTGGAAAACAGTTTCGGACAAGCAAAGTTGGTCAGTACGGAGTCTTTGGCAGGGTTATTTAAGTTTTTTCAGAAAACAGTTGAGTGTGTTTTACTGAACGCTTGCTATTCAGAAGTTCAAGCAGAAGAAATACATCAGTATATTAACTATGTTATCGGAATGAATGAAGCAATTGGAGATACAGCAGCCATTAAATTTGCTACTGGATTTTATGATGCATTAGGTGCAGGAAGAACATACAAGCAGTGCTTTGAGCACGGCTGTAATTTAGTAGACTTAGAAGGGATTCCAGAATCCCAAACTCCACAACTGAAAATTAGACCTTATGTACAAGCAAACTGGCAATATTACGAGCACCCCTTTTATAGCGAAGGAAGAACATTGTCAGAAATGGAGCAAGAAGCAGCAGATCTCCATTGCCGTCAAATCTATGATGAGTTAGTTGCACAAGGTGTTGTAGAAGGTGGTGCTAGGCATATATGGGCACATTTGGATTTTGGGCAGTGTGTGTACAACAAGTGGATATAAACGCAAGCTGTAGACCATGGTGAAAAATCCATTCTACATCCGTTATGTAAAGATCTGTATCGGTACTGTAACCGGGCAACCGAAAGCTATTCAAAACTTTTGAAAACCTTATCAGGCAAGCAATTGCGGCAACCAATGACTTGTTTTTCATAAGAGTGCTTATTTGACGCTTGGGAAAATTTTAGGGGCGATCGCGAAAAAGGACTGCGTATAGACAAGTCATTTTAAATACGTTGTTTACCTCATTCCCTACATCTTCCCGGCTTAGTTCTTCATGATTTAAATCTTCCTTGACAATATTTTCTTCACCGCAGCTAATTTTCTGTGATTGGTTTAGGCGATAATTTCATGTTTTCTGCCATTATATTGATTAAAGATTGAGCGATGGGATGAATAACCGAATTCATCATCTCGGGATGAATATTGTTGAATCCAATTCTGGAGAAACTCGAATGTTTGTGCCTGTTCCTCGGACGATTTGAATTTGTGCGGCTCCCAAGAACGATTGCGGTTATTTTCAAGACACTTACTAACGCCAGGATTCAGAAAATAGATTTCAGTTGAGAATTCGATAGCAGCTTTGATTAGCGTACTGTAGCAGCCTTCAATTACCCAAGAAAAATTATTTTCTATGAAGTCCAGTAGATCCTTCACTGAATCTTCTTGAGGACGGCGTATCGCAATTTGGTTGGGTTCCCAAACGATAGTATCGAGATCGAGAATTGGAATCCTTAAGTCTTTAGCAAGCTTGTTTGCAAGAGTACTTTTTCCAGAACCGGAATTGCCAAATATTAAAATTCGATACATAGTGGTGATTTAATTACGGTGCAGCCGAGCCATTTCTCAATTTTCAAACAGTTCAAATTATTCATTCCACATTCTTACTTAAACGTCAATCTTAATTCTGCCAGTTTAAGGTGCGTTTGTCCCGATTGACAGCCTTTATAAAGCCGCCATTTCTTCACAGATTTTCTGAGTTGGGTATTGACTGTACGTTCGCTCATTTTTAACCGCAAGATTTAATTAAGCCTTACAGGGGTTGTAATTCAGGCTGTGAAATGGATTCAGGCATTTTTAGTCCCATAGGAGCTTTTGGTCATTTTATGATTTATCCTATGCCTACGGCTTAAATAACCGCCTCTCTTAGCCTTTTTGAATGGTCACAAATTTTACACAAAAATAATGGTTCACGTAAAAATCCTCTTTTTCCTTTTACATTAAGGCTTTAATTCCCCTTTGGATCTCAAAATAAGCGAACGTACAGTATTGAACCAATATCATCCACTCCAAGCTAAAGAGGCTCGAGCCCCAGCTATATGTTCAACATTCCAGTTAGCAAGGCGAATAAGGCGTATTCTACGGGATTAGCATTCCAGAGTTCTATGATGTGTTCTTTCATATAAGACCATACGATCCCACCAGCAGTTTGGTAATGCTCAAGCACATCTTGGAGAACTTGCTCACCGAAAGTGGCATAGAAACAGACGAAATCCTTCGCAGGATCGCTGACTGCGGCTTCTGTCCAATCGATTAGTCCCATCAAATTTCCGTCTTTGTCCACGAGCGTATGACCGGGGTGAAAGTCTCCGTGAATCAAAGCCGAATGCTGAGGCCACAAGGCATCATTGGCAATCCAGTCCTGCCAACGTGCCCAGCGTGTATCAGAAACACCAAGCAGTTCTCTAGTCTTCTCCATATTCTCTGCCATAGATTGCCGCACTTGATCGACTGTTTGAACTCGGATACTGAATTGTTTCACTACCTCAATGCGTGTTCTATGGAGTTGCGCCAGTGTTTTTGCCACAGAAGAAATGTATACAACAGGTGCGGACTTCGGATTAATGTACCATACATAATCGCCGATATCTGGATCGATGGTTCCAGCAGGAATTCCCTTTAATAGCGGATAGGCAACTAGTTCATCCGAAACAATTTTCCAGATGGGAACGCTCACATCGACTTGGCTTTTAACCAGTTCAAGAACTTCTCTTTCATAATACATGCGCTCAAGAACATCAAGTCTTCTGGGAAAACGCAATACCCATTTGGTATTATCCTCTAGGGCAGTAGCAAAGGTAGTGATGAAGTCCATTCCGGATTTGTTAATATTTAAGTTGTCTGCGTCCAAAATGAAGCCATTTTTGTCGGCGATGCTGAGTATTTTCCTGATTTGGTAGTCTTCACTAACAGATTGACTCATTTTAAATTCGCTCCTTCACGAGCATTGGCTAACATATATATCAGGCGTTCACCTCAAATTAGCCCAACGTAACATCAATAATATATCCCACATTCCCCTAAAACGAATTGTAAAGTCGGCAAGAACTCTTACTTGTTTGGACAAGTCTTTGGAAAAATATAATATGAACTGCTGTTTTTCCCTTGACAACAAATGTCAAATACTTTTCCTTTTAATTTCAATTATGGCAGATTTTTTCATGGGACTACTCGAAAGTTGTGTGCGAGTGTGCGATTGCACTTTGCTGTTGTGACCATTTTTCCCATAACGGGTGTATTTCGGAGGGTTGGCCGTCATAATTCAGCATAGAGTCGGGAATTATTACCCAAGGTTGAGCACTGCGAGTCCAGAGGTTACCCACAGGACGCAACCAACTCGTATCGTCTAATGTTCCGGCTTTGACATTAATTGTCTGTTGATTGTAACTTCTCTCGTGAAACAATCGCGTTCCACAATTGTCACAAAACAGGCACTTGACCTCACGTCCGCTATCAGCTAAACGAGTCCAGGTTTTCGGATGTCCTTGCACAACAACAGCATCTCGCGGTACGGTAAGAGACATACCAAAAGCACTGGATGATTGTTTTTGGCATTCCGTGCAGTGGCATAAGTAGAGTGTTAAAGGTTCGGCACGAATTTCATAACGAATCTGCCCACATTGACAGCCCCCAGTGTAGGTGGTGCTCATAACTTTTCTCTCCTGTTTGGTTTAAATAAGTACAGATTCTAACGATAGAACTCTTCTGTTGTTGCAACACGAGTAGTGTTAGTTTTACAATACCTCAATTATGTAGCGTTACAAGTAGAAAGGAGATTGCTCTTAAACTAAGGTTGCTGTAACCGAAGGGGAATACAGGCAAATATACGATGCGATCGCTGAAAAAGAAAAAATAATATTAGCTGTTTTTCAAAATATAGGTCTACTCAAATTATGCGAGCTAACGCTATCTGGCAAGGCATCCGTGAAAGTTGGCACTTAAATGAAATTGTAGCAGCTCAATTTGTGTCTCTACCTGCAAGTAAAGTCATCGAAAAAGCTCATCAATCCTCTTTATTAATAGTAGGAATTGTCTTTGCGATTTTTATAGCGGTTATCCTTTTAGTCAATATCTTTTTGAATCGACAAGTTATTCTTCCTCTTAAGCGCATAACTCGTATCGCCGAAGAAGTGAGTACAGGACATTTAGACGTTGACTTCGAGGAGGTTTCTAATGATGAAATTGGGAATCTTGTCAAAGCTTTCAGACGAATGAAATTAAGTTTAGAAATGGCAATGAAAAGAATTAGGCGTACTCATGGTGTCTAGTAACGGGTGCTAATTGGGTGATTTCGCATTTTGGTACTGAATTCTTCCCCCTCCATGCATATTCCTCAAACACTTTAAACTTACAGCAATAAGGAAGATTTAAACGAAGTTTCAGTTTTCCAACCTGTACTTGCTTTTCAGAAAAAACTCCAGTTCTCAAGATGAATGAGGTTTACATCAAATTTTGATTTTTTGTCTTCACTCTCTGATATAATTCCTCCATAGCTGCAATAAAGGAGTTATCCTTTTGCCAGAAAGGTAGGAAATCTCCTTGTTTTTTAATTAAGATTGCCGATACACCTCCCGTAGTTGGAACATCAATTGTTTGGGGTAATCGCTTTGTCCCCAACCAAAACTCTCTAGGACTTGGTTGTGTGACAACTAATTTCTTTTGGAGTTTTGTATAGAATGAAGTAGAAGCTTCAACAGGAATTTCTTCAATGTTAAGCTCTTGAGACAGGGCTTTACCTAGCGGTGTTTGAGCTAATTGGGTTTGAAGTTCTGTCTTTGATAACCCCCGCAATTCAAATAAAAGAAATGGATTGTGGTCTAGTTGAGAAGCAACTAGATAGTAAACTCCAGCAATATGTTTGCAGGGATTGGCATAGTCCGGACAAGAACATTTTGTTTGAAAATCTTGTCGGCTGTGAGGTAATAAATGCAATCCAAAGTCAGAGAAAGTATCCTCTATGTTTTCTGGAACTTCGTTTATTAAGAGCCGGGAAACAATACTTGCTTTGGATGAAAGTTTGTTAATTGCTTCTTTCCAGCGTGTTTTTGCAATAGGTGTAATTTCAATAGAAATATTGTATGTAGGCTCTTTATAGACACCAAAGTAAGGATTGACAGAGCCTCTCACTTGGGCATTAATATGATTTTTGTCAATATCAAAACTTAAAACTTTACCTCCACTTGCATAAGCACGCCCTCGTTGAAGCCTGCGTTCATCTGTAAAAGATTCCAATGCTTTAATAAAGCGATCGCCCCACCAAGTTCGAGTAAATTTAGTCATAATATCACTCCAAAACTGCGCTTTTATTCAAGGCAATGAGTTGCTTAAATGCTTCGTTATCCAATTCCGTTAACCAGGACTCATCTGAACCAACCACGCTAGCAGAAAGTTTTTTCTTATCTTCAATCATTTGGTCGATTTTCTCTTCCAAAGTCCCAATTGCCACAAACTTATGGACAAAAACATTTTTATTTTGACCGATACGAAAAGCACGGTCAGTTGCTTGGTCTTCAACGGCTGGATTCCACCATCGGTCAAAGTGGAAAACGTGGTTTGCTTTCGTCAAAGTGATACCGACACCACCTGCTTTTAAGGAAAGTACAAACGCAGATGGTTCTGTTTCTGGGTCTTGAAATTCACTAATCATACTTTCTCTCTTCTGACGGCTAGTACCACCATGCAGGTAGTAAGTGTTGCAGTGCAGAGAGTGTTTTATATATTTTTCTATCGCTTCACAAATTTCGGTAAACTGACTAAAAATGAGTAAACTTTCTCCTGCTGAAACTGCTTCTTCCACCATTTCTGCCAAACGACTGAATTTATGCGATCGCTCAACAGAATACTCACTACTATCCTGCAAAAATTGTGCCGGATGGTTGCAAACCTGCTTTAATTTCATAAGAGTTGAGAGAATTAATCCCTTCCGTTGAATCCCCTCCGCTTCTTGTAGTTTTTCCTCAACATCTCGAATGACAACTTCATACAGTGAAGCCTGTTCTTTTGTCAAATTCGTGTATAACTTTTGTTCTACCTTATCAGGTAAATCATTAATAATAGAGCGATCCGTCTTCACCCGACGCAGAATTAAAGGTTCAACTAGCTTTTTAAGATTTTACCTTGTCGTTATTCTTCTGAATGGGAATTTCAAACGACTTCCGAAACTGTGCTTCTTTCTCCAAGTAGCCAGGATTGAGAAAGTTAAAAATTGACCACAAATCCAACAAACGATTTTCTACAGGAGTCCCCGTTAAAGCAAGACGGTGTTTTGCCGATAGTTTCAAAATCGCTTTCGTTTGGGCAGCTTTAGGGTTCTTAATATTTTGTGCCTCATCCAACACAACCCGTTGCCACTGCAGGCTACCTAAAAGCTTCTCATCTTTACGAGCCAGGGTAAAGGAAGTAATCACGACATCATGTTCTTGACTTGCTGCTTTAAAGTCAGCAGAATTCTGAAAGCGACTGCTACCGTGATGCACCATGGTTTTTAGATGAGGTGCAAACTTAGCAATTTCCTTTTGCCAATTGCCTACAACAGAAGTGGGGGCGATGATGAGGGTGGGTGATAAGGAGTGAGGGAGTGAGAGAGTGAGGGAGGGAGAGAAGTTTCCTTCCTCTTTCTCTTCTTCTTCCCTTTCTTGCACAACTCTAGCAATAACTTGCAGGGACTTACCCAAACCCATATCGTCCGCCAGACAACCGTTAAGTCCCAAACGTTCCAAGTAACTCAGCCAAGACACACCACGTTTTTGATATTCTCGCAGGTTACCTTGTAAGGACATAGGATCGGAAATTGCTTCAAGCTGGCTTTTGTCTTGCAACTTAGCCATCATTTCTGATAAAAATTCATCGTGCTCAACTTCCCACTCATCCCCAGCTTCCGCACTGCGTTGCAGAAATTCCAACACAGACATTTCTTGTTGTTCTTTTGTCTGCGACTCCCAGAATTCAAGTAACTCCTGCATTTTATCTCGGTCTAGTTCCATCCACTGACCGCGAAAATGCACGAGAGGTGCTTTGGCGTTAATCAGTTGTTCCCACTCTTGTGATGTAACAACTTGGTCACCAATAGCTAGCTCGTACTGATACTGTACGAGTGAGTCGAGACTAAAATAGCCTTTTGTTTTGGTTTTTCCTGCACTTTGCTTGGAAGCAGACGCCTTGAGACGAATCTTAGCGCGACGGCGACCTACAGGAGTATACCAGGCTGGTACAATCACTTTAAACCCTGTATCTTGCAATACCCAAGCAGTTTCCTTAAGAAACTTAAAGGCTTCTTCTAATGTCAGTTGCACTCCTGTGGGATGTTCGGTTTCCATTCCCTGCCACAACTGAGGATACATCCGTGCAGCATATCCCAGATTAAGTAGCAAATTGGTTTCAAAATCTTGACCGAATTGCTTGTGTACTCCAGCTTTAGTTTTTTGACTCATTGTCCAATAGTCAAAAAGTGCCAATTTTAAAGAGGGGTCTTGTTTGCTAGCTACGAGAAACTGAAGAAACCAATTATCCAAAGCATCTGGGGAAGGGGAATGCAATTGAAAGCAGAGGTTAAAGGGGGAGTTAGTTTGAGTGCGGGTAATTTTAGTTTTCCACGCCAGCCATTGCTTATATTCTTCTAGAGAAGTCTTAGTGGAAATTGGGTTATGTTTGCTGCGATCGAGACACTCTTGAAGCAAAGAATCGGCGATTTGTTTGTCAAAAGAGGCTGGAAACGGTGTGTGAGTCACTATGTTATCAAGTAGGGACTCAGAAAAGTGGCGTAACAGTGTTTCGTTATCAAAAAACTCAACTGGATCGTTGGATGTCATTGAACCTGCCACACAAATAAGCGGCATATACTCAATGTATTTTTTTATATTTGATTCGTATTGTTCGGAGATAATTTCCCAAGTGGGGTAAATTTCAAAGGATGGCTTACTGGTTTTTGGTTGTTTTCCTTTTTTCTTAGAAACTGTAGCTTCTAACTCTCGGTATTTTAAAGCTGGAATATATTGGTCTTTCAAAATAACTTGCTTAAAAGCTTGCGTGTAGTGATACCAAAATAAAAGGTCTGAACCCAGTTGAATTTCTTGAGAATTGTAGAGTGCTAAAAAGTGGATATCGTTAATAATTTTAATAGCGTTAATGGCTTTCGGCGTTTGAAAATTATCAGTTTTAGTCGTTGTCACAAGTTCGTAGCAATCTACCTGCCAGTATTGAAAGCCATCATATTCAGCAGGGATTTCTTCCTCCAAATACTTAGTTAATTCTGGTGATGGTAAGGGCCGATAGTTGTTGGTTGGAAGGGCAAAGTATTTAGGTGATATGCGTTCTCGCAGTTTAATTGCTGGTTCTTGGATGCCCAACGCTTGTATTAAGAATGTTTCTAATTCATCTCCAGTCAGATGTCCGGGGTGGAGTGTCTGTTGAGTGCGGTATTCTTTGAAGAAAGGGGTTTCTACCCACAAGTAAAAGGAACCTGACTGCAAAAAGCCAGTCTGTGCATGAGGTATCCATGTACCATGAATAACTTTCATAACTCAAGCCTCTAGCGTGCCATCATTCTGGAGGACTACAGTTACTTTACCATTTAGTTAGGGAGTAGGGAGTAGGGAGTAGGGAGTAAGGAGTAAGAAATTTTCATTATCTCGTTGTGAGCTATGGTCTGTGGGTAGCTATCTTTTAATCCCCAATCCTCAATTCCTAGCTCCTAATCCCTAACCCCTAACCCCTAACCCCTAACCCCTAATGAAAGCTTTGCTTCTAACGTTACTTGTGCCATGTGCGATCGCGCTGACGAGTTGCACCACCTTAACCACCACTCAGTACGAAGCTACAGCACTTACTAAGTATACCTGGCAAGTTAAATATGCCAACGACCTAACTAATGAAACATCACCGCGTATTGAAACCTTTGGTACTACCTCTTTACTCAATCGTAATGGTATAAAGCCAGAAGGAGCAGTCACTGGTCCTGATGACAAAGGACTGTGGTGGGCTGCTTTACCGCCAAGACCTTCAGTGGATGAAGTGGAACAAAAACAGCAGGGACAAGAAGCAGGTCAGATCGAATTGTTGAAATCTGTTGACTACCAATTGACGTATACAGTGGGTGGAGAACAAAGGACATTGCCTGCTAACTATCAAGTGTATAGAGAAGTCGTCAAAGCATATCCATCACGCACTCCTTTACAGTTGACGTTAGGGGTGAACGATGACTCCGTTGAGAAAGCAGAACCATCTAGCAACTGAGGTTCTTCTCTTAACGTTTTTGCTATTTTTCAAATACTCCTTTCCTGCCTGAAGATTACTGATTTCAATGAACCGCAAAGACGCAAAGGACAAGAAGAAAGAGGAAAAGAAGAACGGGAATCTTATAGTGAGAAGGGAGTCAATACTGCAAGGGCTGAGCGTAAAAATCCGAAAATACGTAGGTTGGGTTGAGGAACGAAACCCAACTATAATTTTTGAGTCTTATCGAAATGAAGTGTTACCACCAAACGAAATAGAGTTTTTTTGATCTGCGCTCGCGCACCTGTGGTATTCATAAAATAGTGTGACACTTAGATGAGTGGATGTATTGAGACAAAATCTTGTGTTTTCTGTGCTACCTTTTAGCCAATAAAGGCTAGGATAAGCGGGGTGGCTTATGAGACGTAAGTTACTGACTATACTCATCAGTTTAATCATTTTATTATCAATTCAAATACCATTACCTGCTTGTGCTCAAACCAACTTTCACGATTTAACTTCGAGTCAAGTTCAACAGCTAACTGCCATTAAGTATAGTCTTACAACAGTTGATGACCTAGAATCGCGAGGTGTCTTGAGTGTGGATCTAGCTAACTTGCAAAGAAAATATTACTTAACAAATGCACAAACTCTGCTTAGTTCTCCAGTAGCACCAGAGCAATTAACGGCTTTGTTGAAGAATTATGACAAGCTGCATGATGTTCAAACTTTAAGCATTAAGCAGCGTATCGCGGGCTTTTTCACCTTTGTCAATATTATATGGTTCGCTTCTAGCATCTTACTGGTAATCGCAATTGGTTGGCTTGTTGCACTTTATTTGCTACCGATTCTCTTTGCAATTCCTCCTGGAGTCTATGAAATTATCATTTATGCTGTCTGTTTGACGTCGATTGTTGGGGGTCGAGAGTTTGCTTCTGGAATCGCTGAATTTATTGCTCTACCCGGTTGTTTGGGCTTAATTGGAGCATTGACTTTTAGTGAATATTTGCACAGAAAGGCACTTCAACAGTTTTACGAGGAAAGCAAAATCGATAGATTCTCTCTATATTCCCTTATTCTCTTCTGTATTTGGGCGGCAGTAGCAATTGCTTATAACAGTGTTACGATCGCGTTCCTATCAGTCATTTCTCTAGAGACTTTCTTGGGCTTCTCGGTATTAGTCATGCCATTATGTTATTTTATTGGCTTTAGAGAAAGAAAAGTTATTCCTCGGACAACAGCCGCTTCTTTCTTGCTTTTAGTGTTTTATGTAGGACTGAAAATAACCCAAACAGACATTGCCTACCTTAACATTTTCTCCTCTGGCGCACTGTTTATGGGTGCGTTTGTGTATTTCATAGGTTTATTGATTCTCTCATCGAAGTGGCACGGTCACAACAATCTATGGCACTACGTGGGACTCCAAATATTAACTATTGTTTCTGGTGTTGCAGCAATATTTATTGGTTCAGTGTGGCACATTGCCCAACTGCAAGGTATCGGCGGAACATTCTTGTTTCTGTATCTCTTGGAAAAATATTGGGAACTGCCTTGGAAAAAGCAAAGCTGGGCTTGGGCTACTTTGGGTTTAGCGGTTTTGCTCTATCTTTCATCGTTAATTGTAAGGATGTACCCGCAGTATTTTCTTTTTTCGGTCTAACGAAGTTGTATCAACTCCATGATAATCTAGCAAAAGCGGATGAAATTCTGAAGATGTCTTTTGCAAATTCTCTGATTTCGCGTGGATAGCTAGGTGGATAATCTTGTGTTCTCCAGAGTATACTATCTGTAACAATGCGATCGTAACCACCAGATAGTATTTTTACTGTTGTTTAAGTAAGAAACTGTTACACAAAGCTTTCCACAAATTTTTACATTCAATTAGCACGCTAAGTACGGAAGAGCCGCTAATGGACGTTCCAGTATTAAAGACTTTGAAGATATTGTTCGTATGGATCTCAACTACCAACAACATTGGTCTATCACCTACGATCTTGGTTTGATCTTAAAAACTCTCAAGATTGTCTTGAATAAAAGCGGTGCTTGCTAATAACTTAAGCTATAGTGATAAAGTTGGAGGAGAAATCATCCCCACAAAGAAGGAAAAATAAATTGATTTTCTATGTAAGCGAGAGCACACGTTGGCTCATTCATCACCTTTGCTCTCTTTGGTACTTTCTTTTTGTGCATTTGCACAATTGCAATTGTACAAAGCAAAAAATTCTTTGGTCATATGCCTAATGAACTGTGATGTGCGGCAGAGTATGTTTATATTAGTCGCCCAGGAGGTATATGCGTGTTACAAGAAAATCGACTTAGCAAGCATCTACCCATTGCTCGAATCGCCATTATGCGATCGCTTCCCGGCTTGGGCGATTTACTATGTGCTGTACCTGCTATGAGAGCAGTAAGATTTGCTTTCCCAGAAGCCAAAATTACCTTAATTGGTCTTGTATGGGCGCGAAGTTTCGTAGAGCGGTTCAGCCATTACTTAGATGATTTTTTGGAATTTCCCGGTTACCCTGGAATTCCAGAAGTTGCACCACCAATTCACAAAATCCCGCAGTTTTTTGCGAACGTCCAGCAACAATGCTTTGACTTGGCATTGCAAATGCACGGTAGCGGTATTGTTAGCAATTCCTTCAGTGTTTTACTTGGTGCTCGCGTCAATGCTGGTTTTTACCAACCTGGGCAATACTGTCCAGACCCAAATTATTTTTTGCCTTACCCTGCAGATCAACCAGAGGTATCGCGTCATCTACGTTTAATGGAATACTTGAGAATTCCATTGCAGGGAGACAATCTAGAGTTTCCTCTATGGCAAGAAGATTTTTTAGCTTTACAGCAAATAGAGGCTATTCAAGCCCTAAAGAAAGGTCACTATATCTGCGTTCATCCGGGTGCAAGCGTACCAGAAAGACGTTGGTCAAAAGAGTTGTTTGCAGCTATTGCCGATACCATTGCTGCTCGTGGTTTTCAGGTTGTATTGACCGGTACAGCCCCAGAAGCTAGTTTAACGCAGTCAATTGCAGAAATGATGCAGACCAAACCAATTGATTTGGCAGGGCAAACCAGCTTGGGTGCAATGGCAGCCCTTTTAAGTCAAGCAGTCTTACTCGTTTGTAACGATACAGGTGTCTCGCATTTAGCAGCCGCTTTGCAAGTCAAGAGCGTTGTTATTTTCTCCAACTCAGAGCCAAATCGTTGGGCTCCACTCAATCGCGATCGCCATCGTATTGTGGTAGACAAGGGAGAGGGGGGAGACAAGGGAGACATGGTAGATAAAAAGGAACTTTTTACCATGTCTCCCTTGTCTACCTTGTCCACCTTGTCTCCCACTCTAGAAAAAGTCATGGCTCAAGTAGACGAACTACTGCCTAAGGGAGTTTTAAATGCTACTAGATAATTGGCAGAACGTGCAGAATATTCTTGTCATACACAGCGGGAGCGATCGCAACGAGACACAAATTCTTCTGACACTAGAAAAGTTACGTCAATTGCAACCCAATTCATATATCACTTTGATGGGGTCTTCACACAAAATCAATTCCTATTCATCTTGGGTAGATGAGGTATTTATTTATGAAGAAATTGGTGAAAAGTTTGTCAATCCCGAACATGAATTAGCTCTAATTTCTAAACTTAGCCAGGGTAGTTTTGATGCTGCTGTCATTTGTACAGAGCCAGGAGAGTCACCATATTCTTTAGCTTATATTTGCTATTTGGCAGGAATTCCAATACGTATTGGTCGCTCGCAAGAATTTGGTGGTAGCGTTCTTTCTAAATCGATAAAGGATAATTCATAATTCATAATTCATAATTTTTTATGCGTATTTTAACTTGGCACATCCATGGTAGCTATTTGTACTACCTAACTCAGAGTTCTCATGAATTTTATTTGCCCGTCAAGCCCGAACGTCCAGAAGGATATGGTGGTCGTCTTGGTGGCTTACCTTGGCCAGATAATGTTCATGATGTCCCTGCTTCAGAGATAAAAAATCTTAAGGTAGACTGTATTTTGTTTCAGTCACGCAAAAACTATCTTGAAGACCAGTACGAAATTCTCTCCGAGTCCCAACGACAACTCCCAAAAATTTATTTGGAACACGATCCCCCACGGGAACAACCAACAGATACTCGCCATGTTGTGAACGATCCCAATATTTTACTCGTTCATGTAACCCACTTTAACCAATTGATGTGGGATAGCGGTCAAACTCCTACTTATGTTATTGAACATGGCGTAACTATACCAGATGGTATCTGTTATACGGGTGAGCTAGAACGAGGATTGGTTGTTGTTAATGGATTGCGATCGCGAGGTCGTCGTTTGGGTATTGATGTATTTGAACGTGTTCGCCAAGAAATTCCTCTGGATTTAGTTGGTATGGGTGCAGAAAAACTAGGTGGACTAGGTGAGATACCACACCATCAAATACCAGCATTTGCTTCACGTTACCGCTTCTTTTTCAATCCCATTCGCTACACTAGCTTAGGGCTTGCTGTCTGCGAAGCAATGATGGTGGGATTGCCAATTATTGGGTTGGCAACAACTGAAATGGCAACAGTTGTAGAAAACGGAGTTTCTGGTTACATCAGTACTGATGTAGACAAGTTAATTCTTCAAATGAAGCAACTTTTAAATAACAAAACACAGGCGGAAAAACTGAGCCTAGGAGCAAGGAAAACAGCACAAAAGCGGTTTAATATCAAGAGATTTATCCAGGATTGGGATAAAGTTTTTAAATTAGTCATTTGTCCTTCGTCCTTAGTCCCAAGCAAATGACAAATGGCTAATGGCTAATGGCTAATGGCTAATAGCTAATAGCTAATGGTTAATGACAAATGACACTTGACAAATGACAAATAATAAATGACTAAATCCATTGCCTTAATTAGCGAACATGCTTCACCTCTTGGTTCTTTTGGAGGTGCAGATAGCGGTGGTCAAAACGTATATGTAGGACAAATAGCTAAACATTTAGCTGCATTGGGTTATAAAGTAGATGTTTTTACCAGGCGGGACAGTCACGAACTACCAGAAATTATGGAATGGATGAATGGTGTTCGGATTATTAATGTTCCTGCTGGTCCTGCTGTATACGTGCGAAAAGAAGATATGTTGCCGTATATGGAGGAATTTACAACATATGTTTTGAATTTTTGTCAAAATAACTCTTATGGGAATAAATATCGATATAATTTGATACATGCTAATTTTTGGATGTCAGCATTGGTAGCTGCAGAAATTAAGCGAATTTTGGGTATTCCTTTTATTGTTACTTTCCATGCACTTGGTAGAGTCCGCCGTTTTTGGCAAGGTGATGCAGACGAATTTCCTGACGATCGCTTTACCATTGAAGACCGCATTGTGAAAGAAGCTGACCACATTATTGCTGAGTGTCCTCAGGATGAGGAGGACTTGCGAAAACTTTACTGTGCCAAAAAAGAGAATATAACTATTATTCCTTGCGGCTTTGATGCAGCTGAGTTTTGGCAAGTTAATAAGATATCTGCTCGTGAAAAGCTAGGCTTATCTCCCAATGAAAATATCATTCTTCAGTTAGGGCGTCTAGTTCCTCGTAAAGGAGTAGATACAGTCATTCGAGCTTTTGGACGTGTTTTGCAGCAGTATCAAATCCCCGCACGACTGTTGATTGTAGGAGGTGAGTCAGAAGAACCAGACCCCTGTATTACACCTGAAATTAATCGGTTGCAGGCTGTTGCTCTTGAAGAGGGTGTTGAGTCACAAGTGACATTTGTTGGGCGTCGCAGTCGTGAAATACTTAAATATTATTATTGTGCCTCAGATGTATTTGTTACAACACCTTGGTATGAACCATTTGGTATTACACCCTTAGAAGCCATGGCTTGCGGAACTCCTGTCATTGGTTCTAACGTTGGAGGAATCAAATTTACAGTCAAAGATTCTGAAACAGGGTATCTTGTACCACCAAACAATCCAGATACAATTGCAGAAAAAATTGCCTATCTGCTCAAAAATCCTGAAATACGCGATCGCATGGGCTTTCAAGGGATAGATCGTGTCGCTCGCTACTTCACTTGGAAAAAAGTGACAAACTCTATTGCCTCTTTGTACGAAAAAGTTTTGCATCACAAGCAAAAAACAATTATTTCTTCTCTCCCACCTTCTTCCTCAGCCTCCCTCATTGATGAAAGTTTTACAGCAGCAATTGCGGTGATGGAAAAATCCAGACACACTCTAAAAACTGCAATTCAAGAAGCCGCAGAACTTCTCTTTTCTTGCTTTTCTTTGGGCGGTAAAGTGCTAGTTTGTGGTAATGGAGGAAGTGCAGCAGATGCCCAACATTTTGCTGCGGAGTTTGTTGGTAAATTACGATGTTCAAAACGGTCGGGATTGCCAGTAATGGCATTGACAGCAGATTCAGCTTTTTTAACGGCGTGGGCTAATGATGTTGGGTACGAGCACGTTTTTGCCAGACAGGTAGAAGCATTTGCTCAACCAGGAGATGTATTACTCGGTATCAGTACGAGTGGGCGATCGCGTAATATCATTGAAGCATTCAAAACTGCCCGTCACCTTCACATCAATACAATTGCTCTTTTAGGTGGTGATGGTGGAGAAGTATTAGAGATGGCAGATTCAGCAGTTGTTGTACCAGCAACTGATACTCAACGTATCCAAGAAGTACAACATATTGTTCTCCATATTTTATGTGAGTTAGTAGAAACTAGGGGACTGGCAACAGGGGAAAGCGTGAATCCTCAAAGCCGAATCCCCAATACTGAATCACGAATCATCAATCGCAAAGC
This sequence comes from Scytonema sp. UIC 10036, assembly GCF_009725235.1. The sequence goes on from NZ_WJFC01000023.1 coordinate 57,289, forward strand.
TTTAATCATTTAATACCAGTTTGAATAAAGAATGTGACAGATGGTTGCTCTAATTCAAGTCTAGATATGACTTTCTCAATCCAAAATCTAAAATCTAAAATCCAAAATGGTAAAAGGAGTCAAAACTATGCAAGAACTACAAGGAAAAGTCGTTTTAGTGACAGGAGGCGGACGCGGACTTGGAGAAGCCACCTGTCAGACATTATCTTCAGCAGGTGCTAGTGTTGTTGTTGCCGATATTCGAGATGACTTAGCAAATAAAGTCAGTGGAGAAATTCAGTCTAATGGCTTTCAAGCACAGCCATTAGTGCTAGATGTGACGAATGAGGAACAAGTAGAGACTGCGATTCATAAGATAGTTTCTCAGTACGGACGCTTGGATGCTTTAATTAACAATGCAGGTACAGATGTGACCGTCTCTATAGAAGAACTTTCCATCAAGGATTGGGATAGGATTCTTGCAGTTAACTTACGCGCTCCTTTCATTATGTCAAAGTTCGCTTTGCCAGTTATGAAAGAACAAAAAAGCGGTCACATTATTAACATTTCTTCCACTGCAGCAAAGCGTGCTTGGCCCAATGCCTCAGCATACCATGCAAGTAAATGGGGGCTTTTAGGTTTCAGTCATGCTTTGCACGTAGAGGCTCGCCCTTACAATATTAAGGTGACAGCTTTGGTTGCAGGTGGAATGGAAACGCCCTTTTTACTCGATAGATTCCCGGATATAGATGTAAGCAAGTTACAAAATCCCAAGAATGTCGCCGCCACGATTCGGTTCTTGCTGTCCACACCAGAAGGAACAGTCATTCCCGAAATGATGGTTCTGCCAATGGCTGAAAGTTCTTGGCCATAATTGTCATTAGTCAATAGTCATTTGTCATTAGCAATTAGCCATTAGCAATTAGCCATTAGCCATTTGTCCTTTGTTAATGCCCCATGCCCATTTGCCCCATGCCCAAGAAAACAGTATTTCTGGATAAGGACGGGACTCTTATTGAGGATGTGCCTTATAATGTTGACCCAAAGTATATTAAACTGGCGACAGGTGCGATTGAGGGGCTACTGCTTCTCGAAAAGTTGGGATATGAGTTGATTGTCATCAGCAATCAGTCGGGTGTGGCTCGCGGATATTTTCAGGAATCTGCTCTTGTGGGTGTGGAGGAATATTTGCGTAACCTTCTTGGTGAGGCTGGTATCCATTTATCGGGCTTTTACTACTGTCCCCATCACCCGGATGGAGTGGTTTCAGAGTTTGCCATTGCTTGTGATTGTCGCAAGCCAGCTCCTGGATTATTATTACGTGCAGCAAGCGATCGCAACATCGATTTACACGCATCTTGGTTTATTGGTGACATCCTCAATGATGTAGAAGCTGGACACCGTGCGGGTTGTAAAACGATATTAATTAACAATGGAAATGAAACAGAATGGGAGTTGTCTCCCTTGCGAACTCCAGATTTCATTGTGAGTGACTTTGCAGAAGCAGCACGAGCGATCTTTTCTGTAGATAGCAATTCTGAATGTAGGGGACAATCAGTACTGGCGGAGGTGATTCGTGAAGCCTGACTTGCTAAAGTTGTTGGATAAAATCGCTAACCTTCACGTCATTGTTATTGGTGAAGCCATGCTTGATGGCTATTTGGAAGGATTTAGCGATCGTCTTTGCCCGGAAGCTCCAGTGCCAGTTGTTACTGTTAACAATCGCGTGTACGTTCCTGGCGGTGCAGCCAATACTGCTGTTAATATTGCCCGTCTTGGCGGACAAGTGACACTTTTATCAGTCATTGGTGACGATACAGAAAGTTTACAGTTAAATAGAGCACTTTCAGAACAGGGTGTTTCTACGACAGACTTAATCGCTCATCCAGCTAGAGAAACACTTGCCAAGCAAAGAGCGATCGCATCATCACAAATACTGCTTAGAATAGATACAGGAACGACAACAGCTATCGATCGCGATACAGAACAAGCACTGATTGCAAAACTACAACTTATCTTTCCAAAATGTCAGGCTGTCATTATCTCTGATTACGGTTATGGAATTTTAACAGCGAAAGTCATTGATGCGATCGCACAACTGCAACAGCAGCATCCCCGAATCCTAGTTGTTGATTCCAAAAACCTCACTGCATACCGACATCTTAACGTAACAGCAGTCAAACCAAACTACGAACAGACAACACAATTACTGAAAATTCCCTCTTGCACCCCCATCCAAAATCAAGAGAGAATCTTACGTGCAGAACAAATTGCACCATACGGCGAGAAACTTCTTGATATAACAGGCGCGAAAATAGTTGCTGTCACACTAGATGCAGAAGGTTCAATTATCTTTCAGCGAGATTCCCCACCGCACCGTACATACACTCAACCGACAACCCAATCCCGTACCACAGGCGCAGGAGATACTTATACGAGTGCCTTAACCTTAGCCCTAGCAGCTAGTGCAGCAACACCATTGGCTGCAGATTTTGCTGCAAGTGCTGCAGCAGTAGTTGTGAGAAACGAAGGAACCACCACCTGTTCCCTAGAAGAACTCCGGCTGTTTCTATCTTCCTTATCCCCTCCAATCCCCAATCGCCAGTACCCAATCCCCATTGCCCCAAAAAACATAACAGATAGCAACCAACTCATTACCCTTGTTACTATATACCGCAAAGCAGGATACAAAATAGTTTTCACCAATGGCTGCTTCGACATTCTTCATGCTGGACACGTTTCCTACCTCAATCGTGCCAAAGCATTAGGGGATATTTTAATCATTGGTGTCAATTCAGATAATAGCATTCGCCGGATTAAAGGAGAAAAACGCCCCATCAACTCATTGGAAGATCGTATCCAAGTTTTAGGTGGACTGGGTTGTGTCGATCATCTGATTGCGTTTGATAAAGACACACCTATCAACCTAATTCGATTAGTGCAACCTGATATTTACGTTAAAGGCGGTGATTACACAATAGAAACACTACCAGAAGCACCTGTAATACAACAATTTGGTGGTATTGTCAAACTGTTACCATTCCTAGAAAATCGTTCGACAACACAAATCATCAAAAAAATTATTCAAAACCACTAGTATCATTTTGGGTTTTAGATTTTGGATTGAGAAAGTTACGTCTAAACTGAATTGCAGTCAACTATTTGTCACGTTTTTTGTTCAAATTGATATAACTATATACAAGCGTAGAGCATTGCTACAAACTACCAATCATGTAAAGGCAAAAGGCTTTCTCACATCATGTCCGTTAGCATAACCATAATAAAAATTTCTTCATTTCTTAGCGCCTTTGCGACGGCAGGCGCTTCAACGGGGGGAACCCCCGCAACGCGCTGCCTCGTCTTTGCGTGAGTTTTATTTAGGGTATATAAGCGGACATGATATCAATCCAAAATCCAAAATCCAAAATCCAAAATCCAAAATCCAAAATCCAAAATCCAATGATTCCCTGGAACTTTGCTAAAAATATCCTCTGCATTAGACTCGACACCATTGGCGATGTACTAATGACGACACCAGCAATTCGTGCTCTCAAAACATCACATCCCAATCGCCGGATTACACTGCTAACATCTTCTGCGGGTGCAACAACTGCTTCACTTGTGCCAGAAATAGATGATGTCATTGTCTATGATGCACCATGGCTAAAAGCAACAGCACCCCGACAAAATAGCCGTCCCGAATATGAAATGGCAGACTACCTGCGAAATCTTCAATTTGACGGTGCGGTAATTTTTACAGTTTACAGTCAAAATCCCCTTCCCTCGGCATTTTTATGTTATCTAGCAGATATTCCCTTACGGTTGGCACATTGTCATGAGAACCCATACCAACTCTTAACAGATTGGGTAAAAGATCCAGAACCAGAACGTTTCCTGCGTCATGAGGTTCGCCGTCAACTCGACTTAGTTGCCACTATCGACTGCCATACAGACGACGAGAGAATGTCTTTAGGAGTCCCAAATAAGGCTTTAGCTACTGTCGGTAATATCTTACAACAACTTGGTATCGATCCAGAACATCCTTGGGTAGTCATTCATCCCGGTGCAACAGCTGCTTCAAGACGGTATGCACCTGATAAATTTGCTCTTGTTGCCAAGAGTCTAGTTTGCGACTTCAATATCCCAGTCATTTTTACGGGTACGCAACCAGAACAAGAACTCGTTGAAAGCATCATGGCAATGGCATCCGTTAGCAACATAGCTTCTCTAGTGGGTTGTCTTGACTTAACCGAACTAGCAGCTCTGCTGTCACTGACTCCTTTACTGATTTCTAATAATACTGGTCCAGTTCACATTGCCGCTGCTGTTGGTACACCAGTTGTGGATTTGTATGCTCTGACCAATCCCCAGCATACTCCTTGGAGTGTTCCGAATCGCGTTCTTTTTCATGATGTTCCTTGTAAAAATTGTTATAAAAGCATTTGTCCTGAGGGACATCAGAATTGCTTGAGTCTGGTGACTCCAGAGTCTGTGGTAAGTGCGGCTCGCGAACTGTTGAGTGAGACTTGGGAAAAAGTTTTAAAAAAAGGAACCGCAGATGAAAGCAGATGCACGCAGATGAAGGCGGATCTACTTATGCAAGAGGTTTAATGACAAATGACAAATAACCAATGACCAATGACAAATGACAAATGACCAATGACTGTCGATATTTTGATACCTACTTATTGTCGTCCCACAGCTTTGGCTGTTACTTTAACTAGTCTGATCGCTCAAACTTACCGTGACTTTCGCGTTGTTATTTCTGACCAAACTGAGGATAGCAATCCGGTGGAAAGTGGTGAAGTACAAGCAGTATTGCGCGTACTTCAATCTCACGGTCATGTGGTGGACGTCTATAAAAATTTACCTCGTCGCGGAATTGCACAACAGCGACAGTTTTTACTAGAACAGGCGAAGGCGACTTATGCTCTTTTTTTGGATGACGATTTAATTTTAGAACCCTTTGTGGTTGAAAAAATGCTCGTCGCTTTACAAGAAGAGAACTGCGGCTTTGTTGGTAGTGCTGTTATTGGACTGAGCTTTATTAATGATATCCGCCCTCACGAGCAAAAAATTGAGTTTTGGGATGGTTCGGTTCAGCCAGAAGTTGTAAAACCTGATACGCCGCAATGGGAACGTTGGCGTTTGCATAATGCTGCTAACCTTTATCATATACAGAAGGATTTGGGTTTAACTCCAAACCGACAGCGTAAGTATCGTGTTGCTTGGGTTGGTGCTTGCGTGATGTATGATACTGAAAAACTTCGCAGTATAGGGGGCTATTCGTTCTGGCAGCAGTTACCATCAGAACACTGTGGTGAAGATGTTTTAGTCCAGTTGCGGTTGATGGAACTTTACGGTGGTTGTGGAATTATTCCTTCAGGTGTTTATCATCAAGAGTTACCTACGACTATTATCGATCGCAGTTGTCCTGCAAATAAATATGTAGTTAGTGGTTAGTGGTTAGTTGTTAATAGTTCCCACTAACAACTAACCACTAACAACTATCTACTAACAATTCTTATGCAAAAAATCCTATTTATCGAGTTACTAGGTGGTATTGGAGATGTTGTTATTGCGCTGAGTGCAATTCATGCCTTGGCACTAACTTACCCTGAAGCTGAATTAACAGTTTTAACTTTTCGACCGGGCAATGAATTACTAAAAAGTGACCCGCTGATTAAGCGGGTTATTTGTGCAGAAAGTGGTAAAGCTAAACAATCGGTTATTGAATTACTTTCTCGTGAAACTTTCGATTTGATTGTTTCTGACACTAATTATGAAGATATAGATAAAGTTATCTTAAATAGTAGCGCATCGCAAAAAGTTACAAATTTGTGGCGACAACCTCCACCAGATGAAAAAGTGGGCGATCGCTTTGTTAAAATTTTACAAGCAGAAGGTTTAATCGGTGCAAATGCCGTTCAACCCACACAAATTTATTTAACTCATGAAGAAATCAATAAAGCACAAGAGCAATTTGTTGATGCCTCTCGTCCTATAGTTTTTTTATGCCCCGATGCGGGAATGGGAATCAAGCGATGGTTTGATGTAAATTTTATAACATTAGGTCAAATTTTGCAGAAGCGTTGGAATGCAACTATGGTGGTTCCAGTTGGTTCTGATGAACAGCAAGCATTGGCGATCGCTAAAGGCATTGGAGGAGAAGCACAAATTTTTCCGCGAGGAAAATTACGAGATTTTGCAGCGACTTTGGCTTGTGGTGATTTAGTCATTGCTTCTGACACTGGTCCTGCGCGGATAGCTGCCGCATTAAATGTGTTAACTATTACTTTATTCGGTCCTTCTTGGCACGGTCGTTACGGTCAGCCGTCGCCCCATGTCAATTTACAAGGATATCCGGAGTGTTCCGAACGGAATATCAGTAATTTTACAGTGCAAAAGTGTTGGTATAGTGGTGCGTGTCCTCTGGATAAAGGTTGGCAAAGTTGTATGGAGGGCATTTCTGTTGATGAGGTTTTAGCAGTCGTGGAAGAAATGTTTGAACCGCAGAGGCGCTGAGGTCACAGAGGAAAAGAGAGGAGGGCTAAGTTGAGAAACCTAAACTTTACAGACAAATTAGAGAAATTTAATATCAACGTCCATCCGCGTTCATCTGCGGTTCAAAAACCAAAACTTCAAGAGTGGCAGAACATATTAGTCATGCGGTTGGACAATATTGGCGATGTCATAATGACAAGCCCAGCATTGCGGGCTATTAAAGAAAATTTGCCAGAATGCCATCTCACACTGATGGCAAGTCCAGGCGGGGCGCTAGCAGCAGAATTACTACCTTGGGTAGATGAAGTATTACCTTGGCGAGTCTTGTGGCAAGATTTGGGCAAATTGGATTTTGACCCTATGCGAGAGTGGGAATTAGTGAAAAGGCTGCAAAACAGCAAATTTGATGCAGCGATTATATTTACTAGTTTTAGTCAAAGCCCTCATCCTGCAGGATTTCTATGTTATTTAGCTGGTATTCCATTACGAATTGGTGAATCCAAGGAAGTAGGCAATGGTGTACTGACACTAGAAGTTCCATCCATATCAGATGAGGTTCATCAAGTAGAACGAAACTTAAGATTAATTGAACAAGCAGGGTTTGAAGTACAAGATCGCAGCCTTTGTATCCATATTTCAGAAACAGCGCAACAAGAAGCTTTATCTCTTTTGTTAGGGACTAGGGACTGGGGACTCGGAACTGGGAAGCATAATATTTCTCAATGCCCGTTGCCCATTGCCCATTGCCCATTTCCCAATTACCTCCTTCTCAATCCTTGGACAAGTTGCCAATCACGAAATTATGATTCTCAACGCTTTGCGATCGCTGCACGTCAGCTTGCAGAACTAACACAAATGCCTGTGGTAGTGACAGGTGTAGAAAAAGATCGCCCCAAAAGTGGCTTATTACTTGAAACACTCAGCAATTTTGCAGTTGACTTAATTGGTAAAACCACATTATCTCAACTAGCAGCACTTATAGCCAACGCAAAGTTAGTACTGACCAATAACACCTCAACAATGCATATAGCCGATGCGACGCTTACACCCACAGTTGTGATGTTTGCAGGAACTGAACTTGAGTCACAGTGGCAGCCTCGTAACGGCACATCCCGCTTGCTTCGCTGTCCCACTTCATGTAGTCCGTGCTATGCCTTTACCTGTCCCTACAATCTTGAATGCCTTGATATCCCACCAGAGGAAGTCGTCGCCACAGGGTTGAAATTGATACAAATAGCTAATGGCTAATAGCTAATGGCTAATAGCTAATGGCTAATGGCTAATGGTATTAACAACTAACAACTAACAACTAACAACTAACCACTAACCACTAACCACTAACCACTAACCACTAACCACTAACAAATGATTGCTATCATTGCTGGTACTTATAAACCCGAACGTTGCGGTGTAGCTCACTACACTGCTTGTTTGCGAAATGCCCTTAATAAGTTAGAAGTTCAGTCTGTTGTCCTCACAACTCATGCAGCTGCACAAGAAGTCAGTGAACCTGAGGTTAAGGGTGTGGTAAATGATTGGCAATTAACCGATTTGTTACCTTTAGTGCGATCGCTACATATTATAAATGCTGACATTTTGCATCTTCAACATGCAGCAGGTACATATGGTTTTGAACGCTCTATCTTTCTGTTACCATTACTTCTTAAAGCGACTGGATATCGCAAACCAATTGTAACAACTGTCCACGAATACGGCTGGTGGGAGTGGCAACCCAAGGGTATACCACTACAATTTCTGGAATGGTTAAAGATGTGGGGACAGCAACATGGTTGGTGGGATAGGGAAGATGGATTTTTACTCACTTTAAGTGATGCGCTGATTGTCACCAATGCCGAAGCAGAAGCAGTTATCCGCAAACGTCTACCACAATTAAACAACCGTGTATTAAGTATTCCCATTGCTGCTAACGTCGATGTTTTTCCTATCGATCGCAATACAGCACAGCAACTATTACGTGAGAAATATAATTTTACAATTGATAATATTATTATTGCCTTCTTTGGTTTTCTCCACCCAGTTAAAGGAATAGAAACTCTTTTACCAGCATTTCAAAAAGTTCTTGAAACTCATCCACAAGCACGACTGTTACTTATAGGTGGTGTAGAAAGTTTAGCTTTGCGGGGAGATGAAGCAAAATGTTATTGGGATAAACTCCACACCCTTGTTGCAGAACTCAATTTAAACAATAAAGTGTATCTTACAGGCTATTTAGATGCTGAAAGCGCCTCTAAATACTTTTCTGGATGTGATATTGGAGTACTTCCTTTTCATCATGGCATGACTATGAAAAGCGGTTCGCTTCTGACTTTATTAGCTCATGGTTTGCCAGTCATCGCTACGCAACATCCCACGCCTCTCCCTGAAAATCATCCAGTATACCTAGTTCCTCCACGTAATATTGATGCTTTAGCAGATGCCCTTTGTCAATTACTAAATCATCCTGAAAAACGCAAATATCTAGGCGATGTTGGTCGTGCTTTTATTCAAAACTTCACCTGGTCTAATATTGCGCGATCGCATTTAAATATTTACCAACAACTACTAAAATCCTAAAATATCATCAAATGATTAGAGTACTTCAAAACCGACCAGAAATTGATGTAGCTACCCACAAGATTCAGAAAAAAGGTTTACCACAGCATTTTGATATTTATAAAAACTGGGATCATTTACTTATTTCTGAACTCATTGTTAATAAAGATAGGCATTCTTTCATTATTGATTTAGGATGTGGAGAGTGCTGCACGCTCAATTTTCTTTCGGCTTTAGGTTTTCAAAATCTTCATGGAATTGATTTAAAAATTCTCCCAAATAGAATGAGTACAGCCTATGCTCTGTATGAAGGAGATATTATCAAAACTCTATTTGATAGTGATTCATGTGATGTTGCAATTACAGTCTCTACAATCGAGCACGGCGTAGATTTGCCAGCCTTTTTTGCGGAAGTATCAAGGTTATTGAAAGTAGGGGGCTTACTGTTTATAACAAGTGATTATTGGGAAGAACATATTGAAATTGATAATTCTATCAAACCCTTTGCTCTTGATTGGAAGATATTTTCTCAAAGAGAAATTGAAGAATTAATTGTTTTAGCTAAAACACATAACTTAGTTTTAGAAGGAGATGAAAATATTCCATCTTGCTTAGATAAGCCAATTCATTGGTATTATGACTATACATTCATAGCTTTAGTTTTTAAGAAAGTACCAGCAACTCAACAAGCTTAGATATTGCATTTACATCAATGCAATATTTTATACACTTTTTGCACAATTTTAGTAGAATTAGGTGATGATGGTTCGCGTTCGTTCACAAATCAAACGTTGAGGCGCTAAAAATAGCTCCGACATACAGCACTTTTGAGGTTTGTGAGGTACAACAATTGCAGAGTGGCTTGTAAACGTCGGAATTTGAATTATGTACTGTACCTTATAAACTCCGAATCTGCTGTATCTGGGTTCTTTTGTCAATGCGTAAGCCCTAAGAATATTGAGATAAATCCTTTGTTGGAGATAGCCGATCGCTCTCGTAGAGAAGTAAAAAAAACTAATAACTCTTGGTTCTAAATAACCGCATCCCATTTGCGGTTACAAGCAAGGACGTTCCCATATCTGCCAAAACAGCCACTGCTAACCCCACAAAACCAAAAGTACCTAGTGGTAAAAACAGTCCCTTGGTGACGAGGGAGAGGACAACATTTTGCTGAATCACTGACACGGTACGGCGGCTTAAATTTACGGCATCAGGAAGTTGTCTGAGATCACCCCCCACCAGCACAACATCTGCTGTTTCCAAGGCAATATCAATTCCACCTACAGCAAAGCTAACATCTGCAGCAGCTAAGGCAGGCGCGTCGTTGATACCATCGCCAACCATGCCAACCACTCCAGAACGGCGAAGCTGATAAATCTCTTGAAGCTTGTCGAACGGTAGTAGCTCTGCCCGATACTCTGAAATGCCAATCTCTTTGGCAATCTGCTGAGCCACCGCAGTGCGATCGCCTGTCAACATGACAATATGTTTTAGTCCGACTTGTTTGAGGAGCCGCAACGCTTCAGAAGCTTCTAACCGTACCCCGTCTGCTAAGGCGATCGCTCCTAGCACTCCCAATCGAGTTCCTACAAGGACAGGGGTTTGTCCAAGAGACTCGATAGAAGCTAACCTTGTTTCTGCTTTCTCTGAGAGGGAAATCTCAAGTTCTGCAAACAGACGGCGGTTGCCAACAAAGTATACTTGTTCCTCTAATTGCCCCCAAATTCCTCTTCCTGGTAGAGCATTAAAGTTGTGAGGAGACTGTAACTCTATCCCTTGAGCCAATGCCTCAGTCACAATCGCTTGCGCTAAAGGGTGTTCAGACTGCTGTTCTAGGCTAGCAGCAATCATCAGTAAGTGTTTTGCCACTATGTTGTCTAAGTCATAAACCTTTTGAACGACTGGCTTTCCTTGAGTGAGGGTTCCCGTTTTATCAAAGGCGAGGGTATTCATGCGCCCTGCTGTCTCTAAAGCATTTCCTCCTTTGAACAGAATTCCTTGATGGGTTGCAGCACCAATAGCGCTGACAATGGAAACCGGGGTGGAAATAACCAAAGCACAAGGGCAAGCGATCGCCAGCATCACTAGCGCCCGATAAATCCAAACGTTGAACGGTTGAGCGAAAACCAATGGGGGAATGAGAGCAATGCCAACGGCTACTAGGAGTACAACAGGTGTGTAGATAGCAGCAAAGCGATCTACCCATTGCTGAGTGGGTGCGCGGCTTCCTTGTGCTGTCTCAACTAGGTGAATAATGCGTGCAACGGTGGTGTCGCTTGATCGATGAGTGACTTCGACCTCTAGATAACCTGTTTGATTTAGGGTTCCGGCAAAGACACGCTCTCCTGGGGCTTTATCTTCTGGAATAGATTCTCCGGTGATGGGGGATTGGTCAATTGCTGAATGACCAGACAGGACGATTCCATCCAATGCCACGCGCTGCCCCGGTCGAATGGTCAACACTTCACCAATCTCAATTTCCTCCACTCGAACAGATAGCTCTTGGTTGCCTCGTTTGACAGTGGCAGTGGGTGGGGTCAAATTCATTAATTTACGAATGGCATTGCGGGTACGACCAAAAGTGAAACTCTGTAGCGTTGTGCCTAGTGCAAACAGAAAAACGACTAGCGCTCCTTCAAACCAGTCCCCTAAGATGACTGCCCCAATTGCTGAAATAGTCATTAGCAGGTTCATATCAGCTTGACGTGATAGTAACGCAAACCAACCCGCCCGTGCTATCGGATAGCCAGCTACTACCATCCCTATGCCGTAAAAAGCCCGTGCTAGCCATATAGGTAGCGCCAACTGCTGCGCGATCGCCCCCAATAACAACCCTACCCCGGAGAAGATAATGCTTTGTCCTTGACGACTAGATATCCAAAATCGCCACTCGATCAAATCTTGTTTCTGCGTTTTTTCCTTTGCAGGTGAAGCACTGGTTGTTACTGGTGTGCTTTCTTCAATGGCTTTAACGGTATATCCCAACTCTTGTATACGCGCTTTTATCAGCTTTTCCTCAACTTGTCCTGGGTCATAGGAGACAATGAGCTTGCTACTGGCGAAGTTGACGGACGCATCAGCAATCCCAGTCATTTGCATGAGATTCGTTTGAATAGTTTTGGCGCAACTTGGACAATCCATCCCGCTAAGGAGCGCTTGTAGAGTTTTGAGTTGAGGTGGTTCAGCCACATCAACTGTGTAACCTAAAGCAGTCACACGCTCAGCGATTGCCGTTTCGTTTAAGAGTTTCGGGTCATAGTACACTCTCAAACGTCCTGTTGCAAACTTTACTTCGGCTTCAGTGACACCTGGTAACTGCTTTAATCTAGCTTCAATGGTTTTGGCACAACTGCCGCAGTCCATACCACTCACTAGTGCTTGTAGGGTTTTGACAGAGGGAGCCTTATTCATCGGGAAAACCTACTAATACTAAATTGCTCTCCATCCAGGTGGCATCCTGGACTATCATGCAGTTAGAGGTATCCGGGTTAAATGACACGGTTCTCTATCCTGAACAACATATCAGTGATAGCTGATATTTTCCAATAATAACGCCTTCTGGATACTAATGCTCTCTAAAACTCAAATTGCTAAAGATAAAATAACCGATCTGAAGGTCAAACTATTTCGGGGGTTTTCTGACCACTCGCGGATGTCTATCCTCAATGCCTTGCGTTCAAGACCGTTAACTGTCAATGAGATTGTAGAAGCAACAGGACTCAACCAGTCTAATGTTTCTAACCATCTTGGGTGTTTGCGTTGTTGTGATTTGGTTGTCCGTCAACAGCAGGGGCGTTTTGTATATTATCAACTCAGTGATGAACGAATAGCCCAACTTCTCGACTTAGCAGATGAATTATTGGCTAATGTGGCTCAGGGGGTAAACTCTTGCGATCGCTATGATTAAAGACTTGCCTAATCTAAAGGGAATTTTTTACAATGGAGTTAATTTCACCTTTATAATAGATCTACCCAGAGCAAATATTCTTTTTTTCAAAATCTCCAAGAAAGCCTAGATTCTAGCCTAGAAACGTATCGATTTGGTGTAATTTTTCGTTACTTGTAGCAAGCACAATGATGATTATACAATTCCATTTGGTGCCTTTGGTGGTATAGGATCAGTAGTATTTAGCCTGAATACAATAAGTTTTACAGTTAATCCAACCCAAGCAACAAGTGGACTTGCTGCTTTAGGGATTCAGTCATTTAGTGATGTCAAAGTTGCCAATCTAGAAACAGCCGAGATTCTTCAAAGTTTGTTCTTGTTTAATTGCAAGTTTGGTTAGGTTTTTATCAGCTACAGGAGCAAGTCAGAGGACGAAGTATCTGTTAACGGCAAGCGAACGATGAAGGTGCTACCTTTACCAAGTTGGCTTTGCACCTGTATGCTACCCTTGTGTGCCTGAACAATAGCCTGCGAGATCGCCAATCCCAATCCCGCTCCACCAGTGTTACGCGAGCGATCGCTATTGATGCGATAAAAGCGATTAAAAATTCGCTTTTGCTCACTAGGTGCAATGCCAATGCCCGTGTCATGTACTTCTATCACAGCATGACCGTTGTTGCGTTTGAGAAGAACACTTATATAACCGCCTGCTCTGGTGTATTGAATGGCATTAGCAATTAAATTAGAAAGCAGACATAAAAGTTGATCTTCGTCCCCCATTACGTATAACGGCTGATGATATAACACGGAAGATGTTAGTTTCAAAGAAGCTGCATTCGCCAACGCGGAAAATTCTTCTATAAGGTCATTTATTAAAACGTTGAGACAGCAAGGTAGCCATTGTGTTGCCAGTGTTTGCCGATCTAGTCGAGACAGTAGCAGCAGATCGCCAACCAGTTCAGCGAGGCGGCAACTTTGACGCATAACAGATGCCAAGGTATCTCGCGCTTCCTGCTCGGGCAGATGCTCCATGTCCAGAACAGTTTCTACTGTTGCATTAATTGCTGCTAGAGGAGTACGCAACTCATGGGAGGCATCAGAAGTGAACTGTTGCATTTGTTTATATGAAGAGTCAATTGGTTTCATTGCTAACAGAGCTAGCCACCAACTAGAACCGCCAACTAGGAGTACCGTAATTGGCAATCCCAGCACTAAAACCAATTTTAAAGCAGCGAGACGACTATCAAGTTCTTTGAGAGAGCGCCCCACTTGTATGTAGCCCCAAAGCTGATTATCTTGAGTATGCAAAGGCAGAGACATTTGGTTGTAACGATTGCTTTGTGAGTCTTTAACGGTTTGCCACACTTGTGTGACTGGCATAATCTTGGGCAATTCGTTAGGCTGAAAACCTGCCACAGCAATCAACCGTCCCGAAGTATCAACAAAACGGATATAATATTGTTTATCTTTGTAAAGAACATCAACAATGCCATGTTCTGAGTGGGCAAGTTGATTGTGGGTAAAGATTTTTTGGGTGGGACAGCTCGACTCAGCTTGACAAATATTTGGTAAAACTAACTGAAAAATTGGCTCCGTGCGACCAGGCTTTTTCAGATTTGCTTCAATCACATTATGCAGTGTGACTGTTACAGATTCCAGTTCCCGATTGATAGAAATCAGGTAAGCTTGGATGATTACCTCATACACGGCGAAACTGCAGAGGGACATAATCAAACCCATAATCCCTGCATACCAAAGAGCAAGCGTTACGCGAGTCTTACGAAACAGTCTCATCTGCATTGCTAGGATTCAAACGATAACCCATATTAGGGACGGTTTCAATTAAACCATCACAACTGTATTCCGACAGTTTGCGTCGTAAAAGTCGAATTTGAGCAGCTACCACGTTACTAATACGTTCTGCGCTGAAGGTATAAAGATGACTCAAAATTTGGTCACGGGTAACAATTATGTTGGGACGTTTCATGAAGTATTCCAGCAGATGGAATTCCTTCTTTGTTAAAGTAATGACCTGCGTGTCACCATTAGGGCGCTGACGAGAAACTGTACAACTACCATAGTCTAGGATAAGACAACCAACTTGAAGTTGCTGAGGTTGGAAGCAGGGCGATCGCCTTTGCAAAGCCCGCAACCGCGCTAGTAGTTCCGCCATGCCAAACGGCTTCACCAGATAATCATCCGCCCCTGCATCAAGTCCCGCTACCTTATCTGCCATGCTGTCTTTTGCTGTTAGCATTAGCACAGGCAAAGAGTAGCCACGAACCCGTAAACGCTTACACAATTCCAAACCTGATATTCCTGGCAGTAACCAATCAAAGATTACCAGTGTATATTGCGTCCATTGGTTTTCCAGACAACTCCAAGCTTCAGTGCCGTCTAAAACCCAATCAACAATATATTTTTCCTTGCTTAATTTGCGTTTAATTGACGCGCCCAAGTCTGGCTCATCTTCAACTAGCAGAATTTTCATACAAACAGCTGCGCTTATTTAAGTTAGCATCAATAATTATGCGGTCAAGCTACATTAATTAGTAGCCCTGCATTAATATCAATGAGTATAACAGAAATTTTGTAAGAATTTTTACAATAGCTTCCTGCTATTTTTTACGTGACTTATACCAACTTCGTAAAGTCACTCAATGACTCATGAGGTACACCCCCCTTTCATCCCCCCTCTTTCATCCCCCCTTAGTAAGGGGGGACAGAGGGGGGTAATTTTTGTACCTCACTAAGTTGAGATTTGCTGTAATCTTCGGGCGGAAAGGGAGTAAGTCTCTATTTATTACTTAAAAATTCATTGATTAAATCCTAATAATCAGTATTTTCTATCTACACTTGTGGATTAGTAATGACGAAACCGAGCTACACCTATAGGAATTTCTGCATCACTGCCAACTACTTTAGCCCAAAAGCGATAGACAAGACCATTACCACCAGTTCGTCGTTGTATACTGTTGAGGTCAATATGAAACTTAGTGTTAGGAGTCACTGGTTCAGGGAAAGCTAGTATTATTGTTTTACCATTAACAGAAGCATTAGTATTAATTTTCTGCTCATTGTCATCCTCAACAGCGATCTTCTTGATGTCATTACTTACAGTTACAGTGGATGGAACCTTAATAATGAGTTGCTTAAGAGCTTTGCTACTCTGGGGAACGTGTAACTGGAAAGTATGCCTAACGGTACGCCAGCGAGTAGGAGGAAATTGGACGTTTCCATGAATATGGGTAATTGTAGTATCATCTAAATTGGCACTGGCAAAATCAGCAGGACTTAAGACTGCGGTAGCTAGAGCAAATGCAGTAGCATAAATTAATATTTTTTTCATTTAACGCCTCTAAATAATGAAGTAGAACGAGCGTGAGAATCTTATGCAGACAATTGGCACCGTTACTCAATAGATTGACATAGTAAAATGAAATTAGGATGAAATTTTAGTCTGTTAAAGCTCATTTCTTGAAAATTACGTAGAATTGCTGAAATCTCAGCAATTGCCATAAAAATTTATCAATTAAAATTTGGGAAATTGAGCTATACCAACCGGAATTTCTTTATCACTGCCAACAATTTTAGCTGAAATACTGTAAATAGAAGCAGGACCTTGAGTTGGTTGTTTCACTTTATTAAGTTTAATTAAAATTTTGTTACTATCAATCACTTTTTGAGGGAAAACTATTATGAGTTTTCTCCCATGTACAGAAATATTAATATTGATTTTTTGACCATTTTCATCCAATACCTCAATATCACTACTTACAGCTACAGTGGATGGAACATCAATAATTAACTGGGAAAGAGCGTTGTTATTTCGAGGAACGTGTACTTGAAAAATGTGCTGAACAAGTCGCCACCCATTAGAAGGAAATTCTACATTATTATCAACATTGGGAACTCTACTATTATCTGTAGCGGCAGTTGCAGAGTGAGTTAAAATTGAAGCTGCGGTGACTAAAGCGAATGCAGCCGTGTAGCTCGGAATTTTCTTCATCTTAACTGTTATAAAGATAAAGGATGACAACCATATTGCATATTCATCCTTGGTGCATAAACATTTCCTTAACTAGGATGACAGATCGCTATGAAATCAGGATGAAATTTTGACGGTTTAAGAAAAATTATTAAATGAGTTATATAACTGGCGTTTATTGGATACCAGTATTTCAACAGTTATTCACAGAAGACAATAATTAGAATTTGGTAGGGTGTGTGATGCCATAGACTAACGCACCCCAGCCAGCGAACTGCAAATATTTCTAATTCGATGAAATCGATTTTTTCCATCAGTTAAATGTTAAGTAATATTTCGCCAACAGTATCCATATCTCAGATCAATACTTAAATGTAGAGCAAGCGCTGTCAACTGCTGAGATTATTGATTAATAGTAAAACGACCATTTACCTTTTCACCGCCAACATCAGCAGTAACTTTTACCGGATATTGACCAGGTGCGTTTCCAGGAAGCGCCGCCGTATAGACTTTATTTTGAGCATCATATTTAAAATCTAAGGTTTTTTGAGTTCCATCGGGGAGCTGAACTTGAGCTGTGACTTTGGCGTTGGGTACTTCTTCGTGTTTTTCCCCTTTTTCTATAATGAAATCTAAATGAGAGTTGTTGCCTTCTTTCTCAGTAACTAACTCTAAATGATATTGACCTGACTCGACAACTTGACCGCCATGAGAATGCTCTTTGTCACTATGCTCAATTTTGCCGTGTGATTTAGCAGTCTCAGTTTTTGAGGTATTTGCTGTAGTAGAGGCTTCTGTGTTACTTGCCGAATTATTTTCTTGGGTTGCATTACTACAAGCAGTTAAGAAAAGCAGCCCAAGAGTTCCCAGAGCAATCAAACCAGATTTGAGAGATTTCATGAATTTACTCCTCTTAAGTAATTAAGAATTGAGACAACATTGAGTTAATTTACATTTTGACACAACCATTCTTTGAATCATGTCATTGTTTGGCATCATTTCCAGGTTTTTTTTATAAACTAAAAAGCTGTCAAACATGGTATCAACTATCGCTCAAGGACTGTTTCAACTGCCTTACCATTTCCCTCATATGAAGGAGTTCGCTTAGGTATTAAGAAAGAACCAAATTTGGCATACAAAGCTGGTAATACCATTAGCGTTAACGCTGTAGAAGTAAACAACCCACCTAACACAACTATCGACAGAGGCTGTAGAATTTCCTTTCCAGGACCACCTTCAACCACCAAGGGTGCTAATCCTAAAGCTGAAGTAAAAGCTGTCATCAAGATAGCGTTAAGACGTTCCATCGAACCTTTCATCAAAACTTCTTTGAAAGCCATTCCCTCAGCAAATTTGGTGTTGTAATTATCTACTAGTAGCAAACCGTTACGAGTAGCGACACCAAATAAAGTGACAAAACCAACAAGAGAGGCTATGGAAATCACGCCTCCAGTCAAAGCCACTGAAAATACTCCCCCCACTAACGCCAAAGGCAAGTTAATCATAATCATGATTGTAGAGGGAATAGATTTGACTCCAAGGTACATGATAACCGTAATTACGGCAAAGGCAACGGCACTAAAAAGTAAAATATTCTGAGTGGCTCGTTCTTGTGCTTCAAACTGCCCTGCATACTGAATATAATAACCTGAAGGTATCTGCACTTGTTGCTGAATCTTGTCACGAGTTTCATTGACAACAGAACGCAAATCTCTACCACTAGCATTGGCAGAAACAACAATTAAACGAGAAACATTTTCACGGTTAATAGTGTTTGGACCAGTCCCAATGTTAATTGTGGCAACTTGTGCCAAAGGAATCTTCCCCCCCCTTTTATCCCCCCCTTGCAAAGGGGGGGTATCAACTAACAAGTTGCGAATGGTATCTAAGTTTTGACGGGCATCGGGCTTTAACCACACAATTAAATCAAAGGTTTGTTGTTTATCCAAAACTTGGGACACCACTCGTCCGTTGAAGGCAGTTTCAATAATTTCCGAAAGTTTTCCGACTGTTAAACCATATTGAGAAGCGGATATTCGGTTAAATTTAATTTGTATCTGTTCTACTGGAACTTGGGGTTCGAGTTGCAAATCAACAATTCCCTCAACTGTTTTCATCACCTCATTTACCTGATTCCCAATAGTACGGAGTTGTTCTAAGTCAGGTCCGAAAATTTTCACTGCGATCGCACTCCTAACCCCAGACAACACTTCATCCATCCTATGAGAAATAAAACCACCAATATTTGGCGCAACCCCTGGTATTTTGGCAAATTCAGACCGCAGCTTTTCTATAGTTGCCTCCCTGTCTTCCATCCCTCGGTCACTCAACTCAATATCAATGTGTCCTAAATTCACCCCAGCTGCTTCTTCATCTCTTGGCGCACGTCCAGAACGCAACTGTACATATGGAAATCTCTTGTCATCTTTCAGCGCTGCTTGGAGTACTTCACCTGCTGCATTGGTAGCTTCTAAAGAAACCCCCGGATAGAGAGTCATAGTATTTACCAAAGTTTGCTCCTGAAACTCTGGTAAAAACACGCTTCCAAAGGAAGGAACAATTACCATTGCGGCTATGAGCAAAGCAGCAGCGACAACTAATATAATTGTAGAATATCGTAAAGTAAATTGTAACAGGGGACGATAAAGCCGCTTAAAAAATCTTGCAACCCAAGGCTCGGTTTCTGGCAAATGTCCGTGAGGCAAAAGAATTGCACATAAAGCTGGAGTTACAGTTAATGCTGTCACACTAGAAGCAATGACTGCTGCTAAATATCCCAATCCCATTGGAATAAAAATGCTCCCTTCTACACCTGTTAACGCAAAAATTGGAGAAAAGACAACTATTGTAATAATGGTGGCTCCAAAGACTGAATCGCGCACTTCCTGACAGCCATCAAATACCACATCTAAAACGGGACGTGGATTGAGAGAGTGTTTATTTTCACGCAAACAACGGTAGACATTTTCTGCATCCACAATTGCATCGTCCACCGCCGAACCAATTGCGACTGCTAAACCTCCCAAAGTCATTGTATTTAAACCTTGCCCCAACCAATTAAGCAACATTACCCCAACCAGCAAAGATAGCGGAAGCGCTGTTAAACAAACAGCAAGGTTGCGCCAATTCATTAAAAATGGTATTAGGATAAGGGCAACAATAATACTGCCTTCAACTAAAGCTTCTCTAACATTTTCAATAGAAGAATCGATATAGTTTTCCTGACGGAAGGTGGCAGTCACTTTAATATCTTTGGGTAAACCTGCTTTGATTTCTGACATCGCTGCTTCTAAGGCACGGGTGACAGTGGGAGTATCAGCTTGAGGCTGTTTATTAATCATGACGATAATTGCCTTTTGACCGTTAAAGCTACCATCTCCCCGTTTAATAGCTGCACCAATTTGTACGTCAGCAACATCTGATAGTTTCACTGGTGTACCATTGCGAGCAGTAATGACAGATTGCTGTAATTCTTCGATAGATTCAATCCGCCCAATACCCCGAATTAACCTTTCTCGATCGGGAGTGATTAAGTAGCCACCAGGCGCATTGACATTTGCAGCTTTGGTAGCTTCTGCCACATCTTCTAAAGTGACATTAAAGGCGTTTAACTTCTCTGGATCAACCAAGACTTGATATTGACGAATATCGCCGCCATAAGCCACGACTTGACTGACACCAGGGACAGCCAAAAGACGGTTTGTCACTTGCCAATCAACAATGCGCCGTACCTCCATTAAGTCGATTTTGGATTTTAGATTTTGGATTTTGGATTGGGAATTTCCCCTCTCTTCCCCTCTCCCACTCTCCCCCTCCTCTAAATAGAAGGCATATTGCAATACAGTCCCAATAGGAGAGCTAGTAGGAGAAACTTGAGGTGTTTCCACACCTTCGGGAAGCTGACTTTGAGCTTGTTGCAATCGCTCTGTGACTAGCTGTCGAGCTTGATAGGTATTTGTTCCCCAATTAAAAATGACTCTGACAACGGAAATTCCCGATGCACTCGAAGAACGTACTGCTGTCACTCCCGGAGTCCCATTAATTGCACTTTCAATTGGTAAAGTCACCAGTGATTCGACTTCTTCTGGTGCTAGTCCCGGCGCTTCTGTTTGAATTTCAACTTGGGGTGGCGCAAAGCTTGGAAAGACATCTAAGGGCATTTGGATAATTGTTTGGAATATCCAAAGAGTGATGATAATTGCACCTAGAATGACTAACCAACGACGCGCAATTGCCCATTTTATAATTGCACTTAACATTTCTATTTAATTTTTACTTTTGATTGGTAATTTTTGACTCATGATGAGTAGCGCGGTGATTATCGCTAAATTCTGTTGATTCATCCCCAGACACTGCTCTTACCTCAGAAACTGGACTATGTAAGGATTCATCACCTTGAGACACTGGAGTTAGACTTGGTTTGGTACGACGACCTACTATGAAACTAGTGAGTGCGATCGCACCCCCAACTGGGATGCTCCACCAGGGCAATTGCACTCCGCTAGAGTTTTGCACCGTCGCTTCACCTGAATTATGTTCTTGTTCCGAGTGGTTGTGACCGTGTTCATGCTCGTGTAAGTCAGATTTGCTACCGTCCCGCAAAGACTGTGCATAAAGTTGAGGCGCACGTTGTGTAACAATTAAATCTCCATCGAACAGACCACTCTTAACCTCAACTAAATCTCCAGAAGTTTGACCTAATGTGACTTCAACAGACTCAAAGGCATTACCATTTTGTACATACACCAATTTTTTCCCATTTGCTTCCACCACAGCAGAGCTAGGAATTGTTAACATCGCTTTTGATGTTTTGTTTGTTATGACCTCTAGAGAGGCAAACATTCCTGGTTTGATCTGCCTGTTGGAATTACTTAGTTCAGCTTGTACTGGTACAACTCGCGTTTCTCCTTGTACCAACGAGCCAATCCGCGCAATTCGTCCTGTAAATGTACGATTGGGCAAGCTAGCCACCTTCACCCTAACCCGTTGACCAATCTTGACTATATCTAAATCTTTTTCATAGATGCTTGCTGTGGCAAACACTCGACTATCATTCACAATCGTCATTAAAGTGCCCCCTGCATCTTCAAAAGATTGACCGAGGGTAACTTCCCTGTCAGCAACTCTACCAGATATGGGAGCTGTCACCGTCACTAGTCCTTTAGCATTGGCGCTGTTGCCCAATTGTTGCAACCGAGTTTCATAAGTAGTATTACTAAGCGCAATACGTTTTTTTGCTACCTCAACTGCTGAATAAGCACGTTTCAGTTTATTTTCAGCATCAATAACGTCCCGGCGGCTCGAAGCTTTGGTCAGTTGTGCCTTAGCTTGTGCTAGCTGGGTTTGGGATTCCAAGGCATCTCGACGGGGGAGAGCGCCATTATCAGCTAACTGCTTATCTTTGTCATACTTTTCTTGAGCAAATGCGACTTGGCTTTGGGCTTCGGCTATTTCAGCTGCGGCTATTTGCTGATACTTTTCGTAGTTTTGCTGTGCTAGCTTTAAGTCAGCTTCCGCTTGCTGCAAGTCAGCCTGAGCTTCGGCAAATTTTTCCTGGGAGTTAACCCGCAGTTCCACCAAGTCAGGACTGGTTAATACAGCTAGGGGTTGATCTTTTTTCACGACTGCACCAGGTTCCACTAACAATTCAACCACTTTCGCCTTGGAAATGGGAGTGTTCACTTCCACTTTTTGACTGGGCAAGGCTTCAATCTGCCCTGTGGTCTTAATGCCAACGTCTAGCCGCTCTTGTTTAACAGGCTCAACTTTAATTCCCAACCGTTTGGCAGTTTCTGCATCAACTGCAACTTTTGTCGTTGGTTCGCTTGCGCCTTGAAATTCATTTCCGTGATTACCGTGAGCTAAAACAGATGCAGGAGCCGTTAGCAACAGCAAGCTCAACATTGTCAAAGAAACATAACTTAGTGACGTAGAAGGTTGAACCTGGTTAGAGAAAAGCATTGCTCTTGAGTGTCCTTGAGTAACGAGGGAGCAGAATTCCGTTTGGATGTTGGCATTTTAAGTGGGATTCGGAGTTCGCGCTTTTTGTGGTTAGCAACATAGTGCTTGATGAAGTTATTTCCGGAGTCTAGCTAGCGCTCCTTTACTAGTTTTTCATATCGCTATGAAAATAGGATGAAATTTTGAAGAGCTTCTCAGTTTTGTTATATAGCAATCCTATGTGATTTGTGAACATGACGATCGCTAGATACGCGCATATAATTGAACAAGAGATTACTTGCGATTGGTACAACCAAAATTAGCTGTACAAGATTCTTTGCAAGTACATGATGGCACTAAAAATACAATATGCTTCTTGGTGTCGATCTCTCACGCCCTGGTTGTTGGTATACAATCCTTGCAATACGGGCGATGGATCGCCGTCCGTGCGTTCAGTTGTGAAACAACTTCACTAACCCCCTCGTAACTTGGCGCGAGTACTCCTACTATCCGGTTTGACTTCCGTGAAGTGATAATTAGAAGTACTCCTGCTGCATGAGTTGAGACGTTTAGTCCTGAGGGATTTACGAAGGGAGAACCAACGCTAAACAGCGCGTGATTTTTTTGTTTCTCAAAATCCATCGACGATCTGGCGACTCTAAGAAAAGCAAGCGAAAATAGAAAGTTACAAGAGTCAGTGGGTTAATGGTGTTCAATGAAACTCATGAAACGTACAACCCTTCATTGCCAGGAAGGGACATCAGATAAAGTTTACGAAGTAGATTTGTGCCAAATAAATGAGGGGCGCTATGTCGTCAATTTCCGCTATGGACGACGTGGCACAAATCTTAAAGAAGGTACGAAAACGACTCAGCCTGTATCCATAGCAGAAGCAGAAAAAGTGTTTGACAAGCTGGTTGGGGAAAAAACAAAGAAAGGATACCGCGATATTTCCATCCCAGTCACTAGCACTTCGCCACAGATTCAACCCGTGCAGACAACACCAGCTGCAAACGAAGATCCGCGCAGACAGGCAATTCTCAACCGTCTTGCAAACAATAAGCCCAGTAAGTGGAAACTGGAGAGGGCAATTTGGCGTGCTGGAGAACTGAGAATTTCTGAAGCCACCCCTTTACTACTCGAGCTGATTGGCACGGGCGCACCTCTGAGAGATTATTGTATTGCCTGGGCATTAGGTTGGTGTGGCGATCGAAAAGCTATTCCCGCACTCATGCATTTATATCAAAATCCTTCCACTCCCGAATTTATCAACCGTATTGCGTTTGAAGCAATCCTGAAACTCTCTAATCCACAAGCTAAAGCGGCTTGGCAAATGGAATTAATTGAGTTTTTGCCACCAGAACTGCGTGTATTGGCGAGAAATGGTGCAGCAGAAGAATTTAAAGCAGCTTTAAATTACTATTTAAATCACCACGACTACAAGCGTTATGAGGTTCTCGATAAGATTTATCAAATCGATAACCAATACGTTCGCCCAGCACTACTTGATATTATCTCTCACGCACCTTTCAAACCCAATTACTTCCAAAGACTGCGCCACATTTTTAAAGTAGCTGAATACCGTCATGATGTGGAAGTATTTGGTATCCTTGCCTATCGTTTTGACTGTGTGAGAGCAAACTTTTCTAGCAAGAAAAAAACTGTTTTTTTGTCAGACAACACCTGTCTTAGAAAGGAGCGTTATGGCGATTACAATCGGTTTACTAAGCACTATCAAGTGACAAATGAGATAGGAGAAGAACTCAAACACCCTCAATCAAGGATTGCTTACAGCAGCAACACTCGCCAATATTTATGTCGCCGGGTATGGCGCACTCTCAAACAACTTGGAGAAGAGAGTGATGCTGAATATGTAAGAATGGCTGTTAGCATTCTTCTTCAGTATTCTGATGCTGATGCTGAACCTGTTTGGGAAAAAGTTTTCTATCACTGGGATCGTTCTAACTGGACTAGCGTTAAGGTAAAACTTCACTGGGATGCATACGCTCGATATTTAACTTTCAACCATATCTTGTATGAAAACAGTTCTCGTTATGAATTAAAGCTGAATTCCACAGCTTGGCGTTGTCGGGAAGGGTATAAACCTGGGAATGCAGAACCTACAACAAGAGAAGAGGCTTTTCCGGAACTTTGGGAACAGAACCCACAAGCATTGCTACAGCTTCTATTAGAAAGTCAATGTCTTCCAGTACATAATTTTGCTACAAAATCTTTAAGGCATTGTCACAAATTTTGTGCATCAATTGAAGTAGATACTCTAGTAAAACTTCTCCAGAAACCTTACGAAGTGACAGCACAATTCGGTTTTGAACTGGCGCTTCTTAACTACAACTCCAAACAACCAAACAAAGAATTGGTACTTGCTATAGCAAATTGCGTCTCACAAAGCGCTCGTACTCAAGCTTATCGTTGGATTGAGGAAAAACGCGAATATTTTCTTGAAGACAGCAATTTTATAGCAGCGTCGATCGCTAGCGAACAAGCAGAAACACGGCTCTTTGCTCGTAGACTTTTAGGTTATTCGATTCTTAATGACAAACAAGCTAGAGTTTTGATTGGACGTATTATTGCTGAGTTGTTAGCATTGATGCCAGATAGGGGAGGGGAGTTAGCGAAAGAAATTGGCGAGACTCTTCTCTTGAGTTTTACACCACAGTTACGTAGTTTGGGTTTGAGTGTTGTCAATGATTTATTAGCTCACCCGTTAGTAGAAATTCAAGAAATAGGCGTTCGTATTTTACTGAATCACGAAACGAGGGCTGAAAATTTACCGCCGCAAATCATTGAATCACTCCTTGCATCACCGCATGAATCATTACGAGTTCTCGGTATCCGATTGTTTGGACAGCTACCAGATGCAAAACTTATAGGTGAGGAGGGTGTTTTGATAGTAGCGATCGCAGTGAAACCCGTAGAAGAGATTCGCAATGCAATCAAACCTATTATCCGCCGATTGGGAACATCCTACCCAAATTTTGCCGTACAGCTAGCATCAGATTTTATCGAAGTCTTGCTCACTCCCGAACAACATGAAGGCGTTCACAACTTCTTGGCGCGTCTTCTTCGGGAAGATTTACCAGGATGGATGACAAGCGTTAGTAAAGACACTGCTTTGCAGTTATTGAGAGCGCAATCTTCGGCTACACAGGAACTAGGTGGTTTGGTACTCGAAGCAAATAGCCAAAGTTGGATTTCAGAAATCACCACTAGCGAAATTGTCAAACTTGCCAATCATGAAATCGTATCAGTGCGGAAAGCAGCACAGCAAATGTTTTCACAAATCTTAGAGCGGGTGCGATCGCATGGCAGCGCCGCCGTACCCGGCTTATCGCATTCCGAAGAAATGTTAGCAGCAGTGAAGATGTTAGAGGCGAAGTGGGAAGATTCACGCGAATTTGCCTTCAAAATCTTTACCACAGAATTTGGTGCCAATGAATTCACACCTCAAGTTTTAGTATCTATTTGCGATAGTGTTAGAGAAGAAGCGAGAAGACTGGGGCGCGATTTATTAACCCGCAACTTCCAAACATCTGACAGTGAAGAATATCTGTTGAAATTCAGCGAACATCCATCAGCCGATATGCAAATGTTCGTCACCAACTACTTAGAAGAGTATGCAGGAAATCAGCCCAAACACTTACGCCAGTTAACCCCTTACTTTATCACAGTATTATCGACTGTAAATCGCGGACGTGTAGCCAAGCAAAGAATTTTTGACTTTTTAGAATCCGAAGCACAAAAAAGTGAAGAAGCAGCAAGCATAGTGGCAGAAATTATGACACGATACTCAGGCACCATGGCAATAGGAGACAAAGCAAAAAGCATACAAATTTTACTAAGAATCCACAAAAAATATCCTCATTTGTCCGTACCTATCCAGATAAAAGATGTATCAGAAATCAGACTTTAAAACAACCAGATAATATCCAAAAAGTCTCTCAGCGCTCTCTGCGCCTCTGCGGTTCAAAAAAATTAATAAAAGAGGTTTAACATGGAATTTAACTACACCTATAAAGGCAGCACAGCAGTTTCAGAAAGCGGGAAAAGCACGCAAATGTCCTTTTCCCCAGACACTAAACGTCCACCAACCTACTTTATCGGGGAATTACGGCAAAACGTGGCATTTCGCGAAGCAATCAGTGCGTTACACGATGTCGTTGTTTCCGATATGCGCTTCAAACCCAAAGATAAAACAGCATACAAAGAATGGCGTGCCAAACAAGAAGAAATAAATTGGGATTTAGTAACAGCAATGCGGCAAGATGTCGCCGCAAAAATTAAAACACTACAAGAGGAATTGACTGCGTTAAATAACCAAAGCTACCAAAGATTGCGACCTTATTATAAGGCTAGGGATGAATTCCGAAGATATGTTTGGCAAAAGCAGCTAGATTTTTATTTTGTTTTCGATCCAGTGATTACCGTTCATCCTGATGAAGTCTTTTTTGAATGCTTTAGTGTTGATGAATCCAGCTATGGGCGACTGGGTGCAAGTTATGAAGTCTTTAAAAATATCAGTGAATTTGCTTGCGGTACAACAAATGTTGATTACTCAGCAGCACTTTATGATGAGTTTCAGAAAGTCCGCAGTTATAAAACAACCCAGTTGCAAGTCGATCCTTCCGGTTTTGAAGTTCAAACAACTAATGAAGCAGCTTACAAAGAAGTCAAAATAGATTTACCAGATAGTTGGGTAAGAGGGTTTTTACAAGTTAGTTCGGCGATGTCTTTACCCGCAACACGGTTTGACTTACATCCAATGGACATCCACAATATTTGTTTTGTCTTGCGCCGTCATAAAGAGAAACAAGGACCGCGAGGTATGCGTTATCACCTAAAACCGGGGGAACCAGTGCGGGTTGTTTTTGAACCGTGGGAGATAGAAGTTGTTTGTCCGCGATCGCCCTACTTGGGAAACGAACCGCAAACCATTCGGGTTTGGGGACGCCGCCGCCTTCACATCCTAGAACGCCTCATTCCCATTGCCAAAAAGTTTACCGTTCATCTGTTAGGTACGGGTATGCCTTCATTCTACGTTGCTGACTTGGGAGATATGTCCTTTACCCTTGGTTTATCGGGATGGACGGCAAATGATTGGTCTCAATCTGGTAACTTTGATTTAATGGCACCCCGTGCTGATGTTGATGAGTGGACGCAAAAAATTATATTTGACGGATTGCGGGAAAATTGGGTAGAAACTGCTGAGTGCCTTGCACGGCGCTTAAATTTAAGCCGCACTTCAGTTTTAGGAGCTTTAAGTGCTTATACGCAAGCAGGGCGTGTCATTTATGATTTAAATAAACAAGTGTATCGAGTGCGGGAACTCAGCCGGGAACCTTTACCGATAGAACGTTTGCGGTTTGCCAACGAACGGGAAGAAGCTGCAATAAGGTTTTTGAGTCAAAGAGCAGTGCAAGTGATATCAGTGAATAACAGCAGCGATAGTCTAGTATTACAAGGCACTGTTAAAGATAAGGTAAAAACTTACAATCCATCTTTGACGATCGATAGAGATGAGCGTATAATTAATGCAGAGTGTACCTGCAACTGGCATCAGCAAAACAAGCTGTACAAAGGTCCTTGCGAGCACATTCTGGCATTGCGAATGCAACAAGCTCGTCAGTGTCGGTAAGAAAAATCACGCACTTAGTCGTTGGCAAAAAATCCTTGCAATCTGGGCGGTGGATCGCCGTCCGTGCGTTTAGTTTAGCCATACATCACTAGCCCACTCTTGACTGTGCGGTCTTACGGTACTACCTGGTATTCCGGGTTGACATCCATGTAGTGAATTAGCCAGGTAGTACCGTGACCGCTGAGTTGAGTTGTCTAGTCCAGAGGGATTTACGAAGGGAAAGCCAACTTATTAAGCTTGCGTGATTTTTTTTACATTAACTCTACCAAAATCAAAAGAGTACGAATAACCAGGATGACCGATCAACCCCGTACCCGTCAAGAACTCTACGAACGTATCCGTCAAATAGGTAGAGAAGAATTTATCCTTGAAGAAATGATTCGTTACGGTTTCTGGCCTGCTGAAGGTACAATACCTCAAGACCCGGCAGATGAAATTCGCCGTGCGGGAGAAATACGGCGGGAACTGGAAAAACTCAGACAGGAAAGCAGCCGTCTCCGCAACGAAAAGGAACTGCGGAAGGAGATGCTCAAGCAGCGCTTAGCCGAGTCGCGGCGCAAGCGTCAGGAAACCAAGGAACGACGGGAGCGGGAAAGACAAGAACGTGCGGAAGCCTGGAAGCAAAAAAAACAGCAAGAGATTGTTTATCTTGGTGAGGGAGTCTCAGCTGGATTAAATGAGACTGAAGGTAATAACGAAAGGCTGCAAAGCTATGGCTTACCACTGTGCAACACCGCAAGTGAAATTGCGACTGTAATGGGCATAAGTGTGAGCAAATTGCGATTTTTAGCATTTGATCGCAAAACCTCCACTGTCAGCCACTATATCCGTTTCAAAATGCCCAAAAAAACTGGAGGAGAACGGTTGATATCAGCTCCCCTACCCAGTTTAAAACAGGCACAGCATTGGATTTTACAGAATATTTTGCAAAAGTTAGAAGTTCACGAAGCCGCACACGGTTTTCGGAACAATCATTCCATCGTCACCAACGCCACCCCCCATGTTGGTGCTGATGTCATTATCAACTTTGACCTCAAAGATTTTTTCCCCTCTATTTCTTACAAACGGGTTAAAGGACTTTTCCGATCCTTTGGTTATTCGGAAGCAGCAGCAACAATATTTGGGTTGCTGTGTACGGCTGCTGAAGTTGAAGAATTAGAACTCGATGGTAAGACATATTATGTCGCACTTGATGAACGCCATCTCCCCCAAGGTTCCCCCGCCAGCCCAGCAATCACTAACTTACTTTGTCGCCGTCTCGACAAACGCTTAACAGCGATCGCACAAGAACTAGGTTATACTTACACGCGTTATGCTGATGACCTTACCTTCTCAGCATCCGGAGATAACTTGCGTCATATCTGTAATATCCTCAAACGTACAGAATCCGCAGTCATTTATGAAGGTTTTGCCATCAACCAAGAGAAAACCAGAATTTTAAGAAAATCCCATCAGCAAGAAGTCACCGGAGTCGTTGTCAACGACAAACTCAACATCTCCAAGAAAACCTTAAAGCAATTCCGTGCAACCCTCTATCAGATAGAAAAAGACGGACTAGAAGGCAAGTCTTGGGGAAATTCTTCAGATCTTCTTGCTGCAGTAACTGGTTTTGCGAATTTTGTAGTCATGGTGAATCCTGAAAAAGGAGCTGAGTTTCAACAGCAAATACAACGAATCAGAAAGAAATACTAGTAGGTTGGGTTGAGGAACGAAACCCAACATTGACAGAGGGATGCTCCCAATTGCGCCTTTATTGACGTGACAAAATCAGATTGAGAAGATTTAGGGAGCGAGAGTTAAGAAAGTAATTTGCTCTAAACAAACTACGACGAATGTGTGCCAAGTCATAACTTTTAAAAATTACCCAAGGAAAATCTGGGAAGCCATCCCCAATGGGAAGAAAGTCATTAGCAGGGTATAAAGCTTTGACGTAACGCTCTAGTAACAGACGAAAGTCGAGACTTACAGGGGAATTGTCATCCCCTGCGAACGATCGCTGGAGAATTTCATCTCTCACCAAAAAATGCAGAGGAACAGCTAAATATTGATCGCTGAAATTACTAGAGTCGCTAAGTTGCTGAGTGTTTCCCTCGTTTTGGAGCAGGTGTTCAATGAAATCAATGGCAAAGGATATTTCATTTTTTATATTTTCTGAGTAATTTCCTTGACTGATATTTCTTATTGCAACTCTAAAGTTGGGTTTTATGTGAGAGCGGATTTGTGAATAGGGATCAATACTGTAACGTGATGTAACAGTATGATTATTCATTGGGATAATTAACAGCGAACCGTCCATGTAAACACATGGGCTAATTTCTATCTCCAAAAGGTCAGCCATGCAGGAACATTGGTCAAATAAAAAATCAACCCCTGACTCCAGTAGAGATAGTAAGCTAATTTTCTTCCTCGTTTGTTCCTGGAAAACAGAAAGATTAGATGCGCGAGGAGGCTGAACGAGAAACTCAGATGACTTAAACAAAGGAGACAAACCTTCGAGAACTAATTCAACATCCTGGTCATTTGGATGAAGGCGGTGGTAACTCCGCAGTAGCTGCATGAGAGATTTAATCCGGGTACTGAAGGTTTCGCCACTCGAATACACGGCTTTGCCACCAATGGGAATCATTGCTACATTGCGTCCACTTAAATAACCAGCACCCAAGATTCGCGTCATTACAGCTACCCGTAAAACGAGCAGGGAACCTATCAAATTCGCAGCACGGGTGATTTTACTTTGTTGATTGTTAAGTACATTTGTAAAAACTTTTTCAACAATATACACTGTCACTTTCTTGTAAGCGCGGTCATTATTCTGTCCCTCTCCAAACTCACCTCTACCTCGATAAATAACCTGAATTATCTCCATCAAGTTATTTTCTATCTGAAACCTGGGTAGTTCGACAATAATATGTTTAACAAGAGGAAAGGAGATACCGCGAGCTGCTGATGCTGTCATAAAGACTACTCGTACATCATTTTTGCGTTTGAGCAGCATTTCCATTTCCCCATCAGGTATCTGGGAATGTATCTCCAAATATGTCTCATTTTTATCGAAGCGAGACAGTTTCTTTTTAACAAAAGAAATTAATTGCCTCAGACGTTGTTTATCTTGGATATAAACAATTAACTGTCCTAAATCTGGATTATTAACGTAACAAGTAATTTCGTTTACTAACGACTCATCTCGTGCTGACTGCCCTAGTTCAGTGTTAATCGATCCATCCTCATTAATTTTGCTAACCTCGAAGAAAACTTTGTATATTAGTTCAAGGGCTTTCGCTGGATAGGAGTTTACGTTAATAATAACGGAATCAATTTTATCTGACGGTGCAGAAGAATTTGTGAAGGACTGAAAACTAACTGCTAATGGTTCTTGCTCTTTATCAACAAAAGAACAGTAAATCTTATCGGGTTCTGCTTCCCTTATACCAAGGTGTGGTTTAACAACATCAACACCTGTTAGAGAAGCATCCGCAACAATTAATTTAGTATTGTACCCGTAGGAAGGCTCAAACAATTCAAGTTTTTTACCTAACCACTTTTTCATTAAGTGAAACCATTCAACTCCAGCTGTATCACCTGTTACTTCGTCAATCATAACGATGATATGTTTCATGCGTGAAGATAATTCACTCATTAACTCTGGAATGACTTCACCATTGTTGGTAACCGAACGAAATAATCTTTGGAAGTTATCTAAGGAGTCACCGCCACTATTCAATTTGCGGAGAGATTGAGTGGAGCAGGTAATAACTATTCTTGTCACCCCATCTTTAATTAGGGCATGACCTGCATCGCATAAACTTCTAATAACTCCTGTTCCAGATTTTTTGCTATAGCGTAAAGAATAGCTAGACTCTCGATTTATGGAATTTTTCCAGTTTGTAATATGCTTTTTATCATATTCTGTACTAATAAAAGTTACCCCTAGTCGCTCAAAGTTCTGATTGTTGGAATTTGAGTAATATCTCACAGTTGCCTTGTCATTATTACCGGCAATAGTAGCGTGACTGGTGCAAATACAGTACAGGTCATCAGCAAACAATTTATCTTTAAACTTATTTATTGTGTCTTCATTAACAGAGAGACGCGGACTTATATAGAAAAATAGAAAGCCTTCATTAGAATGTTCGTGGAGAAAATTCACGACTGCTGTTGTTTTACCGATACCAGGATTACCAGTTAGCAACAAATTGTGGCAATTAAGCGATAGTTGTTCTTGAATTATTTTGCCGTGGGCATCTATTAATTTAATTTTTTCGGGAAGATGGTATTTTGAAGTAATGGAATTGTCTAACAAGTCCGAGGGATTGTTAAAATTTGTAAGTGTTTCACTAAAGCACACATTTTGATCAGATGCAATACTAAAATCACACAAAGATTCAACAAATTCTTGGATTTTTTGGTCATTATCAGTTTTTTTAAGTTGATATTTTTCTACTAATTCTTCACTTTCCAATACTCCTACTCGGCTGGGCGAATACGACAAACTGAATATCGCATTCCTTTTAATCAAATCTATCATTTTAGAAAGCGCTTGCTCGTAAGTGTTGATGGAATTTTCTCTATCTGACTTTTGCTGTCTCTTCATGGATTTATACGCGTTAGCGCAAAGATCGAGTATATGGAAATCATCCCGACCAACATTTAAGGTACTCATTCCTCGCGTGGTGTAACCAATAGCCGTAACTTGTATGGTTGCATCCTTTGGTATTCTCTTTTCTAAATCAATAAATTTGACAAGACTAGCGGAGTATGATGCTGCCTGTACCAACTTAACGAAGTCTTTATCGTAATAAGAAAAAGCGGCAAGATAATCTTGAATGTATTCTCCTATTAATTGCTGATTGCTTCCTTTTTGAGTATCAAACTTTAATTTATGGTAAACACTCTTAGATATCAAATAACGCAGTTCTGCCTTTAGAGACTCAAGAATTGACAGGGCGCTAGATAAGTTCCAGGAATCAAATAATTCTTGTTCATTCGTTAGCTCGTCGTTATCTTTTTGGAAATTCAATTCACTATTTTCCACTGTGAAAGCAGACAAATCGACGCAGACAATGTGATATTCCTTCTTTTTTTGACCTTCTTTTGATAATAGCAACAATGTATCTGCTTTTAAAAATTCTCCCGTATCAGCATATTTATTTATGTATGGTGTAACTTTATCTACAGTAATACCAAACTGGGAAAGAATCTGAGAATATCGCTCATGTTGATCCTTCTCCAGTGTTCTCATGCTTGCTTCGTCCGAGAGACAACACTGCATATACAGTAATTCCCAGTTTCCGTAGGAAGCAGGTGAACACCCGAACGAATCCATCAGTTCCTTCCATAAACCCAAACCGCCAAGATGACCGCGCAGGAGTAATAATTTGCCCCATCCAGCCCATATTCGTTGACTTTCCGCATCAATAAATCCTTCCAACAGTTTCATTTCAACAAGTTTATTAACGACACCTCTATGATTGATACGTTTGAGGTCATCAATGAATAAATCCATGTGAGTATATTTCATTCCTGATTGATGAATCGCCGTCAATATTCCTGCGTTAAATGCCAACTCAAAAAGATGTCCTTGTGCTTCTCTAATTTTCATGAAAAAAATCTCTCGTTATTTAACTAAAATGGAATATCGATCGCTCCATTTTCAATAATCCAACCAGAAGTTTCAAGTAATGATTTAATTTGCTCTTTTAGGACTGGATTATTATGATTTTCAACTAAAAAAATATGATAATCTTTGGGCAATTGAGTGAAAGGATCTTTTATTTCGTTTTTATTCAAATACTCTGCAATTACATCAATGAAAGAGAGATTAATTTCAGATGAATTGGTAACGTCATTAATTGCATCTTTTCTTAGAATTGAAGCTCCCAAGGCATTGTAAACTTCTGTCATAAATGCGAGATAATTCATCTGTACTCCTGGGACACAATGTCTGCATTTGGCTGATGATCTACCAATTGTACTGTCGCCAATTATATCATTAAGCGGCTCGAGTTTAGGTAACAACTGTTCCGACTTACTCTGTTTTTTTTCGTATCTTGAATAATGAAATAGTGTTAAGTAAAACATGATGTCATTTTTCAGTTGACCCTCCTTAATTAGACCATCCATAACCTTATTTACATCTAGCGCATCACCAGGATGAGCGTTCAACAAAGTAGAATAAGTCGTTACCGTGTTATAGAAAGTCCTATTTTTTTCAATAGTCTTTACAGTGAGCAAATTAAAAAATATTACTTGCGAGCGATTTGGGTCATTAAATACGTTGCTTAACTGTCGCACGTCCTGAACATACAATGTTTCTTCTTTGGCATGACTATCGATAGATAGAGCACTATAACTATCGTACAAAACCGGATATATTACTAGATCGTCCGCAATTTCCTTGAGAAATTTGATAATCTGCGGCGACATGAAGAATAGTTCGTTTTGTTGATCGGTCACACGCAATTGCTCCGAAAACGGTGTTTTAGCAATGTACAAAACGTGGCGAAAACCCTTTTCATACATCACATTAATTGCATTTCGGAGTATCTTTGGATGGCGATACAGTTCATCTACTGAGCAATTATCTGCTAAATTTTTTACTCGTATTACCCTGATGCCCGTTTTTGTTTCCTCTACTGCTACTATTTCACCTGTCAAATTTGCAATATAATTTTCTCCCCAACGTGAAGAACGAGCATCGCATTTGTTACTTGACACCATGACAAGTAATAATTTTTTAAGAACTCGTTTTTCATTATTTTTACTACAGTATTCTTGAGGTAATACAGAGTATAGAGACTTCTTCGCATTTGGAATTTTATGTCTGTCGATTTCTGGCATTACTATTCCCTGGGAATTCATCAACATGAAGTTACCTAATAAGTGGCTCCACTCTTCAGTCATTTGATGAATTATTGTTTCCTGTTGCGTGGTTTTTTCTTCAGTTGTTTCGTGTAGTATCCACTGACCTACAAATAAATTTTTATTTTGTTTTGCCTTTGAAGTCAAAATCTCTATTATTATCAATCCAAGGGTCTTCAAAGTTAGCTCGTATATAAAACGCTCTCCATCAGTTAGCTTTTCGACAGCTAGTTCCTCAACCGTAAACTCTATCAATGAACCTGGAAACACGATACGACTGAGTAGATCGCTTGTTTGCTCCGCGTTTGTGGGTAAGTTAACTTTCTGCCCCAATAATGGAGCTAGTTGCTGGATGTTTCTTTTGTCACGTTCAAACTGCTGTACTTCATTATTTTTCACAAACTTATATAACACAGGGAGCAGTTGTAGATTGTCTGTTTGATACGTCATAGCAAATTCGCACTTTTTACCTGTGCGATAGAAATTATCTGTCTCAAACTTCAGCTTTACAGGTAACTGGATGATTGCCTCTTTCGACACCCCTTGTGGGGAAATAAAGACATACTGTAGGCATTGCTTCAAATTATCCGAATATAGTTCATCTCCAAAAAATCTACCCTTGTCACTTATTTCGCTTAATTCTGAGATGAGTAATTTTCTTGACAACCCTATATTTACCAGCTTTTCGTCAGATAATAAAGTTTTTTCTCGTTTTAAATATTTTTTAAGAATCAGTGCTATTGCTTCTAGTTTTTGTGCCACACAGTATTTACTCATACCCTTGACAAATCCTTCCATCAGCTTTTCTTTATCTGCGTCACTCTGAGGGTCTGGTTGGCTTAACCGGGGCAATACTTTATTTGTAAATTGTCTAACTACATCAAACTGAAGAACCTCTTCATAACGATAATTGGCTTCTAAGGGATTAAGACATGCAAAGGCAAAATAATAAAGAATGAAAAATTTAATTATTTTCTCAACTTTTCTTTTTCTTTCTTCCGGCGTTTTTTCATCTAGTTCTTGCTGATTTAACTCTGAATCTGGTTTAATTATGTTCAGTCCGTAAGCAAATGAAGTGCGGAAACTAACTGGATTATTGACGCGCCCATTCAATTTGAATTTCAATCCAAAAGTTATTTTAGTGATACCTTGATGCGGGTCATCTGTTTCTCCAATACAACCATTAATTTGACCAACGATAGGTAATTCGGAAAAGGCATCCCGCCGAGAGAATAATTCTCTGATATTCACGGTTACACCTTGGTATGTTAAGTCGTAATAACTATCGGGCTTCTTCGAATCGTTGATAAATTGTTCTAGCAATCTGATGCGTCTACTATAATCTCTCAAATAAAATGATGCTTCGCGAATTGATATTTCATGTGAATTTTCTTTTCCTTCATATGCATACCGATATATGACTTCTCTTTTCTGAGTTAATTCATCACATTCGTTACCAATTAATTTTGCCCAATATTCTAAATATAATACCTCTGCTTCTCTTTTTAGTCTTCCTATTGTTTCTTGATTAATTAATTTTTCTAGTAGTAATAATTCGTTATTATTAGCGCTATTATTCTTCATCAAATCTAGGTTGGTTCTAACATTCTGAATTACATAATTATCATTATCCTCATTTGATTCATCATTGATCTTCAAGCGAACAAAGGCTTCTAGTGCTGTCAATATAGATTGGCGAAATCGAGTTGCGCTACTTATCTCGATTGTTACTTTGTCACTCCTAATTATAGGGGTATAAATCTCTGATTCCAGGGTTAGCTCTTGGGAACTCAACCCATGCATCTGGGGAAAGTCCCAAGTAAACAAAGACGTCTCTTGAGACTTTGCTCCCAAGGGGGTGAGCATTGATTCAATTAATTGGTCAATAAGATTTTCAGAGTTTTCTCCATTTGAATCTATAACTATACTTTTCTGGATTATATCGATTAAAATTTTTGATAAAGCAGTTTTTATTTCTTGAATTTTGTCTTTGAATACCTTTTGACATTCATCTGTCATGTTTATTGTCGCTCGATATGTTTTCTCCTCTTTATACATTGGTAGTCTTATGTTTTTTCGTTTGGCTATCTGATAAGCAAAAGAGTGAACATCAATGATAAATCTCACCCTTTTGTCATTTAGCTCTCTTTTTAAGAAGAATATTTTCGGCCCTAATTCTCCTTTCAATTCATC
Organism: Scytonema sp. UIC 10036; assembly: GCF_009725235.1. Next base: position 94,843 of record NZ_WJFC01000023.1, read on the forward strand.
AATTGTTTTTTCCAACCAGTCTCTATAATCTAACTGCGATAGTTCATTCCTTTCTTCCCTTAATCGATTGTAATTCATTTTGTGTAACTCCTTTTTAATTATTTGAAATAGTTCCTTTTTATAATTAAACCTATCAGTCCTAGTTAGATTAGACTAAGTTATACTATTTCCATAAATGGGTGATACTTTGGAATCAGCTAAAGTACCCTAGTTCACAGTAGTCAATTTGACAATAGTACAAAAATATTATTTAAAAGTCAATATTTAGACTGAGGAATTCTTAAGTAGTTTATTTTTCAACATATTTGGAAAATTTCCTAGCTAGTAAAATCTTATAGGTTCAGATAATTAAAAGTTTAGTTAAAAATGTCATTATGTAAGTTGCTTTAGAGGCTACCCTATCTCGTTTTACTAGTCCTTCAAAAATTAAGTAGATAGTTTACAGAACCCTTCTAGAGGCATAGTTTTTAAAAGACATTCACATTTTTTTCCCCAGATGTCTCTTGTTACAAATGGACAATAGCATCTAATTTTCGGCGCAAAATCGCTTTTAACAGTTCAATCTTGTGTGGAGCAGCTTTGGACAGTAGTATATCAGTGAACGTGTTATTGCCTTCAAAATCTATACCTGCTTCACCGGCTATAGTTGTTTTGAAAGCCATCTTTCGCTTTCCGTCTTCAGAAACCTCATAGTGCATTACCACCAAATGAATGTTCTGATGTGGATTGTTAGTTATGGTACTTGTTCGCAATCGCGTCGTTAATTCAATGTTACGAAGTAGTTTGTCCTGAATGACCCATACAGTACGTCCACCCCATTGATATGCTAATGCTGTTTTCGCAAACAATTGCGTCACCATACGACCCCATACCTGACGCTTGTTAATGCCAGGACTGGTATGGTCATTTGAAAGAATAGCATTGCGGAAGGCACTCCTGATATCCGTAGAATGTTCGCTATCCGAACCACTTGTGCTAGCTGTCATTACTTCCAATATGTAAGGATGTGTAATATCAGGCAAAAGGATTGCTACCTTAGCAGGATTGCGTTGTCCCTTCGGGTAGTAACCACTTTTCTTTGCCGCTTCTACCAAACCTTTCAATTCGCTTTCAATCTGAATATCGCTCAAGTTTTGTTGCCAGAGGGCTTCCTCCAATGAAACGTTTATTAACGGGGCGGCGATGTAATCAAAGTGGTAATTGATGTCCGCGTCAGCTGCTTTCTGTTTTAAGTACACTTCCGACCATATACCAATATCCACGCCACGAGGTAAACCCGCATTTACCAACACGTCACGTTCGTATTCCTGCAACTGATGATTTACAGGTGGCAATCCTTCCCCGCCGTATCGCATTGCCAACAACCTACGCGGACACACAACCCAAATGTCCTCCCCTGCCATGATGGAACATATACCCGGTACAACTGCCTTAATGTCGGGGTTGAAATACTGTGTAAGCGGTTCTGTTTGGGTCAACTTGATTTCTGTTTGGTATCGATTTCCACCACCATCGCAGGTTGTTCCCATAAAAGGGCATTGACACACTTTGCGGTTGTTTTCTACTACTTTACTCCGATCGTCCAACGGGTAACCAAACAAGTCGTAGATAGTGGGCATGAAATCGTTTTCCTCAGATTGGGGTTGAAGCACCTAGGTACCTACACATAGCGTTTACACATAGAATTATTAATTAAACCAGAAATTCTGACATCTGATGTCAAGCAACTAGCAAACCTACATCTTAATATCAAGTCCGCCTAATTACTTATCAAAAAATTCTGCGTCTTTGCGCCTTTGCGCCTTTGCGTGAAATTCAATGATAATTATTCAATCAGACATGATATTAAACTTGGTATTCTTAAAATTAAACGGCACAAATCCTGTCACTCTGAGTAATTTAGCAGATGTTTCTGTTGCAGCTCGCTAGCATCCAATGCTTGCTGAATTGCCTTGCCTATCGCACAAGCAATGGGTGGCGGAACAGAATTAGCAACTTGACGATGTTGATCCAAGTAACGTACTCTACCAGAACGACCGCGAATCGGTCCTTTTAAAAGGTAAGTATCAGGATACCCATGAATACGCATATACTCGCGAGGAGTCAAATAGCGGTCTTCAGTTGGATGAAAAAATATCTCTCCACATCGTAAAGTGATGGACGGTTCCGTCCTAGACAAACGGCGGAATTTCGTGGTGTCTTTCTTAGTCAATTTGCACCTTTGCTCAATAGGAAGGTGTAATTCCTTTGCTAGATGTGAACCTTCGGGGACACCGTGAATCCGCTTGCGATCGCCAACAGGTGTAATATCAATATGGTTATCATTCAGTTGGTTATCTCTACACGATATTGGTTCACCAAGCCCCCTTAGTACCTCTCCAACACTAACATAAGGTGGCAATGGAGAAATAGAGAGAGTAGGTTTTGAGGGATCGCTGTGTGTCGGTGGAGGAAACTCAAAGCCTCCATCCTTTGTCATGGCAACTACAAATACCCTTTCACGCATCTGCGCCACACCATATTCTACCGCTCGAATAACCTTCATCTTCAGCTCGTAACCAAGCTCCTGAAGCTGCATTTGAAGCATTTCGTAGACGCCACCAATTTTACCATTCCGATCCGGTGCATTCAGAAGCCCTTTGACTTGCTCGATTAAAATTGCCTTGGGTTGCAACACTTCTGCAAAACGCACAAACTCAAACAGTAATGTTCCCCGCTCGTCTTCCAAACAACCACGTTTGCCAATTTGTGAAAATGACTGACAAGGGCTACCACCACACAATAAATCAAGTTTACCCGGTAATAGAAGTAGTTCCCCCATCAATTGCGTTGGATCGACATTACGAATATCGTCTTCAATCACACGAGTGCTTCGCCCATCTCGATTTGCACTTGCACGTAAAGTATGACAGCAATGTGGATCGATCTCAATGCAAGCAAGGATATCAAAACCTGCTTGCATAAGACCTAAATCTAAGCCACCAGCCCCAGAAAAAAGTGATAAAGCAGTTCGCGATTTATTTTGTTGTAGTCGCAAATTCTCAACCATATTGTGCTTATCCCTTGCCATAGAATAATCACTTTAATCGATAAAGATGGTTGACAGCAATTTTCATATTAATAAACCACATCTTGTGGTGCGAGCATCTTGCCTGCCATTACTTCCTTCCCACCACGAGATTACCGATTTTCTTCTCCTCTTTCTTTGTGTCCTTTGCAACGCCCGGAGCTACAACAAAACTGCTGGAATACTTGTGCAATATAGATTTTGTCAGTTTTTGACCGAGGATTTGGGGTTGGCGATGATGAAATACTTATAAATGATAGTAGTGGGAGCGATAAGCTCGGTACAGCTTGCGCTTCGCGCTCGCACAACTTGCACTCATCACCCCCACCTTATTTTTTTCTTAACCTAAATTAATAGCACCAGCCTCTGGGAACAGATAATTACTCAGCAATATTAACCAAACCTGAAACTTCGGAATCAGCCACTGTTGGGGTAGTAAAAATTTGAGAATATAAACTTGTTGGTTGTTGTTTGGCAACAACAGGCAGAACTTGACGAGCGTGCATTGCAACTGCCACTGTTTTCACATCATAAGCTTGAGTTGCCAACTTAGGATACAAGCCGATACCGATGATGGGAATTAACAAGCAAGCAGTAATAAACAGTTCGCGAGGTTTGACATCCTGTACAAAAGCATCCAGAACCAACTCTTGACTTTGCTTGCCGTAGAACACTGCACGTAACATGGACAGCAAGTAAATCGGAGTCAAGATAATACCAACAGCCGAGAGAAGGACAACGACTACCTTAAAGCTGGAACTGTAAACATCGCTTGTAGCAAGTCCCAAGAAAACCATCAATTCACCTACAAAACCGCTCATTCCAGGTAGTGCTAGAGAAGCCATCGCACCTGCTGTGAAAAGAGCAAAGGTTTTAGGCATAACTTTTGCCATACCACCCATCTTGTCCATCATCAAAGTGTGAGTACGCTCGTAAGTCACACCAGAGAGGAAGAACAGGCTAGCAGCAATCAAACCGTGGGAAACCATCTGTAGCATTGCACCACTGATGCCCATTTCTGAATAAGAGGCAATACCAATCAGGACAAATCCCATGTGGGCGATTGAAGAGTAAGCCAAGCGACGCTTGAGGTTGTTTTGAGCAAAGGCACAGCAAGCACCGTAAATAATGTTGACTACACCCAAAATCGCTAGAACTGGGGCAAAGACAACATGAGCATTGGTTAACATCTCCATGTTGATGCGGATTAGGGCATATCCACCCATCTTCAACAACACACCAGCAAGAATCATGGAACCAGGTGCAGATGCTTCACCATGAGCATCGGGAAGCCAGGTATGTAACGGGAAAATTGGGAGTTTGACGCCAAAGGCGATCAGGAAGCAAGCGTAAACGAGTAATTCTAATGTGTTTGAATATTCTTTCATTCCCAGAGTTGTCATGTCGAAAGTGACAGTATTTCCAGAGAATGCCATTGCAAAAGCTGCTATCAGGATAAAAATTGATGCAGCAGCAGTGTAAAGAATAAATTTGGTAGCTGCGTAACGGCGCTTTTCTCCTCCCCAGATAGAAATCAGCAGGTAGACTGGCACCAACTCGATTTCCCACATTAGGAAGAACAACAGCAGATCCTGAGCAACAAACACCCCGATCTGGGCGCTGTACATCACCAGCATCAAAGCATGAAATAAACGCGGCTTTTTGGTTACTTTCCAAGCCGCGAATATTGCAAGAGTATTAATTAAACCTGTCAGCAAGACCAAAGGCATTGATAAACCATCGACTGCTACAGACCAATTCATTCCTAACTGAGGCACCCAGGCATACTTCTCAACGAATTGGAATGCTGAGCTTTGAAAATCGTAATGCTGCCAAAAGGCATAAATCATCAACGCAAAATCTGCAAGCGCCACTCCCAGACCGTACCATCGGACAGTTTTGCCCTCTTTATCTGGAATGAAGGGGATGGCTGCGGTAGCCACCAGAGGCAATGTAATTATGGCTGTTAGCCAAGGGAACTCGAAAGCATTCATCACTGACAATCGGTTTTCATTTTTGCTTTTAATTACATTATATTAAGCAT
>NZ_WJFC01000024.1 GCF_009725235.1 Scytonema sp. UIC 10036
TTTTTTTTTTTATTTTTGATTTTTGATTTTTGATTTTGGATTTTGGATTTTGTATTTTGGATTTTGGATTTTGGATTGGGGATTTTGGATTTTGGATTTTGGATTGGGGATTGGGGATTGGGGATTGGGAATTTTGCATATTTTAATAAAAATTATTAAGAAAACTTGACTTTTGTGAGTTTTGTAGGTGAATTTTTGACATAGAGACAGCCCATGGCACGTCTCTACAACTGTTTATGTTGCATCTTGTAACAACCTATTCCCCAATCTTCGCAAAACAGGGAAAAGTAGTAAACGAACTGTTCAAAATCATTGAGATTGTGAGGTTGAAACCATGCCGATGGCAAATCTTCTCTATCTGGCAGAAATCACTAGTATCTCAGATACTCAAGTGTACATCGCTCTTGTTGTGGCGCTGATTCCAGGAGTTCTGGCTTGGCGTTTAGTAACATCACTTTATAATTCGTAACCCTCTTGTAGAAGGTTATTAACCTGGCTTTACGAGTACGGTTTTTAGGCACTAGCGGCTTGGTGTCATCACGACTGAAAACTGTATCTGTAAAGCCAGGATTTTTTTACCAAAATCTCAGTGTACCAAGTTGAAAAAATGAAGTAATATGACAGCACATAAAATCGCAATAAGTGCAGCTGCGCTTTTTGTGGTGTAGGTTTACGATTATTTTTTTACTACCATGAATGCTTTTCAACCGTCTAGACCACCGCTGCAACCAATAGAAAAGCGTCGAGTTACTCCTCGCCCAAAGCGGCGTCTTCGTCAACGCTCGTATCAAGTGCTCGCTGTGGAAACTACAGTAAAAATAGGGGTGAATATTGTCATCTCAGCAGCAGCAATTTCTGCTCTAATTCAGCTTTTACCCTATCACTGGTCACAGCAAGAAAAGCTAAGAGCTATTCGCGTTGATGTGAACCAGCTCGAAGAACGGGTTGATGATTTGCAAGCTGAATTTAGTCGGAACTTTGACCCACGCCAAACTAAAACGATTATGCAAGAAGAGGGCTACCGATTTGACCCTTCTCAGCGTCAGGTCGTGTTCCCCAAAAACAGGACTGAAGTGGAACTATCAGAAGCAGATTAATTGGTAATTCAAAATTTTTTCAAACTATATATAAATAAAAAACCCCGATGTTATCGGGGTCTACGGTGCTTTAATCTATGCAGCGTATTCCAGTGTTGTTTGTATTGTCATTTGTGTAACAACCTTTCACACCATCCTAAAGAAATAAATCAAATTATGCGATCGCCTATACATATCTTTATGTCCCCATACAAAAACCCCGAATCTTTCGGGGTTATCGGTGTTTGCCAAAACAGGTTTCCTGTGACAGCTCTATTTTCCTTGACGAAGTAGCGATCGCACCCCCTCCAAAAGACATATATACATGACAAATGGCTAATGGCTAATGGCTAATTGCTAATTGCTAATTGCTAATTGCTAATGGCTAATGGCTAATGGCTAATGACAAATGACAAATGACCAATGACCAATGACCAATGACAAATTACTTATTTAAAAATTCTTCTAAAGAAGGGACATCTACCCAAGTTGACTTATTATTTGATTCGTGGGATAAGTCCATCAATAACTGAGAATAAATGCCTTCTTTCAAAGATGGAACTGTTTGCTGCTGGCGCTCAATCCCTTGAACCCATTGGTCTACAACTCTGATAAATGCAGAAATTCGACCATCTGCAAAGTTTTTTGGAAATAGCAATCGATTTGGTATTTCTACTTCAGCCAAAGGTTTACCCGGACTCGAAGCCCAAACGTGAAATCCGTGGATGTAATCTTTTTGATTTTCACTTCCCAACACTAAACTACCGCGATCCCCATAAACTTCTATCCAATGAGTGCGGTGTGCATGTACGACAGCACTAATAGAAACTTGACAAGGAGTTCCATCCGCCAATTCTAGGGTCAGCATACAGGTATCATCTGTTTCCACTGGCTTTAATTCTCCCGTTTTGGGGTATGGTCTTTGAGAAATGGCGGTACTGAAATGAGCGTTCAATCTGCGTACAGGACCAAATAACCAGTGAATATAATCAAAAGTATGGGAACCTAAGGAACCCAATGCACCGCCTCCTTGGTCTTTACGAGAATACCAATTCCAGGGACGTGTTGCATCCGAACGAGAAGAACCCAACCAATCTATTTTAATGAAACGCTTGGAACCAACTAAATCTTGAGACAAGAGTTCGGAAAACAATTGCCATCCCGGTACAAACCGAAATTCAAAATCGACAGAAGCAATAACACTTTTTTGTTTGGCTAACTCGTACAGTTCTTGAGCTTGGGCTGCGTTCATGGTGACGGGTTTTTCCAATAACAGGTGTTTCCCGGCTTGCAGCACGACTTTTGCCATTTCGTAATGCAAAAATGGCGGTGTGGAAATACTAACTGCTTGTACTTCAGGTAATCGAACAATCTCTTCTACCGTATTGCAGGCATGGGGAATATTGTAAGATTGCGCGATCGATGCAGCTTTCTCTAAATCTCGACTATAGACAGCAACTACTTCCGTGTGAGGATGAGCTTGAAATCCTGGTATGTGAACTTTTTGCCCAAATCCCGTGCCAACAACTGCAACGCCAATCACTGCTTGATTATTTCCTTTATTTCACAAATCAAATAGGATTGCTACAGTATAGCATCCAATACTTGTCGGTTAAGCCCAAAAATCCGAAAACACGTAGGTTGGGTTGAGGAACGAAACCCAACATTTATCAGCATTTGTTGGGTAACGCTACCGCTCTACCCAACCTACAATTTCCTTATCCAAAACCAAGAGACCACATGGTGAAGGATAAAAAAACACCAATACCTCATGGCAGATATCAACCTAGATCGGTGTTGAGACGAAAGCTCAAATTCTAGGTATTTGCGGATATCATTTAACCCAGTAAAAACTAGTAACAAGTACTAAATTCTCCCGTGTATTGGGGTATATCCTCCCCAGCTTCAACCATAGCTGAAGCATTTACCAAATCATTGATAGATTTGATGAAAATATTAATTGCGCCATTCCAGTCTCTTGAAATTTCATGGTTACAATTAGGACACTTAAATTTTTTATTTCCGCCTAATTTTTCATGAATGTGCCCACATTTTGAGCAAGTTTTGCTTGTGTATTCTTCTGTAACATCATGCACAACACAATCCCGCTTCAAGGCATGAAATTTGAGAGTCTGTTTAAACCTATAGTGCGACCACGTAAGCATATTTCTAGCTGTTTTAGAGTTTAGCTTACGTCTTTTCTTAACAATCATTTTAGATGTTTCAAAAGTTGGTAAGAAAATGTGCTTGTAGTTTTTAGTTAAGAAAACCGAAGCTTTATTATGAATCTCGTTAGTAAGATTTCTAATCCTAGTTCTTAACGCTTCTGATTGTCGTCTTAACTTCCACCTTAATCTTTTGTTTCTCCTTCCCTTAGATTTTGCTATTTGAGATTGTAGTTGGTCTAAGCGTTGACAAAGAATCGCTACTTGAGAGATTGAGCCATTTCCAATTTCTAAAATAGATTCCCCATCAAACCCAGTTAAAAAAGTTCTGACACCCGGATCGATTCCGATGCAATTTCTTTGCGAATTTTCTAGAGGGATGAATGGAATACTAAAACAAATAAACCATCTCCCCTTATCAAGCAAGATAGTAAATTCGGAAGGCATCTCTTCACATAGCGGTTCAACTGGATTAAGTTGTAAATCCTTGATAGCAACTGTTTCGCCGTTTATTATCGCTTTATTTGAAATGTAATGAGTGAATCCAATAATCTGTTTAGAGTTTCCCTTCCTATCATAAACTGCACCCCAGTATTTAGCCCCTATTCGCAAACTTTTTACAGGCTCCCGATACGATTTAAACCTTGGCGTTGGCTTATTTTTAGTTGCCGTTTTTGAAAAAGCAACCTTAGCATCAAATACTGCCTCCTCTCGTGGTGAGTAAGGACATTCCGCAACCCAATCAGGACTCAATTTAAGTATTAAGTCTCTTAATTGATATTTAGTAGGCTGCTTTTCATTCCTCAGAAAACAATCTCTTTGATAAGCAATTGCTGCATTGTAACACCAACGACAAGCTGCATACCATTTTCTGTAAATTATCCTTAAGTTAGCTTCCGGGTAAATCCGGATCTTCTTTGATTTTTTGTTTGTACTTTCTGAGTCCGTAGAGCTTGGAACTGAAGACGTGGATAATTGCCAAGATGTCTTCAACCTCTTCTCGTTCAGGAGACAAATCAATGCGGTTGAGAACCACGAGTTTTGTATTGTTGTGGATGCAGATGTAATCGATGAGTTCAATTCCGAATCTTGCAAGTCTATCTTTATAGCTGCATACAACTTGTTCGACATCTCCAGACAGAATTTGTCCCAAAAGGGTTTGTAGTCCTTTTCGCTTGTAGTTGAGTCCTGAACCGATTTCTTTGATGACCTCCCCTTTGGGAAAGAGGGATTGGAGATAATCTGCTTGTCTGTTGAGATCGTCTCGTTGTTTATGAGAACTGACTCTGCAATAAAGGATTGTTTTTCGTTGCTTGGTTGATTGAGGAGAGAGGACAGAGTCGATGTCGTACCTTCTATGTCCCGCAGGAGTTCTAATAGTGGTAATTCTTCCGGCTTTGTCCCAGTCTCTAAGCGTTTTTTCCGAGACTTGGAGGATTTGCATCGCTTCTCTCGGTGTGACATATCTGACCATAAAACGTGTGATTAATTGTTATTTCATAGTAACACACGTTTTAAGATATTTTCGGAAATATCTATAAATTAGTACTTAAATTGTCTACTAGTAATGACGGTGAACCCCAGGATTTCTTGAAAAATTAAACACATTATTAATATTTTGTCAATAGAATTAAGTCAAAAAAAAATGACAAATCTGTGTTTTGCAATGTGTAAATTTATAATTTTTCAATATAATTGATGGTAAGGATACGGTAAACTTATCGAAATACCGAAATTTAGGGATAGTTTCTAAACTGAGTTAACACTCATAAATAACAAGACCGGACTTTTGAAACTTTTGAGGTTAATATCATTGGACTCAAACATTTCCCCATTTTAACAGTACTCTCTATGAGTATTGCTGTGGCTTATTCCACAACTGTGGAATAAGTCAAAAGAGTTCCTTATGCAGCCTTTCTGCATCAATATCACTGATGGCTATTTTTCCCTAAGAGTATGAAAATATGAATTTTAATTTTTGTTGATAATTAATTTAATTCTAAAATGGTTCGGTTGCGAACGTTACACTTACTTTAAAAATGCAACTTTTTATACATACAAAAATAGTTAATCAAGTGAGAATGTTATCCAGTGTTCAATTAAAATATCAAGTTTTACCAAACTTACTCATGTTGCTTGCCTTGAGCATGACTGCTTGTAGTGGTACTAAAGAGAAGGAAAAACAGGTAAGTGTTGATGGTGGAGCTGTAGGATATCCTCTCCATCAAGCTGTTGCAGAAGAATTCAAAAAGGTTAAAGCCGATGCTCAGATTAGTATTGCTTCTAGCGGTACTGGTGGCGGTATGAGTAAGTTCTGTTCTGCTCAAATAGATATTGCTGGGGCATCACGTTCCATCAAAAAAGAAGAAATTGAAGCTTGTCGTAAGAAAGGAATTGAATTTGTCGAGTTGCCTATTGCGCTTGACGGAATAGCTGTCATAGCAAATCACAACAATAAATTTTTGAGATGTCTGTTGGCTAATGGCTAATGGCTAATGGCTAATGGCTAATGGTAAAATTGGCAATCTGTTTACTGATAATTGATATCAAATAGAAGAGACTGTCTAAATCCAAAATCCAAAATCCAAAATCCAAAATGGTATAACTATGCGGGGCGCAAACTATTTAAACGACGGTTACGATCGCTCAATTGAAAAACAATCAACTGACGACATTCAAGAAAAAATCATTGCAACAATTTTATTCTGTTGTGGGTTAGTTTCAATTCTCACTACTGTGGGAATTGTCGTCATTATCTTTCAAGTAGCGTTTGAATTTTTCCAAGAAGTATCCTTAGGTGAGTTCTTCTTAGATACAGAATGGACACCGCTATTTGCAGATAAACATTTTGGGGTATGGCCATTAATTAATGGGACTTTACTCACTACTGTCATTGCAATGGCTGTTGCAATTCCGTTGGGTTTATCTTCTGCTATTTATTTGAGTGAATATGCTCAACCAAAAGTAGCAGCCATTTTACGTCCTGCGGTAGAACTGCTAGCAGGGGTACCCACAGTAGTCTATGGTTACTTTGCTCTTTTATTTGTGACACCCTTTCTGCGGAGTTTTCTCCCATTAGAAATTTTTAACGCCTTAAGTGCTGGTTTAATGATGGGAGTTATGATCACCCCTACCGTTGGTTCTATTAGTTTAGACGCCATACAAGCCGTTCCTCGTGCTTTGCGGGAAGGAGCATACGCATTGGGACTTACAAAACTCGAATCCATATTTAGGATTCTCTTACCTGCTGCTCTTTCGGGGATTACCGCTTCAATTATTCTGGGAATTTCTCGTGCTGTGGGTGAAACAATGACGGTTGTGATTGCAGCAGGACAACAGCCAAAATTAACTGTTAACCTCTTTGAGTCAGTAGAAACTATGACAGCTTACATGGCTCAAATTTCTGGAGGAGACAGTCCTCGTGGGAGTTTGAATTACAAGACTTTATACGCTGTTGGAGCCGTTTTGTTTTTGCTAACGTTGGCTCTCAATATTGCCAGTAACTGGGTTACAAAACGCTTTAAGGAGAAATACGATTAACAACATGGCTAATTCAATTCATCCAGAGAATTTTCAACAAGGAGTAGACGAGTTTACCGACAACATAGACCATAGAGAAACAGTAGGGAAAGTCTTTGAAATCCTGTTTTTGCTTGGGTTACTCGTTGGTTTATTTGTCCTTGCTCTCCTGATTTTTGATATTTGTAGTGACGGATTAGGAAGATTCTTAACACCAAGTTTTATTACAGAAACACCTTCGAGGTTTCCCGATCGCGGTGGTATTCTTCCTGCAATTATCAGCAGTCTTTTGTTAGGTCTCATCGTAATTTTAGTTTCTGTACCTATAGGGGTAGGCTCAGCTTTATATCTCGAAGAATATGCACCAAAAACCTGGTGGACAGATATAATCGAGATTAATATTAGTAATCTAGCTGGTGTTCCTTCTATCGTTTACGGATTGCTAGGATTAGGCGTTTTCAATTATCTTTTAGGCTTTGGCCCCGCATTGATTTCAGGAGCGCTAACTTTATCTTTGCTATCTTTACCAGTTATTATTGTGACTTCTAGAGAAGCAATTCGTGCGGTTCCCGATTCTCTTAGAAATGCTTCTTATGGTTTGGGCGTCACAAAGTGGAAAACCATCAGCAATCATGTCATACCTTATGCTGTTCCAGGGATTCTAACGGGTGTGATTATTTCAGTCTCCCGTGCTATTGGTGATGCTGCATCTCTGATTGTAGTTGGAGCGGTAAGTTTCTTGACATTTAGCCCTGGTTTGTTCCAACGATTTATGGCATTGCCCATCCAAATTTACTCCTACATCACTCGTCCAGAGCCAGGTTTTTCTAACTCAGCAGCAGCAACCATTATTGCTTTAATGCTCGTGATTTTAATTCTCAACGGCGCAGCAATCTACATCCGACAAAAATACTCGCTACTGCGATGACATTGATAGGGCAATGAGGGATGGGCATTGGGGATTGGGCATCGTCTCAACCACCAACAACTAACCACCAACCACTAACAACTAACAACTAACAACTAACAACTAACAATTAAATCATGACCTACAACAACGCAAGAAACCGACCAAACAGCGCAACACAATCTCGACAAGATAACTTAGTTTTTGATGTCGAAGGTGTTAGAGTTTTCTACAGTGGATTTATGGCACTTCAGGAAGTTTATCTGAATATTCCTGAAAGGCAAATCATAGCCTTTATTGGTCCTTCTGGTTGCGGGAAAAGTACTTTGTTGCGTTGCTTTAACCGGATGAACGATTTGATCCCCGGTGCAGAGGTTAAGGGAAAACTTCATTACCGCAACAAAAATATTTACGACACAAATATTAACTCAGTAAAGTTACGCCGACAGGTAGGGATGGTTTTTCAAAGACCAAATCCTTTTCCTAAGTCCATATACGAAAATATTGCCTTTGCACCACGTACCAATGGTTATAAAGGCAATTTGGATGAACTGGTAGAGCAGTCGTTACGTCAAGCAGCTCTATGGGATGAAGTAAAAGACAAACTGAAATCTAAGGGGACAGCGTTATCTGGAGGACAACAGCAACGTCTTTGTATAGCACGAGCGATCGCAATGAAGCCCGATGTGCTGTTGATGGATGAACCCTGTTCTGCCTTAGATCCCATCTCTACACGTCAAGTTGAAGAACTTTGTCTTGAACTTAAGGAACAGTACACCATCATTATGGTGACTCACAATATGCAGCAAGCTTCACGAGTGGCTGACTGGACAGCTTTCTTCAATACCGAAGTCGATGAACACAACAAACGTAGAGGAAAATTAGTCGAGTTCAGTCCTACAGAGCAAATGTTTGATACTCCTGCAACTAAGGAAGCAGCAGAATACATTAGTGGGCGTTTCGGCTAAGTGCTCTCTCTCGTTCCCAGGCTCAGCCTCGCGCACTCCCTCGTTCCCAGGCTCAGCCTCGCGCACTCCCTCGTTCCCAGGCTCAGCCTGGGAATGCCTACTTGAGAGGCTCAGCCTTGCGCACTCCCTCGTTCCCAGGCTCAGCCTGGGAATGCCTACTTGAGAGGCTCAGCCTCGCGCAGTCAGTTGAATAGAAGCGTAGGGTGGGCAATGCTAGCCCTGTCAAGGTGACTCATAAAATTTTGATTCGTCGGCAATTTCTCATCTTTTTTCTCTGCGACCTCTGTGTCTCTGCGGTTTTAAAGTCATTTATTGAACCGCAGAGGCGCAGAGTACACAGAGGTAAGAGGTGAGAGCAACCAGTTAAGGTATATATTGGATGTGGAAGAAAACTTGAGCCAGATGATTTTATGTCTACTATCAGTCAACTCCTCAAGCCCCATATTATGGATTTAGGGGGCTTCAAGGCTCGGCGAAGCTTACCTCACGAACACCGCCAAATGGTTGGTCCATTTATTTTTTTCGACCATCTCGGTCCGGCAATTTTTCCACCGGGCAAAGGTGTAGACGTAAGACCACATCCGCATATCAATTTGGCAACTGTAACTTACTTATTTGAAGGAGTGTTGCTGCATCGCGATAGTTTAGGCAGCGTTCAAGAAATTCTTCCCGGTGCAGTTAACTGGATGACAGCAGGACGCGGAATTGTTCATTCAGAAAGATCCCCAAGCGATCGCGATCGAGAAGCGACTCTACACGCTATCCAAATCTGGGTAGTCCTTCCTCAAGAACATGAGGAAACTGAGCCTTGGTTTCGCCACTATCCGGCTGAGGATTTACCTGTTTGGAGTGAAAATGGAGTGACGATAACGCTGATTGCTGGACAAGCTTGCGATCGCTCCTCTCCAGTTGAAACTTTCTCCCCCATGTTTTATCTAGACGTATTGTTACAGCCTGAAACACGCTTTGTACTGCCCGATAACTACAGCGAAAGAGCAGTTTACAGCGTTACTGAAGGTCTAAGTATCAATGGCGAACCTTTAGAACAGCATAGATTAGCTGTTCTAGAATCTGGTGGTTCCATTGAGATTGCCTCAAGCACTCAAGCCCGTTGTATTGTCATTGGCGGTGAATCTGTAGGCAAGCGCTACAAGTGGTGGAACTTTGTTTCTAGCAGTCCCGAGCGAATTGAACAAGCAAAACGAGACTGGCAAGAAGGTCTCTTTGGCAAGGTTCCGGACGAAACAGAGTTTATTCCACTACCAGGAGAGATTTTGGAACCTGGTAAAGTTCAATCTGATGAGGTGCAACCGTTGAGTTAGTACTTGACCGCATAAGTTTTAAGGGGATACTTTGTTGAAATATAAGCTCTCAAGACCGATCGCTGAGTGTACCATGATAGTAATGGACAAACCTTTACAACATTAAGTAAAGATGGGACTACAAATCTCGATCTCTGACTCCATCTTACAAGCCCTTCGCCTACCTGAGCAGCGTATTGAGCAGGAATTGCGTAGGGAACTCGCCATTGCTCTTTATGCACAAGACATCCTCTCCTTTGGGAAAGCGCGAGAACTTGCGGAGACGGACAAATATGAATTTGGGCAGTTGCTCTCTCGTCGTGGAGTGTTTCGCCATTATGGTTTTGAAGAATTGGATGATGACTTAAACTATGCCCGTAGTGAGTAACACTTCACCAATTCTCAACCTGGCGATTGTAGGTCAGCTTGAACTCTTGCGTCGGCAATTCGGCGAAATTCTGATTCCCAATGCGGTATTGGAGGAATTGAAAGTTAATGAAGAACGACTTGGTTCTCAAGCAATTCGTGAAGCAATTTCATCTGGATGGATTCAAACTCAAGAGGTGAGCAATGAACCGCTTGCTCAACTACTGAAACAAACACTGGATCGAGGGGAAGCTGAGGCGATCGCCCTTGCCATTGAGCTTAAGGCGGATTGGACGCTTTTGGATGAGCGTGAAGGAAGGAAAGTTGCCAAATCTCTAGGGTTGAGTGTAACAGGAGTTTTGGGAGTTCTGCTTCGAGCTAAACAGACAGGTGAACTCAAATCATTACAGCCTGTTTTTAACGACTTGGTAAATAAAGCTGGATTTCGGATTTCACCAGAGTTATTGGCTCAAATTTCGATGCAGTGAGGTTTTTAGTATGGCGGGCTGTAATGTTTTCTGTTTTCTTGGGGGATTCTGACACCCCATCAGAACTATGGCGGTTCTCACTTGAATGAAGTACAGATTTATCTGCTTTCGTCCGCTACAGGCTGCGGTTCCATAACGTTTGTATGTATTGCACCCAATTGAAAACCACTGTAATACAGTTAAATACTAGGCGGGGATCGCCAAAAGCCTCCGAAAAAATCGAATTGTTTCCGCAAGGGTTCTCTCCAAGATTAAGCGACTGTTAGCACTCGTCCATGGAGGTAAAATGACTAAACTCTGCATGACTAACCACAAGCTTTGAAAATATCGATCTTGATGAAAATAAAGATTTGCCAAACACGCTAACTCTCGCTCTTTTGCTTCCTTGGAATCGGTTTCACGGGAAATCGCTTGAGCTTGCTGCAAGTACTCAATCGCTAGATCGGGTTGTTTCAAGCAACCATAGCAATAACAGAGATTAAACAGTATTCCTGCTTCTGTTGTTGGGTTTGCAATCGCACGACTTATTTCCAAAGCTTGCTGATAGTATTTCAGAGCATCTCGATATTGTTTTATGTCAGCATATACAGAACCTAAAGCTGTTAATGCCGATGCTTCTGTCGCTTTTGAAGACGTTTCGCGAGCGAAGTTGAGAGTTGCACTTAAGTACTCAATGGCAAGTTGAGGCTGCTTTATAAGATTGTAGGCATTGCCCAGATAGTATGAGGCTAAATATCTTTGACATTGGTTCCCAATTTGGGTGCTAATTGCTAATTGCTGCTGTAAGTATTCAATTGCTAACTTATATTTTCCTCTAGATAAATACGTCCCTCCCATCCATCCCAAAACCAGCGCGGACAGTTCTTCGTCATCAATCGATTGCGCGATCGCCAACGCTTGCTGGCAATATTTGATTCCACGACGATAATTTCCTCTCAAGATAGCATAAGCACCCAGTCCACCTAGCGCTTGTCCTTCCTCTTTGCTAGCTTTGATTTCACAAGCAACAGTTAACTGCTTTTGAAGGCAATTCAGTACAGTCTGATGCTGTCCTAATGAGGAATAAACACCAACCAATCCACCTAGCGCTTGTGCTTCTGCTTGTCGGTTACCAATTTCCTTTGCAAGTTCTAACTGTTGCTTGTAGTAGCTCATTGCCTGCGGGACTCGATCTAAGTAAGCATAAGCACGACCCAAACCTTGCAAGCAAAAACAGTCTACCTCAGAATCTAGCTTACCGAGAAGACGACTAAAAAGTTCAATTTGTTCTGAGTAATAACCCCAACTCCTGAGTTGCTCGTACAATTGTTTAGCATCAGCAGTCTTTGTTGGTGTAAAGAGGATTTGGTAAGCGGATCGCCAAGCAGAGATTTCACACAAATGATGGAACGCTTCTAGATAACCGCGTACTTGTTCTAAGCGAGAAGTCTCAGGTTCTGGGTTATAGACATTTAACCAATAGAAAGCGGCTTTAAGGTGAGATACCTCTAAAGCGTTTAATTTTCTAAGAACTGGTATTGATGAGCTTTGGGTTGTTTGGGGAAATTCCATCCGCTCAACTTGAGTGTTTGGTGACGCGAGCCGTAATTCACCCTTTGGATCGCAGCAAATATGCAAAATTTCTGATGGGGAAAGCTTCTGTAATTCTACTGGTTTACCAAACTCATGGCTCACAATGGTAACACCTCTACTTCTAACTGAGCTAAGCGATCTAATGCCACTCGGCGAATGAGGCTGTGCGGTCGATACAAAACTTTACGCTCGGTATATTCCTCTTCCAAGAGAAATCGGCGCTGAAGTGATTGAAAGGCAGAGGCTTGGGCTTCATGAGAATGTTCGGCGATCGCGAGCAACCAAGCAGAACGCTCAACAGCGCGTCTATACACGGCTCCCTGGCAAAGCATCAAACAAGCTAATGGTTCTGCTTTATACAAACGGGTAAAAGTACGGTCTATCCGTTTTTTGACTAAATCTGTTAAGCCGATACTGTAGCGATCGATCCGAGGTTTATCTTCCCTTGATTTTTCTTCTGAAGTACCTTTCATGCGTTCTACAGCCGTAATTTCATCACCGTAATCGTACCAGTATGCTTGAACATCTCCATTATAGGGTGGCATACGGATTTCACCAGCAATGACTCGTAAAGCTAAAGGATGTCCTTCGTAAACGCGAATAATTCGCTTGAGATTTTCTAAATCTACTTCTCCACGGATACGCACATCCCAACTCTCAAACAATTCAAGAGCTTCTGTTTCTTCCAACCCTTTGAGTCTTTCTATATGTACTCGTGATGGGTATCGTCCTTCTGCGATCGTTGGGGGCAAATCTTGAGAAGTCAAAACGATCCGACTGGGCATTTGTTCGGCTTTAACAATTTGCTCGAAGAATTTTGTAAAAATTGGCTCGCTAAATTGATGACTTCCTTCGCCATCTGATTCTAAAATTTCCTCAACCATATCTAAAATTACCAGACAGGGTTGCGATCGCAACTTATTGACTACAGCCTGCACCAACA
The DNA here is from genome assembly GCF_009725235.1 of Scytonema sp. UIC 10036. Next base: position 13,306 of record NZ_WJFC01000024.1, read on the forward strand.
AATCGGGTTCCTTTTGTAGCTTTTCTTCTTGTGCTATACTTTCTCCCAAAAGTTGACGTGCTACTTCTAAAAAATTAGATAACGTGCGATCCACGCTAACAGTATATAGTTCTTGAAACCTTATAGCTACTGAGGATTCTAAAGTCAGACGCATTGCAAGAGATGTTTTTCCAATACCAGTTATCCCAACAATTGATAAAACTCGACAGTCTTCTTGCAACTGATGTTCTAGCTTAGCAACCAACGCCGTGCGTCCTACCCACAGAATTGTATCAAGACGAATCTGGGGAGTTATTGAAGATAAGGGATTAGGGATTGGGGATTGGAACTCACCAGGTAGAAGTTTCTGACAATTTTCCAACCCCTGTTCCATCCATTCATCAAAGGAACAATCGAGCAACAGCTGACATAACCCGTTCACTAACCAATGTTCGCAGGAGTCCCGTTCCTCATTAGCGAAAAAACTTCTGAGTGTTTGATGTCGAGGAGGATCTGGATCGTTAAGATGCCTTCCCCAAGCGACACCAAATTCTCCCCAAGCAATCTGTCCTCGTACCTTGAATTGTTCGTGAAACTTGTCACGCAGCTTGTGTTTTAACTCTAAAGGTACTTGTTTTAGGCTGTTATCTCTGTAAGGTCGGTTAAGTAGTAACTGACAAACACCATTAATTATCCAGTAAACACAAGTGCTTTGGGTGTGCGAGTACAAAATGTTCTCGATGTCAGCTTCTGAAGGAGATTTGCTCAGAGTATCCGCCTGCTGATTCCACTTCAGCAAAAAATCTTCTGTTGACTTGAACTGTTGCTGAAATGCCGACTTTAGCTTTCGCCGCAAAGATGGGGTCACAGAAACCAAGCGATCGTTCATAGTGATTTTCCGGCAAATTCTAACCCTAGTTTACCTTTGAGATTATTACCAAGCTGTTTTTCAATTGATCTCAAATTGAGCTCAAATAACGCACAAGTAATATTCTAACGGGCTTAGATCGAGAATATATTGCCTGCACGTATGTATTACCAAGAGGAGTGTGTAAATTGAAGAGAATACCACTACTAAGTTTTAGTGCTTGCCTAGCAATTCTAGGTGCCAGTTTATTAAGTAACACGCAATATACACCAGCTGAGCCAGCACCTATTTTTACACCCATCTTAAACGATATTCGTAACCAGCTACCCCAAGGTACAGAAATGCGTTTGCCATCTACACTTCCTACCTTAAATTGGTCACTCATTTCAAAAGCATTCTCCGAGCTTCCTGTCGATGGCAAAATTTATCCCTATGTTGGTTCTACTAAAGAAGCCATTGAAGTTCGTTTAGCGTTAACACCAAACTGTGGTTCTTCTCCTAAACCTAATGAATGTACGATTGGAGGTCTTAGTGTGTTTAAAAGTCGCAAGCCGAAATATTGGCCTCCAAAAGGGGAGAATATAACACCAGTAGATTTGGGTAATGGGATTCGTGGCTTTTACCTCACTAGAGGTAGCGGGCATAATACTCTTAGGTATGTTTTCTGGGAACAAAATGGATTGCAATTTGCATTAGGAACTGCTGCTTTTGTAATGTCCCAACAAGAATTAATAGATACCGCTATTTCAGCAGCTAATGAACCTCCTATTACAAGTGCAAATTAATGTAGAGTTCCCAGTACAAAACACTTTCAGTTACCCTGTCTAATTGCGGAGTATGCGATCGCTCTCAAGCAAGACGTTGCAATGAGGTAGGCGATCGCACTAGAGTCAAAACGCCCACTGACAAAGGAGTAGAAGTGCTAATTAGTGGTCATCGCATTGCTGTAGCTCGGCAATACGTTAAACTTATTCACCGTTCTGATGGCTATGAATACAGTTTTGCTACGATTGACCAAAATTTACTTCGTTTTAGCGCTATTTGATAATATGACATTAAAATTCCACCGGGTAATAGGTTAGAAACGCTAAAAGGCGAACGTAAGGGTCAGCATAGTATTCGGATTAATGACCAATATCGAATTTGTTTTATATGGACACTTGAAGGCGCATCCGAAGTTGAAATAGTCGATTATCATTAGGAGATAAAAATTAATGAAAGTTCCCAAGTATAGACCTCCATCCCATCCTGGTGAAATATTACTTAAAGATTTTCTCGAGCCAATGGGCATAACCCAGCGACAGCTAGCAGATGCGCTTCACGTTCCCTATCAACGAATCAATGAGTTGATAAATCAGAAGCGTGGTATTACACCGAGTACCGCGCTACGGTTGTCCAAGTTTTTTGGAAATAGTTCTAGTTTTTGGTTAAATCTCCAGCAAAATTGGGAAATATACCACGTTCTCCAAGAAGAAGAAGAGGAATTAAAAGCTATTTCGCAATTTAAAGCGGTTTAATTTTAAGTTAGAAGTCATTTATATAGTAAATCTTAAATCGCCAAATGTATTGTGTGGTTTGGGTAAAACGAAGACACCCAATAATTCGATGAAATGTTGGGTGAAATGTTGGGTGAAATGTTGGGTGAAATGTTGGGTTTCGTTCCTCAACCCAACCTACTTTATAAATCCTCTCTTGGCATACATTGTACTGAGCTTATCTACATCATGGCGAAACCAATTGTCAAGCCATTGAGAGTATTCTCGAATCGCATGAGTCTCGCTGAGATTATCTAACAATTGTGCAGTAATTAAATGCCCAGCCCACATACCAGACATGATGGCTTTCAACACCCCATGACTGGATGCAGGGTCGAGAACCGCAGCTGCATCCCCAACTATAAAGTAACCAAGCCCAGCAGGTTGGGAGACAATTCGCCAAGTCACATCGGCTGCCTGCATTTTCTCATGAATTTCGAGATTCTGAAATTCTTCTGGCAGCCAATCTTTTTTGACTTTCTCGCCAATGAGTGACAGACGCGTCCATTGGTAGAAGCCCGATCGCACTTTAGCCGTCCACGTCCAGCCATCAGAATCAGCGACGATCGCAGGAGTATCATCTCGTTTTGGACATTCACCTGTGGCATAACCGTAGTAAGCAATGAGGCGAGGAGAGTGTTGGTGAATTTGCAATCCTAATTGTCGAGCCAACCAATGATGATTGCCACCAGCATCAATGACTCTAGATGCTCTCAAAGTTCCTTGAGACGTTTGAACACCAACAACTCTACCCCCTTCCACAAGTACCTGAGAAGCGCGACAGGGTTGCAGAACAGTGACGCCTACAGCTTTTGCCCGATCGAGCAAAATACAATCAAAATCGGCTCTCCACGCTTGGAACCCCAACCATGCTCCCGATTCATCTTCACCAAAAGGGATAAACTGGCGTTCTGCATCCCACTGCACCCAGTTTCCACTGTGGCGTATAAAACCAGCCGCTAGGACTGCCTCAGCAGCGCCTAACTGCTTCAGGAGTGGTTCAATACCGGGATGTAGTGTTTCACCGGGATGCGATCGCGGAAATGGTTTTGCTTCAATCAGGGCAACCTGTAAGCCCTTTTGAGCGCACCAAATAGCGGCAGCAGAACCACCCGGTCCACTGCCCACTACAATGACATCAAAACTAGATACGTCTGCGAGACCAGTTACCATTGCCACGTTTTAACAAGATATTGATAGGTGTAACAAACAAAGTCACACTTTCCGTAATTTCAACGAGACGTTTGCGAAAATCGCTTGTATTTAAGACAGCGCCAGGTCGGTAAATCTCAAACCTATAGATAGTACCACTGAGTCTCGTTCCAGTTTGAGTTTGTGCCTGTGTCAATTCTGCATCAGTGGAAATCACTTGACGGAATGAAAACACGCTCCATTGACCCCTAGCTTGAGGGGTATTCAGCCTCAAGACACTGTAAACGTTTGCCATTGCCAAAACTCTGGCTTCATATTCACGTACATCCACCTGACCTGTAAGAGATATTGAGAACTTGTGCTGCAAAGTGTTCTCAACATAATCTGCATGGGCAAAATCAGGATATTCTATAAAGATTTTACCATCCCTTGTCACCTTACGCGGGCCAGTCACGCCATCCCAAGACTGGTTGCCAACTTGACCAATTTCTTCATCTGTCAGGGGGCTAACGGTAGGCCAATTGGGATTTGGTTGGAAAGTCCGAGCTGCATCGGGAGCCACTGCGGGCCAAAATGTACTGAGTGCAGCACAAAGTTTTGCATCTTCTGGGAAAGGGCTACCCAAGCCGTAAGATGCCAAGTGACTGACACCTTCAGCAGTTGTATCCGTACTGACATCCCAACCTGGAGCAAAGATACCAGCTGCCGAATCAGGTAAATACGCGTGCCGCATTGTTGGGGAACCAGTTAATGGCATTTGCCGCACCGACCCAGTCACTGGTGGTGAGATAATTGCAGTGACAGTTTTATCTTCTGGGATAAAGTCTGCATCTTCTAACTGAAGATTGGGTGCTAACCTGATATCAGATAAAGTATCTGGTGGAATTCGCCAGAGATTGTTTCTCAATCTAGAAGGGACTGACTGCTCAGTCCATTCTAAGAGTTCTCTTTGGTCGCAATTGGGGAAGAAATCTGGCGCTGTGACTAGAGAATAGGCAGGGATGCGGCGGGGAATTGCTACTGCCAATTCGGGACAGATAGCTTCAACCCATCCATCACCTGTAAAGTCTACATAGTGTTGAGCATCATACCCACCTTCTCGGACAAGGCGTTCCACATCTGGGCGATCGTTCAGGTTTTCAATTTGACCGTTTTCTAAGACTCTGTGACGGGCATGGACGTATTCAGGAGCGTGTCTTGCATCTCCATCAGCAGGAATTTCCAAGCTAGAGGAGAGAGTAGAACTATTTTCTGGAACTCTAAAAGTTAGTAGTTTACCTTGATATTTTGCGGCTTCAATCAGATTTGGGTGAACAACCGGAACTAAAAGCCCGTTGCCAAACTCTGATTTGGTTGATAGTTCAGCAATGCCTTCAGAAAAAATGAAGGGTGGATTGCTAATGTCTGGCTCACCCCATCCCGTACCTTTTAAGGATAGGTGAACTCGCCGAAGTTTTTGATTGACGTGACGGGAAAGCAAACTCACCTGCAAGTTCAAACCGCGAATGCACTCTGTACCGTCAAAGATCTTGTGGAGGGGAACCCAGAATAACCTGCTGTCATCTCCTGTTTGAAAACGCATGGGACCGAAAGTTTCTGGATTGCCACGACGTTGAACTGCAATATAGGCAGAATAACGAGCGGGTAAAACACGGAAACTTGCTGGATCGGACTCTACAAATGGTAAAAATCCACGCGCTTTGGCATCGTAGAGTGCTTCAGCCGTTCCTACTCTAGCAACACCCGTGCGTGAAAAGCACAGATCTGCGTGCTTGCGGTGAACTGTTTCTGCTCCAGGGCGATATTCTGAACCAAAGACAACGATCGCCAACGGTTGGTTTTGAGCGCGAACTCGTAAGTCTTGTAAGGAAGGAGGTTGTACGCCGTAAACAAAGTTTTCAATGATTTCGAGTTCGGCGAGAGTTGGGTATGCGTTGGGATTTGTATTTTGAGCACCTAGAACAACATTGGGTGAAGCGAAGGCATGAAATAGCAAACTGCGAGCTGGATTTCCTGCTTCTACTCCGCGTTTGCCTTCAAAAGCAAAATCTTCAAATCCTGGAATCTGACGCTTGATAGCTGGTAAGTCCTTAGTTAGCTCCTGCTTGAGGTTACTTGCCGTGATATCTAATCCATGTTGTAGCAGTAAATCCCGCCATCCTAGAAGAGCTAAGCGATCGCAAACCTGTTTGACTTCATCAATTAAGGACATGAACAATTAATTTCCTTGTATACAGTTACAACTTTATAAGCATTTTGTAATTGCACTTCTTGGGGATAGAGCAATTACGAATCACAAGCAGTACTCATTCCTTTGGTGTTTCTATAATTAGCTACAAGCGTAGGTGAGCGATGTTCACCTACACTGAAGGAAGCCATCTGCCTTGAAAATTTGGATACACGTAAGAAGCACTACAACTATGCACCAGATTAGCCTGTCATGCTAGTACAACTTTTTACTCAGTACGCATGATTTAGTACTTTTTTATTGAGCCTATAAAATTATTCAAGTCGTCTTGGCAGAATTACGTAAAACTCCACTAAATTTTTTAATTAAATGCGTGTCAACTTTCCAGCTTTTTACCCAAGAAATACATATAATCTATAAAAATACCGTACAATCTATCCTCTACTTTACGAGGTGATATATGGCAATTCTACAACTGGAAGATGGATCGCGACACACCGATTTAGATAAGATTACGCAAGAACTCGCACCTTTGGGTATTCAACTCAATCGCTGGGCAGTAGGAGAAGATGGACAGTTGCACCGACTCTTAGCACAAGATAGCCTGAGCGAAGAGGAAAAAGAACAAGTCTTAACATCCTTAGATGGGTACTTCAAGCAACTACAGCAAACAGCAGGTTATCAAACACGCGACTTAATCGTATTGCATCCTGGAATTCCAAACCTTGATACTATGCTGTCAAAGTTTGACAAGATACACACTCATGCAGAAGACGAAGTACGATACATTATTGATGGAGAAGGCATATTTGGTTTTGTACGACCAGATGGCAGCCAGGTAGAACTGACAGTGCAACCAGAAGAGTATATTAACGTACCAGTAGGAACCGAACATTGGTTTTATCTGACTCCAGCAAGGCGGATAAAAGCAGTGCGTTATTTTACTGGAACAGAAGGTTGGACACCTGAGTATACAGGCACAGAAATTCGTACTAATAAAGTAGCTGCTCGATAAATGACAAATGACAAATGACAAATGACAAATGACAAACAACTTGTTGAAATTATTGCCACTGCCCGTCATTTTTACCATCAAGGATGGATGGTAGGAACTGCAGGGAATTTGTCAGTGAAGTTACCTGATGGTAGTTTCTGGATTACAGCCAGTGGACGTTCTAAAGGAGAATTATGCAAGAGTGATTTTGTTCGCATCAGTCCAAAAGGTAAAGTGGAGCAAACCTATCCTGATGTGAAGCCTTCAGCTGAGACAGCAATTCATCAAGTTATCTATAAATTGTTTCCCGAAGCAACTAGTTGCTATCACGTCCACTCAGTTGAAGCCAATTTAGTTTCTCGCTTTGTACAAGGAGATAGTCTACCCCTTCCACCATTAGAAATGCTTAAAGGTTTGGGAGTTTGGGAAGAAAACCCCAAATGCTGCCTTCCCATATTTACCAACCACTTACAAGTTGCCCGGATTGCAAATGAAATTGAAGAACGGTTTACCAAAAAGCCTCCTGAAGTGCCAGCCTTGCTGATTCGAGATCATGGAATTACCGTTTGGGCAACTTCTCCCGAAACTGCCCGCAACTATATTGAATTAGTTGAATATATTTTTCGCTATCTAGTAGCAGCAAGGCATGCGGGAATTTAATGATTTGGTTATTGGACTCCTAACTCGTTCCCAGGCTCCGCCTGGGAATGCCTTACTTGAGGCTCCGCCTCCTAATTTATTCTGAGGATGATGGAAGGCGATACTGTCACTATCCGTGAAGAACAAACAAGACAGTTCGGGCTTTCCTTGGGAGACCGTTCCTGTCTTGCTTTAGCAATAGCGAGAAATATTGCCGTTATCACTGCCGATACTGCTTGGACAAGTTGAATATTACAACCCCTATCTGTTTTCTACTTGCTAAAAGCATCCTTGACGCTATCAACAGCACGTTCAACAACATTCTTTTCGGTTTCTAGTACTTTCTCAGTCCGATTTGCATCTTCCTCTGCTCTTTTCGCGATTCGAGCCGCATCTCTTTTAGCTTTGCGCTCAATAAAACTACCATTATTATCTGTTGCGTCCTCAACTTTTTCAGCATTTTTATTTGCTGTTTCTTTGAGACTTTCTTTCGCATCTCGGATGAAATTCTTGGTTCGTCCAGTATCTTCACTGACTTTTCCTTGAACTTTTGAGCCTAAGTCTGCTTCAGCTATCAAATTTGCAACAGGAGCTGCCATTGCTGTAGTCTTTGAGAAAGACGCACCTTGCCAAACGAAGGCGATCGCTGATACACAAAACAGAGCGGTAGCTAGAAAGCGTCCTACATTAGAAAGCCGTTTCATCAAATAATTGAATTTCATAGAATACAATTTGCACGTTTACTTAGTACTCTATTTCTACTTCATCTGACTTGGAAGCCATATCGTTCCCCAGGCAGAAGTTCTCAAGTCATAAGTCGTTAAATTAATTCACTCTTCGAGTAGATTGAACAAATATCATATAATCTGATCGGTTTAAGCTTGTATTCTTCTGCTATCTACACTTTGCTGTACATTAGGCATAGGAGCGAAAAAGAATGTAGAGACGCGCTGTTTGAAGTGTCTTTACGAGGGTTGTACGCAATCTCATAGAGGTTTATTTGCAGCAGTGTTTCAGTATCAAGCGAGGCAGAGCCTCGCAGTATGCATTCCCAGGCTCCGCCTGGGAACGAGAGGAACACTGTGGTTACTACCTTCAATCACTTCTATTTATCAATTTAACAAGAAAGAACATTTGCTTAGTTCAAAAGAGTTACTTACAGTAAATATGACAGAGATGAGTTGACGGTTCACATAACACGACAACAAATTAACGAGTGAGAAACTTATATTTATATTGAAGGACTAGCAACAATGAGTACGTTTATCAATGCTGTTCCCTCTGGGATCGCCGCATTTACCGCGACTAATCTTGACGATATCGTTATCCTGACACTACTTTTCTCCCAAGTCAATTCAGCATTTCGGCACCGCCATATTGTCGTAGGACAGTATCTGGGCTTCACAGTCTTGGTTGCTATCAGTCTGTTAGGATTTTTTGGGAGTTTTGTTCTGCCTAGTGTTTGGTTGGATGTTTCTGGCTTTATCCCCATTGCTGTTGGTCTAAATCGCTTGGTCAATCTAGAAGAGGAAGATACAGACGATGAATTAGAGATACCTTCGTCTAGATTCTCACCTATAGGTAGTTTTTTGTCTCCTCAAACCTATGGTGTCGCAGCTATCACTTTTGCTAATGGTGGTGATAACATCGGTATTTATATGCCATTATTTGCCAGCAGTAGTACAGTAAATTTGCTAATTACTATAAGTATATTCTTTATCCTTGTAGCAGTTTGGTGTTACATAGCCTATCAGCTAACTCATCAAAACGCGATCGCGAAAATACTCATGCGCTACGGGAATTTGCTTGTCCCATTCCTCTTGATTGGTTTGGGTGTATATATTGCATTAGATAGCTTAGTACTAGCGATATTATCAGTTGCTGTCATGTTCTTTGGTTGGATGTTTTTTAATATATCACGTCAGCGCGTCACTTCTGCATAACAAGAATTAGTCAATCCCTACATAATTAGGTGACTATAAAATTTTCTAATCTTCTAAAAAGCCACGCTCCGTTTTAATCAATTCTTTCTATAATTTGGAAAAAAATCGTGTGTGTTGCTATTAAGAGAGTTCAAATATAGTAGACTATCAATACTGCATAGGTTAAGCTTAAAAATCCGAAAATATGTAGGTTGGGTTGAGGAACGAAACCCAACATTTACAAGCATTTGTTAAGTTTCAATATCGTTCAACCCAACCTACAAAAATTCTCAGCCCTTGCAGTATTGAGTAGACTATACCTCCGAGGATAGTTAACAGTGACCAGTGACCAGAGCAGTAGAGTGGGCTTTAGCCCTACCTACGTAGATTTCAACAATTTAACAGGATTTCTATAACAGTCCAGTTAAATTCAAAGAGCAATAAAAAAAGCTCGGTGTTCTCATAATAAAGAGGAGAAAAATTGTGAAAAGCTTCAAAGCAATTTTGGTGTTTCTGCTACTATTGGTTAACTTAGTTGTTGCTCAGCCTTCTTTTGCAGATCCGATCGCGGAAAAGAGTCCTGAGTATCTTGGGATCAATCAACAACTCGATCAACTCCTGCAAATCAGAAACGATCCCTCTCAAGGTGGTTACACTGCAGAAGACTTACAAAAAAGAATTTCTGACTTGCAATTTCAGAAATATATCCAAGAGAGCACAGAAGATTGGGGTGTTTGCCGCAACGATACAGGAAAGACAATAGGTGTTTACGCTCATAAACCAAGCAAATCTGGCACCCCTACTAATACCCTCTTCTACTTGGGAGCCGGTCATAAGACAGATGATGACTGGGACTGCGATGGTATATACTTACCTAACGACGCGAAGGTAGCTGGTATTAACCTTCCGGCTCCTGCAGCCTCTGAAGTTGAACAAACAGCAGGACAACAGCCTTTCGTTCTCAAGATTGTCGATGGGACACAGTTGGTTGCTAGAACTAACCCTGTTACCGGTGAAGTTGAATTGAACGCTCCTATTGCTGGAGTCATTGCAGCTGGTGAGCCAAACTGGACAATTCCCAATCTCTCTCAAGCAGAAGTAAGCGCTCAAGTCCCCAACGCTCCTATTGACTAGAAAGCGCACTGCTTTGTCATCAAGTTTTCCCACCTAATATTGTTTCAACCTCCTCAATTGAGGGGGTTGTTTTATTTTTTAAGAGATGATTTATAAAGTAAACATTAAGACACTGTATGTTGGGTTTCGTTCCTCAACCCAACCTACGTATTTTCGTATTTTTAAGCAAAATCTACGCAGTATTGCCTTTAGCCTCTTTGACCCAAAGAAAACGCGCAAGAAAAGGTATCAAAAAATACAATAATAAGATAAAAAATATTACTAAAAGCAGAGTAACAGTCTTAAATTTAAATGAAAAAGTTAAAAAAATGTGAAAAATTCAGATAGAGTCGTATAAAGTCAACCCGATCCTTCTCTAACAGATGAATGTTGATGAGGCATTGGTTGTTCTAGATACATTTCTAGAAAACCGCTTAAGCAATCTACAGGAACTAGTTTTCCGCAAAGCCTGGGAAGGACAGACTTACCAGGAAATAGCGGACAGTGCTAGCTATGATGCGAACTATATTAAAGATGTTGGTTCCAAATTATGGAAGTTACTGTCTCAATCTCTAGATGAAGAGGTAACTAAAAGTAATTTTCGTTCGGTCATTAGAAGGCGAGCAGAAAATACTGCTCTTCAGAAGAAATTGCAAAATGCCCAAGCGGTTCTGTTGCATTACCAACAGCTAGCAGATAAAGAATATCTGGAACTGCAGTCTGGCGATCGCGAAAACCAGGAACCTTCTATCGGTTATACGAGCCAAGAAGAGCAAAAACCTTCACTCTCCGTTCCCTATAGCTTAGAGATTCCCAGTGGTCCTGTACCGCTTAATTCCTTCTTTTACATCGAGCGTCCTCCCATTGAAGAACGAGCTTGTGCCGAGATTGCTAAACCCGGAAGCTTAATCCGGATTAAAGCACCCAAGCAGACGGGTAAAACCTCCCTGATGCAGAGAATTTTGACTCATGCCAGACAGACAATAGGCTTACACACTGTGTCCATCGGTTTTCAACTGGCTGACAGTCACGTTTTCACCAGTTTGGATAAATTCTTGCGGTGGTTTTGTGCCAACGCCAGTCGCCAGTTGCAGATAGAACCACGCCTAGATGATTACTGGGATGAAGACATTGGCAGCAAAGTCAGCTGTACGTTGTATTTCCAAGAGTATCTCTTGCGGAAAATCGACTCTCCAGTGGTATGCGCTTTGGATGAAGTCAACCGAATTTTTGAGTATCCAGAAATCTCTGGTGACTTTTTGCCACTCCTGCGCTCTTGGTATGAGGATGCTGCAGAATTGGACGTTTGGCAAAAACTGCGATTGCTTGTGGTTCATGCCACAGAAGCTTATATCCCTTTGGATATCAATCAATCTCCTTTTAACGTCGGACTGGCAATTAAGCTACCAGAATTTACTTTGGCACAGGTGCAAGATTTAGCCATCCGTCATGGGTTGGATTGGGCAAAAGGTGAGGTAGGGGCGCAAACACTGGTTCCTCTTGTGGCTATGATTGGTGGTCATCCTTATTTAGTACGTCTTGCTCTTTACCATTTGGCACGTCAAGAGGTGACCCTAGAAGAACTCCTGCAGGAAGCACCCACAATTGGCGGTATTTATAGCAATTACCTGCGGCATCATCTCGCCAATTTCCAGGAGCATCCCGAACTAGCAACGGCATTTAAACGTGTTTTGACCGCAACTGAAGACGTGCAATTGGAAGCAATTACTGCTTACAAATTAGAAAGCATGGGTTTGGTAAAGCTGGAAGGAAATCATGCAGTGCCTAGCTGTGAGTTGTATCGGCTTTATTTCTGCGAGCAATTGAACTAGTTGATATGAAATCTTACGAATATCAAATTGGTGGCAGTCTCAAAATGGATGCTCCTAGTTATGTGGAGCGACAAGCTGATTTTGAACTATACGACGCCTTAATGAGGGGTGAATTTTGTTATGTGTTTAGTTCCCGGCAAATGGGCAAATCTAGCTTGCGTTTGAGAACAAGATACCGATTGCAAGAAGCTGGCTATTGCTGTGCTTCTGTTGATATGACTAGGATCGGAAATGGAAATATTACTCCTGCTCAATGGTATAAGGGTATAGTTGTAGATTTGTTGCGGGGATTTGATCTGTTTGGCTCGGTTAATATAAAAACTTGGTGGAATGAGCGAGAGGATTTACCTCCCTTACAGCGATTAAGTCAGTTTGTTGAAGATATTTTATTAGTTAAATTAAAAAGTGAAAAAATATTTATTTTTATTGATGAAATTGATAACGTTCTTAGCTTAAATTTTCCAGTTGCTGATTTTTTTGCGTTGATTCGTGCTTGCTACAATCAACGGGCAGAAAATCCAGAATACAAACGTCTAACTTGGGCTTTGTTTGGTGTAGCCACTCCCTCGGATTTGATTTCTGACCGGACTTGTACGCCATTTAATATTGGGACATCTATCGATTTACAAGGTTTTCGTTTATCAGAAGTTGAGCCACTAGCAGCAGGGTTAGAGGGTAAAGTTGCTAACCCCATGGCAGTGCTTAAAGAAATTTTAAGTTGGACTGATGGGCAACCATTTCTCACACAAAAGCTGTGCCATATCGTAGAACACGAAAGAATGAGCGGTAGCATGGCTTTACATCAGGAAACGGGGTATTCGGAAACAGAAGAACGATATAAGTTGGATTATCACTTGCCAATTGTGAATTACCATCTCATCAGCATATATTACCAGTTTCCCTCAATTGTTTTGGAGAAGCTCGTACAAACACATATTATTAATGATTGGGAAGCCCATGATGAACCGGAGCATTTAAAGACAATTCGCGATCGCCTCCTCTGTAACGAGCAACGTGCTGGTAGTTTGTTAGCACTTTATCAAAGAATATTACAAGGAGTTGACGTACCAATAGATGACTCACCAGAACAAATAGAACTCTTACTATCTGGGCTAGTTGTAAAGCAACAGGGAAAACTCAAAATTAAAAACCGTATTTATCAAGAAATTTTTAATCAAGCTTGGATAGAAAAACAATTAGCAAAACTGCGTCCTTATTCCCAATCTTTAAATGCTTGGCTTGCATCATCACGTCAAGATTCTTCCAGGTTGTTGCGAGGACAAGCCCTGTTAGAAGCACAAGCTTGGTCTGTTGGCAAAAGTTTGAGCGAGTTGGACTATCAATTTTTAGCAGCAAGTCAAGAACTCGATCGCAGAGAAGTGGAAACAAGGTTGGCTGCAGAATGCACCAGAGAAATCAAAGCCAGATTGGCTCAGGAGCAAAAACTTGCCCAACTTCAAAGAATATCTCTAGGTACCCTTACTTTAGGATTTGTCATTGCTTTGGGGTTAGGAGTTGCAACCTTCTTCCAATATCGCAACGTATTGCAAAACGAATTAAAAGCCATTGCTACATCTTCCAAAGCTTTGTACGCTTCAGATAAAAAATTAGATGCTTTGATGGAAGGAATTAGGGCTGGGCAAAAACTGCAAAGTTTTGGAAGTGCAGATACACAAACCCAAACACAAGTTGAATCTGTATTGAGACAAGCTATTTATGAAGTGAAAGAATATAACCGCTTGTCAGGACATAGTGCGGGGGCAAATTCAGTTGCTATTAGTGCAGATGGGCAGATATTTGCTTCAGCCAGTGCAGATAAAACCGTCAAACTTTGGCAACCAGATGGCACTCTCATTCAGACTTTATCAGGACACACTGCAGGAGTTAACACAGTTGCTATTGGGACTTACAATCAAGATAAAAAAAAGATTTTCATTGCTTCAGGTGGTGAAGACAGGACAGTTAAGCTTTGGCATCTTGATGGCACCTTACTAAAAACCCTAAAAGGACATAGCGATGCAGTAGAGTCAATTGCTATTAGTCCTGATGGTAGTGCGATCGCTTCCGCAAGTGACGACAAGACAGTTAAATTATGGACGGCAAATGGAACTTTGCTACGCACAATCAAAGGGCATAGTGATGAAGTTGAGGCAGTTGCCATCAGCCCCGATGGGAAAATGCTTGCTACAGCCAGTGACGATAAAACAGTCAAACTCTGGAAAATGGACGGTACTTTAGTAGGTACACTCAAAGGGCATAGCGATGAAGTCGAAGGAGTTTATTTCAGCCCCAATGGAAAGATAATTGCCTCGGTGAGTGCAGATAGAACTATCAAGCTGTGGAATTTAGACGGTACTTTGAAAGCAACTCTCATCGGACATAGCAATCAAGTTGAAGGAATTGCTATTAGTTCTGATGGTAATGTGATTGCTTCGGCAAGTCGAGACAAAACAATCAAAGTGTGGAGACCAGATGGCACGTTATTAACAACTCTTCGCGGTCATGATGCAGGAGTCAAAGAAGTTGCAATCAACCCCATCAGCAAGACAATCGCCTCAGCAAGTCGGGACAATACTGTGAGGTTCTGGAGGCAAAACAGTTCCTTATTAAACACTCTCTCCGGTCATAGCGATGCCGTTCATGGGGTGGCTTTTATACCTAACGAAAAGATGATTGTTTCGGCAAGTCGGGACAACACAGTCAAAATCTGGAATCCAGATGGGACATTACACCTCAGCCTCATTGGTCATCAGGCGGGGGTCAATGGTGTTGCGATCGCCCCGGATGGTAAAACCATCGCATCCGCTAGTTCGGACAATACTATTAAAATCTGGAATCGAAAGGGTCAGTTGCTTAAGACTCTTGTCGGGCATAAAGATGTGGTCAAGGCGATTGCGATCGCTCCTGACGGTAAAACCATTGTGTCAGGCAGTGATGATAAAACGGTTAAACTTTGGCAGCTTAAGGGTACGCTTAAGTTTGAAACCAGAGCTTTTGCAACACGGGTTGGGCATAATTCAGGCGTCAATGGAGTTACTGTCAGCAATGACGGTCAAATCATTGCTTCAGCAAGTGATGACAACACCGTAAGATTATGGAGACGGGATGGGACTTTAGTAAGAATTCTTTCAGGGCATAGCAATCAGGTGAATGCAGTTGCCATAAGTCCCGATGGCAATTTGGTTATTTCTGCAAGCGACGACAAGACCGTCAAACTCTGGAAAAGGGATGGTACGCTGTTGAAGACTTTGACTGGACATGGTGCGGGGGTTTATACAGTTGCGATCGCACCTAATGGTAAAATGATAGCCTCAGCCAGTTCAGATAACACTATCAAACTTTGGCTTCTTGACGGTCAATTGTTGACAACTCTTTCCGGGCATAGCGATACGGTCAAAGAAGTTGCATTTAACTCCAATGGTAAAGTTTTAGCATCGGTCAGTGATGATAAAACTGTTATCTTATGGGATTTAGACCGGGTTTTAGCTTCAGATAAGCTCTTTATTCATGCCTGTAACTGGGTACAGGATTATTTAACAACAAATCCCGATTTAAGTGAAAGCGATCGCAATCTTTGCACTTATCGCAAATAGTAGCAGTCCAAATCATGATACAATTGTATCAAAAAATGTTTATATTGCTCTCAGCATACCCCCAGTGCCAATACTTGTCGGTTAAGCCGAAAAATACGAAATCACGTAGGTTGGGTTGAGGAACGAAACCCAACATTTACAGACATTTATTGAGTTTCCCCAAGGGAAAAGCCCTACAATTTCCTTATCCCTTGCAGTATTGCCCCCAGTGCTTACAGTTTAGTTTTACAAGAAAACATCCGGGATAAAGCGATCGCCCGAATAGTGAAAGATGGCGATCGCGCAAATTAAAGAAATCTTTGCCAAATGGGAGTGATTGAGCATGGTAACTGCAAAATTACAAACTACTTGTCATGTTCTCTTACTGGGAGCCACACTCAGTTTGAGCGTTTTTTCTTGTAATAATAATTCTAATTCTGACAAATCGTTGCCAAGCGAATCTTCTACGAAGAACGGAATCTTAACACTTTGGTGGGACAAAGGTTTTACGCTAGAAGAAGATGAGGCAATACAGCAAGTCGTAAAGCAGTGGCAACAAGAAACCGGTCACAAAACCGAGCTTTCTCTTTTTAGTGCTGATGAGCTATCAAAAAAGACTCAAAGGGCAATTCGAGCAGGCAATCCACCAGATATTGTTATGAGTAACAATGCAGATCGGATTCTCAATCCAAGTCTTGCTCGAGAAGGTAAACTAGCAGATGTTTCTGAAGTCATTGAATCTGTCAAACCTTTTTACTCCGACACTGTATTGGCAAGTGCTTATTTTTATAACAATCTCACAAAGAAGCAAAGCTATTACGCTGTTCCCCTTCACCAGAGCATTCCTTATATTTTTTACTGGCGAGATTTGCTCCAGGAAGCGGATAAGAGTGAAAAAGATATTCCCAAAGATTGGAATGGTTTTTGGGATTTTTGGAAACAAATACAAGATACTTTGCAAACTAAGAAAAATAAAAAAATTTATGGGCTTGGGTTACCTATATCGGTAGGGGCTGGAGATACTTTTGAAGTCTTTGAGCAGATTTTGGAAGCTTATGATGTAGAAATTGTAGATTCTCAAGGTCGATTGCGTACAAGCGATCCAAAAGTCCGTCAGGGAATCATTAATTGCATAGCTTGGTATACCCAATTTTATGACCAAGGTTATGTACCTCCAGATGCAGTAAATTGGTTTAACCCAGATAACAATCGCAGCTTATTTAACCGTCATGTGGTCATGACTGCTAACAATTCTCTTTCAATTCCTGCGGCTGTGCGCCGAAATTCTGATGTTTACTTTAACAACTTGGGTACTATTGGATATCCCAATAAACCTAACGGCAAGCCCATGCGTTATGTTTCTCTTATCACCCAAGCAATTATCCTAACCGATTCAAAAAATCAGAAATTAGCTAAGGATTTTTTGATATATTTCATCAGCCCTAAAATCATGGGAAATTATCTGAAAGTTGCAGGCGGGCGTTTTTTTCCAGTACACGAGCTTGTTTGGAAAGACCCTTTCTGGACAGATAAGAAAGATCCTCACATCTCGGAGGGTGCTAAACCACTCATTATGAAACAAACTCGTCTATTATATATCGCTCAAAATTCTTCTTATAGTAAAGTATTGATGAAAAATGTTTGGGGTCAAGCTTTGCGTCGAGTCGTCATAGATCGTGTTTCTCCAGAGGAAGCAGCTGATAAGGCAATTCAACAGATAAATGAAATTTTTGCTGAATAGCAAGACAATATAGCCTTTCTCAGTCTCATGAGGTACACCCTCCTTTCATCCCCCCTTTGTAAGGGGGGACAGAGGGGGGTAATTTTTGTACCTCACCAGGTTGAAATTTGCTGTAATTATTTTCTTTTACTTAAAAAACAAATTTACTTTTTTGTTTGACTTTATGTATTGAAGCTGCGCCAAAAACTGCAAAAGCTAGCAAACTTAATATAGAGTCAGGTTCAGGTACGCTAACTAATCTGATGGTTCTTGCTGTAATCTGGATCGTTGCGCCATTGGTTATAGGGAGTGGATTGGAGAGGTTAACACCTAATAAGGCACCGTCATTAGTTGTCAGGTTACCACCAGGACTATTCAAAAGCAACAAATCCTTCGTTACAACCGTGATATTTCCACCAAGATTAAGGGAACCACCGCTACTATCATCGCTTGTTAGCACTCCTGAGGGGTCAATAGAGATAGAGGCACCGTCGCGTACTACTAACTCGTGTTGCGCTCTAATTGAGCTCTAAGGCACTACTAGAAAACAGAAAGATTTTTGTATTTCCTCCGCAAGTTAACTCTTGCAACTCCCAAAATTTTTTAAACTTCAGTTATAGCAGCAACACCCACCTTAAGTATGCCCAAGCAAGAGCCATCAGCATCTTTGTTTAGCTTAGAGCCTGCAATTGACCGCCGCCCTCTGAAAGTGACTCCCAATACGTCACTCATAGAAACAATTACAATTATGGGCAAAGCTCGTAGCAGTTGCATCCTACCCAGTTTGAATTTGCTATTAGATACTGCATTTCTAACCGAAGCTAGAGGCAGTGGCGTACTAGTAATACAAGATGCACAAATATTCGGAGTATTTACTGATGCCGATGCACTGCAAGTTATTGCCTCCGGCAGGAATTTAGCAGAAATGAAAGTTGCTGAATTGATGAGGCAGCCAGTATTTACCCTATCACAATCTGACACAGTAGATATTTTTACCGCTCTGTCATTACTACGCCAACATCAGATACGCCACCTACCAATTATCGATGCTGGGGGACAGCTCTTAGGCATGGTCACCCTTGAAAGTATTCGCCAAGCGCTGCAACTAGATGAATTACTGAGATCGCGGCAGTTGGCAGAGGTTATTTCTACTCCGATAGTTCAGACATCGGTAACGACTTCAGTACTTGGTATAGCTCAGTTGATGGTAGAACATCAGGTTAATAGCGTGGTGCTAACAGCAGGAGGTACTAAAGCAGACATTGAGCCAGTGGGGCTTGTAATGGATCGGGATATCATTCAGCTTCAAGCTCTGCAAGTAAATTTATCGCAGACGCAAGCTCAGACTATAATGCAAACACCATTATTGAATTGCGAGCCAACAGAATCAATACTAGCTGCCTACTGGAAAATGCAACAACGACGAGTACAGCAATTTATTGTATCTGATGAATGTGGCAAAATATTAGGTATTGTCACGCCAACTAACTTTTTGAAAACACTTGATGTTGCACTTATGCGGAGATCTGTAGAGCAACTACAGCGTTCCATTGAACAGTTTGAAAATAAAAAAACCGAACTGTTACAAAGTAGTGACGCTAATATAAAACTCGAAGTGCAACAGACTCCAGCAGAACTCATGGAACAACTTCAGTGCAATCGCCTCCTAACCGCGATGGCACTCCGCATTCGCAAATCACTTAATTGGGATGAAATACTTAACACCACAGTTGCCGAAGTGCGGCAGTTTCTTCAGACGGAGAGAGTCATTATTTATCGTTTCAACTTAGACTTAAGTGGAACAGTTGTGGTTGAATCCGTAGCTTCCGGTTGGCAACCTGCCTTGAATAGCACTATCCAAGACACCTGCTTTGGAAAAAATTATGCCCAATCTTACAAAGAAGGGCGCACTCTAGTGGCAGAAGATATCTACACAGCTGGTTTTACTCAATGTCACATCGATATTTTAGCTTTGTATAACATTAGAGCTAGCCTCATAGTTCCTATTCTCCAGAAAGAACATTTGTGGGGGCTATTGTGTGCCTACCACTGTTCCGAACCTAGGTATTGGCGGCAGTTTGAAGTTGATTTGCTTCAACAGTTAGCAACCCATGTCGCTATTGCCATTCAGCAATCTGAACTATATCAGCAAGTTCAATCCGAACTGACTGAGCGTAGACGGGCAGAGGAGCAGTTATTAGTATCACTCAAAGAAAAAGAAATTCTTCTCAAAGAAGTCCATCATCGAGTCAAAAATAATCTTCAAACTATTTCCAGTTTGTTAAGGTTGCAGTCTGACTATATTAAAGATGAAAAAGCACTAGCATCTTTTAAAGATAGTCAGAATCGCATCCGTTCAATGGCACTTATCCATGAAAAACTGTATCAATCCAAAGACTTATTTAGAATAGATTTTGCTGAATATATTCGCGAACTAGCAACCAATTTACTTCGTTCATATTCTGCCAGAGCGCAGACAGTTACCTTGAAAATAGATGCTCAAGATATTTGGTTAAACATTGATACGGCGATTCCCTGTGGATTAATTATCAACGAACTCGTTTTAAATTCTCTCAAACATGCTTTTAGACCAAAAAACAAAAAACCTCAAATCTCTATTGCAATTCACTCAATTAATTCTGGTAAATTTAGACTAACTATCAGTGATAACGGTGTTGGTTTGCCTAAAGATATTGACTTCAAAGATACAGAATCTTTAGGGCTACAATTAGTATGTACTTTTACAGAACAACTAGAAGGAACGATAGACCTTGATAACAGCCAAGGCACTCAATTTATAATTGAATTCGCTGAATTACAGTAGACAGTAGAGGAGAAGAGAAATGGCTAATGCAAAGATTTTAATTGTTGAAGATGAAAGGATTGTCGCCAAGGATATAGCTAAACGATTGCAAAATTTAGGATATGTTGTAGTGGCAGCCGTTTCGTCTGGAGAAGAAGCTATTGAAAAGGCAGCAGAAACTCGGCCAGATTTAGTGTTAATGGATATCAGATTAAAAGGCAAAATTGATGGGATAAAAGCATCCGAACATATCCGGACTGAATTCAATATTCCTGTGATTTTTTTAACTGCTTATGCAGATGAAAAAACTTTACAACGAGCAAAAGTCACAGAGCCTTTTGGTTACATCATCAAACCTTTTGATGAAAGAGAATTATACGCTGCCATTGAAGTTGCTTTGCGCCGCCGGATGGCAGAAGAAGCAGTGCATGTGGCTTTGACAAAAGAAAAAGAACTGAGTGAACTCAAATCTCGGTTTTGGTCGATGGTTGTCCATGAATTTCGTAGACCAATGACTAGTATTTTAGCTTCTGCTCAATTACTTGAACATCACAGTCATGAATTACTTGAGGTCAAAAAACGAGAATACTTATATCTTATTCAAGAATCTGTTAGAACAATGGAAAATTTGTTGAATGATGTTTTGGCAGTCGGGAAAGCAGAAGGAGGTCAATTAGATTTTTCGCCTGCACCATTAGATTTGGACAAATTCTGCCAAGGTCTGGTGGAAGAGATGCAATTTAGCGCAGATCAAACCCATCACATTATTTTCATAAACCACGACCAATGTACCACTGCTGACTTGGATAAAAAACTGTTATGGCATATTCTTAGTAATCTGCTTTCAAATGCTATCAAATATTCATCTCAAGGTAGTAATGTTTATCTAGAACTATTTTGTCCGGACAGAGAGATAATTTTTCAGGTAAAAGACACAGGTATTGGCATTCCAACAGCAGAGCAACAGTATGTGTTTAAGCCTTTTCATAGAGGTGAAAATGTTGGCAAAATTCCTGGAACGGGTCTAGGGCTAACGCTTGTCAAAAAATGTTTGGACTTACATGGTGGAGAAATTATTGTGCAGAGCGAAGTCGGAGTGGGAACTACATTTACTGTCAAATTTCCCTTCAGGAATCCAGCAATAAGTAAGTAGATTGGTCACTGGTCATTGGTCATTTGTCATTTGTCATTTGTCATTTGTCATTTGTCACCGATCGCTGGTAACATTTGTGCAAATTCTCGACGAAATACTAAATCGCTGTATTCTTGCCACTCTTTTTTAAGACTTGGGGATAACTGTTGTAATGTCGCCTGTTGGACGCGAACCATGAAGGGACGACGAAAATGTTCGTATTTTTCAAAGGCTTGAGTTATGGCTTGCGTGTTATCCCAACCCTTCTCTGTTGCAACGTTAGCAATTAAAGTTGCAATGACTAACGCATCTTCAAGCCCTTGATTTGCTCCTTGTGCTATGAAGGGAGGCATTCCATGGGCTGCATCACCAACCAAGACCACTCGTCCCGAACTCCAAGGTGGTTGAATTTTGATAAGATTGTCTTGTGTATCGATAGAAGCAGCGCTGGGAAGTTGTAAGGAATCCGTAATACTAGCATGGTGGACGTAGTACGGGCGTTGTCGCATATTGTCAGGAGTAGATATGCTTACGAGCTGTTTGAGAACATCGGGGTAGCCAGCGTTCTCCAGTGCAGGTAAGGCTATGTCAATTAAAGATTTGCCAGATTTTCCTTGTAATATATCTAGAGGCAAAGCAATATGTATGAGGTATCCAGTTGGACCGTTAGGTCTCTGAAACATAATCATCCTTGGCACTTCCCTACGGAAATCTTCTCCAGAAATTTCATCATTACGGATTGTGACAAGAGGTGACCCTTGGAAAAAACTTTCTTCTAGCGCTGACTTTAGATTGTCTGGAATGTCAATAATTTGACTACAGGCAATTGCTGCAAACCCAGAATATTTTGGTTTTGCAAAAGCAGAGTATGGACTATCTTTGTAAAGAATTTGGCGAACCGTAGAATTGATTCCATCGGCGGCAATGATGAGTTTTGCTCGGAAAGATTTTGTTTCAAATTGTTGTGTTTCTCCATTTTGAGGCTGGTTCTCTTCCGGTTTCTGTTCTTCAGACCAGTGTGCATAAGGATTGGCTTCTATCCTTGTATCGGAGACACAATCTACCCGAATATACCCAGTCTCCGATTCATCCTCTATATTGATACATCGATGATTGGGGCGAACTCGGTCTTCGGGAAGTAATTGTCTGAGGGTTGTTTGCAAATTATACCAACTAATTGATGTTCGACCCTCTCCATACTCTTTAAACCAATCATCATAACTCAGAGAAAACGATGAGATTCGCTCTCCGCGCAAATTCTTTTGTACCCATTCGCGTGTAGCTTTTGCAGGCTGTGTTCCTGGAGTTGTCTTGACAGTCTCCTCGTTAGGTGGCTTGGGATTCAAAAATCGATTACCAACTTCTTTGATTTGTTCGTAAGCTACAGAATCTAAATATTTCAGAGCTTTTAATCCATTGGGGAGAAGATCCACCGTTTGACCGACTTGACGAAAAGCGCGAGTTTGATCGACAACTAACAGATTTTCAACTCCTCGCTTGCGTAAGCCGATGGCAGTTGCCAATCCAACAGGTCCAGCACCAATGACAACAACGTCGAGCTTCTCCATAAAAGGAATCCCGTTATGCATTTCAATTTTTATATCTTAACTGCTGTTATAGCAATTTTCAGGGCATTGCTCATAGTGCTAGGATCGGAGTAATGGCGTTCTAGTGATATGCAGCGAACTTTCATCCCTGGCATTATTCCACCTCTAGTAGAATCCGAACCCTCTTTGTGGTTCGCGTTTGTTGGCAACAAGTTATTAATCCGTTCTGAAGGGACAGTTAGCCACATTCCCAGGTTTGTCAGTTTAGCAGAAATTGGTTTGAAGGCACTGCGATCGCAATTCCTCGGTACTCTTGATGGCATTGGGTGTTACTCAGCCGAACTGCCCAAGGATTCTATCATCCCTGATAGTTTGAGGTTAATGGGACTGCGGGAATTGTATGGAAGCTTGGATGAGGACTTGTATGCAGTATGTGGTCGCGCCGTTCAGATTATGGAATGGGATCGTACCCACCAGTACTGCGGTCATTGCGCGACACCTACAGTTCAATTAGCACATGAGCGTGCCAAGCGTTGCCCTAAATGCGAGTTAGTAAATTATCCGCGCCTCTCACCTGCAATGATTGTTCTTGTCTCGCGGGGTGAAGAAGTATTATTAGCTCGTGCGCCTCGGTTTCCACCGGGTATGTACAGCATACTGGCTGGATTTGTGGAACCAGGAGAATCATTAGAAGAAACAGTGGTGCGAGAAGTCCGAGAGGAAGTAGGGATTGAGGTCAAAGATATTCGCTATTTTGGCTCGCAACCCTGGCCATTTCCCAACTCACTAATGATTGGATTTACTGCAACTTATGCAAGTGGTGATATCGTCATCGAACCCCAGGAGTTAGTCGATGCTGCTTGGTTTAGTAAATATAACCTACCGCAGATTCCTCCCAAGCCAAGTATTGCTCGAAAACTCCTCGACTGGTTTGTTTCAACTTAATAAACTGCGATCTCCATGATATAAATTCACTCCCACTGCCAGAAAAACAAAACCCCCAAAATCTCATAACTGCATTACTGCATAGAAGAATATGGGGGGTGGGTTAGGTACAGTCATATTAATGATAATCAGACCACTGCATGAAAACAGCATGAGGAAATAGTGAGAAAAATCTCATGATGTATAAGAAACTTTTTGATACCGTGTACTGTATATCTATTGTTTTTTATATTTGTGCTTTTACCAACTATAACCATGAATTCACAAGCATATCTTTCGCAATCCAAAAATTCTTCTTATGAGACAGAATTGATTCAACAAGAAGACCAGTGTTTGTTGTACGAGAGGTTTTGCGTTGTTGCTAGAAATACTGAAGACGGAAGTTATTATGTTGGACGTATTCAAGTAAATGCAATTCAGCCTGATTATTTTTGTTGGTGTCATGCCTGTCAACAGTTGAATCTCAGGATTTCGGTATATGGCTACCTATCCAAATCTAATGATGATAACAAGATACCGTTGTTAGTTATCAAATAACCAAAAGTTAGTCACAGCCCGTGCTTTGCACATAGTGTGGCAGAGACTAAGCTGGTTTGTTTATTCGAGTCTCAAACTAGAATTTTTGAGTTTAACTTGATTAAAACCTTCAATACCCTGCAATCCACCCGTATGAACGGCGACGATTGTAATATTGTGATGGAAAAATCCTTTTTTTGCCAAATCGAAAATACCAAAAAACATTTTTCCAGTGTAAATTGGATCGAGAGCAATAGAGTATTTTCGTTTAAAGTCATTGACAAAATCAATTAATTCTGGCTTCCATTTGGCATAGCCACCAAAACAGTAATCATCGGTGATTTGCCAATTTTGGCAGCGTAAATTATCTTGCGTGTCAAGCAATCTTTGCACGTCATTTTTCAAAAAATTTCCTTTTAATGCTGAAAACCCAATAATATATTGATCTGAATCAGCAGCCGCAACAATACCAGCTAAAGTACAACCCGTACCACACGCCGTACAAAAATAATCAGGTCGAACTAGCATTTGTGAATGAACTTCGTCAACAGTTTCTCTACAGCCGTGCAAAGCTAAAGTATTCGAGCCGCCTGATGGCAAAAAATAAACATTACCAAATTCTTTTTTTATCTGTTGAAAAATCAAACTTTCATCGCGAAACTCAGAGCGGCTGACAAAGAGCAATTTCATTCCACACTTTTCGGCAAAATCAAGTGTTGTGTTGAGGGGTTCGGTACGTTCACCGCGAATAATACCGATGGTTTTAATGCCCACATATTTTCCCACGACAGCCGTAGCGTAGATATGATTTGAGAAGGCACCCCCGAATGTAACAAGCCGTGGAAATCCTAACTCTTTGATTTTCAAGCAATTGTATTTCAGTTTCCGGAATTTATTACCTGATACTGAAGAATTTAGCAAATCATCTCTTTTAATCAAAAGCCTAATTTTAGCTTCTGTTAGCGTTTCGTCAAAAATTTCCTGAATTGGGCTGACAGGTACATTAAAAAAATTGGCGACTGTTTCTGAGGAAGTCATATTTAGCGGATACCCTCATTATCGATCGCACTGTAAATGTCGATAGGCGCGAGTCCCAACCAAGGATCGCTACTGGGAGTCAAAAACAGTTCGGCGTAAACTTTTTCATTTAATGAATCCACATAGCTTGTTTGGTTACCTTGTACAAACCATTGATGAATTTGCCTGTGCAGGATATACTCATTTCTAACTGTATCAAGAGCCATTGCCGCTTCAAAATTACGAATCAGGTTTGATAGCTCCTGTGGATTTTTAGCAGACTGAAACTTTTTATCACCGATTAAGGCAATGCTGTTTTTATCCAGTTTGGCAGACTCTGTGTAAAGTTGGGCGATTCTGCTCCAAGTTGCTCGATCTGTTATTTCTAAAGGAGTGCTTGGATTTTCAGTGCTTTGTGGCTGGAGATTGTTTAGTATTGGACTTTCCACTCTCATTTTTGAGACTGCTACCGTACCTGCTACTGTAGCATTGGGAGTTTCGCTTTCATTACTAGGAGATGCAACTAACCGGGGTGGAGACTGGATACCCAGTTTCGCTAAATCTGCTGTCCATTGGTTTTGGAGAGTGGTGAGGCGATCGCTATGGTATTGTCGTAAAAAAGCTTCGCGTTGGGAACTGTTACGTTTGCTGTATTCCTTTGCTGCGACTTCCCCTTGCTGGAGGCGATCGAGAAAAGCTTTTGGTCCGTATAGCCCTGGAATTGCATCAATGGGACGACCCGAACTATCTAAGATGTAATGAATGCTATTACCTGTAATTGTGCGTTCTAGTTTGCGCCCGTCACCAAAATCAATCGTTACTTTAGGAACGGGACGAACTGATTGCCAATGTAGAATAAAGTTTTCTCTTAATAACTTGGAAATTTCCGCGTTGGGATATAGTGCGACTCTAAAAAACCTGCTGTTGGCGCAGCTGAGATCTGTGTCCAAGTTACCCAGCAACCTCAAAGATAGGATTGGTTTACCGCTAGCTGTTGCGGCGGCTTTCGCTTTTTCCAGATCGGTGTACCAGTAAAGCTGAGAAGCATAGCAATCCTTTTGCTGACAGAGTGAATCTAAAGCCTGACGGATTTGCACGTTAGCAGAATTTAATTCATTGGCATGAGATTTGAGAAATATTTCCAATCCCGTTTGACCTTGTTGTCGCAGCGTCGCAACTTCTTCAGATAGTTTAGACGTTTTTAATATAGGAGTTTGAGTATAAGCTATTTGCGAAATACCGACACTTACTAGCATCAGTACAAATGGAATTTGAAAAAGATTGGTTTTCATAATAGAAACGACAAAAGAGCCAATTTTGACCTACTTTCTCCAAGATTAACATGAAGATTCGGAAACAACTGTATGTTCTACATCTCTTCATAGTAGGGTTTCAATACTTGTCGGTTAAGCCTAAAAATACGAAAACACGTAGGTTGGGTTGAGGAACGAAACCCAACATTTATCAGCATTTGTTGGGTTTCGCGCTTCGCTCTACCCAACCTACAATTTCCTTATCCGAGCAGTATTGAGTAGGGTTTGAGAAATGGAATCAAATTCTTTGAATTCTATCTTGACTGTAGTAACTGAGTACCCTAATGGGTAATCCTTTATTTTATTTCTGGAATTGAGAGTAAATCTACAGAAGTTAGTTATTGTCAAATTCAACTAATACTTCTCTACGATAGATGAACAGTATCACACAAACAACTCTTCCCACTCTAAAAAATGGTAATTCTGGTGTAGCCGTCAAAATTTTGCAACGGTTGTTAATGTTTCAAAGTATCAGTGTTCCCAGATTATTTCTGAAAATTGATGGCAATTTCGGTCAAGCAACAGAAGCTGCTGTGAAAGATTTTCAAAAAAGCAGAGGATTATCTGTAGATGGAGTGGTCGGACTCAAAACTTGGCAAGAACTGAGTGCTTTACCTGGTGATGGAGAAGAAACTTTGTAAGTAAAACAAGTAGGGGCGCAATGCCTTGCGCCCTTATAAAAAATGTGGTTTATTTAGATAACAACTATTGCGATATCATCAAATCCTAGTTTTCAGTTGAGGTTTTGATGTTTGTCTGAGTTTTTGTATATCTGTTTTATCCCAACCAGCCCATATATTAATATCAGTACGGTTGCCTTTCAATTTGTTACAAGCCCTACAAAGCAGGATAAAGTTATTTGTCGTGTTGGTTGTGTAGCCCCAAAGCTCATCGGGATCTGTTGGAGTCTTTTTGGGTGTCAAGGGTTTGACATGATCTATAGTATATGGATTGTCTTCAGTAAAAAGACATCGACACTTTTTGTTAAAACAGCGATTTCCTTGAATTTTTATTTGCTCTTGAATCCACTTGTCATAAGTTCCAGATACTTTTAACTGGTGATACAAAGAACGAGGCGAACACTGTTCGTTCCATCTTTGATTAGTTTCTTCAATACCATTTATTGCTGTTTCCGATCTTTTTTGAATTTCATATAGCTCTTTTCTCAGTTGACTGATACTTTTCATAAAGTCCCTCCAACACTTTGCAAGAATTCTTCTCTCTCCTTTGAAGATAGTGAATCCGCGTACTCTTGCATAGTTTGATAATGCCCTTCTATTGCATCAGATATCATCTGTATTGCTTGTGTAGATTTTCTACAAATCTCTGAATATCTTTTATTAAAATTATCAATTTGATTTTCAACTTCTGCAACTTCAGGTGAATTAACTATTTGCTGAAACTCCAGAGCAGAAGATGGTCTTCTCAACTTTTCCAACAAACCTTCAAGTAGTAATGCGTTTCTATGTTGAAGCCGTAGTGAATTCTTCAATGTATGTTCAATTCTTTTGACTACACCTTGACAAACGTAAGTATGCTCTTTATTAGCCTTGGTGTACATAACACCAACTGTTAGCTTTTTAGCTAAATAATTTGAGCATCCTAATGACTTTAATTGTTTTCTCGTGATAGTTTTCATAAAATTCTGTATAACTGTCTGAATCTAGCCAATGTCTAAAATCTTCTTGATTTCATTTGGGATATATTTTATGGTAGAGATTATAAAATTTCTTATTTTTACTAATGTCTGGTTTTGATATTCTGCTATATCTCTTAGTTGCTCGTTTTCCTCTATTAAGATTTCACTTCCCTCTTTGAGCTTGTTAATAGCTTGAAGATTTTCATTTAAAGTCTTTTGATGTATTTCAATTTGTTTTTCTTGTCTGATAATTTCTTGCTTTTGGTCTTCAAGTGTTTTTCTTTGCTCGTTAATTCTTTCTTGCTGTTGTTCGAGTTCTTTTTGGTTGATTTCAATTTGCTTTCGGTCTTTTCTAATTTGTTCCTCAAGAGCAGCTAATGTTTCATTAAGAGTGACAATACTCTTATCTCGCATGGTCACAAGACCTTTCTGATAAGCTTGCTGTCTTTGACGAGTTTTCGTCTCTGGACCCGCAAAAGATGCCAATCTCAATGATAATTCGTTCCATTCTTCTTGAGAAAAGACTTTGAGAACATCCTCAACTGTGACTGATGGCGATTGTGCGATCGCTCGTTCAACATCTGCCATCGTCCAACCCAAGGACACGCGGAGAACTTTTTTACGCTCTGTATCCAGTTTGATAATAAATTTTAGCTCTTGCTTGTGCGTTCCAGTCACCGCTTCACACCCCCCAATACTTATCGTCAACAATCATCTGTAGTAGCAGATTCAACGAGCAAACTTTTTGTTCCGGACGACTTCTGCTTAATTCACCAATTAATTTTTCTGAGGTCAGAAACCCACCAATACCATCATGATTGGTTAATCTGCGTCCATTGGGAAAACCTAGCAGCCTATGATTAGGAAGAATTATACCAATCATACTGGTCTGCCTGGTATTTTGCGATCGCGACAAGATAAGCAAATCAGTTTTACTCATCATCAAAAATTTGATTTTCCCAAAGTGAAACAATATGTAGCTTTAGGTGCTGATTAGCCGCGAGAAAAAATTAGCGATCTGGAAACTCAAAGTCCCTAATATATGCTATGATCGTAGACCACGTAAAGCGTTGTAAAAAACAGTTTATGAAGCAAGTCATATTACCAGAAGTTCTCACCCTAGAAGAAGTTTCGGAATATTTACGTTTGCCAATGGAAACTTTACAGCGTCAAGCCTTACAAGGAAAGCTTCCCGGTCGTCAAATTGAAAACGAATGGAGGTTTTTGAAAGTTGCAATTGATGATTGGTTGCGTGCTCAAAATAGTCGTTCTACCCTACTTCAACAAGCAGGGGCTTTTGCAGATGATACATCTCTTGCTCAATTGAGAACAAGTATTTATGAAGCGCGAGGACGTTCTGAAGTCGATGAGTCATTATAACGTAAATGTATTTGCTTGATACTGATACTCTAACCCACCTTTATGCTGGAAACACGAATGTTATTGCTAGGTTGAATGCTGTTGAAACTTCAGAGGTGGGAATTACCATTATTACAAAAGCAGAAATGCTGCGCGGGCGTATTGAGTATCTGATTAAAGCAGAAAATAGTGAAAGTTTATTAAGGGCGCAAGAGTTTTTGTTTCGCACAGAAGAATTCTTAGCAGAACTTTTAATTGTTCCCATCAGTCAAAGCGCAGCAGATGAATTTGAGCGTTTGCGTATAGTATCAAAACTACGCAAAATTGGACGAGCTGATTTGTTAATTGCGAGTATCTCCTTAGCCAATAGAGCTACATTAGTGACACGGAATATCAGACATTTTCAACAAATTCCTGGATTACGGGTTGTAAATTGGGTTGATTGAAATATAATACTGTTTTGTCTAGTATTTTGCGCTCGCGACAATATGAGCAAAGAAGAAACAGAGGTTGGTGTCATAGTTCGACTACCATTTACTCCGGTAAAGGCTCGTTAAAATCATCAGGGACTGTAAACTCTCCGGCGCAAAGACCAGTATTCTGGTTCTAATTGATGCAGAAACCCTAGCATGGTTTCAAACGCAAGGAAAAGATTATGAAAAACGGATAGCTACAGCATTAATACTTATGCAGAAGCACATAAGTATTAATGTGGCGAAAGATTAACGTGGTAGGCAAGCAACAGATAGCTCTGTATTGTAAACTAGTCATAAAAGTACTTTCAAAAAAAATGTATTTTCTTTATGTCCTCTTTGGTAGAAATCGAAACAGCAATTAAACAACTTCCAGAAAACGAAATTCGCCAACTTGCCACATGGATTCAGACATACTTAGATGAAGCATGGGATCGGCAAATAGAAGTAGATTTAAAATCTGGTAAATTAAACAACCTAATTGCTAAAGCAGAAGCTGACATTGCAGCTAATAACGTGAGGGATCTTGATGAAGTCCTTAACGACACCTGATTTTTGGCAAGCATATGCTGCTTTGTCTTCTGAGATAAAAGAGCAGGCTCAAAAAGCATACCAGCTTGGGACATTGGGCTGTGCGATACGGCTGTCTTCCGTTAGCGCTTACGCTATCGCTGATGTTTCAAGTTGCTTCGCACGCTCAAATATCCCCTTTACGATTAAGCTTTACCGGAACGCTTAACGTAGTGCGTCGAGCTGTTCCCAAATTTCAACGTCTCTCGCTGTGAAGAAATACCTTTTTTTTTACCTGGCTTGTTAGAGAAATCCGCAGATGTTCAAATACCAGAACGTGAAGGAAGAAGTAACCCGCGAGTAGTTAAAAAAACTAGAGCTAAATTTCCTTCCAAGAAACTGATACACAAAGGAACGGGAGCAAAAATTGAAACACTCACCTTCAGCGCAAGTGTGAGCTTCATCAACAATGACCAATTCCGGACAAGCCCGTAGAAATTCATCACGCCGACTGTCAGATTTAATAAAATCCGTAGAGACAATTGTAAAAGGGTATAAATCGAACAGCGATTGTCCCAAACGACAATTTTGTTGCAAGCGAGTCACCGTACTTGGCAACACCAACTCTGCTTCAATATGAAACTTGTTTCGCAACTCTAGAGTACTTTAATTAAAGACCCTACAGCAAAAGTCATAAATTATACGATTTTGGATTTTGAATTTTGGCTCGACATTGGTTCTCAACTATAGCGGTTTTCAATTGGGTACAATACATAAAAAGTTTTGGAACCGCAGATGAACGCAGATGGACGCGGATAAATTTGTACTTCAATAAGAGTGAAAACCGCTATATTACTAAAGATTACCTAGACACAACTCGTGTTTGAGCTTGTAAGTCAGATTGAGGTTTGCTTGTCACTACAATCTCTACATCTTGACCTAGTGCATTCAAGAAGCGAAATAGGCGCACAGTCGAAAATTCTGATAATTTTCCCGTCATTAAAGCAGAAACCTTTGCTCGATCAATTCCTAAAAGTTCTGCTGCTTCAGCCTGCGTTATTTGTTGTGTAGTAATAATGTTACTAATCTTGCGTACAAGTTCAGCTTTTAACAGTAATTCATCAGGGTTTTCTAGACCCAAATCGGCAAATACATTACCGCTACTTGCTTGTACTTTAATTTCCTCAGTCATTCTTTTTCTCCGTGTTGGGTGGCAAAATAACGGTAACTGTAAAAGTCTGATTAAGCAAAATTATCAGTTTGTGTCAGCAGTTGCAGTTGGTTTTCTGCTTCTCTCCGTAATTGTTTGGCTTGTTCCTTATCCGTTTTACCACTTTTTCTTCTTGAGTTGACAGTTCTATCGGTGGGTTCCAAACTATAGGACGCATAGTCATTGTACTCCTAATACTCTTTTCTCCTTATCTTTGAGTTCACTAAAACATGGGCTTTTTGTCAACTACAATACTCCACAACTCCATTGCATAACCATCCATTCATTCATCACCCGTGCTTAAGAAGGCGGTGCTGCTTTCATCATCTACTCTTCGACGAGTCTATTTTATTTTCATAGTATTTCTAGATTTTTTTGGCTTTGTCTGGTGGTTCAAGCGTTTGTTATTTATCATGCTTAGTCAGTTTCACGTAAATCCGGATATGTCTATTCACCACAATGCCACTAGAAAAATTGATGTCATTTCATGACTTAGTATCAGGTTCAATCCCGTCAGGAACGCTATCAAAGCCGCCTACAAGAAGATAGTACGATCGCACTCTATTTTTCCCAAGTCTTAGTTTGTACTCAAAGAGTGCTATCTACAAGTCTATTGATATTAATTGTCATCGACAAGCACATCAAATGCTCGCGCTCTCAATGCTATCAAACCAAGATCTTTGCCGTATTTGAGTTCCTTGTCGTGCTATACACAGTATGCCGGATTTGTCAATATCTTCTACTGAACCGGCGCTCTAGCAGCTTTTATGCGTCGTATTAATATATGTGAAGAACGTGGTAGTGGTATTGACAAAGTGGTTGATGTGGTTGAAGTATTTCAGTTACCAGCCCCAGCTTTTAAGGTAACAGAGAGCCATACTCAAGCTATTTTATTTGCTTATAAGAAGTTAGCAGATATGGACAAGGAAGACAGAATAAGAGCGTGTTATCAGCATGCTTGTTTGCGATTTGTATCTAACGAACAAATGACTAATTCTTCATTGCGAAAAAGATTTTCAATTTCC
Source organism: Scytonema sp. UIC 10036 (assembly GCF_009725235.1). The sequence goes on from NZ_WJFC01000024.1 coordinate 46,309, forward strand.
TCAGAGAATGCCTCGATTGCCTCACGTATTATCACAGACACAATAAAGGCGGGGTTGATCAAACCTTACGATCCAAGTAGTGAATCTAAAAAACACACAAAGTATGTTCCTTTTTGGGCTTAACTAGCTTTTGAGCTTCGAGTTTTATTTGACGGTTATTTGACTTGAGATGGTGGGCGTTACCCATCTAGCCCTGTCAAGGTGGATCAAAACTTTAGGAAATTAATAGCTTTCTCACCTCTTACCTCAGCGTACTCTGCGTCTCGGCGGTTAAATAAATTACTTTTGAACCGCAGAGGACGCTCCAGAGCACAGAGAGGGAATATGAGCAATTGCTAATCAAAATTTTATAAGTCACCTTGACAATCCTAGCGTTACCCATCTTAGCTTTGTACCATATTTATTAAATGATTAAATTTATTCCTATTTACGATGCCATCTCCTTTACCTGGGATGAATCCTTATCTGGAAAACCCAGAATTGTGGTCAGAATTTCATAGCCGGATGATTGTGGCGATCGCTGATGCTCTTGACGATCGCCTCAGTCGAGATTACCGTGTTGCTGTGGAAAAGCGGGTATATTTGAGCGAAGCAGAGGAAAGTGTGTTGGTTGGCATTCCCGATGTATCTGTTACTGCTTCTGTGCCAAAGAAAACTCAAGCGACAACTTCTGCTACCATGGTTCAACCTGTCAACATTGAGATTCCAATTGCAGAGGAAGTTCAAGAGCGTTTTCTAGAAATTCGCGAAGGAAATACTGGAACCGTCATCACGACTATCGAGGTGCTATCACCTAAAAATAAACGCACTGGTGAAGGACGCAGTACTTATCTGCAAAAGCGACAAAAAATTCTTACGAGTGCGACTCACTTAATAGAAATAGATTTACTGCGGGGAGGTGAACCACTTCCCATGATTGGTGCAATTCCATCCGATTATCGGATTTTAATAAGTCGAAGCCCTCAACGTCCGAAAGCTCAACTCTACGCCTTTAACTTGAGACAACCGATACCAGCTTTTCCAATTCCTTTACGTCCTGAAGAACCAGAGCCATTGTTGGAATTGCAACCCTTGCTACATCGGGTGTACGATCGCGCTCGGTTAGAACTGGCGATCGACTACAATACACCTTGCATTCCCAAGTTATCTCTAGAAGATGATACTTGGCTGCGAAGTTTCATCTCCTAAAAAAAATCAATCATTGCGGGCGTGTTCAAACTCATAAATATAGAAGAGTCGGCTAAATCTCTTAATTTGGTATCCCACGATAGCAAATAGAATCGCGCCTCCAATTGCCCACCAGAAAGCTGCAGGAGGGATAGTAGTTAGAATCGAGCCACTTGTTTGCTGGAAGTTTGCGATTGCAGCTTTCACAGCTATAGCTCGTGCATCCACAATGACCCCCACAAGCAAACACACAGCAGCAGCTATATAAGCCAATACAGAGAGACGATTGAAATTTTTCAGAGCATCCTGGCAAACCTTACAGTGTTGAGTATGAGTTGTCCACACATCAAAAAGCTTCTGCTTGTCCGCCTCTTCTAGAGCCAAACCATCTTCCGAAACCCAAGGAACACCGCCTCCAGCTCTTGTTTCCAGCCACTGGCGAAACGTAATTACCATTTTATCTTGGGGATTTGGAGTATAAACTGCATTGAGCCATTTGTCCTTTCGTCGTCCCAGAATCTTCTGTTGATAGTGAAGGAACACCAAATCTTGATGTAAGAATAAAGAAGACAACACGTGACCCAACCAAATTGGCATGGGTAGTCCAAAAATCCCCAAACCTTTTGGCTTTTGCCCTGCATCATTCTTCACTAACACTTGGCATCCGATGTGACGACACCATCCCGGACGAGTCGGGGTAGCATACAATGCTAGTATAAGCTTTCCGCCATCCGTATTGCTTGAGACAATCCTCATGTGACATGGCGGTTGAAAGTCATGAACTGCTTGTTCAATATTAGGAGCCGTTGGTGTAATTTCAAAAGAAAAACCTTCTTGAGTAGACACATTCCGCACTAGATTCATGTTATAGTACTTGGCATCCTTATAGCGACTTCCAACAAGTCCGTGGTGAGAGACAGGGACATGAGCGGGATCTGCCACATTCTCCATGAAAAAGTCCCATCCATAGGGAAGATCGCGTACATTCCAAAATAGCTGTACCGCTTTGTCTGAGCCATTTTCAAGCTCTGGTATGATTCGCGGTGACCTCAATTGACTTTCCTGTTGGGCTTGCGAACCTGATTCTGACCATACCCACAGCAACCCTTGGCATTCTTGAGTGGGATAAGCGGTAGCGCACGACCTCGTGTTTGAGCAATTCTTTGCCTCAGTTTGCTCATTTTGTGATTGAGGAATGTTGACACAATTCCCTTGAGAATCAAAACGCCAAGCGTGATACGCGCACAAAAGTGTCCCGTCAGATTCAACACGACCTTCTGAAAGCGGAACCAATCGATGGGGACAACAATCTTCAAAACAACGCCATTTACCAGCCCCATCCCGCCACAAGACAATCTCTTTTCCTAGTAACTGCATTGCGTGGGGACGAGAAGAGTCCAAGAAATCTACAACAGCTACCGGATACCACTGTTTAGTCCACTGAAATACCTCTTCTTGCTGGTGAAATTGTTCGACAGCATCACGTATATTTCCTGGCAGACTCATCTCAGTAGCCACAGGTACTCCTTATTCTTAATAAAACAACCTCTCTTAAAGAATTTTAACACAACCAATACGGATATTAGTAGGTTGGGTTGAGGAACGAAACCCAACAAACACATTTTTATTCTTTAAGCAAAACTGTTACTTTTGTGTCAGCTTCGGGAACTCTATCAATAGAGTTCATGTAACGGTAATCTCAGTAGTGCATTTCCCGTAAATGAGTCTTATAAATTAATTTTGCTTTCCGAGTTTTTACTGGTGTTATTTGCCCTGCACTAGAGTAGCTACTGTTTCTGAACTTTGTTGTAAACACCATTTAGGGTTTTGAGAATCAGCATATGGATAAATCCATTATTCAATTGGTTGACGAGTTACCATCTGACAATATTACTGTCAAAGTTTTAAAGGCACTGGATTACGTAGCACCAGGGCAGTGGAATAATCTGGTAGGATTTGACAACAGTATCCGTGCAATTACTGGAGAAACCAATCCCCAAGTCATTCAGCAAATTCGCGATCGCGCTATTGTTCTGTACCACGATCCTCAACAAGGCTACCAAGCTGCCATCAAACTTTATCAAACGATTGATAGCGCAGATACAGCTATGGCAACTGCTGCTTTAGCCAACAAAGTAGGTGAGAAAATCGGTTTTCTTTCCTTCTTAAGCAAAATTACACCAAAAGCTGACGTCACTCAAACAATTGATTTAGTCCTGAAAGTAGCTGTCGAAATTATTGCATTCTCCAAACTCAATGGCATTCCCCAACCCAACCCACAAGAATTTGTCAATACTCTCACAAATAACTATAAAGATGCATCTCTGATGCGGATGGTTGCTTTAGTTTGTTTGGATGGAGTTTTGCCCTTAGGTCCTGACTTTCTCAGCAAGATACAGGAAGTGATAAGTGGTGCAAATACTGACGCGATCGCTCAAAATCCTATCTTTTCAAGCATCAACAACTTTCTACCAGGCAGCAATCCTTCTGATAAAGTGGGTTTTATCACTCAGGGTTTCAACTCCGTGCAAGGCTGGATGAATAACTTAGTCTCAAAAACTGGTGTAACTCCCCAATCAATTTTTAGTCATCTAGGCAATTTTATTCAGATGGCTGATGATAATTTAGACTTTGTGGCAGCATTCCTAGATCAAACCACCAATTACTACGAGCATACAGGAATTCAAACTGTGGCTCGCAGTCTGATTTTACAAGCTCATACTTTAGTCAAACAAGAAGTTCAAGAACAGCCACCAACGTCCCGTGCTATAAAAACTGATAACGATCGGTATGCAGAGGGGACAAAAGTAGAGGTTTGGGATAGTGAAGATGAGGAGTGGTACAAGGCTACTGTTGAACAAGTCAAAGGTAACCGTTACTTTATTCAGTATAGTGGTTACGATTCCTCTGATAACGAGTGGGTTGAAGAAGACGATATTCGGATACGCGATCGCCACTCATCTGATGACGGTGAATATAGAGTAGGTCAAAAGGTAAAAGTTTGGGATGAGGAAGAAGAGGAGTGGTATTCTGCAACAATTGGTAAAATCAAAAGTCAGCAATATTTTGTGCATTACATCGGTTACGACTCATCCTATGATGAATGGGTTGATGAGGAAGAAGTTTGTTAACAACAAGCTCTCTTCAACCCAATACTGCTCGGATAAGCGTTTTTGTAGGTTGGGTTGAGGAACGAAACCCAACAAATCCTGATAAGTGTTGGGTTTCGTTCCTCAACCCAACCTACCTTAAATTTGAATTTTTAGCTTAACCGACAAGTATTGCTCTTCAACCAACTCCCGTACCCATATTTCTACAGCAGAATTAAAATTCTAGGAGATTGCGATTCGCATTTCGACAACGAACAGCTTATGAAGTGCGATCGCAATTTATCATTTATCGGCAAGCTGTTTTTCCAAAGACTTTGTACCATATCTATTAAGCAGTCTTCAACAAAAAGTGTTCTATCACAGGTTTAACACTATCAAGTATAATTGTATTTTAACAAGCTGTAACCTTTAAAAGGTAACGTTTGCGGAGATCTGAGACAACATGGATAACACACTTTTACAACGCATCACCCATAATCCTGATATCTGCCACGGAAAACCGTGCATTCGAGGACTTCGTTACCCAGTTGAGTTAATCTTGGAGCTACTTAGTTCTGGTATGACCACGGAGGAAATTTTGGAAGATTATGACGACATAGAGTATGAAGATATTCTGGCTGTTTTGTTGTTTGCAGCTCGACTTAGTCAGGTTAAAAGTATTCATAAAATTGCCTCATGAAATTTCTTGTAGATGCTCAGTTACCGATTCGCCTTGCGCGTTTCCTACAAACTTCAGGCTACGATACAATTCATACCAGAGATTTACCTAGGCAAAACGCTACTTCCGATACTGAAATTAATGTTATATCAATTCAAGAAAATCGAATTGTAGTTACCAAAGATTCAGATTTTGTCAACACTTTCTTAACTGTTCAGCAACCCTATAAACTACTTTTAATTACAACAGGGAACATCAAGAACTCAGAACTTGAAACCCTGTTTTCAGCAAACTTTCAATCTTTAGTTGAACTTTTTAAAGAGCACTCCTACATTGAAATGAGCCAGGATTCCATGATTGTGCATTTGTAGTCTTAGTCAAGATTTTATACGCTCAACTTTGTCGCTGCCAAAAATTAAGTGTCAAAATGGTGTCTTTGCCTGCAAGTACAAAGTTTTTCCGTGCTGCGGATGAAGTAAGCTCAGTTCTCTAGCATGTAGATGTAACCGACTTGCTTCAACATGACATCCATAAAGACGATCGCCTAATATAGGTATTCCAAGTCCATTTTTATCAGCAGCATGAACTCTCAATTGATGAGTTCGCCCTGTCAGGGGTATAAATTCTACGCGAGTGTAGTTTCCTTCTTTTGACACTACCTGAAAGTGAGTCACGCTGGGTTTTCCATACTGCCAATCAACTTGTTGATAGGGGCGATTTTCAGGGTTTCCCCACAAAGGCAGTTCTATAATACCGCTCTTAGTGGTCAGAGAACCAGCAAGCAGGGCTTCATAAACTTTGTGAACTTGTCGTTGCTGAAATTGCTGGCTGAGTTGCCGATACGTTTGCCCATCGCGAGCTAACAAAAGAATACCAGAAGTATCTTGGTCTAAACGATGTACGGCAATAAGTTCTTCTCCATCGGGCAATAAATGACGCAAACGACTCAGAACACTGTCTTGGCGATCGCGATAACGTCCTGGAACTGATAATAATCCCGCAGGTTTGTTGACAGCAATTAACCATTTGTCTTCATAAAGAATGGGTAGTATTTCCTCTGGTGAAAGTTTTAAAGATGCGTCTCTTGTCTCTACATTTCCCTGTGGCAATCCTGAAAGCAAAAACCCCATTAATGGCTGACATCGTTCCGCACAAGCCCCATAAAATTCTCCTGAAACTTTATCTCCATCGTTAGAAGAAAATCCCCACCAAAACTCTGCCATTGCCAATGGTTTTAAACCATGTGTTGCCGCATAGTGCAGCAATTTTGGAGCACAACAATCTCCCGTTCCAGTAGGCATAGAACCTTTGGGAATTAACTGTTGCAAAGATGAAGATTGCCCTAAAAAATTCATGACAGAGTAAGCAGCATGCATCTGAGCTTGAAGTTGACGGGATAGTTCTTTCCGCAACTGTTTCAATTCACGAATTTGCCCATCCGCAGTTTCAATCAATTGCTTGAGCGATCGCAATGCCTCATCCTGTTGGCGTTTGAATCTACGTTTTTCGATTCCATCTTGACGGCTTTCTTCATCAAGTTGTTCAAGGGCTACAGTCAGTAATTCTCCTGTTAGCGTCTCACAAAATATCAAGCGTTTTTCGTGTCGTTGCTGCTTGGTATTTTGATGGCGATCGCTCATTTCTTGCAGGCGTAACTTAAACTCCCGCGACAAAATTTCATATTGCTGTCGTTCTGGAATTTGCTTGAGGGAAATCAGTTTTTGCTTAATATTTTCCAATTCAACCAGTACACTGGCTTCGTCTAAAGCCACTTGTTCTCGCCCAGGAATAGGTGGAACCCAACCCTCAACTATACTGCTACCATTTAGCAACCCTGAGAAAGCCTTGAGTATCCGTTGTTCTCCCGATGGTAGTTCCACTAGCAAGACTCCATACATTTTACCCTGACGGGAATAACGCTCGTCAGTCGCAAGATATTTCATTAAACCACGTGCGATCGCTTCCACCAGAGTAGTGCGCGGAAGTCTGAGTATTTCGCCGCTTTGAGGACAGCGCCCTTCATAGTAATAGGTAGGAGTGGAGTTTACTGTGGTGCGATAAGCCGAAGGCTTAACGGCTGAAGCCGTATCGCTTTCAAGAAAATCTGAAAGTGGGTGAAGAACTACCATAAACTTAGATTGACTAACTCCCCCTTAGTAAACGGTCGGGGATTCTGAGCGCGATGAATTAGATTTGGTCGCCCAAAGCCTAGGGTGTTGACTTTGATGGAATTTCGCCATTTTTTGTTCAGGCAACTTTTGTATGCCTGCGATCGCAATATAATTCCCGCTATGATTCCCAAATGGTCTATATCTTGTACGTCTATTTGAACTTCTTCTTTCATTTTTGAAATTTTCAATCAACTTTACTGAAAATAACTTTTTTTTAATTTAACCTGCTGAATGTGGGTTGAAGAACCAGACTCTATACTGCAAGGGAGTAGCCAAAATTAGAACCCCGGTTTCGCACTTATTTACCGGGGTTCTGGCATCTTGACTATCATTAACCAAGTAGTATTCGAACCAGACTGCGTTCAATATCCATTGAACCGAAAGAAAAAATCATCTCTTCAAACCGCTCTTGGTGCTCATAAGTTCATTGGCACTGCAACAGAAATTGCCTTCGCCTTAAGGGATGGTTCTGGAATAGTTTGACCATCTTCAAAGGAGAGTATCAATATAAAGCTCAATGGCTTCTTTAATATTGCTTTCTGTTTCCTCAAGGGTTTTCCCTGTAGAAATACAACCAGGCAAATCTGGAACATAAGCTGAATAGTTACTGCCAGCCCATTCAAAAATGACAACATATTCTTTCATAATTCGGACTCCATTTGCGCTTGTTTCCAGATACTTTTGAGAGTTCCAATGGCAACTTCATCAGAAAAATTCCCCGGTACAACAACGATACCGGATTTTTGGGGGTGCTTCAGGACTCGATGACTTCCTCGCATTCTCGCTTCATACCATCCATCCGCTTCTAATCGCTTGAGTACCTCACGAACTTTCATGACTTTTTCTTTATATTTTAGATTCTTTTCAGAATAACTGTTTCGCTGACTCCGAAACCAAGGAAAACCAGCTTAAAAGTAGCGGAAGAACCGAAAACCATATGAGATCGCTTCTACTAGAGGAGTGCGCGGAAGTCTCAGGATTTCGCCACTTTGAGGACAGCGCTTTTCATAGTATTTAGCTTACCACCAATCCCTATTTCTGCCTCACACTTGCCACTGCAGCATCAGCATTTACCAAACCCCGTCCAAAGAAATACTCCTGTGCTGACACAGGTTTTGCCTTGGCAAAAATCCCTGAAGGTCGAGAAACTGGAGCATCTACAACAGTGCCAAAACCCACTTCCCTCTGCAACCGATACCGATTCACATCAGCCTGAGAAAGATTTAGCCCATCATAGGTAGCAGTCTTCTTCAAAATCGATACCATCTCATCTCGACTCAAACGCCGTTTCGGGTCTTCCCCCTTCATAAGTGCCACCACTCCCGATACAATGGGAGCCGAGAAAGAAGTACCCTGTACCTGAACGTACTTACCTACAGAGTCTAAAGCCACACCCCAAGAACTATCCGGTACAGACATTCCTTGCCAAAAACCATCCAGCCAAGTACCACCTGTAGTCAAAATTCCCCCACTCATACCATTTTGGATTTCTCCCCCTGGTGCAACGACATCTAATCCCCCACCATAACTGCTGTAGTAGGTACGATTACCCGTCATATTTGTAGCACCAACCGATACAACTCCAGGAATACCAGCAGGGAAAGCAACACCATCTAAATTTTCATTCCCCGCAGAAGCGATAATGACTAAATTGCGGTTAGTATCCAATACATCAAAAATTTGTTCGGTTAATCCCTCATCGGGAAGCAAACCTCCCAAACTCATATTAATGACATCAACATTTCTACTAGCAGCATAACCAATTGCTTCTATTAAAGAAGCGGAATTAATCGTACCACTCAAGCCAAACACCCGCACTGGTAAAATTTGGGTATTGGGTGCAACTCCGAGAACACCAGTTTTATCTGGAGAATTGGCAGCAATTACTCCCGCAGACCAAGTCCCGTGAAACTCGCTACTGATTTGATGACGAATGTGATTCCGAATGTAAAGGGCTATTTCACTGGGGGAAGCGTTGGGGCTACGTTTTTTGAATATATCGGCAAACTGTTGATATTTCTTTAAGAATTGGTCGGTCGGTAATTTAAAAGTATCTTGAAATTCTGCTTGGAGGAGTGCCAATTCCTGAGAACTCAACCGCGTGTCTGCATCTCCTTTTCCTTTGCTAGAAAAGTCCCAACCATATTCTTCACCAGGTAACTTATCGGCATGAAAACCAGATTTATAGATATTCTTGACTAAATCAGGATGATCCCATTGAATTAAACTATCAATTATCGCTACCACAACCCCACGTCCACCATTGCTGTGCTTCCATGCTTCTGTAGCGCGAACGTCGGTACGACCTAATAATTGACCGCGTTTTGGGGTACTATTTAAATGCCATTGCAAGGGCAGTAATTTTGCTTCGACAGGTGTATCTTTTGGTTGGGGTAACTGTGCTAACTGCTGTTCCACGCGTTGAGTGGCGTTGGGAGTTTCTGGTAAATGAGCGAGATTCGCCAATAGTTTCGATTGTTGGTAGGATGTGGCTTGAATGAAATTTGGTGTAGCAGATTGTACACCTGACAACTGCGCTAATTCGTTTGCCACATTTAAAATCTCTGTCCCGGATACCGACTTAGAACGGACTAAGTAGCGATTTTTACTAAACCTCAACGGGCGAATCACCTCTAAATCGTGACGCAATAATACCATTTGTCTTTGACTTTCAGACATATCCCGGTCAAAGCCGATCGCAATCTCATTGGGTAGAACAATAACTTGCTCGGATTCTTTTTCTCTGGATGTTTCCCCTGATTTGCGGGTTAAAATAGGTAGGGTTTCTTTTACGTAAGACTGCTTTTGAATCTGCTGTTGAACTGAATTTAGGGAACTACGAGTGCCGTTCGGTACATTCACCAGGGCAATATTTTCTCCCAATGGTTTTACATCGATATCAAAGCCACTGTTGTTCATATTGCGAGTATTGCCACTACCACGTCTTAAATCCTGTTGTAACTGTAAGTGTAAAGGTAGGATGGAGCGAGAGCGGGTGTTAGTTGGTTTAAAGCTGACAGCAATGCGATCGCGTCGCAAGTTAAGAGGAATTTTTTGACCGTAAAATGTATAAAACAATTCATCTGTTGTTTGTGCTTGCGCGAGTTCCCGGTATTGGTGGGGGATGAAGGGAAGATTGGTGGAACAGAGAAAGCAAGCTGCTAAAACCAGACTAGAGAGGAAACGTTTCATAATTGCAACACCGATTAATTTTGCTGGATATGTGTATTTCTCTGGTTTTGGAGGATATGCAATTTCTGAAAATTGCATAAGGTCAATTTCCTTAGAATTACTAAAAGATGACAGGTAAAGTACACCCAATTGTAGGGGCGCGGCGGCAAGAGCACCCCTACCTGAGTATGAAATGTATTACTCCCTTCTCGCTATAAGATTACCAATCTACTTTTCCTCTTTCTTAGCGCTCTTTGCGTCTTTGTGGTTCATTTAAATAGGTAATTTTCGGGCGGAAAGGGAGTAAGATATAAATTCTTGCGTATAGGAGCAGTTACTATGTGACAATCAACAATGATATTTAGAGAAAATTACTTATGGGCAATGCTTCAAGATATTGGAACTTAGTGAAGATTGATGCGGGAGGTAAGCAGAAAATTCTGGAAATACCTGCTGCTAAGTCTTTTTTCACACAGATGTTTGCCCCTTTGGTACCGGGTGATGATGTACCTGACGGAGATATTCAGTTTCAATTGTTACAGTTATACAATAATGCACTTAACGAAACAGCTTTGCTTGCAGAACGTTGTTTACTTTGCTTTCTTTCTTGGGTTTTAGAGCAAGGGTGTCTGCAATTAGTAAGGAAATTTGGTGAAAAGCATAATTTTCGTTGCAGCGATTTGTTACCTTTTGTCTTAGATGATGATGGTAAATTATCACCAGCAAGTAAGTATAAATGTTTTTCTCGGCAAATTCTTCAGAGTTTTGATTCGCAGCAAAGTAGCTTGACGACTTGGGCTATGATAAGGGTAAAACAGCATCCAGAATTAAATAAATTTTTATTGGAATGCGGTGTTTACTTGATTAGTGATTGGGCAATTTTAAACGATACTCAACCTAAACAATTGGAGCGTATTCTCAAGGAATTCCATACTCTGAGTGTGAGTCATGTAGAAATTGAAGAAGCACAATATCTTTTACAGAGTTATCATACTATTTACCGCGTTCAAAGGCTACAACAAATAAGAAAAAAGGTAAGAAGTATATGCACCGAACCGACTACGGAACAATTAGAAAATATTGCCCAATATATCAAGAATAAAACGGGTCGATTATTTGATGCTGAAACTGTGAGGAGAAAGTTGAAAAAGCTGGCTACTCAATTACGAGAGTATCGAATTTATGTTCGGGGTGGTTCTTTACCAATAGATTCTCTAGATGCTGTGAATCAGGGAAAGTTTAATTCTTTATTAGAAGAAACTCCCGCTCCCTCAACAATTGATGTTGTTGAATCCAATGACGAACAAGCTGAGTTTTTACAGTTTTATCGTCAGCAAGTTCAAATTTCTTTACAGCAAGCTTTAGCTAAAGTTACAGAATCAAAGGTAAGGCAATTACAACGAAAAAAAGGTGATAAAGCACACATATTTTTGACTGCTCTCGAACTATCGCAATGTCAGAAGTTAGCAATGAAGGAAATTGCTGAAAAACTGGGAATGAGAGCGCAAGATGCAGTAACAAAGTTATTGAAATTAAAGGAACTTCGGACTGATGTACAACAGGAAATGTTGATGGCTTTAAAGGATGCTGTGAAAGAAAAAGCTAAGTTATATGCCGAACGAGAAGTTTTGAAGCAATTAGATGAGCAACTGACAATTGTACTTTCGTCAGAAATCAGCAAGATTATCGAAAATGCAGAAATTCAATCTCGAACGATGAAAAGTTATTTAAAACCTGATATTTTTGCAGAACGTTTATGTGAATATCTCGATATTAGAAAACAAGAGAATAATCAATTATGAGTAACCTATCAAGTAATATTTTACCCATGTCTTATCTAGATTTTGAAACCTTACCAACGTCAGCGATCGCTTTATCATATGATGATATTGAGCGAGCCGCAGAAATTAGCGATCGCATTCCTGATGAGTTGAAGCAATGGCAAGTTTATCTTAATTGTTTGGCTTTATTTGCTTTTGAGCAATGGTTAGAGGAAAGGGCAGAATCAATAGCGATTAATCGAGATAAATGTACAATTTTACAACCAGCTTTTGCAAATTTTATTAATGGTGTTGCTAATTTACAAGTTGGTGAATTTAAGGTTTGTCTGATTGCTACTGGTAGTCTCAGCGATGAAATGGTGAGTTTACCTAGAGTCGTTATTGATTTACCTGAGTTTATTCCCCATTTTTATGTTTTGGTGGAGGTGTTAGAAGAACAAGAAGCGGCGAATGTTTATGCTTTTTTAGCTTATCAAGAATTGATAGAGGTGTTAGATTTAACGTCGCTACAGTCGGATTGGAGTTATCAATTACCAATAGCGTGTTTTGAGGATAATCCAGACCGTTTGTTGCTATATTTACGTTGTCTGGAAGTATCAGCCATATCTTTACCAGCAATTCCCACACACCGGACTGGGATTTTAGCAACGGTACAAAATCAATTACTGGAATTATTGCCAGAGTTGCGATCGCCTGAACGAGAATTATCTGATATTTTAACCTGGGAACAAGCAACTGCTGTTTTTACTAATCCGGAATTACTGAATTGGGTTTATACCTTACAAAAGCAACATTTAGAAACGCAAAATCAGCCTTCAGTCAATACTTCTTTACAGGATTTAATCAAATTAATTACGCAACCAGCAGTCAACGCTGGACGTTGGTTGTGGGATGAGTTAGATGAGTTGGCGCAGGAACTTTCTTGGGTGCTGTTACCAATTGCATCAGCTTCTGCAATGCGTCCAATACGTAGTCCTGAGGAAGAGTTTGAGGTTATTGTTACCCAACTACGACAGAGGGGTTTGGAAATTCCCATACAAGCAAGAGGTGCCTATCAAGATTTACTGTTAGCTGGGATACCTCTGCGAATGTATGCGGTAACTTGGCATTTGGTAGCAGAATCTGAGCAGCCAGAGTGGAGTTTATTGTTAATTTTAGGCGCACCTGCTTTGATGAGTTTACCGTCTAATATTAAACTTAGGGTTAGCGACCAAACGGGTATTTTAGAAGAACTGGGATTAAATGCGGAAAGCGAGGATTCTTACATCTTTACTCGTGCGATCGGTTATTGGGATGAGAAGTTTTTGGTAAGTGTAAGTTTGATGGATGGGGTTGAGGTAACTTTACCTCCGTTTGCGTTTGATTTGGGGAGGTAAGCAGTGGATTTGGCTTTAGAAATTTTGGCAATTTTGAAATTAGAGCTTTACTTTCTTGGCATTATTCTTAAATTTAGCACGTTAAGTACGCAAGAACTAAAATGCCCCTCATTTAGAAGGGCATCTATATTTTTGGATTAGAAACTGGTGGTCTCTCTGGATTGCCAGTTTTTAAATTTGCGGTGGTGGGCTTCCCCCATTGCGGTCACGTAAGTAATTGAGTATTTGATTAACTGAATTACGGAATTCTTGACGGTCTATCGCAGCTTGTTGACGGTCTTGTGCAGCTTGCTCTGCTAGAATATTAACGTTCGCTGTTAGTGCGTCTACTCTTTGGTTTACTGCTGATACGTTTTCGGTTAATTGCTGGATGTTCGCTACCAGTACGTCAATGTTGCCATCATGCTCTGCAACTTTTTCGCCAACGTTGACAAATAAAGTTTCTAGTCTACTTAAGCGTTCTTCTATAGTTGGTTGATTTGTGGTCATAATGGTATTAAACAAAGTTCTATTTACAAATCTTACCCACTAGAGTGGTTCTAGTGCGCTTTTTATTAGTGACTATTTATAAATGGTTCACCCTCTTTAAAAGCCCAACCGTTACCCTGAAGCTAAATAATTCGATAGTAAACAGGACTAGCTATTATAGAAACCTTATCCCGCTTCTCCCAAAACTGAGAAAGCGTACGGATAAATATCTTAACTGGATTCCAAAAACCAAGGGTGACCGTTACCTTTTTGATTCAATAAATCACCTCCTTAATTCGGTAAATGGGGACAATTCTGTCCCCAATTTTATTTTAGATTACTTTTACACCAGTTTTTGTGAATAAGTTTAACTATTTTTAGAGAGAACAGATGACTTATTACTGAGGATTAAGATAATTTCTCCGTTGCCGATATCTTCGATAAGCTTCGCTAACGCATCTAATAGTTGTCCGGTAGAATTAACTGCTATTGAGTAGCGTCTATTTGCAGTTGGGTGCGTTCGATTTGTTCTTGAGTGCGTTCAATTTGTTCTTGAGTGCGTTGTAAATTATTTTCTGTCTGTAATTGTCTTCTAGCTAGTTCGGCTAATATGGCAATGATGAACTTCGCCAACAAATTACTGCGATCGCTAACCGCTTTCATTTGTTTGAGTGCGTCGAATGTGCAGCAGCCATTCAGAAATTTTTGATTATGCAAAAGAACTCATGCTTGACTTATACGATCTGATCCGAAACATTCAAAAACGCCCTGCTATGTATCTGGGTCAACCTTCCATTTCCCATCTGAGAACCTTTCTGGCAGGGTATTTCTTTGCCCGTCATCAACTTGGACAACCAGAAACTGACCAGGAGAAGCACTTTTCCAATTTTCAGACTTGGATTCAGCAAAAGTATCAAATTCCCTCTAGTCAGTCGTGGGACAAAATCATCCTATTTTTTTCGCCGGATGAATATAAAGCATTGGAACAATTTTTTCAACTCTTTGATGAGTACTCCAAACCCAATCAAAATGAAACATTCCCTCAAGTTTCTCAAACAGTTCACTCAGTTCGTTCGTAGGATGAGCATTGCTCACGTGGAATTACTCTGTTGCAGATCCAAAAGTGCTAATTAAACCTCATCTTCGTTTACCTTCACTCTCTAACCTTTATCCTGAATTGGGTCGTCTCTACCAATTCCCAATTCCTTGAGCTTGGTTTGAACATCCTCCCACTGAGTACCACAATAGTAATATTTTTTATCCAGTATATTGGCGATATAGTAACCCTGCTTACCACCATTGATGCGGAAAAGCGCGAGCGCTACTTTTTTCATCGAAGTACCAAACGCTGCAAATTCGTCTTCAGGAGACAAATTTGGGGCATTGAATAAGTTCAGAAATGGCTCACCATGTTTAAATGCCCAACCATTCCCTCTTCGCTGAATAATTTGATAGTACACAGGACAAACGACTGTAGTGCTGGAATCTGTCATAATTATGTAAATCTGTTTTATTTTGAGTAAAGCCCCTAGTAGCCCGCTAGGGTATGTCCTTGTAACCAGACCCAAAAGTTGCCAGTGTCTAGTTGGGTAGGTGCCTTCTTCGTGTTGTGAAAATTTTGAAGTAATTCTTTAACTCGCGCTCGCACCGACCGACTAGTCAGGTGGGTGTTCATTCATAATGGCAAGGACTCGACGCATATTAATCACACCCTCACGGTTGGTTTGGAGTAGGGCAACCGTTGCCCGTCCAATCGGTGTAATACCGAGCATTTGAGTTGTATCTTCGTTCCAAGCGAAATGCTGGTTCCAGTCCATTTGCCGGGGATGAAAAAGAGGAGCAAGTTGTCCTGTAGCTGGGTCGGGCGCTTCAGTTTTGTTGTACTTGTAGTTGTTGCAAGTTTGGCAGGATAAAGCAAGATTTTCTGCGATAGTTTGACCACCCCGACTAACAGGTTGGATGTGGTCAATAACTAGCGGATCGATCGCGTACTTCGCTTGACTGCGGCAATATTCACACAAACCACGGGCGCGGTTAAAGACTAGTTGCTTGAGTGCAACAGGAACATATTCACTAGACATAGGTAACAGGTTGAATGCCTAGTGTTTCCATGAGTTCTGATAGGGAGACTTGACGAAGTTGAGCGAGGTTGGCGAGGGCTTCGAGGCGTTGGGCACCGAATTGTTCGATTTGATTGCTGAGTTGGATCAGGGTGTTGTATTCAGCGTCCGTGAGAGTTTCAGCTTCTTTTTTGGCACGAAGCGTTTGGTATTGAGCGCGGAGTTCTGGGTCGATACATTGGTTAATTTTATGGAGCAGTTGAGCTTCTTCTAATGGCAGGACGTTTGCTTTGCGGTGGGCACGAAGGATGACAACCTGCTGGAAGAGCCGCTCCAGATCTGCTTCGTCCAGTTGATTAGCTGCCTGGATGAGTTCGTCGAGGCTCATGGGGACTTTCAAAGGATATTACGGAATTTTTTCTATTATAAAGGATTGCCTAGCCCAACGCTTGGGGCTGAACTCAGCAACCCTGCCAGCAGAAAGAGAAAAACTCAGCACCAAAGAGACTTTTTTGGCTTTTCTTCACAATATCTTTACTTGACAAATGACTATCAGTGTTTGTACGGTATACCTCCTCAAGGTATCGTTACTATGCTGAGGTGAATTTTTGATTTTGCATAAATTTTGCATAACCTGGTTTGTCCTCAGAAATACAAGAGATTGAGCAAGCGATCGCCTGTAGCCATACAAGAGGAGTGACCAATGTCTAACCGTTTGAAGAGTTTCGCCGTAGCTAGTTTAGTGTTTTCACTAACTTGTGGTGTTGGAGAGTCGGCTAGATCGGCTTCAGTTAATTAGCGATCGTGAACAGACACTTAATTGGTTTTTTCAAAACACCGTCATCAATTTACAATGTAAAGATATACAGATCTGGGTGAAAAAATACGAATGACTTTGCAAGAATTGCAAGAGCAGGCATTGCAGTTACCAATTAGCGAGCGCTGGTATTTAGTTCAGTCGGTGTTAGCATCGATTCAAAAAGAAACACTATCATCTATTTCTGAGAGTTCAAGCAAAAAGCCTTTAAACGAACTTGACCCTTGGACTCAAAGTTTAATTGGTGCGGTTGAGTTAGGAAGAGAAAATCTGGCAGAATCCTATGTGGATTATTTAGAGGAGAAATGTCATAGGAACACGAAATACATCTGATTTTGGTAATTCTGTAGTTCCAGCAATGTTGCCTGAGGAGTTTTTGGCAACACTATCCAAGTAAGAGCAGGCTACGGGAATTAATAGGGTAACTTGTGTGTGTTAACTCTTTAGCGTAAATATTTACACATAGCGCCCCTGTAGTTCTTTACTGAAAACGCATCTCGTCGAAGCATGACAGATGAACCGCTTGAGCAGTTACTTGAGCCAATGTCTAAAACCTTATCCTAAATAGGGTCATCTCTACCAATTCCCAATTCCTTGAGCTTGGTTTTTACATCCTCCCACTGAGTCCCACAATAGTAATATTTTTTATCCAGTATATTGGCGATATAGTAACCCTGCTTTCCACCGTTGATGCGGAAAAGTGCGATTGCCACTTTTTTCATTGAAGTGTCAAAAGCTGCAAATATATCTTCTTGGGAAAGCAAAGGTGCATTAAACAGGTTTATAAATGGTGTACCCTCTTTAAAAGCCCAACCGTTACCCCGACGCTGAATAATTCGGTAGTAAACAGGACGTACAATCGTAGTACTGGAATTTGACATATTTAATCGGAGATATTTAATAACAAGTGTAAGATTATTAAGGAAGATAGCCCCCAAGTTAAGTTAGGGGCTATCGTTTTAATTAGTTGTCATCATTTTGTGACCTTTGCTGTGGTTCATCAGCCACATCATTTAGGTCACTTTCAACAACCTCCGAGTCTACGAGGTATGTTTCACCAGATACTTTATCTTCTTTCTCCCAAAGTCTCAGAAGAGTACGGATAAAGACTTTAACAGGATTCCAAAAACCAAGGGTGACCGTTACCGTTTTGATTCAATAAATCACCTCCTTAATTCGATAAATGGGGACACAATTGTCCCCAATTTTATTTTCCATTACTTTTACACCAGTTTTTGTGAATAAATTTAACTATTTTTAGAGATGACAGATGATTTATTACTGAGGATTAAGATAATTTCTCCGTTAGCGATCGCATCTAATAGTTGTCCGGTAGAACCTTCGTTATCGTAGATATAGCCTAGATTTTGGGCGATTTCTTTTAGCTTTTCTCCCGTACCCTGGGCTACTCGTGCGTGGAGATTTGTGCGTTCGAGTTTCTTTCTTCCTGCCATAACTGTTAACCATAAAATCACAAAACTGGTTTACATTTATAAGATAGCAAAAGGTATTAGTATTGTGTTGCAGCTAACTCCAGAAACTTTTTGAGCTTTTCTTCACAATATCTTTACTTTACAAAAGACTAGCAGTGTTTCTACGGAATGTCTCCTCAAGGTATCGTTACTATGCTGAGGTGAATTTTTGATTTTGCATAAATTTTGCATAACCTGGTTTGTCCTCAGAAATACAAGAGATTGAACAAGCGATCGCCTGTAGCTATACAAGAGGAGTGACCAATGTCTAACCGTTTGAAGAGTTTCGCCCTAGCTAGTTTAGTGTTTTCACTGACTTGTGGTGTTGGAGTTGCTGCAAATAATGCGATCGTCAAGCATACAGTAGCACAAACTGCGACAAGTTCCGATCGCAAAGCCCAAGCGGATAAGTTGTTTCAAGAGGGGGTGCAGCAGTCTCGGCGTGGGGAATATCCCAAAGCGTTGCAGACTTATCAACGGGTGTTGGAGATTAGGCAGCAATTGGGGGATAAAGCGGGTATTGGGCAAACCCTCAATAATATAGGACAGGTTTATAACAGTTTGGTTCAACAGGAAAAAGCATTAGAAGTTTTACAGCAAGCATTGACGATTCGTAGAGAAATTAAAGACCGCGCTGGAGAAGGAGAAACCCTAGATAATCTTGGTGGGGTTTACCTTTCCTTATTTAAAGAAGAGGAAGCTTTAAAAACTTTACAGCAAGCTTTAGAAATTCGCCGCGAGGTGAAAGATAAAGCTGGAGAAGCTGTTACTCTCGGTCGAATGGGATTGACTTACAGTTTCTTGAAACAGCACGATAAAAGCTTAAAGCTTTTACAACAAGCACTGGCGATGCATCAAGAATTGGGTGATAAATTTCAAGAGGGATTGACTCTCTTTTGGATAGCAGCAGCTTACAATAATATAGATGATTATTCTAATGCTTTGAATTGGTTCAATAAAGCTTTAGCTGTGAATCGTGAAGTGGGAAACCGCGCTAGGGAAGGCAGTAGTTTACAGCAGATAGGAGGTATTTATTTTAAGAAAAAAGAATATGACAATGCATTGAGATTTTTTCAGCAAGCATTACCACTCATTCAAGAAGCAGGAATTCGTTCTTTTGAAGCTAGGATTTTCGGTGCTGTAGGAGATACTTATTTTAATCAAAAGAAATATGATAGAGCTATTGAATTTTATCAAAAAGCATTACCTGTTGCTCGTGAAGTAAAAGATAAATCTATTGAATTTGAGATTCTCGCATCTCTAGGAGAGAGTTATACAAAACAAGAGAAATATGACCGTGCCTTAGAATTGTATCAACAGGCTTTACCATTAACGGCTAAAAACACTGAGCAAGAAGCCAGAATACTCTCTATTATTGGAGTTTGCTACGTTCAACAAGGTAAATATGACCTGGCTATGGAAAATTTACAAAAATCACTAATCATCGCCAGAGAAATAAAGAATAGGATACTAGAAGCTCAAAGTCTTGTTGGAATTGGGCTGATTTACAGTTTTCAGAAACAATTTGACAAAGCAATTGAATTTTCTCAGCAAGCATTAGCTATCCAACGAGAAGTACTAAATAATCGTTCTGCACAATTAGATATTCTCATGCAAATCATGAGCTTTTATTTTGTAAGAGCTAACGATCTCGCACTTAAAAAAGATTATTATCAGGTAATGATTCAAGCTAATGAAGTTCTCAAATTGGTGCCAGAAACTTTAAAACTTGCACGAGAACTAAAGAATTCAACAATAGAGAAAAATATATTAGAACTCCAAAGTAAATCCTACTCACTCATAGGTAATTATCATCTCCAATTAAGAGAATTAGAAAAAGCAGAGAAATTTATTCAACAAGCTTTGAATATTGCTCGACAGTCTGAAAATTTAGATGCTGAGAGATATGCTTTATCTTTTATACCAGAAGTTTATAAAGACCTACGAGATATTAGCAAAGTTATTGAATTAGGTCAGAGAGAGTTGGAAATTGCTAAACAACTCGGAGATACAGCTTTTGAAGCACAGGCTTTATTAAGACTTGCTATTACTTATAGTGTTTTAGGTGACTTTGATAAAGGTATTCAGTTTTCACAACAAGCTTTAATAAAATCCAATGAAATTGATATTCAGAAATTACCGAAGGAGTCTCAACATCATGCTTATTATCAAAAGCTGTCTGCTTTGGGTTTTTTGAGTTTAGTTTACAAGAATATAGGGGAATATGATAAAGCTTTTGAATATGCCCAACAACGTTTAAACTTTGCAAAAACTTTAAAAAACCCAGAATTTGAGGCTAGTGCATTGATGACATTAGGTGATATATATAAGAAGAGCCAAGAATTTCAAAAAGCAATTGAATTTTTCCAGCAAGCTTTAAGAATTGCCAAGAAAATTAATAATATTGAATTGGAAGTAGAAGCATTAAAACAACTTAGCGCAGCTTCTACAGGAGAGGGAAATTATCAGCAAGCTTTGGATTCCGCACAGCAAATTTTGACATTTGCAGAAGAAACTAAAAATTTCAAGCTAAAAATAGATGCTTTAAATATTCAAAGACAGATTTATACTAATCAAGGCAATTATCAGAAAAGTTTGGAATTGTTTCAGGAAGCATTATCAATTGCTAAACAAAATAGCGACCCATATTCTGAGCAGACAACTCTTCTTGAAATTGGATTATTCTACAACACTTTAGGAGATGAACAAAAAAGTGCTGAATATTTACAACAGGCACTTACCCTAGCTCAGAAAATGAAAAATCCTCAGTCTGAGAGTACAAGTTTATTTCTTATTGCTTACACTTATTTTGGTAAAGACCAACCACAAAAAATCATTGAATATGCGAATCAAGGTTTAGCTATTTTACCCAAAACCAAAACAGTTGAAATAGAAATAATAGGAAATATTGTACTGAGTCTAGGTTCTGGTGAGTTAAAGAACGAGCAAAAAGCAATGGAAGGAGCACAATCTAGTTTACAACTTGCAAGAAAATCGAAAAATCCCACCCATGAGAAGGGTGTACTCACATTTATAGGAAATTTGCAGCGTAAGTTTGGTAAAAAGCAAGAAGCAATTAAAACATATAATCAAGCACTAGCAATTAAAACCCAAGCTAAAGCCGTAGGTGCTGATTCTAGTATTTATGCTGGCTTAGGTCGTGCTTATGCTGATTTAAATCAACCTCAACTTGCCATTAGTTATTACAAAGAAGCTATCAATCGTATTGAAGAAGTGCGAACTGGTATTAAATTATTAACACCAGATTTACAAGCTTCTTTCTTACAATCAACCGTTGATTTTGGGAAAGTCAAAACCTCTGATATTTATCGGCAACTAGCAGATTTGTTATCCTCTCAAGGGCGAGACGCAGAAGCACAACAAATACTTGAACTTTTGGCACTTCAAAATATCAATGATTTTACCCGTCAAACGAGAAGTACGACAAAGATTACAGATGTAGAATTGAGTAGCACAGAAAAGCAAATTATTAATAAACATGGGACTTTAATCGCATTTGGGAAGCAACTTGCTGAATGCGAAAATAAAACTTGTTCTCAAATAACTAGTTTAAAAAATCAGTATCGACAACTAACGGAGGAGTTCAATCAGCTAAGAAAAAATATTCAAAATTCTGAAGTTGATAAATCCGGTATTGATAAGGTCTTTAACCGTACTTCTGATTTAATTGCTGGGGCTTCAAAAATAGTAGATGAGCAAACGGATACAGTCTTGATTTATCCCTTGGTACTTAAGGATAAAATCAGAATACTTTGGGCATCAAAAGGTGGTATTTTCAATAGTAAAGTTTGTAAAATAAGCGAAAGTGAACTAACTAAAGATGTTACTGGTTTTCGCAAATTATTACAAAGTTCATCTAGTGATATCAAACAGGTAAAAGCAACAGGCAAAAAACTGTATGATTGTCTCATTAAACCTGTAGAAGCTGAACTCAAAGCAAACAAAATCAAACATTTGGTATTGGTACCAGACCTTGCTATTAACTATATTCCAATGGGAGCGCTATTTGATGGTGATAAGTATTTGATTGAGAATTATACTGTCACATCTATTATAAATGTGGGTTTAACAAATTTTGATGATAAACTACCCTCTGAGGTGAATAAAACACAGGTTTTAGGTTTAGGCTTATCAAATGAAGCCACAACATCCGATGGTAGATTTCCAGCATTAAAATATGTACCCGTAGAATTAGATTCCATCATCAAATCACTCAGCGATACGAAAGGAATATACCCAGGTGATAAGTTTATCAACAAAGATTTTAATCAGGATACATTGGAAAATAACATTAAGGGGCGTAACATTTTACATATCGCCACTCACGCTCTTTTTAAACCTAAAGACCCTACACAATCTTACATTCTTCTAGGAACAGGTGAACAATATCCAATTGAAAAAATTCAATATTTACGAAATTTACGTGGTGTTCATCTTGTGGTGTTATCTGCTTGCGAAACAGCGCTTGGTGGTTCAGACCAAAATGGCATAGAAATTCAAGGTATTAGTTCTTATTTCCTAAAAGATAAAGCTAAAGCAGTTATGGCATCTCTGTGGAAAGTTGATGACCCTAGCACATCTCAACTAATGCAACTATTTTACAAAAACCTCGCCACAGGGAAAATGACGAAATCTGAAGCATTACGTCAAGCGCAATTGAGCTTACTAGACGGGAATAACTTCAGCAGAAACCCCAAACAACGTGGTATTACAGTGAATATACAACCCGGTACGTCCTCAAGAAATGAAAAACATCAAAGCGGTTATTCACATCCTTACTACTGGGCACCATTTATTTTAATTGGCAATGGACTTTAAAAATTAATAGAGATGCGATCGCATCTCTACCAACTAACAAATAATAAACCACAAATCAGAAATGACTAACTTTCACCTCAAAGTACAACGCATTGAACAGGTTTGCTTATTTGAATTAACTTGGGGAACCGCACAACGTCTCAGTGCCAAAATTCCCTATCCCGAAAACTTGACATTTCTCTATCAGGAATGGCAACGCACTTACCTAAGTTTTTACAAAACATCTTTACGAGGAAGGATAGCAAATTCCGGCACTCTTCAAACACCAACTCTTGATTGGCACGCAAAATTAGTACAAGCAGAGGCAAAATTTCTATCTGAATTTCATAATTGGCTGCGTAGTAGTGAACTATATGAAATTAGGTCAGCAATAACTCAAGTATCATTATTATCTGCTAATTTCCAATCGACAAATATTAATCTTTTTCTGACTTGTGATGCTCTAGAATTAGCACACTTACCTTGGGAAAGTTGGGAGATTTGTACGGAATTAGTTTTTTCTTCGAGTAAAATTAATATTGTTCGCAGTCCTATCAATATCCATAGATCGGTAGCCAAGCAAAATAATATTCGTCACGGTAAATCTAGAGTTTTAGTAATTTTAGGCGATGATACTGGCTTAAATTTTGAAGCTGAAAAGAAAGCAATCCAAAAACTTAAACGCATTGTTGAAATTAAATTTGTCGGATGGCAACCAGAAAAAAATATTGATGAACTCAAATCCGAACTAAAGGAAGCTATTACATCAGAACTAGGATGGGATATTTTATTATTCGCTGGTCACAGCAATGAAACAGCGTTGACAGGTGGAGAAATTTCAATTGCTCCCAACACAACTTTATCAATGAGTGAAATTATACCTTTATTAAATAAAGCTTTAGAAAAAGGTTTGCAATTTGCTTTATTTAACTCTTGTAATGGTTTGAGTATTGCTAACACACTGATTGATTTAGGATTAAGTCAAGTAGCTATCATGCGCGAACCAATTCATAATAAAGTTGCTTCTGATTTTTTGCTGCACTTTTTACAGATATTGGCTCAATATAAGGATGTCCAAGAAGCTTTAACTTCAGCTTGTCAGCATCTGAAATTAGAAGAGAACTTGACTTATCCGAGTGCATATCTTATCCCTTCTTTATTTCTTCATCCAGAAGCAAATTTATTCCGCTTTAAATTGGGTATCATAGAGAATTTAAGAAAAATCAGCCCATCTCGAACTGAAACGGTTGCTATTTTTGCTTTATTTCTTGTCAGTACACAATTGCCTGTACAGAACAATTTATTAGCACAGCGTTTAAAAACACAAGCTATTTACCGTCAATTAACAGGACAAGTTGAACTAAGACAAACTCCACCAGTTTTATTAGTACAAATAGATGAAAAATCACTTAGAGATGCAACTAAAGACTCAAAGCTATCCAATGCAAGACAGATGGATAGAAAATATTTTGCAAGAATAATTGATAAATTACGAGCCAAAGGTGCTAAGGTAATCGGTATTGATTATTTATTGGATAGATATCAGGGAGAGAACGATCTACTATTAGCTAAATCTCTTCAGGCTGGTGTAAATTCATCTCAACCAGTATGGTTTGTTCTGGCAACAACTAGTGTCCGAAATGGTGAGAGGTTAAAAGTATTACCTGAAATTGCTAGTCCTAATTGGACTTTGCAAGGGGAAATTGAGGTTTTACCAGGGTATATGCAACTCGTATCCCCATCAGACAAATCTCAATCTCAACCATTATTTTTTTCTAATTTATTAGCAATATCGCATCAGTTACAGTATACAGCACCACAAACAGCTACCACATCAAATAAAAAACAACAAGGATTGATTGCAGTTGCAGATAAAACTGTTGAAGATGGACTCACACAACCACCACAGCCTAAATTAAATAGTAAAACAGACTTTAGTAAGCAGATTGAAAAGTTCTTACAAGAGAATAATCTGAAGAATATTGCTAGTTTTAAGCTACCACGAATTAATTTACAACCACTCACAGAATTTAGCTATTATTTTGGTCAAATGTGGCTGCACCCGATTGTTGATTTTTCTGTTCCTCCAAATCATGTGTATCGCAGTATTCCAGCTTGGCAATTGTTAGAAAATAATAGCCAAAAGCTATCTATCTCTAACTTAAAAAATAAAATAGTTATCATTGCACCAGGGGGATATGGTGAAGCAGGAATGTCGAAAGATGGCGAAGATAACTTTGATTTACCTCCTGCTCTAGAACTATGGCGACACTTAGAGAATCCAGAAAATCAAAATCAAGTATTGACTGGCGGTGAGATTCATGCTTATAAAGTACATCATTTGTTAAATAACAGGATCGTTGTACCTATCCCAGATTTGTGGATGATTTTAATAGCTATTTTGCTTGGTAAAACTTTATATTTTATAATACAAATTAATCCACGTATCAAGTTACAAATTTTATTAGCTTCAGGTGCATTGACAGCAGCTTATGGTGTAATAAGCTTGCAAATTTATCTTTCATCAATCGCAGTGATTTTACCTTGGTTTTTACCATCGCTGACAATTTGGTCGTATGCTATTTTAGCATTTGTGAGGAAAAAAGCTTATGAATAAGTTCAATTACATCAAGCCTTGTTTAGTCATTTTAGCGCTCAATATTACTTGGTCGCCATTATTTGCCAACTTGAAGTTAAAAGCGGAAATAAAACCAACAAATTCTTTTTTATCTTGGGTTAATGTTTTCCTACCTTTATCTAAACCAAAACCTCCAGTTAAACCACGTAAAGCCGTCGGTCGTCCACTTCGTGATTCATCTGCACCAAGTTCTGTTTGTATGATATCTCCAGATGCACTACAGGGTAAACCAAATATACCCAGAATTGTTTGGAGCGATCGCCCGTTATTTCTTTGGCAAGGAAATATACAACAAGTTGGTCTGATGAAGAATAGACAGACGACTTTATGGGTTCAGAAATTAGTTTCAGGGAAACAATTTATCAGTTATACAGGAGAACCACTACAACCAGGTGAAACTTATTATTGGGTAGTCTTTGAGGGAGATACAGTAATTGGAAATACTAAATTTATGGTAATGGAACCACAAGAACGACAACGCATAACCAATAAATTAAAAGGTTTGGAGCAGGAACAAAAAGCCCAAGGAGCTAATGGGGAAGCGATCGCACTGACAAAGGCTAACTATTTTATACAAGAGGAATTATGGGCTGATGCGTTACAGCAAGCTTACTCAGTAGAAAAGCCCTCTACTGAGTTACTTAAAATACGTCAAAATATTCTGCAACAGATGAAAACAGAGTGCAACAAGTCGCAATAAGTAGTTAAAAATCAGCAATCATATTTTTAGAAGATACTCAGATAAATTATCTGGGTATTTTTATGTTTTTCTGTGTGTTCGCAGTCCAGATTTTCAAGATATATAAAAAACTTTGTTGAAAGAAAATATTGACTAAAAATCTTCAAGAGTCTTAAGCCTTATTTGATAAGCATTCTGGGCTAATTTATCACTTAACTTACAACTCATTTCCAAAAAAGTCTCCAATTTTGGCATATCCTCTCAAACCTCAGAAATATATAAATACGAGCAGACAAAGAGGAATCACCTCAAGTCAGAAAAAACCTGTAATTCATATATTTTAACAGGTTAAATCATTCGTTTTCTTAGAACTTTTCTCATCTCAAATATCAAGGAGTATCCAACAATGAAGGCTCTCAGATCTCTAGCAACTATTTTTGCGGCTTCTGCGATCGCTTGCATTCCAACTTTATTTTCAATTCAATCAGCAAGTGCTGCAACTGGAATGGATGGAAGCTATATCGGAGTGGGAATTAACGGAGATGGAAGTGGTGTTTTACCTGCGGTGACAGGACGTATTGACTTTAAAAATTTACCAATTTCTATCCGTGCTACTGCAACAGGTGCTTGTGAAAGTGATGTCTGTGCAACTCTAGCGATCCCTACAGTTACCTATGACATCGGTGTGGCAAAAGATGTAAATATTTATGCAGGAGTGGGTGGTTCTGCACTGACTGTAAACGATAGCACTTCCTCAGTTTCCTTCGGTACAGGAGCAGTATTGCAAGGTGGTGCAGAAGGTGCAATTAGCAAAAATGTTGTGCTGTATGCTGATGCAACTTATTTCACCAATGGGGGAGGGACACTTTGGAAAGCTGGTGTAGGCTATCGGTTTTAAAAATTTTGCTTAAAGAGAGATACATTTTGGCATATCCTCTTTTCCTCTAGAAATACATATCCCTGTGAGCGAACAAAACATAATTTCAACGGGTGCATTTATTTATCTTAGTAAAACTTCATTCATCTAACATCAACCCAACATCAACAAATATCAAGGAGTAAACAAAATGAAAAGCTTAAAATTAGCAGCAGTCATCGCAGTTGTCGGAACAATACTTTTTACTCCCCAAACTTTTGCAGGTAGCCTAAGCGATTCTAATGTATTGCTGGTGACACAAGCAAATACTAAATTAAAACCCCAGTTAAAACTACCTAAAATCCAACCACTGTCCCAACTCAATTCTTCTCCCAAAGCTCGTAATGCTAATAATGTAGATGCGTTATTAACTCAAATATCACGAGATTTAGAGAAAGGAGATTTTCCCAAAGCACTCGAAGGTTGTAATACAGTTTTAAAAATTGATGCAAATAACTTTGCAGCTTACTTCTTTAGAGGATTTACTTACACCCAATTAGGAGAATATCAGACAGCAATTGAAGATTTTGAGCAAGCGATACGTATTGACCCTAGTTCCGCTTATCCTTACTTTGGCAGAGGATTTGCTCGCGTTCAACTAGAAAAATATCGTGAGTCGCTTGCAGATTTTGAGCAAACCATCAAAATGGAACCCGAATTTGCTCACGCTTATTTTTGGCGAGGGATCGCTAAAGCGAATTTAGCTCAAACAGATGAAGCAAAATCCGATCTACAAAAAGCTGCGGAACTTTATCAAAAACAAGGAAACCCTGAAGCTGCTGAACGAGCATTAAATGTATTGAAAGAAATTCCGACGGTTTAAAACTATCTTGAAACAGTAACGAATTTGTAAACACACAGGAGACATGACAATGAAAGGCTTAAAATTAGCAGTTACTTTGGTTGTATTAGGAACAAGTTTTTATAGTGCTAAAGCGGATGCTCAAAACTTCCAAAATCCCAATCAATTGACGGCACAAGTTTCACCGTTGCAAGAAAAACCACAGATTCGAGATTCCCAACTAAAACCAGCTAACACAAGTGGCAATAATTCCAGCGTTGAAACTCAATTATCGCAGGGTTATGACCTCTTAAAGAAAGATGACTATAAAGGAGCAATTGAAGCATTTAACAAAGTTCTACAGACTGAACGTAATAATGAGATTGCTACTTATGCTTATTTTGGTAGAGCAATTGCTTATTTATCTACGGATAAATATGAGGCAGCAAAATCAGACTTTGACCAAGTAATTGCGCTTAAAAGTCTGAAAATTGCCCAAGAAACACAAGACCGTCAAGTGGAGGGTAATGCGCTGGGTGGTCTCGGTAATACCTACTATAGTCTGGGAGACTACCCCAAAGCCATTGAGTATCAACAACATTTCTCCTAACTTGAATGATGAGGCAGAACCAGAGAAAAATGTCTCTTCCAGTTTAGATGAGTCTACTGAGTTAGAAGAAAAAATTTCTTCTAACTTAGAGGAAGAGACAGAATCTAGGAGAAACGTTTCTCCTAACTTAAATGACGAGCAATCGAAAACAGTACAAGAGGTATTTGATAGCTTGGAACTTATGAATTTTATGCGTTAACATTTTAATACAGCATACTGTTTAACCCACGATTCTTGACCAAGTGCAGTAGCTTAAGAGATGCTCCACTAGGACGCTTGTGTCCTATTTCCCATTTTTGAACTGTTGAAGGACTTATATTCAAAATACGTGCAAAAACAGCTTGACTGACTTGAGATGATTCCCGTATTTCTCTAATTTGATTAGGTTCTAGAGGCTCAATAGGAGGTAGGCATAGGTGTTCAAATTCGCGCAATGTAGTTTGATTCATTAGCCCAGCTTTGTGTAGGTCTTCTGCTGTCTCATGAACTGCTTCAAGAATTGCTGATTTTTTCTTCCGCATTACAAATTACCTCTATTAACGCATTACTATTTTTTGCTTGCTCAAGTTCTTCTGATGTATAAGCAAGTAATTGCTTGGATAACATTTTCAGAGCTTCTTCTTCATCTTTGTCAATGTTACTGCGTTCGTTTTTTGAAAAGCCAAAAATAAAAAACCAATGATCTTCATTATTAGTAGCTACTAGTGTCCGAAATCCACCACTCTTACCCTTCCCAGGTTTTGCTATGCGTTTTTTAAACAGTCCACCTCCAAGGTCAGCATCATAAAGCCCTGCTGCCATTTCGTTTACAGCGTTACAGAGACTAAGATTGTTTAAGCCTTCCTTTCGCGCCCAACGGTCAAAAGTACGGTTTTTGTAAATTTTCATTTTATAGTCTCTTTGGTTAAAGTATAGCACTTAGTCCTATACTTTAGCTTTTGAATCTCGCCAAATAGCGACAGAACAACAGCCAGACACAGGTAAACTCACTCCCAACTCTGGCGAGATTGCGGGATTTGGCGAGATTGGCGTAGCTGTGACGTAAATATTTATGCAGGAGTGGGTGGTTCTGCGCTGACTGTAAACGATAGCACTTCCTCAGTTTCCTTCGGTACAGGAACAGTATTGCAAGGTGGTGCAGAAGGTGCAGTTAGCAAAAATGTCGTGCTGTATGCTGATGCAACTTATTTCACCAATGGGGGAGGAACACTTTGGAAAGCTGGTGTAGGCTATCGGTTTTAAAAATTTTAGTTAAAGAGAGATACATTTTGGCATATCCTCTTTTCCTCTAGAAATACATATCCCTGTGAGCGAACAAAACATAATTTCAACGGGTGCATTTATTTATCTTAGTAAAACTTCATTCATCTAACATCAACCCAACATCAACAAATATCAAGGAGTAAACAAAATGAAAAGCTTAAAATTAGCAGCAGTCATCGCAGTTGTCGGAACAATACTTTTTACTCCCCAAACTTTTGCAGGTAGCCTAAGCGATTCTAATGTATTGCTGGTGACACAAGCAAATACTAAATTAAAACCCCAGTTAAAACTACCTAAAATCCAACCACTGTCCCAACTCAATTCTTCTCCCAAAGCTCGTAATGCTAATAATGTAGATGCGTTATTAACTCAAATATCACGAGATTTAGAGAAAGGAGATTTTCCCAAAGCACTCGAAGGTTGTAATACAGTTTTAAAAATTGATGCAAATAACTTTGCAGCTTACTTCTTTAGAGGATTTACTTACACCCAATTAGGAGAATATCAGACAGCAATTGAAGATTTTGAGCAAGCGATACGTATTGACCCTAGTTCCGCTTATCCTTACTTTGGCAGAGGATTTGCTCGCGTTCAACTAGAAAAATATCGCGACTCGCTTGCAGATTTTGAGCAAACCATCAAAATGGAACCTGAATTTGCTCACGCTTATTTTTGGCGAGGGATCGCTAAAGCGAATTTAGCTCAAACAGATGAAGCAAAATCCGATTTACAAAAAGCTGCGGAACTTTATCAAAAACAAGGAAACCCTGAAGCTGCTGAACAAGCTTTAAATGTATTGAAAGAAATTCCGACGGCTTAAAACTATCTTGATACAGTAACAAATTTGTAAACACACAGGAGACATGACAATGAAAGGCTTAAAATTAGCAGTTACTTTAGTTGTATTAGGAGCAAGTTTTTATAGTGCTAAAGCGGATGCTCAAAACTTCCAAAATCCCAATCAATTAGCAGCACAAGTTTCACCGTTGCTAGAAAAACCACAGATTCGAGATTCCCAACTAAAACCAGCTAACACAAGTGGTAATAGTTCCAGCGTTGAAACTCAATTATCGCAGGGTTATGACCTCTTAAAAAAAGATGACTATAAAGGAGCAATTGAAGCATTTAACAAAGTTCTACAGACTGAACGTAATAATGAGATTGCTACTTATGCTTATTTTGGTAGAGCAATTGCTTATTTATCTACGGATAAATATGAGGCAGCAAAATCAGACTTTGACCAAGTCATTGCGCTTGATGCTAAATTTGCTCATGCTTATTTTTTCCGGGCTGCTAGTCAATATAAATTAGGCGATAAAGAAGCAGCAGTTTTAGATTTAAATCAGGCAGTTAACCTTTTTAAAGCGCAAGGAGAACCAGAATTGGCAAAAAAAGCACAAGACATGATAAAAAACATTCAGACTAGCTAGAACAATTTTGTTTGTATTGAATAATTCGATTATAGGGATTTTCACTTGAGTGAAGTACAGATTTATCCGCGTTCGTCTGCGTTCATCTGCGGTTCCATAACTTTATTATGTATTGCACCCAATTGAAAACTGCTATAGCAAGGTGCGTTATTGTCAGTGTAACGCACCACTATTTCCCAATAATACCAACTCTCACAACAATCCTTCACCAATAGAAAGATGATAAAAAACTCCAAACAATATTTTCCCTACTTGATTACTAAACTTGTTCCCGCTTTTATAATTTTGACAACTGTTACAGCTACTTATAGCAGTGCGCTTGCTAATAATAAATCGCATATATTCCAAAATAAAATTACTTTTAAGCAAACTACAACTAAGCAAATCGCGAAACCATTAATGAAACAATTTTCCAAATCTTCAGAAGCATTAAACACAGAGCAAATAAAGCAGGTTGCTAAACAACAAAATGCCACAATTGTTCAATACTCAATTATTGCTGATGAATCTGTAGTTAATGGGAAAACAGAAGCTCAAGAATCTGAATTATATACTTGGGTAATTAAACCTACAGGCGATGTGCAATTTCGTAAAGTTGACTTAAAAGCCTTGGGAGAGATAGAAAAAAATTCATTCCTTAATTTATTTAGAAGACATCGACGTAACCTTGGTGCAAGAAGCGAAGTTACAAAAGGAGTTAAATTAGAATACAATCCAAAGAAAAAAATTTCAAGTACTGATTTGCAAAAGCTGCATCAAGTATTAATTAAACCAATCGCTGATTTACTACCACAAAAACCAGATGAACAACTAATTTTTATTCCTCAAGGTGAGTTATTCTCCGTTCCTTTTGCAGCTTTGCAAGATGAAGAAGGTAAGTATTTGATTGAGAAACATACTATTTCTACTGCACCGTCAGTTCAGATATTAGATTTACTCTATCAACGAAAAAATAAAGGGAAGGGTGAACAATCATTTATCCCTACAAATATAACAGGCAATGAATTATTAATAGTAGGAAACCCTACAGCACCAAAAATACCCTTCAAAACAGGAAAGGAAATCTGTAAAGTTCCACCGTTACCAGGTGCAGAAAAAGAAGCAAAAAACATTGCAGAGATGTTCCAAGCTCAACCATTAATAGGTAATGCTGCCACAGAAACCGCAATTGTGAAGAAAATGCCCCAAGCGCGAATTATTCACCTCGCCACATATACTTTACCCAATAATTGCGTTGAAGAAAACTCTCCTGGTGTCATTGCCCTTGCTTCCTCCGAGCGAGATGACGGTTGGTTGAAGACTGAAGAAATCCAGAATTTAAACCTCAAAGCCGATTTAGTTGTCTTGGCTAGTTGCGATACAGCATTGGGAAAAATCACAGGTGATGGTGTCATTGGGCTTTCTCGTGCTTTTTTAGGTGCTGGTGCGGATAGCGTCATTGGTTCCTTGTGGGCAGTGGATGATATGACGACGGCATATCTTATAACTGAGTTGTATGGTAATTTAAGGAAAAATACGGATAAAGCGGGTGCGTTACGTCAAGCGATGCTGGAAACGATGAAAAAGTATCCAAATCCTCAAGATTGGGCTGCTTTTACGTTGATTGGGTTGTTTTAGTGGTGTGAGGTATGACGATGCGTTCCTGCAAACTTGGGTTAGGTGTGTTTATTTGTCTGTTGGCTGTTGTTTCGACTTCGTTGGGTTCTAGTTTACCAATCGTGTTTGGTGCATCGCGGATTTTGGCGCAGACAACAGATACAAAGAAAGCGGAAGCTGATAGATTGTTACAGCAAGGGCGCGAGCAGTATAAAACGAGTGAATTTGAGGCAGCATTAAAATCTTGGCAGCAAGCACTTTATCTCTACCGAGAAATAAAAGATCGAAAAAGCGAGGGTAAGGTACTAAACAATCTAGGAATTGCCCACCGTAACCTTGGAGAATATGCTAAGGCAATTGAGTACTATCAACAGGCTTTGACAATTGCACGCCAAATCAAAGACCTTCAAGTTGAGGGAAAAGTGCTGGGTAATCTGGGAGTAGCCTACCGTAACCTGGGAAACCATGCCCAAGCAATTAAGTACTATCAACAAGATTTGACAATCGCACGTCAAATCAAAGACCCTCAAAGTGAAGGTCAAGCGCTGGGTAATCTGGGAGCTGCTTACCTTTCTCTAGGAGACTATGCCAAAGGGATTGAGTACAATCAACAGGCGTTGAAAATCGCACGCCAAATCAAAGACCTTCAAAGCGAGGGGACGGCGCTGGTTAATCTGGGAACTGCCTACAATTCCTTGGGGGAGTATGAAAAGGCGATTGATTACCATCAACAGGCATTGACAATTGCACGCCAAATTAAAAACCCTCAAAGTGAGGGGACGGCGTTGGATAATCTGGGAACTGCCTACAATTCCTTTGGGGAGTATGAAAAGGCGATTGATTACCATCAACAGGCATTGACAATTGCACGTCAAATTAAAAACCCTCAAGGTGAGGGTAACGCACTGGGTGGTATGGGAAATGCTTACCGAAACTTAGGGGATTATGCTAAAGCGATTGATTACCATCAACAGGCATTGACAATTGCACGCCAAATTAAAAACCCTCAAAGCGAGAGTCAGTCGCTGGTTAATTTGGGAAATGTCTACTATAACCTGGGGGACTACGCCAAGGCAATTGAGTACAATCAACAGGCATTAACAATTGCACACCAAATCAAAGATCCTGAAGGCAAAATTGCAGCGCTAAGTAATCTGGGAATTGCTTACAATTTTTTAGGCAACTATGCTAAGGCAATTGATTACTATCAACAGGTGTTGGCGATCGCACGCCAAATCAAAAATCGCCAAGGTGAGGGGAAAGTGCTGGGCAATCTCGGAAATGTCTACACTAACCAGGGGAACTATACCAAAGCCACTGAGTATCATCAACAAAATTTGACAATTGCACGTCAAATCAAAGACCATCAAAGTGAAGGAAAAGCACTAGGTAATTTGGGAAATGCTTATGCTAATCTGGGGGATTATGCTAAGGCAATTAAGTACTATCAACAGCATTTGACAATAGCACGTCAAATAAAAGACAGTCAAAGCGAGGGTAATGCGCTGAATAACTTAGGTGCTGCTCTGGAAAAATCAGGTAAACTCCCAGAAGCAGAAAAAATCTTACTATTGGGAATAGAGGTTTGGGAATCTCAACGTCAGAGATTAGGTAGTAATGATGCTTTTAAAGTTTCAATTTTTGAGGGACAAACTAATACTTACCGCATTTTACAATCCGTCCTGATTGCTCAAAATAAGACAGATAGAGCGCTAGAGATAGCCGAGCAAGGAAGAGGACGTGCCTTTGTAGAGTTACTCGCTTCTCAAGTATCTTCTAACTCTCAAGAACAATTATCAAACCCACCAAATATTGACCAAATTAAACAAATTGCCAAATCACAAAATGCCACCCTCGTTCAATATTCAATTATTACTGATGAATTCAAAGTAGCAGGTAGACAAAAAGCAGAAGAATCAGAGCTATATATCTGGGTGATAAAACCCACAGGTGAAGTCACATTCCGCAAAGCTGATCTTAAACCTTTGTGGCAAAAAGAAAATATAAATTTAGAAGAATTAGTTAAAATTAGCCGTCAATCAATCGGTGTCAGAAGTCGTGGTATTCGAGTATCTCATAAACCAAATCCGGGTAAAGCACAAAACAATTTAAAACGACTACATCAATTATTAATTAATCCTATTGCTGACCTATTACCTAAAAAAGAAACGGACAAGGTAATCTTCATCCCTCAAAATTCGTTATTTCTTGTACCCTTCCCTGCATTACAAGATAAAGATGGTAAATACCTGATAGAAAAACATACTATTCTCACGTCACCCTCAATTCAAGTTTTAGATTTAACCCGTCAGCAACGTCAAAAGGGAAGAAAAAGTTCAAGAAGTGTGGTAGCAGGGCTTAATTTCATGTCTTCACTCATTGTAGGCAATCCTACCATGCCGAAGGTTGCCTTAAAAGTTGGGGATAAACCGCAACAATTAACTTCCTTACCTGGGGCTGAGAAAGAAGCAAAAGCGATCGCATCTTTATTTAACACTCAAGCTTTAATTGGCAATAACGCAACAGAAGCAGCGATTGTACAACGCTTACCCCAAGCGCGAATTATTCATTTTGCTACCCACGGCTTATTTGATGATATTCGAGGATTAGATAGTGCGATAGCGTTAGCTCCTTCCGAAGGAAGGCTCACTATCACCCCAGAAAATATAAGCTACCTCTCATCACCTCTAAGCAAGGAAGATAAAAAGGACGATGGACTATTAACAGCAGAAGAAATTTTCGATATGAAAATCAATGCTGATTTGGTTGTTCTCAGCGCTTGCGACACAGGTAGAGGTCGAATAACTGGTGATGGCGTTATTGGTTTATCTCGTTCTTTAATTAGCGCTGGTACACCCAGTGTAATTGTCTCTTTATGGGCTGTAGATGATGGTTCAACTGCCTTTTTGATGACAGAGTTTTATCAAAACTTGCAACAAAGCCTTGACAAAGCTACTGCCTTAAGAAATGCGATGCTGACTACTAAGAAAAAATATTCTAATCCTTCTCAATGGGCTGCTTTTACTCTTATTGGGGAGTCGGAATAAATCCAATCCTAATTGCCTTAGCTATGATTGATGCTTAAACAATAGAGCGATAAATGCTTGTATTGTGCCAAGGAAATTTATTTAAAATTAGGAAAGACAAAGATGAAAACAGATAGTACGCCAAAATTAATCTCAATAGGTAATCAATTTAATCTTGCCATATTGAGGTTTGGAGCAATCATTACTATTACTGGATTATTAAGTGGTATCCCAGCAGTTACTGCACTTAAATCCCAGCAAGAATTTTTTGCTCAAAACTCACTTTCTCCAACTTCTCAAGCAACATCTACAGATAAATTATTAGAAGAAGGAATCTCGCAGCTACGCGAATACAAACTTAGGGATGCTGAAAAAACCTTTCAACAAGTTTTATTGCAAAGACGACAACAAAATGATGCTGCCGGAGATGCTGTCGTTCTAAACTATTTAGGCGAAGTTTATAATTTATTGAGTGAGCCAACACAAGCTTTAAAATTTTCTCAAGAGGCTTTAAAAATTGCTCAAGAATCAAAAAAACGTCCACATGAAGCAGAAGCGCTAAGTAATATTGGTAATGCCTACAGTGGATTTAAGCAATATTCAAAAGCGTTGGATAATTTTCAAAAAGCTTTGATTATTTGGCGAGAAATTAAAGATGTAAAAGGTGAAGCAAATAGTTTAAGTCATATTGGTACGGTTTATATAAATCAAGGTTATTTTTCTCAGGCTGTAGAAGTTTTACAGCGATCGCTATCTATTCGACAACAACTTAAAGATAGTTTTAACGAACCAGAGACAATTACTTTATTGGGTTTAAGCCACTATGTCTTAGGTAACATTGACCAAAGTTTTGAAATGTTAAATCAAGCTTTAAAGCTTAGTCGTCAGGTAAATAATCCTAAAGCTGAAAGTACCGCACTGATGTCAGCAGCGACAGTTCATATTTTTTCAAGACAAGCTGACAAACAGTTAGAGCATATGCGATCGGGACTTGTACTTGCTAGACGAAGCGGTAATTTTTTGGAAGAAATAAGGCTTCTTGCTGATATTGCAGATGCCTATAATCAGTTAAAAAATCCCCAAAAGGCACTTGAACACAGTCAGCAAAGTTTAGAAATAGCCCAAAAAGCATTAGCTATTTATCAAAAACAAAAAAATCGTGCTGAAGAAGCTCAAATTATGATAAATATCGCTTCAATTTACAGCAAGGAGCAACAGTATAATAAAGCCTTAGCATTATATCAGCAAGCTTTAGGAATTTTTCAAGAACTCAAGCAGCGAGAATTAGAATTGAATACTCTCAATCAAATCGCTTCTATTTATAACCAGCAACAAAAATTTGATAAATCTTTAGAACTATACCAGCAAGCACTAGTAATTTTTAAAGAACTCAATAATCCTCCAGCACAATCAACTTTGCTTGCTTCGATAGCACTGACTTATGACAATCTACAGCAATATCCAAAAGCAATTGAATATTATCAGCAAGGTTTATCAATTTCTCAAGAAAATAAACTACCTTTATTTGAAAGCATTAATCTTTATGGAATGTGTAATCTGTACCATAACTG
Organism: Scytonema sp. UIC 10036; assembly: GCF_009725235.1. Next base: position 83,888 of record NZ_WJFC01000024.1, read on the forward strand.
GAAAAAATATAAACAAGCAAGTGATAGTTGCGAGAAAGCTTTAGCTATTTCTGAAAAAATTAAAAGACCAGAGGAGGAATTGATTACTTTTCTAGGCTATTTAGGATTACTATATGAAAATCAACAAAATTATTCTCAAGCTGAATCATATTATCAACAAGTACTCAAGCGCCAGCAGGTTTTATATGGTACGGAAAGTATTGAAATAGTAAAAAATATCAAAAAATTAGGTTATCTCTACAACAATCAAGGGAAGTATCGAGAAGCATTACCATATTTTCAACGTTCTCTGGCACTTCAAGAAAAATTTCTTGGTCAAGAAAATATAGAAGTTGTTGGTAGTTTAAATCATTTGACAAGTCTTTATATTAAATTGGTCAATTATCCAGAAGCACTAAAAGTTGGTCAACGTGCTCTTGCAATTATTCAAAAACTTCGTGGTTTGGAACATCCAGACGTTGCTTCTTCCTTGAATAATTTAGCTAATATATATACAGGTTTAGGAAATTATCAAGAAGCATTAGGACTTTATCAGCGTGCCTTAACAATCACAGAAAAAAAATCAAAGAAAGACTTTTGGTCTGATTTTAACCTAGCACTTCAGCTTGATAACCTAGCATCAGCCTATAGAGACTTAGGTAATTATGATGAAGCAGAAAAAACTTGGCTACATGCTTTAAAAATCCGCGAACAGCTATATCAGAATGCACTAACAGCTAAACCTAGTGAAGATGCCTATAAAATAAATTCTTTAGCAGAGAGAGTTGCTAGTAGTCTCAATAATTTAGCTAATCTATACCAAGATAAAGGAAATTATAATGAAGCCGTTAAACTTCATCAACGTGCTTTATCTCTTAATGAAAAAGCATTTGGAAAAGAACATCCTGATGTTGCTCTCAGTCTGAATAATCTTGCTTCTGTATATAGAGATTTAGGAAAATATCAAGAAGCAATACCCCTACTAAAAACTGCTTTGGCTATTAATGAGAAAATTCTTGGTGCGGAACATCCTCAAGTTGCTTCTAACCTCAACAATTTAGCCAATATCTACCTAGCACAAGGAAAACATACGGAAGCACAGGGTTTATTTCAACGTGCTTTAGCTATTCGTGAAAAAGTATTCGGTACTGAACATCCATTAGTTGCTATTAGCCTGAATAATCTTGGTGGCTTGTATAGCACGCAAGGTAATTACCAGCAAGCCATGATTTTATACAAACGTGCTTTAGAAATCCGTCAGAAAATATTTGGTGACGAACATCCAGATGTTGCTAGTAGTTTGAATAATCAGGCAAGTGTATATCAAGACCAAGGTAAATATCAAGAAGCTCTTTCCTTGCATGAACGTGCTTTAGCTATTCGAGAAAAAAGATTAGGTTCCGAACATCCAGATATTGCTCTTAGTCTCAATAACTTAGCAGAATTGCACAGTATACAAGCAAAATATCAACAAGCAATAGATTTACATCAACGCGCTCTAGCGATTAATAATAAGGTATTAGGTTTGGAGAATATTAATAGTGCTAGAAGCCTTAGTAATTTGGCAAGCCTTTACACTGACTTAGGGAACTATAAAGAAGCCCTTTATTTATTTGAAAGTGCTTTAGCAATGCGAGAAAAAATATTAGGTTCTGAGCATCCTTCTGTTGCCACTACTCTTAATAGTCTATGTATATTATATGCAGAGCAAGGTAATTATTCAGAAGCGCTAAAAATTTGCCAACGTGCGCTATCTATTCATGAAAAAGTTTTTGGCTTAGAGCATCCCAATGTTGCTACAAGCCTCAACAATCTAGCTGAGGTATACAAAAACTTGGCTAAATATAACGAAGCTATAGAATTACATCAACGCGCTAAAGCAATTAATGAAAAAGTATTTGGTACAGAACATCATGACATTGCAGTTAGTCTGAATAATTTGGCTGGTGCATACTTAGCCCAAGGTAATTATCCAGAAGCAATAAACTTATATCAAGATGCTTTAAAGATTCACAAAAAAGCTTTTAATGATGAGCATCCTTTGGTCGCTCAATCACTTCAGAATTTGGCTCATCTATATAGTGAATTGGGAAACGATCGGGAAGCTGAAGCTTTATATGAACAAGCATTAACTATTAATGAAAAGGTATTTGGTAGCAATCATCCTATTATTGCGACAATCCTTAGCAATCTTGCATCTACTTATTACCACCAGGAAAAGTATACTGAGGCAGAAAAACTTATTCAACGTGCTTTAGGTATCCGAAAACAGGTATTTGGCATAAATCATCCTGATGTTGCCCTCAGTCTGAATAATTTAGCTCTTTTATATCAGAACCAAGACAAACATCAAGAATCTGTTCAGCTTTTACAACGTTCTGCAGGTATCTTGGAAAAAGTATATGGTACTAATCATCCACAAGTTGCACTCAATTTAAGTAACCAAGGTTGGGCTTATTTTCTCTTAGGAAATAATCAAAAAGCACTGGAACTCTTGCAAAAATCGCTTTCGATGACAGAAAGTGTTTTTGGCTCCCAACATCCTGATGTTGTCAAAGATTTAAGATTACAAGCTTATGCCTACCATGCTCAAGGGGATATAAACCGTGCGATTGAGTTGAGAAACCGCAGTTTGGATATTAGCGATCGCAATCTCAATATTATCCTTGGTATCGGTTCAGAACGCCAAAAACAAAACTATATGATGGCGTTAGTCAATGAGTCAACCGACATCACAGTTTCCTTACACCTGCAGTCAGCACCTAATAATCCCGAAGCTGCAAAACTGGCTCTCACCGCAATCCTCCGGCGTAAAGGACGGATACTTGATGTCGAGAGCGATAGTCGTAGCTGGTTGCGACAAAATCTCACCCCGGAAAACCAAAAATTATTTGACGAACTCACAACCATTAGTTCCCAACTGGCAAGACTTACTTACACTGAATCTAGTAATTTTGGTCAAGAATTTGCAAAACTTCAAGTTGAGTACGACAAATTAGAAGCAGAACTCTCTAAACGTAGCAGCGAATTTCGCACTGCCACCCAAGTAACCACAATTGAATCAGTGCAAAAATTAATACCTACTGATGCAGCTTTAGTAGAATTTACGCTGTATCAACCTTTAATCAATCCCAAAGCCGGAAAAAGAAGCGATCGCTATGGCAAACCTCGCTATGCTGCATATATCTTGACATCCCAAGGCACACCACAATGGGCAGATTTAGGGGAAGCGGAAGCCATCGAACGAGAAATTACGGAATTTGGTGAAATTCTGCAAAGTAAATCCCGCGATGTCAAACCAATTGCGCGTCGCCTGGATAGCAAACTCATGCAACCCATCCGCAAACTATTGGGTGACAAGCGAAAACTGCTACTTTCTCCCGACAGCCAGCTGAATCTGATTCCCTTCGCTGCATTGGTAGATGAAAAAAACCGCTACTTGGTAGAAAATTACACTATTAATTACCTTACTACTGGGCGTGACTTACTGCGCTTATCAAATCAATCACCCAGCCGTCAAACACCAGTGGTAATGGCAAATATTGATTTTGGCAATGCTACGAGTCATTTATCTCTCCCTAAAAACAGCGATCGCCAAACAAAACGTTCCTCGGAATTTGACAGGCTAAAGTTCTCACCCTTACCAGGAACAAAGCAAGAAGCCGAAGCCATCGTCCCCTTATTAAAAGATGTCAAACTCCTGACAGACACGCAAGCCACAGAAAATGCTCTCAAACAAGTGCGATCGCCCAGTATTTTACATATCGCTACCCACGGGTTCTTTCTCACCGATAAAAAAATAGACTTTCCAGATACTCATGATTTAGCTGTGGGAAATCGTGGAATTATAGTTAAACCTGGTTCCAGTCGTCAGATGAGTAAAAACCTTGAAAATCCCTTACTACGCTCCGGTATCGCGTTAGCTGGATTTAACAACCGTCGCAGTGGTGATGAAGATGGTGTTTTGACAGCCTTAGAAGCATCTTCCTTAAATTTATCGGGTACTAAATTAGTTGTACTTTCCGCCTGTCAGACTGGTGTTGGTAAAGCAACCAATGGCGAAGGGGTATATGGTTTGCGTCGTGCTTTTGTGATGGCTGGTGCTCAAAGTCAGTTAATTAGTCTCTGGAGTGTGGATGATTTGGGAACTAAAGAACTGATGGTGAAATATTACGGACGATTAATCAAAAATGAAGGGCGTTCTCAAGCCTTACGACAGACACAATTAGAAATGTTGAAGTCCCAAAAATACCAACATCCATTTTACTGGGCTGCTTTCATTCCTTCTGGTGATTGGACTCCCGCTAAATTTTAGCCTCAATTTTGGCATATCCTCGCAAAAGCTAGAAATATACATCACCAACCCGCATAAGAGAGACAAATTTTAATAACCATTGACAATCACAAATTTATGCAAACTATATCATCTGCTAAAAAATCAGTGAAACCCAACGCTAAATTAAACTTGCTGATTCTACGCTTAGGTACATTTATTAGCCTTACACTTTTATTAAGTGGAATACACAAAGCAGCTTTTTCTTCTAGACAGGAAATTATTACTCAAAACTCAATTTCCTCTACTCCTCAAGCAATATCTACAGATAAATTATTACAACTAGGGATTACACAGTTACGCGAATATAAACTCAGAGATGCAGAGAAAACTTTTCAACAAGTTTTAGCACGGCGACAAAAACAACAAGATTCTTTAGGTGAATCAGAAGCATTAAATTATTTGGGTGAAGTTTATAACTCATTAGGCGAATATCTAGAAGCGCAGAAAGCATTAACTCCAGCGTCAGCTATTTATCAAAAGCTGAATAATCGCCAAGGTGAAGGTAATGTATTAGATAATCTGGGTGAAACTTATCAGGGGTTAAAAGAATATTCAAAAGCATTAGACACATTTCAACAAGCTTTGAGTATACGCCGAGAAACAAAAGATAAGAAAGGGGAGGGAGAAACATTAACTAATATAGGTTTAGTTTATATTGCTCAGAATCAAGCCCAAGAGTCCGTAGAACCTCTGCAAGAATCTTTAAAAATTCGACAGCTATTTGGTGAACCAACAGATAATCTTCAAATCGAAACATTTATCAAACGTGCCTTAGAGATTAGAGAAAAAATATTTGGCTCCAATCATCCCGATGTTGCTCTCAGTCTGAATAATTTATCAAGTTTATATAATGTGCAGGGTAAGCCTCAAGAATCCCTTAAACTCTTACAACGTTCTTTAGCGATTTACGAAAAAGCCTATGGTACTAAACATACCCTAGTCGCAATTAACCTGAGCAACCAAGCTTGGACATACTTTCTTCTGGGAAATAATCAAAAAGCAGTGGAACTCACGCAAAAATCTCTTGACATCACAGAAAGTATTGTTGGTTCCCAACATCCCAATTTTGTCAATAACTTGGGGATGCAAGCCTTCATCGCCGTAGGTAACGGGGAAGAGTTAAAACGCTCCTCAGAAATCAACAGACTCACATTTAGTCCCTTACCAGGAACAAAACAAGAAGCAGATGCTATTCTACCTCTGTTAAAAGAAAAAGGTATAAATGTCAACCTTTTAACAGGTAGTCAAGCCACAGAAGATGCATTAAAACAAGTGCGATCGCCTAGTATTCTCCATATCGCTACCCACGGTTTCTTTTTGACTGACGAAAAAATAGAGGTTCCCGATACTCTTGATTTAGCAGTAGAAAATCGTGGCATCACAGTCAAACCTGGTTCCAGTCGTCGAGTAAGTAAAAACATTGAAAATCCCCTACTGCGTTCCGGTATTGCTTTAGCTGGGTTTAACGAGCGTCGTAGTGGTAACGGAGATGGTGTATTGACAGCATTAGAAGCATCTTCCTTAAATTTATTGGGTACTAAATTAGTCGTACTTTCAGCTTGTCAAACAGGAGTAGGTAAAGCAACCAACGGCGAAGGGGTATATGGTTTGCGTCGTGCTTTTGTGATGGCTGGTACCCAAAGTCAATTAATTAGTCTATGGGATGTTAGCGATTTAGGTACAAAAGAACTAATGGTTAAATATTACAGGCAACTCATCAAAAATGAAGGACGTTCCGAAGCCTTGCGACAGACGCAATTAGAAATGCTGAAGTCCCAGCAATATCAACATCCTTTTTACTGGGCTGCTTTCATACCTTCCGGAGATTGGACTTCTGCTAAATTGGGACAACAACGATAATTTGGCAAAATTGTCATATCGTTGTCAGTGCGTCCTAAGTATAATTTGGGTACGAAAAAATGGGAGGGCGATCGCACCTTTCCTTTCTTCTCGAAACTTACAAGTATCGGGATAATAAATTCATGGCGGACAGAGAGTGTAGCAATATATTCCAAAATTGGAAAGCACTTTTCCTAAAGTAACGTAGCATTCCTAGCTTTAGCAACAGTATTGTAGTTATCCCCCGATGGAACTATCTGTGAGTTGACTTGGCTAGTCACACAGAATAGACGGTTCCGGGTTAGAAAAATCTTAGATTTGGATTTTTAAAGAAGAGTTAGTTTATCAATGCATTACGACCTTGAAGAGGGACAAGGGCTTGATGTAAAACACTAGGCTTAGCATTAAGATAAACTTCACTACGGTTACTTTCATTGTATCCAACAACAATTGCCCCTACTAATGCACCGATCTCCGGATACATTTCCTCTGTCATCTCACCTTCGTCCAAAAAGTCAGGTATTTTGATTAACCCTTTCACGACTGACTCACCAATATTGACAAAAACCCCAAAAGGTGTGTGGTGCTCGACTTTACCTTGTACAAACTGACCAAGCTTGTACTCTGACTTAACTTGCTCCCAGGTATTACTGTTCATGGTGCTTATTGTGGCTTAAGTACACGTGGAAATTTGTTGAGGACTGAAAATAGTTTTTGAGGGATGATCACCTCAACTCGCTCACGACCTCCTTTTTGATCGTAGCGATACTCTAGAGGTTTGAAATACTCCTCGTAAGTTAGTTTATCTATCACAACTTCAAAGGATGCCTTCCTTGTAGCTTTGATTGTATTCTTCTGCAATACTTCTGTCGTTAGGTCCAGCAAAGTAACAATTTCCGTCAGCGTAGGGAGGATTATATGGAAAATCAACTGGTTGAAAGCCTTCCTTGAGTAGTTTTTGACCCTTGCGTTTCTGAGGTGCTTTATAGATTGTTACTGTTTCTCCTTGATTTACTAAAACCATTGCAGTCGCAACAATTTGTCGATCGTGCATTTCGGCGATGGTATACAAACGATAATCTGTTAAATTACACTGACGTTATCATCTTTGTAAATCGATAGCAATAATTCCTTGACGTGTATTAGTTCTAATTCGCCCAAACCAAAGTTTTGTATCTTGTGTATGAAGTTTTATCTAAAAATTATCCGAGAATATTTTGAGCAAAGCTTAAATCTTTCTCGAACTCAGAATGACAAAGCAAACGAACTGCGATCGCTACTAGGTTTGATTCCGCTTTATCATCGCCAGAAACCTGAGAATAAAGCAGTAGCCAACAATACACTACAGCAAGCGATGGTTGTCATGAGTACTTGTTGACAAATTCTGGCTGTCAGTCGGGCGCATCTAGCAAAAAATATCAACGTCAGAATGGGCATTACAGCTTAGTTTTTGCCAACTTATAGTTGTCAGTTTTGTCATCTTTTACTTGTTGTCCCATAAATTGTAGCCCCAAATGATTGCATATCCTCCCAAAAGCTGGAAATATACAGCTTTGATACTACTTAAGTATTAAAGTACAAAACCTAACATCATTCACATTCAACTCAAAATCCAAAATCTTATGACATACATCAAACGCCGTCAATTTCTGCAATTCGCTAGTTCTGCTTTAGCAACAGTTGGTATAAGCCAATTGGACATCATGCGCCAATCCGAACAATACGCTAAAGTTGTAGCACAAAATACATCCCGCAAATTGGCATTACTGGTAGGGATTGATGAGTATAAAAATAACATCACACCATTAGAAGGATGTAAAAATGATGTTTTGTTGCAACGCGAGTTACTAACTCACCGCTTTGGTTTTAACGACAAAGATATTCTGACTTTGACTAATGCACAAGCAACACGCCAAGGTATCTTACAGGCTTTTGAACAACATTTAATCGACCAAGCTAAACCGGGCGATGTGGTAGTATTTCATTATTCAGGGCATGGTTCAAGAGTACAAGATAAAGACCGTGATACGCCGGATGGGCTTAACGGTACCCTTGTTCCCTTCGATAGTTCTTTACCTCCTAATGGTGGTGTAGTTCAGGACATTATGGGGCATACCCTATTTTTACTCATGCATGCATTAAAAACCGAAAATGTCACCGTCGTCCTAGATAGTTGTTACTCTGGTGCAACCAAACGAGGTAATTTAATAGTGCGTTCCCGCGATGGAGGAAGTAACTTTTTGCCCAGTCCCGCAGAGTATGAACAACAGCGTAAATTGCTTGCAAAAACCGGACTTTCACCACAAGAGTTTATCAACCAACGAAAAAAAAATGTTGCCAAGGGTATTGTAATTACTGCTGCTAAACGTGACCAAGAAGCCCTTGAAACCAGAACAAGTGACTTTAGTGCTGGAGCTTTTACTTACGCATTAACTCAACATCTTTGGCAACAAATAGGGGATGAATCTTTTAGTAAAACTTTTGTGAATGTTCGTGAAAGCACTCAAGAAATCATCTGGAATCAAGAAGGAGCCGGTGAGCGTCAGATACCAGAAATAGAGCAAAATTTGCGACAAAATTCAAATACATCAATATATCATTCCACTCTCAAAGCACTTCCAGCAGAAGCTGTTGTCACAGATGTTAATGGCGATGAAGTAAATTTATGGTTGGGTGGGATACCTTCACAAAGTTTAGAAGGATTTAATGAAAAAGCGGTTTTTACAGTAGTAGATGCAAATGGTCAAGGACGGGGACAGGTTCAAATTTCATCCCGTCAAGGATTGACAGCTAAAGGTAGATTGCTTGGCACTACACGTACCCAATTACAAAAAGGTACACTTTTACAAGAACGTATCCGCACTATCCCCAAAGATTTAACTTTAAAAATTGGACTAGATGATACTTCTTTAGATAGCAACACTATAAAACAAGCCAAACAAACACTACAAGCAATTAGGCGCATTGAAGTACTACCCCTTGAAAAAAGTCAAGTACATTATATTTTTGGTCGCATGACCAAAACAAAATACCAAGAACTACAACAAAAACGGATGCCAAATTTGCCTCCTGTCGGTAGTTTCGGACTATTTTCACCAACATTAGATGAAATCATCTCTACTTCCTTTGGCGATACAAAAGAAACTGTAATCAACGCAGTGGAACGCTTACAACCGAAACTAAAATCATTTCTAGCAGCCAAAATAGTTAAAGATATACTTGGCAATACAAATACATCAAAAATAAATATAACAGCTTCAATGGTTGTTGCTGGAAATCAAAAACTACTTGCCGAAACTTTCACAACTCGTAGTATTCAACAAAATATAGGAGTCGGAAATCGTCCACAACCAACAAAACCAATAAAATTTTCTGATTTAGGTGTGCCAAAATTACCTGTAGGAATGAAAATAGCCTTCCAAATTCAAAATAATGAATCTGCACCCCTCCACGTTAGTATTTTAGGCATAGACAGCACCGGAAGAATGGACGTTATTTTCCCTTACGATCGCTCAGAGGGTGCGACAATAATACAACCAAGGCAAAAACTTTTAATTCCTCAACCACCCGAACCAGGGGAAAATCCTACCACCTTTGATATTTCAGAACCACTTGGTTTTGGAGAAGCAGTTATAATTGCCAGCAATGCGCCGTTACGTGATTTTATAGATGTAATAAAAACGTTAGCAAATACCAGAGGAATAGGCAATCAACGTAGTCCAATACCAAATATTACTGGAGACGAATTTTTAGATTTAACTAATAGTTTACTAGATGATTTAGACAGAAGCACACGCGGGACAACTGGTAATGAAAATACACAGCTTCCTCCAGATACTCTTGGAAGTGATGCTACCAAGTTAGCTGTAATGTCAATTCCATTTGAGGTTGTTGCTTAAATAAATACACAGCATAGATAGAACTGTTTATTGAGCGATAGACTCTCAATAGTAGACTCTATGCGATCGATACATTCAAAGATGTTGCTCAAGTACAGGCGATCGTCTCTCATAACGCCACAGCCGATCGCAATACTTTATCTCTAATCAAATTATGTAGAGTTTCTGGTTCAGTTACATTTCCCAAATTCTTGCAAAATCGCCTCAATAGTTGCCTTAAGTTGGGGCAAATTCTGCTCAATCGCGCCCCAAACTCGATTTAAATTCACCTTTAAATAATCATGAATCAGTACATCTCTAAAACCTGCTACGGGACTTCCAAGGTACATCTGGATAAGCTGCGCCTGTCGAAAGATGCAGTCTAATGCTTGCTTCTGAGGCATTAGAACTAATCCCTATTTAAATGGATTAACAATCTCAAGCTGCCCAGACACCACTATTCCATCCTGCATATCTTCGGAATATAGAATGACAGCTTTCGCATAGAGTGCGCTAGAGACAATCAGACTATCCCAAAATGAAAAATTGTAGCGACCTCGAAGTTCACTAGCTTGAATTAGAATATCATAGTTGAATACTATGACATCGCAACTGTCATAAAATTCCTGAACGACTTGGTGAATATAGTCTTCTCCAAACCCAGCTTTTTTGATTAAATTTGCACATACTTCGTTGAGCACTTGAGTACTGATAACTAAATTCTCATTTTTTATAACTTCAACCGCCAAGTGCCGTTTTCTCAAACGTTCCTCAGTCGATAGTTTCATGTCGTCGGCTAACCAATACAGCCACACATTGGAATCAACAAAGCATCCTGATTGACTCATAATTTGCGATCGTAAACTTCTTCCCGAGTTAAGAAACCCTCTACTTCAACTGGATTTCGAGCAAGTTCAGCAAAAAATCCGTTTGGTGAAATTCGTTTTTTCCTTGCTTTCTTCATGACCACCACTTTGACAAAATCAGCGTCTTGAACATCTTCCTGGTATGCTTGAGGAATTTCAATAATACCGTTTTTTACAATAACCTGAAACTCAACTGACTCCATATTTCAAACCTTTACTTCTAGACCATCTCTATCGGCTGTATTCCAATTGTATAATAGAAAAACCCAACGCTACGTATTGGCGACGTGACGAACATCAACCATTTGAAGTTTATAAATTGGTAGATGGTCACTATCAGCTACAGAACGGAATTTTTTCTATTATAAAGGATTGCCTAGCCCAACGCTTGAGGCTGAACACAGCAACCCTGTCAGCAGAAAGAGAAAAACTCAGTACCAAAGAGACTTATTTGGTTTTTCTTCACAATATCTTTACTTTCCAAATGACTATCAGTGTTTGTACGGTATATCTCCTCAAAGTATCGTAACTATGCTGGGGTTAATTTTTGATTTTGCATAAATTTTGCATAACCTGGTTTGTCCTCAGAAATACAAGAGATTGAACAAGCGATCGCCTGTAGCCATACAAGAGGAGTGACCAATGTCTAACCGTTAATTACTGGGGTATCGCTCGAATTATATTACTTGCATCGCTATACACTTTGCCGGACGTTACTACGCACGCAGCTTGTTAGAAACCGATCCTACGGTGCGTTCTGAGTTTTCTAAGCTACCTGGTATTTTTTGGTTTGACCAGTTCCGCAATCTTGGTGTGACGCCGCAACCAGAAGAAAACGGTACAAGTGCAGGGCGAGTGAGTATCGGGAAATCTACAAGCGGTCGCATATCTTTTGAAGTGGGCGTGGCGAGGCTGCGTAAGTACCTCAACGGGTGGAAATTTGCTCAACTGACTCGTACTTCTACTGTAGATTACTTGACACAATTAGAAAACTTATATACTAAGATTTTCCCCGGACGCACCTTTGCAGGTGTCGAACCAATGCCTGGAGTTGATTCCCCAACACCCGAAGATTACTACTTTCTTATTGATGATGGAAATCGCTCATATGACTTAGTTGAAATGTCAGCCGGAGAACAGTCAGTATTTCCGATTCTCTACGAGTTTATACGCCAGCAAATTGCCTACTCAGTCGTATTAATTGATGAAATTGACCTCAACCTTCATCCGCCTGCGGCACAGTTGTTAGTGCGCCAACTTCCCAAACTCTGTCAAACTTGTCAGTTTATCGTGACAACTCATAATGATGCTGTTAGCGACGTAATTGGTGAGGGCGATACTTATCGGTTGCTTGGGGGTTCGTTGTGCCTGTAAATATTTTATACTGTGAGGGTGTTGCGAAAAGCCCCGATGTACGTGTTATTTCTGCTATTGTCCCTCCTGGCTGTGTAGTGCGACCAATCGGTAGCAAGCAAGGTTTCGCTCAACGGATACTGGGTGGGAAAGACGTGCGGACTGGTTCAACAATTGCGGGACTGAGAGATCGTGATTTTGATGATGATGATTCTTCGCCAAGCGCTCATCCCAGAAACTGGTACATCACGGATGGGGGTACGCAGGTTCCCTTAGGTTGGTACTGGGAGCGCAAAGAGATTGAAAATTACGGTTCTTGCGTACTTAGTGGGCTAAATTATCAATAAGCTTCGTATCTGAACCTGATTGTATGGGATTTCAATGCGGTGATTAAGTGCTTTATGGATCGATCTAGCTTAGATAATGCTTAAAAAGCTGATTACACAAAGCTCTCAAAAAAGTTTTAGATAAAATTAGCCCACTAAGTACGGAAGAACCACCATTACCCCGACGCTCAATAATTCTGTAGTAAACAGGACGTACAATCGTAGTGCTAAAATCTGACATATTTCATTACAAATAATCGTCACAATTTCTAAAAACCTGCTTCAATTGTTTCAATATCCTGGGATAAATCTGCTTCATTATAATGACGTTCAATCTTATGTTGCCCCAAAAGTTTCTGAAATTCCCATATAGATAAGTTAGCCAAGTGACGCGCTTGACTAAAGGTAAAAATATTCTGCATATATAACTGTAGGGCTAATTCCTGACGGATAGCCTGTTCACCTTGATTTAAGGAATCGGGTGATATTTCCAAGTTGATTGGCTGAATAAATTGACTCATTTATCATCAACCCTGAACAACTCTCAAAGCTTACACATCAACTTTAACAAAAATTTCTGATACAAATGCACGCTCGGTGAGAAATACAGTGGTTTCCCAGTCACGAGTCCAGAAATCAGCAACCAGGTAGCAAGTGGGAAATATGCGTTATCTGAAGAAGTCGTCCTAGCAGCTTTACAAACATTTGCAGAGCGCAATCGTATTTATAAGGGACGATTTGAAGAATTGCAACAGGAAATCGCCATTGGTGTAGAAGCATCTTTACGGGAAGAAGTTATTGATGGCGAAACTTTGTTCAGCCACCTGCAACAGAAAATACAACAGCGTCGGGAGCAAGCTTATTAGCCAATGAGTAATATTTGTTAGTTTACGAAGTTTTCCAATTAATAATTATTTAATATTTTCTCGTCCAATTAAAGGGGAATTGAAATACTAAGGGTAGTGAGTGGTTATCGGGATCTTAGTGCTTTGTTTGAAGAACTAGAGGATAAATAATGGAATTTCAGTCGTTAATCGAAATCTTGATGCTTCAATAGAGTGATATGGATTTACCTATTGTTTATCATCCCGATTACGTTGCCCCATTACCCGAAGGTCATCGCTTCCCGATGCCCAAGTTTAAATTACTTTACGATCTGCTACTCCATGATGGTGTCGCACAAAAAGAACAATTTCATACCCCCTCGCGCCCACCGCAGGAATTTATCGAGTTAGTTCACACTACAGAGTACGTTCAAGCTTACATCGAAGGGACTTTGGATGCCAAAGCGCAACGGCGTATCGGCTTACCTTGGAGTCCAGCACTCGTCAATCGTACCTGTGTGGCGGTTGGCGGTACCATTCTCACCGCCCAACTCGCACTTGAGAACGGTTTGGCTTGCAATACCGCAGGCGGAACTCACCATGCTTTTCCCAGTTATGGCTCTGGTTTTTGCATTTTCAACGATTTAGCGATCGCAGCCCGCGTGTTACAAAAACTCGGTTTTGTTCAAAAAATTCTGATTGTAGATCTAGATGTGCATCAAGGAGATGGCACTGCTTTTATTTTTCAAGAAGATGATAGAGTGTTTACTTTCTCAATGCACTGTGAAGTCAATTTCCCCGGTACAAAACAGAAAAGCGATTTAGATGTTCCTTTACCAGTGGGAATGGAAGATGATGATTACTTACAAACATTAGCAAATTATCTACCAGATTTGTTATCTGATGTCAAGCCCGATCTCGTATTTTACGACGCTGGTGTTGACCCTCACATAGGTGACAGATTGGGAAAATTAGCACTCACCGATACAGGCATTTTTCGGCGTGAAATGCAGGTTTTGAGTACCTGCGTTGCAGCTGGTTACCCTACCGCCTGTGTCATTGGCGGTGGTTACGCTGACGATATGAAATCCCTAGTATGGCGTCACTCCCTCGTGCATCGTGCTGCTAGCGAAGTATATCGTATTGGATAGTGGTTAGTTGTTGGTTGTTAGTTGTTGGTATCTACTAACCACTAACCACTAACCACTATCCACTATCCACTAACCACTATCCACTATCCACTATCCACTATCCACTATCCACTAACCACTAACCCCTACTTGTTAAGTAACTCAAACGTATGATGCAGAAATTTAGTGATTCCAGATACAATCTAGGAGTATGGAGAGCCGAGGGGAATAATTAAGGTGCTGTCAAAAGGCTTTGAAGTAGAAATGTACACTGGTACAGCCAATGGTGATATCGTCGGTCTCTCCGACAAGATTGTCACATCTTTAGATGGATTTGTACGAGAGCCAGATAACCGGAATGTAGAATACACAACGGCTCCAGCAAAAAGTTACGAGCAGTTGTTGTGTGCTTTATTACAGCCTCGCGTAAAGTTACGAAACTATATCAAGCAATTGGGTGACTATACTATTATTCCAGGCAGTTCTTTATCTTTGGGTGATAGTACTCGCTTTTTTCGCTCTGACCCAACAAATCCCTATCACGATTATATTGAGCAAACTTACGGCACTAAGGTCGTTACAGCTAGCGTTCATATCAATATAGGTATTAGTGACCTGGAATTATTAATGCGGGCGTGCCGAATTATTAGGGTGGAAGCGCCTTTGTTCCTTGCTCTTAGTGCTTCATCGCCTTTTATAGATGGCAAAGCAACAGGTTATCATTCCACTCGATGGGGTATTTTTCCACAAACACCTGCTTATGTTCCTTTGTTTGAAAGCCACGCCCACCACGTTCAATGGGTGGAAAGCCAGCTAAGAGCCGGAACAATGCAAAATGTCCGTCATTTGTGGATGTCAGTTAGACCAAATGGCGATCGCCGTCCCTATGACTTAAATCGTCTGGAGTTACGAATTTGCGATTTAATCATAGATCCAGTCGCCTTGCTTGCCATCACTGCTTTCCTAGAGGCACGGTTGCTACAAGTTATTGAAAACCCTCGGTTAGATCCTTTAATTCAAAGTGAGTTTTCACCAGAGGAACTCATCTCTCTCTCCATGGCAAATGAAGCAGCGGCGGCGGCTACCAGTCTAGATGCTCAACTTAGGCATTGGCAAGATGGTAGAACTCTCTCAGCAAGAGATTGGATTAATGAAATCTATCAGGATGTATGGGCGATCGCCAAACAACACGGTTTTGCCTGTTTCCTTTCGCCGTTACAAAAAATTCTGCGAGAAGGCAATGAAGCCCAACAATGGCTGCAACTCCATGCTTTGGGTATTAGCCCAAGACATATTATTTCCCAAGCGATTGATGCTGCTAAGGAACGCGAAATCGAATTAGAAGACAAATTGTGTTCTTCTGTTGCTTAACTAGGGAGTAGGGGGTAGGGGGTAGGGACAAGGGAGACAAGGG
>NZ_WJFC01000025.1 GCF_009725235.1 Scytonema sp. UIC 10036
GAGGGTTAGGGTGGGGTAAAAAATATTTGATACATCAATCATGACTTTTCAAACATCCTCTTAGGAGCAACCGTTTAATTAGTTTGGCAGCAACAACTAAACTCCCAAACGGTGGGTGATTTTCATTGAAAGAACTCTCCTCTATAATTCAAGCCAATACTCAACTTCATTAAAAGTGCTCAAACAATGTCGGTTCTATCAAAACTTATTCAATATTATGCAGAAAGAGGTCAAAAGCTTGAAAAGGTTTATCTAAAATCTGAAAGACAGCAGGATTTCGCGTATCCTAAATCGCTGCTTTGCAACCTCCTCACAAATCATCACATTTTTGCCTTGTCGTTGACCAGTGTATTTTTTTTTACTGCTTGTTCTTCGCCAAAGCCTGAATCTTCCGGAACGAAAGAATCGACTCCTGGTGTTTCAAGCAACAACAGCGACACATTACGATTGCTTTACTGGCAAGCTCCAACTATTCTAAATCCACATCTATCTCAAGGAATTAAGGACTTTCATGCCAGCCGAGTCACTTACGAACCTCTTGCTAGTTATGATAAAGAAGGCAAACTAATCCCCTTTTTAGCAGCACAAATCCCTACTTTAGAGAATGGCGGACTGGCTAAGGATGGTAAGTCTGTCATCTGGAAACTTAAGCAGGGTATTAAGTGGTCAGATGGACAGCCTTTGACAGCACAAGATGTAGTGTTTACTTACAAATTTCTCTCCAATCCAGCTGTAGGTGCGACTACGACTGCTTATTATGAAGCTGTTAAAAACGTCGAAGCTATTGATGACCAAACTGTTAAAATCATTTTTAAAGATGTCAATCCTGCTTGGTCGCTGCCTTTCGTTGGTCAAAGTGGGGCAATTTTACCACGTCATATCTTCGAGAAATACAGTGGAGCTAATGCTAGGGAAGCTCCTGCTAATTTGCTTCCTGTCGGTACTGGTCCTTACCGAGTGGTAGAATTTAAGCCCGGTGATATTGTTATTTATGAAGCCAATCCTTTGTTCCGAGAAACCGATCGGTCTTTATTTAAGCGAATAGAACTTAAGGGAGGTGGTGACGCCACTTCGGCGACGAGATCTGTGCTTCAGACTGGTGATAGTGACTTTGCCTGGAACCTCTTAGTGGAAGCGCCGATCCTTAAACAACTGGAAGCAGGAGGTAAAGGTAAGGTAGACATAATCTTTGGGGGTTTGGCAGAACGCATTTTTCTTAACCAAACCGATCCCAACAAAGCAACGAAAGATGGCGAGCGATCTAGCCTTCAGTTTCCCCATCCTTTCTTTAGCGATCGAAGAGTGCGCCAAGCTTTTAACTATGCTGTCGATCGCGATACCATTACCCAGCAATTATACGGTCCCACTGGTCGTGCAACCTCCAATACTTTAGTAGGACCGGATATTTATAATTCACCTAATACAAAATACGAATTTAATCTGAAAAAAGCGGCTGCTTTATTAGATGAAGCTGGATGGAAAGATACTAATAACAACGGTATTCGAGATAAAAATGGCATAGAAATGAAGGTTGTTTTCCAAACTGGAGTCAATCCACTGCGACAAAAAACTCAAGAAATTATCAAACAAGCATTAACATCTATTGGCGTAAACGTGGAACTCAAAAGTATAGATCCAAGTATTTACTTCTCTGGCGATCCCTCCAACCCAGACACAGTTGCTCGTTTCCAAGCCGATATGCAAATGTTTACTAATGGGAATGAAAATACTGACCCTGGTGCTTATATGAAAGCATGGACTTGTGCTGAAATTCCTCAGAAAAAAAACAATTGGTCGCGTAGCAACTCTTCACGCTATTGCAATCCCGAATATGACAAGCTTTGGCAACAATCCAGTACAGAGCTAAATCCAAAAAAACGCCAACAGCTTTTTATTCAAATGAACGATTTACTGATTAAAGATGCGATTGTGATTCCTTTAGTTGTAAAAGCTAGAGTGAGTGGCATTAGCAATAGGCTGACTGGTGTAGATTTAACTCCATGGGATGCCGATACTTGGAATATTAAAGACTGGCGAAGAAAGTAGATGGCTTATCCCGATAGTCGCGGATCTAAAGCATCTCTTAAACCATCACCTATATAATTGATGCTTAGTACCGTGAGAAATATTGCTGTACCTGGAAAAAGAACCATGTAAGGAGCAAATTCCAGAAAGTTTTGTCCATCATAAAGCATTCGTCCCCAGGTTGGAATGTCCGGTGGAAAACCAAGCCCAAAAAAGCTGAGGGTAGATTCAGTAATAATTGCATTGCTAACCGACAGCGTAGCCGCAACCAATACCGGACTGATGACATTTGGCAGAATGTGAATCCAGATAAGTCGTTGGGGACTTGCACCAAGCGCTCGTGCAGCTGTAATGAAATCCATTTCCCGTACTGTTAAAAAACCAGAGCGGACTAATCTTGCTACAGCCATCCAGTTGAGTCCACCGATAACCAGGACAACTAGCACAAATATACCCAGTTCTTGACCTGCGATCGCTTTAATTGTATCCCGAAACAAAAAGATTATCAGTAATAACAGTGGTAGTCTTGGTAACGCTAGGCACAAGTCAGTGAAGCGCATCAGCATCATATCTAGTAAGCCGCCATAAAAACCAGAGATTGCGCCAACAAATGTACCTAGCAAGATCGCAACCAACATGGAAAAAATTCCTACTGCGATTGATATCCGTCCACCGTACAACATCCTTGCTAGGATATCTTGACCTAGGTCGTTAGTTCCAAATGGATGTTCCCAACTTGGAGGAAGGGAGGATTGAGCAAAGTCAATTTTGTTGATAGGTGTAGCATACACTAGTGGACCAAAGAGGATGCTAAACACTATTATCAACAGCACAACACTGCCAAATAGTGCTTGACGATTGCGACGAAATTTCTGCCAGATCTCTTGTATGAGCGTTCTTTGTCCAAAAGGAGCCATCTGCTCTGGTGCAGGGTAAGCTGACAATTCCGGTTCTTCTGAAGCCTGTTTTGGCGATCGCTTTAACATAAACTGTCTGGATTCGTACTACTTTGTGTACTGAACTCGAGGATCTAATAAAGCATAAAGAATATCTGCAACCAGATTAAAAACAACAATCAAAATTGCATAGATAAAAGTAATTGACATTACGACTGGTGTATCATTACGATATATTGATTCTATCAATAAAGCACCAATACCGGGAACACGAAAAACTTGTTCTGTGACCAAAGCCCCTGTGAAAATATTAGGAATATCTAACGCTACTAATGTAACGACAGGAATTAATGCGTTCCGTAAAACGTGACGATATATGACAATAAATGTAGGTAATCCCTTAGCATAAGCAGTACGCACATAATCTTGGTGAAGTTTTTCCAAGACTTCCGAACGAACAAAGCGCATGAGTAAGGCCGTCTGCCAGAGTGTGAGAACAGATACTGGCATAATTGACTGTTTAATTTGTGCAACAAAACTTTCCCAATCAGTCACTTGTAGAGTGCTATTGTAGATGAAAGGCAGCCATTTTAACTGTACGCTAAAGAGAATAATAAATAGCAATCCAGTAAAAAATGTAGGCAGAGAAAATCCTAAAAACACGATAGTTGTTAAAATTGTATCAACAACTGAATTACGTTTAAGAGCGGAAATGACCCCCAAGGGAACAGCTAGCAATGCACCAAGAACATAAGCTGAACCAACGACCCATAATGTTGTTGGTAATCGTTGTAGAATCAACCCACTCACTGGACTGCGGCTAGTGAAGGAATAGCCGATGTCTCCCCTAAGAAAGGATGTAAACCACTTGATGTAGCGTATGTGTATAGGTTGGTCTAAACCAAACGCTCTTCTAATGTTTTCTCGAACTTCTGCTGTAATGGATGGATTAACCGCAAATTCACCCATTGGATCGCCTGGTGCCAAGGCTAAGATAGCGAACACAACGATGCTAATAGCAATGAGTGTTGGAATAAAGATCAGTAGACGATAGATTATATACTTGGTCACGGAGTCCTCATACTACCGCAATTGACTTGTCTTAATTCTCTCTTAATTTGAGCGCGGTTTGAGTGGGTTAGATTGGTAAAATGCTTAACTTCTTTTGCGGATACAGATGGTCAATGAGGGACTGGTAACTGTCACTTAATTCTCATGTGGTACTCTCTCGTTCCCAGGTTTCTTTCGTTCTCTCGTTCCCAGGTAGAACCTGGGAATGCAGCACAGCAGGCTCTGCCTCGCGTAACAAATCAACACTGGAGGCGGAGCCTCCTTAAGGCATTCCCAGGCTCCGCCTGGGAACGAGGTGAGGGGTTGGTCAGTAATTAAGCAGCAACTGACACGCGTTGGTTGTAAGCAGAAGAGTCTCCCTTGATTGCTTCACTTTGTTTACCATCGATACCAACGGGGATATCGCCAACGAGCGTCACTCGCTGAACGTGGCGGGGTTGGTCACCATAATCAGCGATCGCGTAATGTTGAGTAGCGCGATTGTCCCAGAATGCCACATCGCCGACTTACCAACGCCAGCGAACAGTATTTTCCGGACGAGTCACATAAGCCTGCAAAAGTCGGAGAAGATCTGCCGATTCAGCTGGTGATAAGCTACGGATTTGACGAACGAAACCACCAATAAAGAGACCTCGCTCACCCGACTCAGGATGAACGCGTACCACTGGATGAAGTGTTTCGTAAACAGTAGATGTGAAGACATCTCGGTACGCCTTAACCTCTTCAGAAACGTCAAGTGGAGTAACGGCATAGTCATAAGCGTTACTATGTATAGCCCAGAGTTGGTCTGCAAGATTACGCAGATGGGCTGGTAAGTCTTGGTATGCAGTTACGGAGTTTGCCCAAATTGTGTCTCCTCCTGCTGGTGGTATAGTAATAGCTCGTAAAATAGAACCAAGCGGAGGGCGATCTACGAAGGTGACATCAGTGTGCCAGTTATTAGCACGGGTAACAGTTCGCCCGTAATTTAGGTCTAGAACTTCTGGGTGTCCTGGAAATGATGGCACGGTGGGATGTGCTGTTGTCACTTCACCAAATCGACGAGCGAAAGCAACTTGCCCATTGGCGTCTAGCTGTTGGTGACGGAAAAAAATCACTTTATATTGAACAAGTGCCTGACGAATCTCGCTGATAATATCTTTGCTGAGGTCAGCACTCAAGTCAACACCTATAATTTCAGCACCGATACGTCCTGCGACTGGTTTAATGTCAAAGTTTTGAAAACTCATAAGTTTTAGGGGGTAGGGGGTAGGGGTTAGAGAGGGTGTCACTGTGAATTGACACAGGTGAAATTTGAGATTATGTAGAAGCACCTACTGTTACCAGTTCTGGAGATACTGCAAGGGTAGTGAATTGGTTTACTGGACGGGGTAAACCGAGATTCTCGCGTAGGGTTCGACCTTCGTACTCAGTGCGAAATAACCCCCGGCGTTGCAATTCAGGAATGACTAAATCGACAAAATCATCTAAACCACCAGGTAGGTAAGGCGGCATGATATTGAATCCATCAGCCCCACCATTGACAAACCAGTCTTCAAGCAGATCTGCGATTTGTTCTGGTGTTCCTACAGTCTGCCGATGTCCGCGTGCGCCAGCAATCCACAAATACAATTGCCGGATGGTTAAATTTTCTCTATGGGCAAGATCGGTCAGTAGTTTTTGACGGCTTTTTCCACCGTTGGTCTCTGGTAGTTCTGGAAGTGGACCATCTATTGGGTAGTTGGACAAATCAAATCCACCTATCATCACTCCCAGCAATCCCAATCCAACTGATGGATCGATTAATTCCTGAATTTGCTCGAATTTATCCTTGGCTTCTTGCTCGGTTTTGCCAATTACTGGAAAGATTCCGGGCATAATCTTGAGACTGTCGGGAGAACGCCCGTACTTTGTTAACCTACTCTTGACATCTGTGTAAAATGCTTGAGCTTCTTGTAGTGTTTGCTGTGCAGTAAAAATCACTTCTGCCGTTTGTGCAGCCAGATTTTTACCGTCTTCTGAAGACCCAGCTTGAATGATAACCGGGTATCCTTGTACTGGACGAGCCACATTCAGAGGTCCCCTTACCGAAAAATGCTCGCCCTTATGATCGGGAATGTGTAATTTCTCTGGATTGAAGTAAATGCCTGATTCTTTGTCGCGTAAGAAAGCGTCATCTTCCCAACTATCCCAGAGTTTAGTTACCACATCGACAAACTCTTTCGCACGCTCGTAACGTAGCGTATGCTCCATGTGTTGGTCGCGGTTGAAGTTTTTTGCTTCCACTTCTGTTGCGGAAGTTACGAGATTCCATCCAGCACGACCGCCACTTAAGTGGTCTAATGATGCAAATTTACGAGCAAGGTGATAAGGTTCGTTGTATGTGGTTGAGACTGTTGCTGTTAACCCGATGTGTTCTGTCACCACTGACAAAGCTGATAGTAAGGTCAGGGGTTCAAAGTGAACAACTGTGGTTCGGCTTAGCGCCTCCTTTCCCGGTCCCCGTTCTCGCACAGCTACACCGTCAGCGAGGAAAACCATGTCAAATTTGCCTCGTTCGGCTGTCTGCGCGAGCCGCTTATAGTGGTGGAAGTTTAGACCTCCGTCAGCTTGTGCGTTGGGATGCCGCCACGCTGCTACATGATGTCCGCAACCGGGTAAGAATGCACCTAATTTTAGCTGTTTTTTTGTACTCATTTTTTAGATGAAACGTAAACTGTTAGACTTACTAACTATTTTTTACCCCACCCTAACCCTCCCCTTGGAAAGGGGAGGGAACTAGAGCTCCATTTCCCCCCTTTCCAAGGGGAGGGAACTAGAGATCCATTTCCCCCCTTTCCAAGGGGAGGGAACTAGAGCTCCATTTCCCCCCTTTCCAAGGGGAGGGAACTAGAGCTCCATTTCCCCCCTTTCCAAGGGGGGATTAAGGGGGGTAATTTTGTCAATAAAGTGATGCTAGGACTTTATCTGCTGCTGCTCGGAATGCTGTGGCAGCACCTGCACTCATGTCACGAGGAGCACAAATGCGATTTCTCACGTAGGCAAGTGTAATAGCTCCGACAGCTGCTACAGTCGAATCGGTGGTATTTTCTTTACCTCCTGTCCGTCCACCTAGTAAGGGTGAGCCATTTCCATGAAGGAGATACTCTGCTAGCAGTTTAAGATGCCACTCAACTGCTTCTTTCACTGCTGAAATGTCTCCATCTGCTGCTAATGCTTGCACTCCAGAGTTTTTCACGATGTCTGCGATCGCAACTTCCCGGTTATCACTCAGTCTTTCAGCAGCTTCTGCTCGATACTGAAGTGCCTCGGTGTCTGTTGTGTCTAAAGGCAATGGATTCCCGATTGGTTGCAAACCGAATCGGCGACGCAAAAGTAAATTGTTGGTTGTACTATCCGATCTGACTCGGTGATAAGCAGGACGTTGTTTGATTGCCTCAAACCAAGCGTTGAGTCGAGGGAAGCGTGCATTTCCCTTGATATGATATCCTCGGTACACTGGTAGATTAGCAGCCAATCGATCCAAATGAGGGCTATACATAATATCTACCAAACTAAACGTTGACACAAAGTAAGGACTTGGGTATTTTCCTAAGCTTTCTTCGAGTGCGTCTAATTTAGCTTCTAACTCTGCTTGAAAATGGGCTAACTCATTAGCATCAGAAGTTGGTTGCCTTAAAAATTTGTAAGCAGCACCCAAAAAACCACTGGTTTCAGCATTGTCAACTAACTGCCTTGCAACTGCATTTTCCTCTGGATCTTCAGGAAGCAGAGGTGGAGTACTAAATCGCTCTTCCAAAGCTAAGAGAATATCTTTAGATTCGTAAACTAATTTGCCTTCAATTTTTGCAGCCGGGACAAGTGTTGTGGGAACAAGATCGGTGTACCACTTGGGTTTATTACTCAAATCTATAAATTCTGTTTCAAAGGGGATTTCTTTCTCTTCTAAGGCAAACCAAACTCGTTCGCAAAAAGGACACCAAGAATTGGTATCGCGGTAAAGCAGTACTGGTGGTGTATTGGAGCTTAGTTTATGAAGACCACTGGGAATGGGAGCTGTAGAAGGTGATTGTCCTGGTCTGCGTACTCGGCGAGCCGGGGTATTTTTTCGAGCAACTTCTAACAGTTGATCCCAAGTAGTTATTGATTCTTGAAGTGGCATTTTTACCTTCTCCTATAAAAAATTGTGACTCTACAACAGACGCGCCATGGCGCTACAACAGACGCGCCATGGCGCGTCTCTACTAGGGAGAGTATTTGAAGAATTTGGCAGACTGTTCCATTTGGGCAGATGGGGTGCGTCCTCGTCCCCATCCCAACTTTTTGCGGTATGTTCCCAGCAATCCCGACTCCACTAAAAACTCCTCGTCAACTGCAACAGATTCATCTGCTTGAGGAGCAACAAATAAAGCATCAACTGGGCAATATAATTCACAGATGAAACAGGTTTGACAATCACTTTTACGGGCAATTGTAGGAGGAGCATTAAGAACTTCGTCAAAGACATTAGTTGGGCAAACGCTAACACAAATATTACATTTGATACAACGAGATTCGCTGACTAACTCAATCATAAATTTTGGATTTTAGATTTTAGATTTTGGATTAATTGGATTTTGGATTTTAGATTTTGGATTTTGGATTAATGGAATTTTGAATTTCGTCCTTCTGTCTTATAAGGTTACTGATTCTCTTCTCCTATTTCTTCGTGTCCTTTGCGTCTTTGCGGTTCAATTAAATAAAAATCTTTGGACGAGACAGAAATAAGACTATTTCAACTCTGACAAACAATACTTTCTTGCCCAATTTGATAGGCAATATCTTGTTCGGGTTTGACCCAAACGCGATCTAGTCCACCACTCAGCAACCGATGTTGTTGTTTGGCATCAATTTGCGAATAGTCTTCATGTTTGTGCATACCGCGAGATTCTCTTCGTTCTAAAGCTGTGGCATACATCCACCTCGCCGTCGCAACCATGGCTGCAGTTTCTCTCGCTTGGATTGTTTGCTGCTCTGACTGAACTGATGCATTGCGAATTTCACTCCACAACTCGTGCAGTCGGTGGAGCGATTCTGATAAACCCTTTTCTGTACGGAATAGGTTGCGATCGTATGGAATCACTTCTGCTTGCACTGCGCGAATTATGTCTGTTGGCTCAAAAGTACGACTGCTAGAACCAAGTGTTGCTCCATCAATTCTATGTAGCGATCGCCTATTCACTTTACTCCCCAATTGACGGGCATAGAGAGCAGCTGCTTCACCCGCCCAATCACCAGAAGCAGTTGCCCATGCTGCGTTGGGACTACCACCTCCCGATCCACCGCCGCAAATGAGTTCTCGTGTTGCGGCGTCTCCCACGGCATAAAGACCGGGAACAGATGTAGCACAAGTGTCATCAACAATTCGCAATCCACCCGTCCCCCGGACAGTCCCCTCTAAACGTAACGTCACGGGGAATCGTTGCGTAAAGGGATCGATCCCAACTCGCTCAAATGGTAAGAAGAAGTTATGTTGAATCGTTCGCATCCAACTTTTTTCTTCTTCTGAAGCTTTATCGATACAAGCATAAACGGGTTGGGTTAGCAATATACGGGCAATATCTCGGCGATCTTTTCCCTCAATAACAGTCCCATCCTCATAGGTAAAGGTAGCATAGCGATAATATGCACCTTTAGTCACGGAAGCAAAAGCAGGAGTTAGGGCGTAGGCATTGGAAAACTCCATGCCTGATAATTGAGCACCAACTTCAGCTGCCATAAGATACCCATCTCCTGTTAAGACATTGCATCCTAAGGTTTTGCTGAGGAAGGCACATCCCCCAGTCGCAAGAATGACAGCTGCTGCTCTGATTATCCAGTACTTCCCTGTTTGCCGACTCATCCCTCTTGCCCCTGCTACAGCACCGTCTGCATCCACTAATAATTCCAGTGCGGGACTGTGGTCGAGAATTTTTACGCCTACCTTTTTCACTTGTTTTCGCATCAACCGCATATATTCCGCGCCTTGATGCAGTGAAGGAAGATAGGGATGTCCATTATCATCTTTAGAAAATGGATAGCCCCACTCTACCAGCCGATTTAGGTTCATCCTAGCTCGATCTAAGACACGGTTCATCCAGTCGCGATCGCTCAGAAAGCCCCCCAGAGTTTCTCTTTTAGATAACTCTGCCTCGCGGTTGGCAGGATTTGAAACATACCAAACCGTTGTGCCAGCTGCTGCTGTGGCTCCACTAGTACCGCAGTAGCCTTTATCTGCAAGAATAACTTTTGCTCCTTGAGTTGCAGCACTCCATGCTGCCCAAGTGCCTGCCGGTCCACCTCCAATAACGAGGACATCAGCCTCCAAATCTTGGTGTAAACCGAGGGTAGATGCTAGCTTTGAATCATGAGCACTCACGGTTGCTGATTCTCCTAATTTATTAAATGATTCTAGGGATTAACAACCCATACATTATAATACTATAACTTGATTAACTTACCGTATTTATTTTAATTTCAGATTTCATAGCTAAAAGGAAAAAGCAAGACTTTGTAAAGATACGTAACAAAGGCTAAAATCGTGACTAAAGCTCTCTCACCTCTTACCTCTGCGTCCTCTGCGTCTCGGCGGTTAAATATAATGATTTTTGAACCGCAGAGTACGCAGAGGACGCAGAGAGTCACAGTAATTAACGGTTTAACTCCACTCTGCGAAACTCTGATGGTGGGTTAGGTACTTTTTCATGAGCACAGGGAAGGGGAGACTGAGCCAACACCACAATCATTCTTTCCGTCCCCGTATTTCTAATTTCATGCCCCACATCCTTGGGAATGTGAACGCAGGATGCAGTGCGTTACCAGATTGTCATTATGTTTAT
Organism: Scytonema sp. UIC 10036; assembly: GCF_009725235.1. The sequence goes on from NZ_WJFC01000025.1 coordinate 10,829, forward strand.
GATTGTCTCAGGAACTGCTCTCGGAACGTTAGGTGTAGTTATGCTAGCCTTTTGTGCTTTATTTAACCGGAAACACCAACTCCAAGTTGAGCGACTGCGTCGAGTTGAATAAAATTTTATGAATGCTAACTCATGGTGATAATTCTAAGACGTGATACTGTACTCCTGTATCAAAAATTCTAACACCTCCTCCCTCTGCAATTGTCTGCCGTAATGCTTCTGGAGACGTGACACAAACACCTGCCAAATAATCGATTCCCATATCTGCTAAATCTGGTAACCAGGGTACAGTCGGTCCCATCAACACTAACTTGGCATTTTGTGACAACTCAACCAAACGCGGAAATGTTTTATTGACAATAGAGGTGGCTGTGAGAAACACCCAATCAGCTTCGGGTAGAAGATATTCGCAAGCTGTATCGGGTAAGTCTTGGTTACTGGGTTGACGTTCGAGTACCGTCAAGTCTATTTCCTGTTCGTACTGAGAAAGTCCGGGATAACGCCCAATGACGACGACTCGTTTTCCCCGAATCAATGGTAAAAAATGCTCAAAGACTGCGAGATTTGCCGAACCTTTAGGTGAAAGTGGTTGTGAAGACATTAGAAGTGGTGAAGATGAGTTAATAACAGCATTAATTGCTGCCATAGCGACAGTTGCTTGATAGCTATCCCAAGATTGCAGCCAGGGTGCTAAATTTGCGATCGCCGTATTGACTAGTGTTCCTGACCAAGGTAGAGTGCGGGTTGGTTGTCCGGGACTCATGCACAAACCAATTCCATCAGCTTGGCAGTATGTCCAGGTTAAACCAATGATTATCTCTCGCACTGATGCATTTGTCTGACTTGACTTTAGTAGCAGATTATATATTTTTCGTGGGTTGACTTTCATCTTAAAACGTATGAAGGGGCAATTCCTTGTTGGTATGTTAAGCCTAAAAATACGAAAACAAGTAGGTTAGGTTTCGTTCCTCAACACAACATTTACAGACACTTGTTGGGTTTCCCCAAGGGGAAACCCAACCTACAATTTCCTTATTCTAGCAGTATTGCCACTGGTGTGACGAGTTTTAATATCTAGCTTATGAGTTTTGTCCCTCAAGAATTTCTTTTTGGATACAGCGAATTTGTGCAGCTAATTCTTGAGCAGTTAGTGACGTGTGACAAAAATATAACTGCATCAGGTTTAATTCCGATTGTTTGGTAGATGAAACTTTGTTGAGATGACCCGCGCCGAGCTTATTGCTGAGATTAAAAGGAATAGTTAAGCGATCGCACTTCGTCTCCAAATTCCTCTTTACCGTCAGGGGATTCCTATTTTTGACCGTCATGGTCATAATCATCTAACTAAAGTGGGCTACCGAGGTACCATGCGACTTCTATTTGATATTAGCAATATTCTTTTGGAGAAAGAGCAAGCGAAGTTTGAGGCAAGAGCGTGCTAAAGTCAAAAAAAGGTAACTATGGCCTTCTGAGCCTTGCATTGTTATATAGCAATTCCCACTTTCGTAAAGTACACGATATTGAATTAACCGCAGCCTGTAGCGGATGGACGCAGATAAATTTGTACCTCAGCAGACTAGGAAACGCTGTATAGCTTAAACAAGATATAATAAATGTATATTTTGATAACAAAATCTAACTGCAAGGTCAGAAGTTATGGTAAGTTCCAAAAAAGAGTTTGAAATCACTAAAACTGAGGAAGAGTGGCGCAAGATCTTGACGCCAGAACAATATAGAGTCATGCGCGAACACGGCACAGAGCGTGCTTGCACCTCACCTCTGGATAAACAATACGCTGAGGGGACTTATCTGTGCGCGGCGTGCGGTCAGCCGCTTTTTACATCGAAAACCAAATTTAACAGTGCTACAGGCTGGCCTAGTTTTTTCCAGCCAATTGAAGGTGCGATCGGCACAAGTATAGATAAGTCATTTTTTATGACTAGAACTGAAGTTCATTGCAGTCGCTGTGGCGGACATTTAGGTCATGTGTTTGACGATGGACCTGCACCTACTGGTCAACGTTACTGCATGAATGGTGTTTCTCTTAACTTTATTCCAGACTAATTTTTATCTGTCTTGAATTTAAGGACTATTTGTACCACGAGCGATCGCAATTCGATCGCTCGTGGTATATTATTTTTCTTCCTTATTTTACCAAATTAGTTCCAAATAAGAAGAAAAAGCATTTTCAACCAAACTGGCTCACTATTCATCATGCTCAAATAGGATGGCTATAGTACATTTCGGTTAGGGACAAATGTAATCTTAATTACTTTCTACCAATTTTATTGGTAGAAAATAGGACTTACGCATCGTATAAATAGAGAAACTGGGTATCGTAGCTCGCAAGATCGGGCTGAAAAATATTTACAGTTAAAAATTTTTACCAATATTTTTGGTAATGCGTAACAATTGTAACAATTATTGGTATTAAATTCAGGCAAAATTTATCAATAATTAAAAGTAAATATTTTTCCTGAAGTTTACACAATTATGTATGACGATCGCCGTAAGTGTTGATAACTAAGCTTGGAAAGCGAACGCTCGCAGATATTACAAATACGCAGCTGTTATGACCGTTAGGCAACAGTTTTTGTATTGAAAAGTCAAAATCAGAAAATCTTCAGTAATTTTTGTCTGATTGAATACTAAATATATTTAAGTATAGTAAGGATATATCTCATGATTAATCAATTGCTCATGCCTCGTGAATTGAGAAATATTGCTATTAAGGGTTACGCAAAAGACGGGCGTGGTTTTGTTCGGTTTGTTATAGGCGTACACGAGTGTGAGAATAGTCAGTATCACCCAGAAAAAGATTGTGAAAATTTTCTTGATGAACCAAATGGGTTGCACTTAAAGCGGTTGCTACAAGTTTACAATCCCCTCGTAGAGTTTGTACTCTTCGTAGATTTTGAAGATCGAGGCAAGCGATCCCATTTATATCCACGTCTCATACCACTGTTATAAAGCACGCACTTTTAGTAAATCGTAAAGTTTATGCGGCATGAGCGAGCGCGTATTGTGGTATAAACAAAGTTGGTAACAGCTAGAGAGTTGGTAGTTAAGAGTTGGTAGTAACTCCAACGACTTCCTCTGTACTTGTTTCTAACTAGAAATGAGCAACTGGTTAACTGCCTCCTGCTTGAATTAAAAACTGAAACATATTTTATGCGTTTGACTCGCCGCATCGCCCTTGTGTCCTTAACACTATCAGTATTGGGGTTAGGACAGCCTACTTTCGCTGACTCGTCTAATGATAATTATTCAACTTCTGGACAACAAACAGAGTGTTCCGGTGGTCCCTCAGATAATTTCCGTTTGGGTGGTCAAGTTGTAAATCGAAAAACCTTTACCCTATCAGATCTTCAGTCATTGCCGTCAAGTGAAGTCACTGTTAGTTTTCTAACAGGTCAAGGTCAGGAAACCCGTACCTATGTTGGAGTGCCTTTATGGCAATTGATTGAGAGTGTAGGGGGACTAAAACCTAATCCCGATCCAAGTGTAAAAAATAACTTATTGCGGCAGTACGTTGTTCTTGAAGCGACTGACTGTTATCAAGTTGTTTTAGCAGTGGGTGAAATTCAACCAAACTTTGAAAACAAACAAGTACTAGTTGCATATGCAACAAATGACGATCCATCTTTGGGTCCACAATTACTGACAAATGAAGGGTTCGCCCGTCTAGTAGTACCTGGTGACGCAAGAGGGGGACGTTATATTAGTAACATCAGGCGCATTTATGTGCTCTCTGCTCCAGATTTTCGATTTAAACGATAAACTTTCACCTGCCAGATGTAATTAACCTGTCACAAATGAGTGTCTACAGATTCTTTACCAATTAAATTGGTAAAAACAGCGATTGTTTTGTTACAGTTTTTAGATATTTAAGGGTGCTAATTTTATATGTGTTCAGACAACACCTGATGTTCTAGCTCGAAGTTGGTTGTTTACCAGCGACTCCTTGTCAAGCCGAAAGGTAAAAGTCTTCCTCACATTTAAAATTTGTGGAGAACGGGGCACCCTTATATTGGAAAATAGCCAATTTCTAGCCCCTAACTCTCTTTTTCAGTTTGTTACTTTATGACTTAAGCGTAATCTTTTAGCTACAATACGGAACTAGAAAACCCCCATATTGCCCCTAGAGTTGAAATCGCTTCTAGCATACCCAATAATTTAGCCCAAAAGCTTTATCCGATCGCATACAACTATGCCCCGTCTTTCTCAACGGGGCTTTTAAGTGGCTCTTGCAGGAGCAAGTGTTGCTACAGCTGGTACTATTGGTTTTGTGGGGTTAATGGCTCCGCATTTGGCTAGACGAATCTGATACTGTCCGCAGCAAGTGAATGTAATTGGCTGAAAATTCGTCATTTTCATCCCAGTTATTCCAAACTGCAGCCAGTCTTCCCGATAGTTTGAGAGGTTTTGTTGTGATGAGTAAGAGGACTCAACTGCTCCAAGCAATTGCAGACCTTCCGGAGGAGCTAGTTGACGAGGCGTTGACCTATGTGCAGATGTTGCAAAATCCAATTCAGATTACACCTGGAGTTTGTGGGGGACAGGCACGAATTCGGAATACGCGGATTCCAGTATGGACTTTGGTAGCATATCGGAAACTCGGCGCTCCGGATGAGGAATTATTAGCAAACTATCCTGGGTTGACTGCGGCTGATCTAAGGGCGGCTTGGGATTATTATGAGCAAAATCGCGAACACATAGATAGAGAAATCGCCCAAGATGACTCAATTTGATGGTATTAAAGTTTTATTCTAACGAAAATTTCCCACTCGTAATGGTTAACTTACTTAGAGCAGAAGGACATGATGTATTGACTTCTTACGAGGCAGGTCAGGCGAATCAAGGCATCCCTGACGATCGAGTTTTGCAGTACGCTACGGCTACCGAGCGCATCTTGATTACGGAAAATCGTCAAGACTTTATTGATTTACATCGCACCATGCCCAATCATGCCGGCATTATCATTTTTAAGGATGACCGCGATTATGCTGGAAAAATCAAGGCAATGACTGATTTTTTGAATGAAGACAGTCAATCTTTGACGAATCGTTTGTTGCGGGTGATGAAGCAAAATACGAAAGGGGTTGGACCTTGTTTTGTTGTGCAGGAGTATGGCAAAGGTTGACTGCGCTTGCTATCTTCACCATCATTACATCTTTAGCACTATCGGCGATGTCTCTTAACTCGCCGATGGGCATCTACAAGGCACTTGTAACGGTTTTGGACCGAGTGAAGGCTAAGCGATAGTCATTGACGCTATTTCTCTGGCAAAAGATAACGAAACGATCGCGTTGAGGAGAGAATAAATTTTAATGTTTTAACGATTTTTTGGTAGCCGCAAGGCCGCCGCGCCCCTACCAACGGTGTGGTTCATTTAGGTGAAAACTGCTGTAATGAGTGACGCGGAAACTCTCTCCAGTTGCCAGTTGCAACTTGGCATTGAGAATCTCTGCAATCTAGGAATTTCCTTGTATCTTGGCAGAAACTGACAATTTTTCTGAATTAGCTGTAACTAAAATGACTTCAGCTGCTAACGTGCTTGGTATTGGTATGTGAATTGGTTTAGAGCAAAAACCTCAAATTTATCGATTTTCAAGGAAGTGAGCGAACTTTCGTTGCACCAGTCGTGACTTGGCTAATTGGAAATAACACAAAGCTGACGGTTGAAGGCGATTATCAAAAAGCACGGCTTAACTTTTTTGAGCCAGGTCTACCTGCATCAGGGACGGTGCAGCCCAATCCTAATGGTGAAATTAAGCGCGATCGCTTTTTGGGAGAACCAGATTTAGATAGGGCAATACGTACTTTAGGTAGAATCGGCTACTCTTTTGAGCATCGCTTTAGTAACAATTGGTCTTTACGCAATGCCTTTCGGGCTTCATTTGCAGACTGGATACCCCAAGCTACCACATTTCCTACTGGTCTACAAAATAACCGCACTCTAACTCGACAGTACTAACGCTTGGAATCAGATTTTTATTGGAACAACTATATTTTAGACACTAACGTTGTTGGTAAATTCAAAACGGGCAGTATTGAACATCAGTTGCTCAGTGGAATTGAGTTTTAATTCCCTAAAGCGATCGCCAGCTTTAAAACCATCACAAGTGCGTAGACGCTTAGCAGTGAAGCTGCGGCAATCCTCGCAGTTTTTTGCAGCGAACGCTTGAACTTTTTGCTGTTTGGCAGTCATCAACCTTCTATGCAAGGCAAAGGCTACACTCACAGCCAGTAAAATTCCACCAACTCCTTGAGATTCTCTCACAGACTTTGGACTACTAAATCCATACTTTGCTAGTATTTGTTGCCCAGTTGGCGAAAGGATGTAATTCGCTAGTTGTGAACCTTCAGGAGTTGCACCTTTGAGTACTGTCAAACCGTAGTCGGCTTGAACTTTTAAACTATCTGGCAATTCCACTATCTCTAGACTTGGTGAAATTTCTCGAGCAGACAAAGCACTGGTATAATAAACCAAATAAATGTCTGCTCTGTTGATATCTTGTAGATAGTAGACGATACTACCTCCCGGACTATTCCTCTGTTGTGGCAACGTCCCTGATAATCTTATGGCTTTAGCATCAAGCAATGCAAAGCTTCCTGGACGAATATCTTCGGCTTGGCGAAATATCTGGATTCCGTAATCTCCCAAGGGATCGCTTACAGGTTGGGCAATACTTAATTTAATATCGGGGTTGAGAAACGTATCGAGCAGATTCTCTGTTGTGAGTGAAACCTCTGGTATGGCGATCGCATAGAGAGGATTGCGGGCAAACGTCTTCACTTCCCCACTTAAGTTATTTTGATTGAGTGTAATGGCGTTACCTAAATCAGCACTGGCAAAAACATCTGCCTTTTCCCCAGCCAATTACCTATCTTTTAGTGAACCAGAAGAAGCAAATTCTGTTCTGACAGGAATCCCAAATTCCTGAGTAAAGGTATTGGCAACTTCTGAAAGCGCACCCCTCAAACTACCAGCAGCATATAGAGTCACCTCAGTCGGGTTAGCTAGCGTAGCTGCTAAAGTCTGTTTAATCTGGGTAATATTGACAATGAGTATAGTCAGCGAAGCAGCAAGCAAATACTTTTTCATGATTTTTGAATCGACTACAAGTAAGGACAACAATTACTTTTTGAAATTTTTCTACAATTCTTTTGATATCAATACTGTGTCCTTTTTAGGAACTAACGCTAACAGTCATGTATATGGTGAAATTCTCACCTTAACTAGGTGATGTTGGGAGTTACCTTATTTTGATTTCCTCCGGAATATTACCAACAATGTAAGAAAAAGTCAATTTGATGCAATCAAATCTATAAACCTGGAGCGTCAACCATCGGGCGATCGCTTATTTATCACATTTACATACTGTAGTTGGTATCCAAGAGGCGATCGCCAACATAATACACTCTTATTCCACCGCCAAATCCTTTCCCAAATCTAGTGACTCAGTTTTGGTGATGTTAATCAGAAAGTTGCTGCCTTGATATCCGCAGTGTAAGATTGCAATTTTGAATGGGGTGTTGGTTGAGTGGGAGGGTTAGCGATTTTAGTCGCCGAATTAGTGCTGTTGGTAACAGTTTTCGCTTCTTCCAAAGCTTCTCGACCTGTAATCAATCTAGAGCGACGATTACGAGTGATATAACTCCATGCCCACTGAAATACTACTACTAATTTAGTGTCAAACTCGATTAAGAAGTAGATATGAACGACTAACCAAAATATCCAACCAAGGAAACCTTGGAGTTTGATGAAGCTTAAATCTACAACAGCTAAATTTTTGCCAATCATCGCCAAACTACCTACGTCATTGTAACGAAATTGTGGTAGGATTTGACCTTGAAGGCGTTTTTGAACGAGTTTAGCTACATATTCTCCTTGTTGTTTGGCTACGGGTGCAACACCAGGTAAGGGTTTGCCATCTTGATGAGAGAAGTTGCCTAAATCTCCGATGACAAAGATGTTTTTATAACCCTTAATCGTCAAGTCTGGTTCTACAATCACACGCCCAGAGCGATCGCACTCTACACCTGTGCGGTTTGCTAAAACTTGCCCCATAGAGGAACCTTTCACACCTGCTGCCCATAATATAGTTTTTGAGGCAATTTCTTGAACTCGATCGCCTTGCTTGAAAGTAACGATATCATTTTCAATATTTGTCACCCTGGTGTTTGTTTTGACTACCACACCCAACTTTTGCAAGGAAACTTTTGCTACTTCTGATAACTGTGGTACCATATGAGGGAGAATGTGCTCGCCTCCTTGCAATAACAAAATCTTAGTTTCTGATGTGTCGATGTTGCGGAAATCTTCAGTGAGAGTTTTATGTGCCAACTCTGCGATCGCACCCGCTAATTCTACACCTGTAGGGCCACCACCGACAATTACAAAGGTCAACCAAGCACGGCGTGTTTCGGGATCGGTTTCTTTTTCTGCTGCTTCAAATGCCGAAAATATCCGGCGACGTATTTCTATGGCATCTTCAACAGTTTTCAAGCCAGGAGCCAATGGTCTCCAGTTATCGTGACCATAATAGAAATGGTTAGCACCTGTGGCAACAACTAATGTATCGTAGGGTATTGTTCTATCGCCCAGAATAACTTCTTGGGTTTCTGGATCGATATCATTTACTTCTCCCAAAAACACTTGTGTATTTTTGCTTTTGCGGAATACAGATCGTAATGGTGAGGAGATATCAGCAGGTGATAGCGTACCTGTCGCCACTTGATATAAAAGCGGCTGAAACAAATGAAAGTTACGTTTATCGATGAGAGTAACATTGACATTCGCTTTCTTGAGAGTCTTTGCTGTATACAGTCCACCAAAGCCTCCACCAATGATTACAACCTGATGTGGTACATTCTTTTCAAGTGAAACTACCATAAAAAATATTTCCTTGTGTTAAGAGTGTTGTAACTTTTCTTAACAAATTTGTAGCAGAATTACGATCTTCGTTGCTGTTTATTTAGAACAATTGAAAAATAATGAAAGTAGTCAAAGTTATATTAATTCTCTAAAATTTGGCAATAGATTCAAAATCATAAAGAATATTAAATAAATTCTGGAGATTAAGTTGCACTCGCAGGTTGTTACCTCGGTAGTAAAGAGCAGCGTCAGTGCGGACATAAGAGGGGAATGGCACTAAGATAAGCCCAAAGTCTTGTATTGTCTCGTTCCCAGCCTCCAGGCTGGGAATGCATTCCGAGAGGCTATGCCTCTAGTCAAGCCCAAGGAGGCGGAGCCTCCCAGCATGGGTTCCCAGCCTCCAGGCTGGGAACCAGGTGGGGTAAGGGTTGTGTCTTAACTTAGTGCCATTCCCCACTACCGTCACCCGCAAAGTACTTGCATCCACATTTGTCACTGTAACTAATGCAATTCCAGAGTGAGGTTTCTCTTGCCGAAAACTCTCTCCACTTGTAAGCTGTAACTTAGCATTGGGAATATCCGCAATGTATAATTTTCCTTCTGTCTTCGGTGAAACTTGTAATTTTTCAGAATTAGCCGTGATTCAAATTAACTCTATCCCCTTATCTGTTGAAACATCTAGATAATCCACCCTCTCTCATACAATTAGCACAGCAAGTAGGATTAAACGAGCCTCCTAAGGGAGGAGCTTCGCTAACGCAAACTTAAAGAGGGCTTCCGTTCTGTGTTTGGAACTACGGTATTTAGTTATCTGCACAATTATCGTATGGAACTAGCACAAAATTTGCTCGCGCAAGGCAACATGAATGTTACAGAGGTGGCACATAAAGTAGGTTATGCTAGCCCGACCTCATTTTACAACGCCTTCTGCCCTCTGCCTCCGTACTTCTGCCTTCATGTACTAGCCCTAACTATGTCATTAGATTGAGTTGCTGTGTATGCTTTTCTTCCTACAGACAGATCTAATTCATTTACTGAAACATAAACAATAATCAATATTATTATTTAATCTTTAAGAAAAAATTAAATATCTTGAAAATGACAAGCATCAAGTTTACTATATTAAGCTCTAAAGCTAGCGAAAGCTAGTTGTATGTGTCAGTTAAAATTATCGGGGGCAAAAAAGTCATGCAAGTTAGTGCTCGTAATTCTCTGAAAGCGACTGTCAAAAAAGTTGTTGAAGGATCTGTTAACACTGAAGTCATTTTAGAAGTAGCTCCTGGAGTAGAAGTGACAGCGATTATTACAAAGTCATCAGCAGAGAAACTGCAATTGGCTGAAGGTAAGGAAGCATACGCCATCATTAAATCTTCGGATGTCATGGTTGCTATTGATTAATAGCTCGTAATTTCTAAATTTACCCCACCCTAACCCTCCCCGATGGATTGGTCCGGGAACTAAATTTCTTGTTTCCCCCCTTTACAAGGGGAGCCACTGCGCCATCGCGGTTTCCCGACTTGTAGCAAGTGGCGTGGATTAAGGGGGTAAATACAAATTGTGTGTACACCGTAGCTTTTCAAGGGGGGATAAAGAGGGGTTAATCTGTGCGAATGCTAGGTTTTCATGTCACCTATTGAATATTTGTTGATTCAGAGGTAATCCATTGCAACTCCAACCACAACTGGGGATTATCGTGCTTGAGTGTTGATTTGGGATCTTGTAGTAAGCGTGTTGCGTTTAAACAGACAACCTCAGCCAGCCCCATATATTTTGCGACTTGTCGAAGTACAGAGATTTGTGCCTTAACAGATAAGAACACGTTGTTTGGACAATAGATCGCAATGTAAGGTAAAAAGTGTGCGTGAGATTGTCCCCAAAAAGAGCGGACGAGTTGTACAGAACAGTATTTGAGTAATGTCCGTACTTCTGGAAAAGATTGATTGACAATTGTGATGAATTCTCCTATGAGTTCTTGCTCATACCAACTTGAGTTTGTCAGTGTAAATGCCATAATAAAGTATGTGGGTCAAGAATTGTAAGAACCTTAATTGTTAGTGGTTAATAAGAATCGACTACTAACTACCAACCACTAACTACCAACCTTTTTTAGCGAATGTAGAGTGTCTACCCAAGCCTAAAGTCAACAGAAGAAAATTTTGGTTGGTATATCTCAACTGAAGACATAACTAGCCCCCTAAACTCTATCAAAACTGAATTAGTTTCACAAAACTGTATCAATGGCATCATTATACCAATAATATTGGTATAACAGACTGGCTTGATTTTCACCAACTTTACTGGTAATTTATAAAAGTACGCGAAAATATTGTTGTATATTACGCGACAACGCAAAGAATCAAATCAAAAGCGTTAAAAGACCATAGTATCCCTTGTAAAATATACAAAGCAAGTAAGCCTATATGTTTAGCTCAAATAACATTGGTAAGTATTTACTTGTCACCTCTGTATTAACTTGTATTTCCAGTGTTGCACCTACTGGGGCTTTCGCTGTAACATTCGCGAGTCAGTCTGAACCTCAAACAATTACCTTATATGGAGCCGGAAGTTTGAGAGGTGCTTTGTCGGAAGTTGCTAACTCCTTCTCACAAGAGTACAAAAATCCTGTTATAACAGAATTCGGTCCTTCTGGAACTCTACGAGAACGCATCGAAAAAGGAGAAAAGCCTGACGTATTTGCCAGTGCTGATATTGGGAACCCGCAAAAATTGTACGAACAAGGCTTGAGCAGTCCCGTTGTTAACTTTACCAGCAACCGCATGACTGCAGTTGTTAGACCTGGATTTTTAATCCTATCTATCGGTTTCCTATTGGTCGAAGAACAAGAACAATAGATCGCAATGAAGAGACAAATCTTTTTGGAGTTTATTTACAAGATGAGATAGCTTTAACCAATAACTTTAAATTCTCATTGGGTGGACGCTTTGATTTTGTAGATTTCGATCTTCAGGACAATCTTCTTAGGAGAAAAACAAGCACTTATAGCGAAGCATTTAGTCCCAGGCTCGGTATAGTTTACCAGCCCACTCAACTCGTTTCACTGTACGCTAATTACAGCCGCTCCTTTGTTCCTCAATCTGGTAGCACTTTTGAAGGAGAATCATTTAAACCAGAACGAGGGACACAATATGAAGTCGGAGTCAAAGCAGACTGGTTTAACGGTCGCTTTTCCTCCAATTTGGCATTTTATCAAATTACCAAAACCAATGTCTTAACTGTCGATCCCCAACGTCCAAACTTCTCGATCCAAACAGGGGAACAACGGAGTCGCGGTGTAGAGTTAAATTTAATCGGTGAGATTTTGCCGGGATGGAATGCGATCGCATCTTATGCATACACCGATGCTATCCTGACAGAGGATAACACTTTTCCGGAAAGGAACCGTCTTGCAAGTGTCCCGCGCAATAGCTTCAGTTTCTGGACAACCTATCAGTTCCTCAAAGGAGATTTGCAAGGATTGGGTTTTGGTGCTGGCGTGTTTTTTGCCAGATCCCGCCCTGGCGATTTAGATAATAGCTTCACTTTATCCGATTATGCTCGCGTTGATGCTGCTATTTACTACAAGAAGGAGAATTTGAGAGTAGCGCTCAACATCAAGAATTTATTTGACACTCAATACTTTGAGTCGGCTCAAAGTAGAACGCAAATTTTTCCTGGCGCACCGTTCGTTGTTTTAGGAACTCTTTCTCTAGAGTTTTAGCCCCCACTGATATCCAGATTTTACCCCACCCCGAAGTTCGCTCAACGGGGGGAACCCTCCGCAGTTGCTTCAACGGGGGAAACCCCCGCAACGCACTGCTCACCGCACGCGACTTCTCTCCGCTTGACGGCACCCTCCCCAAGGCATCGGGGAGGGTTGGGGAGAGGTTATTTTGATTACAAGTGCTTGACCGGACACGATCTTATTGCGATCGCTCTCGGCGCGGGCGTTTGACCCACAATACTGCTGCTGAACCTACAAGTCCAGCGATCGCACCAAATACCAAATGTGTCATCAGAGGATAAAACAGATTATTAATAGATAGTGCTCCATAAGACCAACCTCCACCTGCACTCATTATCATCCGCGATAAAGGCTTAATGAGGTGAACAAGCCCTACAGCGATCGCCCAAAACCAAACTTTTTGTCGCCATTGTCTATTAAAATAGTACGCCAGATCTAATAATTCTCCCACCACAAGATAGAAGAACCAATCAAAAGGATTGTTTCTGACACCAAGGAGGAGTGAAAAGCCAGTTGCACTCAGGCTCGTAATAGAAGCAGCACCAAAGTTAGAAGTTAACAAGCGAGTTGCGACAAGAGGTGTTAACCAAGTCAGTCCTCTCCAACCGGGTAACCTCAATGGTAAACGTAAATTTGCCTGTAGCAACGCAATCAGAAAACCTATTCCCAACAGACCGATAACTTCTAGCCAGTTGACTTTACCCAGACGCTTAATATTGACGAATGATGTTTTTGGGAGCCATTTGGTATTCATAGTCTTCCTGTTTTATTTCGTGAGCTTCATCAGTTGCTTTAGCCACCAGCATGATAATTTGACCGTTGAGTAGCACTGGGCGAGGCCAACGGTTGACTTGTATTCGGGTGTCCTCAGACACTAATTTCCCAGTCAAATCTTGAATGCGGTCAACACCAACAACATTTTGGTAAAGTTGATGAGCAGTATAAATGCCTTCGAGCTCATATAAACCAGGCAACCAAATAAATCGCCCATCGTTTCCGCTTTTTCGCAAACCTACTCCGGCAAGTGCTCCAATAATTCCGCCTTTAGTGCCTGTCAGACCTTCCAAAAAAAGCCCTGCTTCTTGAGCCACTGCAACAGCATCCTTCTGAGTCAGGACTTTTTCTTTTGCTAGTTTGCCAAAGGTCTGCACCTTGAGATTAACCTTATCCCACTCAGCCAAACACAACCCAGCATCCGACCCACTCGCACTGTTTTTAAGAAGAAATTCCCGGCAATAATCAGTCAACTTGTCAACTTTGTCTGTATCAGTCTCTACCATCATGCAGGCTGAACTGTTGTGGGAAGTAAAAGGAATTTCAGGGCTAACTAAAAGCTGGTGGCGAGTTATTCCAGCCAGTTGGGCTAAATGCTTATAAATTAGCTCTAACCCCAACCTTCTGACCAATTTGCCAGTTCCAATACTTGTTAAGTTATCAGTATCGTCTATGCCTATAAGAAGACGCATCCTATGTCATGCTTTGCTTTAAGTTTTCTACCAACCTTATCATAAATTTACCAACTTTTCGAGTAATAATATGGATGACAAGGATTTTTACTCAGGTTTGATTCGGCTCCACATTCTTCATCACGCGGCAAGTAAACCAATCTTTGGTTTGGGCATTATGGAGGAATTAGATCGACACGGCTACAAGCTCAGCGCGGGAACCCTTTATCCGATGCTTCATCACATGGAGCGTAAGGGCTATCTACTCTCAACTGTTGAACGTTCGGGACGACACTCTCGCCGAGTCTATCGTGCGACGCCATTAGGTAAGCAAGCGCTAGAAGATACCAAACACAAAGTTCGAGAACTATTCGGAGAATTATTTGAACAAGAGTAAAGGATTGCAATTTCACTCTTTATTTTCTAAAAACTGCTTTAAGTGTGGCTGATTGATGTTTATTCCTAACTCTTCAGCTTTTTTCAGAACTTGCTCCTGGTTTAACTTATATTTGGTAGCAAGGGCAATGAGAGCCAAGGCACCCGCTCTTGCTCCTGCACCGCAGTGCAACACAATTGGTGTTGGTAGTCCTTCAATTTCCTCAAGAACTTTAGCTGTTAATTGGTCGTTAGCTTTTGTGGAATTCAGTGGAACGTGGACGTAATTAAGTCCTACAGTTTCAGCCTGTTGCTGCTCGTCAGAAAGAAAATCTGCTTCATCAGGAGAACGTAAATTAACTACAGATTTCAACCCAGACCGCGCATATTCCTGTAAATCTTCAGCAGTTGGTTGTCCTGCCGCATAGATTTCCTCGCTGACCTTTTTGACGTTATCCATAAAAACTCCGGTATTTCGCTAGAAATAGTAGATTTTGTTCATCAACAAAATCATATCAAAGTTTATCCCCTTAAAGTATAGAATTTCGATATTGATTTACGATAATGTTATTGTGTAGTCTCTATCTCAACAAAAGGTGTGTTGTGTCACATAGAACAGTAACGCCCCAACTACGAAGAGAACTAGGCGTTGTGGGTGCAACAATGATGGGACTGGGATCGATTATCGGTACAGGTGTATTTGTCAGTATAGGCATTACTGCTGGAATTGCTGGACCTAGCGTCATAATCGCACTGGCTTTAGCAGCTTTCGTTGCCACCTGCAATGGTTTAAACAGTGCTCAGTTAGCTGCTAATCACCCTGTTAGTGGTGGAACCTACGAATACGGCTACAAATACCTTAATCCTTGGTTTGGTTTCACGGCGGGCTGGATGTTTCTGTTAGCCAAAACTGCTTCAGCAGCTACTGCTGCATTGGGATTTGCTAGCTACTTGCTAACTACTACCAATCTTATAGGAAGTGGTTTTTTCGTTCCCACGGCTTTAGTAGCTGTGGCTATTCTCACTCTCATTGTTTTAAGTGGTCTTCGGCGCTCCAACCTTATCAATATCATCATTGTATCGGTGACACTGCTATCTTTATGTTTTTTTGTGGTTGTTTGTTTGCCAAGTGCGATCGACAATAGTACTCAAAATCTCACACCTTTTTTTACAGGGAATACCGCATCACTACTGCAAGCGACTGCTCTGATGTTTGTGGCTTACACGGGTTATGGGCGCATTGCCACAATGGGTGAAGAAGCAAAAGAACCGCGAAAAACTATTCCCAGAGCGATGGTTGTCACCTTATTGCTGACGATGCTCCTTTATATAGCAGTGGCGGTGGTTGGTATTGGAGCCGTAGGAGCAGATGTTTTAGGCAAGGTAACTCTGCAGGCACAAGCTGCACCCCTTGAAGTTGTTGTTCGCAACGTTGTCGGTTCGAGTGCTGGTGTCGTCTTAGCTATTGGTGCTATGACTGCAATGTTAGGCGTGCTACTGAATTTGATTCTGGGATTGTCTCGCGTGGTACTGGCAATGGCAAGACGCCGAGACTTGCCTGGGATTTTAGCAAGATTGAATAAGTCAGGGACGACACCCGTTTGGGCTGTGTTAATTGTTGGTATTGCGATCGCTCTTTTGGTTCTCATTGGGAATTTAAAAACAACCTGGTCATTCAGCGCCTTCAACGTTTTAATTTACTACGCAGTCACTAACTTAGCGGCACTGCAACTACCTAACCACGAACGACTTTATCCCAAATGGTTAGCGTGGGCTGGTTTGGCTTCCTGTGCTTTCTTAGCTTTTTGGGTAGAACGACAGATTTGGCTAGTGGGTTTAGCACTCATTGTTGTTGGGCTAATCTGGCGTGCAGTAGTACGATTACTCACTACAGATTAGAAGTTGAACAAATTCCGTCCACACATAACTTTTTTCCCAATCTGAAAAATGATATCGGCACAGAATTGTCTTGGGCAATGAATGCTGGTATCCCCTGCTATGAGTACAGTTTAACCGGGCAAACAGTATGTCTGCATTTACTTGTGAGGAACTCCAACAATCAATAGTAAGAGTTCCACTTTAGTCGCCAAGCTTGACGGTCAAAACAGTTACCTAATCAACGGAAACCATCACATCTGAAGCTTTGGAGATCTCCCCGTTCCCTTCTTTTGTAACATTTACTGTAGCGCGAACATAACGTGAACTACAAACTCGATTGGGTTTGAGTTTTGCCTTATCTAATTAACTCAACAAAACTTGACTTGATTTTTCTAGCTATTTATGGCAAAGTCTTTTTTAGATATAAAATACGGTTTGTCTATAGATATTTTGTAAATAAGAACCTTTTACCTTACCCAAATCGGTAATCAATACTGGAAGGGCTGAGGAAATTGTAGGTTGGGTAGCGCGGAAGCGTTATCCAACAAATGCTGATAAATGTTGGGTTTCGTTCCTCAACCCAACCTACGTTCAATTTGAGTTTTTAGCAAAACCTACGTAGTATTGGATCGGTAATATAAGTCCTTTAGCTAGTAGAACTCCTAACTCTTGCTATTGAGGAGTGAATTTGATGATTCCTTTGCAACAACGTCGCTTTCAGCACGGCAGCTTGTTAATTACAATTTTTTGTATTAGCTTTATAGCATCTGGTTGCACCCAAACTGCTGTGAATGGTGCTGCTCAATCTGCAAATTCTTCTACCCAACCAGTTAGCAATCAAACTCAAGAAAAAAATAACGCGATTCGGTTGGGCTATCAAAAAGGAGGGATTATCCCGATCGCACGTCAGCGTGGAGAATTAGAACGCGAGCTAGAGGCTCAAAATATCAAAGTCGAATGGAGCGGTCCATTTGACCGATGTGCTACACTCCTCCAAGCTCTTAATGGTAACCGGGCTGACATTGGTGGATGTGGTGATATCCCTTCTATCTCTGGAATTGCTGCTAAACAGCCGCTTTGCATTGGCTCTGTACAGCGTCCTAAACCAGAAGCTTTAGGCAATGCCATCTTAGTCCGTGGCAATTCACCCATCCGCAAACCTGCAGATTTGATTGGTAAAAAAGTAGCAGTCAATCAAGGAGGAGCGGGTGAGTATTTACTACTCAAAGTTTTGGAAAAAGAGAACATCCCTAAAGAAAAAGTCCAGCGCGTCTACTTGTCACCCAATGACGCTGCACCTGCTCTGTACCAAAGCTCTGTTGATGCTTGGGCAGTTTGGGAACCCTATGTTTCTATTGCTGAACTAGAGCACGGCGCAAGAAGAATTACCACAACCCATCCAGCCCCAACCTACGGCATTATGGTGGTGCGGAGCGGAGCTGCTATTGAAAATCCCACTGCTGTAAAAGCTGCTCTGACTGCTTTAAGTAAAGATGGTGAGTGGCTAAATCAAAACACCGTGGCTGCAGCCGATTTCATGGTCAAGGAACTTAAAGTTTCTAACGCTGTAGCTAAGCAAGCAACTAAGAATCGAGGTCCAGAATCATATACTTTTCCTACTGCGGAAGATATTGCTAATCTTCAAAAAACTGCTGACTGGTTATTAGAGCAAAAGATTATTCCCCAACGAGTCGATATTGCTGCTGCGGTGTGTCCACCGGGTACTTAGTTTGTAAGTTTATAACAAGCGCTAACGACTAACCAAATCTCTAGGAGCGAAATTTATGCCAGTTGAATTCATTGGAATGATTGGGACGCGTCCTGCTTCAGAGCTACACAGTCCTACTGTCACCCTCACTGGTGGGACGGTCAATCCAGAGTATGTTCGTAAGTTTGCAAAAATTCATGAAGACGGAGGTTTTGACAGAGTTTTAGTAGGGTATAGTTCATCTGGCCCTGACGGTTTTAGTGTGGTCAGTTATGCTGCTTCAGTGACGGATAAGCTGAAGTTTCTGCTAGCTCATCGACCTGGTTTTGTAGCTCCCACACTAGCAGCACGCAAACTAGCAACCCTTGACCACTTTACCAATGGTCGAATTGCTGTCCACATCATTACAGGTGGTAGCGATGATGAACAGCAGAAGGATGGAGATTGGCTAGACCATGATACCCGCTATTACCGTACAGATGAATATTTGGAAATTGTGCGGCGGGTTTGGACAAGTGATTTACCCTTCGATTATCAAGGTGAGTTTTACAACCTGAAAAACGCTTTTTCTGAAGTCAAACCGCTACAGAAACCACACATTCCAATATATTTTGGTGGTGCTTCTAGTGCGGCTGTTAGTATTGGTGCAAAGCACAGTAACGTCTACGCTTTTTGGGGAGAACCTCTAGCTGCAATCAAACAACGAATAGCGGACGTGAAAGCCGCAGCACCAGTAGGGAAGCCTTTGCGATTTAGTATTTCTTTACGTCCTATCTTGGGTGAAACAGAGGAAAAAGCGTGGGAGAAGGCACGTTATATTTTGTCGCGGATTAAACAAAGCCGTGCAGATGCAGGGTTGAAATTGCCTGTTGGTGCTTCAGCTAGACCTCAATCTGTTGGTTCGCGGCGGTTACTAGAGTTTGCCCAAGAAAGTGAAATTCACGATAAGCGTTTGTGGACTCCCATCGCTGCGGCTACAGGCGCTTATGGCAATACAACTGCACTTGTCGGGACACCAGAACAGGTGGCAGAGTCATTATTTGATTACTATCAAGCAGGGGTAACAACTTTATTAATTCGTGGTTTTGACCCGGTAGAAGATGCGATCTCATATGGTCGTGATGTCATCCCCTTGGTACGTGGGTTAGTTCAGCGTTTTGAGCAACAAACAGCAACTGTCGCTTAGTTTAATATTTTTCACGATAATCCAAGCATCCTCCTATGACTTACACTACCACTCTTCAACCCCTAGAAGTAGACCAATGGTTTGTTGATAGCTCTGAACTGCGTTCTTTTGTCAGCAAAGTTCAAGAAATTATTTCCACGACTCGCGATCGTGCGGAAACTCTCACTACCATAGAACCCTATTTCTCCCAACTTCTAAAACAGGAAAATTAGTTACCTGAACGGTTTACACAACCCAATTCTGATAGCGCTATGGGAAGTAGCATCGGTCAATGGTTATTGTATAGGGCAAAAGACCGAGCACTCACCATCTTCAGCTTGGTAATTCCTCCAGGTTCAACCACTCCTATCCACGATCATCTCTCTTGGGGATTAGTGGGTTTATACAAAGGCGGACAAGAGGAAACCCTTTACCGACGTGTGGATAACGGCGAAATAGAAGGACACGCCCAACTAGAGAAGATTGATGTTTATCAGGTTAAAAAAGGTCATGTCTATCACATCTTACCTCCCGACCAAGATATCCACTCTGTGAAAGCCACAACAGTTTTTACCCCATCAGTCTCGATTCACGTTATGGGAAATGATACTGGTAGTGTTTGGCGACATCAGTATAACCTACAAACTCAAAGCGTGCGAGCGTTTCGCTCTGGATACTCCAATTTACCCGATAAAGAGCCAAAAAATAAAGTTTCGTAAAAGATTTTGAGGAAGAATAAACGTGTCTCTCCAGCAAAGACTCTTTTCGAGTTTAGTGTTAATGTTTACTCTGAGTTGCTATGTCATGTTAGCGATCGCATTTAGTACTCGTAGCAATTCCCAAAATACCGCACCTGCCAATTTATCCAACGTAACGTTACGTGTCGCCAAGTACAAAGGTGGTTGGGATCTTCAGCTTAAACTTGCTGGGCTAGATAAGTTTCCCTATCAAGTTAAGTACTCAGAATTTACAGGCGGAAATTTGATGGTACAAGCAATCAACGCAAATGCAATTGATATTGCATCCGCGAGTGAAATACCACCCATTTTTGCAGTTAACTCCCAAGGGTCAGTCAAAATAATTGCGACCACCAAAGGACCAACTGTAGGTCAAGTTGTGCTAGTACCAAAAAACTCTAAGGCAAAGACAATCGCCGATCTCAAAGGCAAAAAAGTGGGTTACGTCAAAGCCACAACAGCTCACTATTTCCTCATTCGGATGTTGGAAGAAGTTGGTTTGACAATCAAGGATGTCAATGCCATTCCTTTGTCTATCCCCGACGGGCTTTCTGCCTTTAGAAAGGGAGACCTTGATGCCTGGGCGACTTACGGTTACTCAATACCACAAGCCAAGAAAGATGGTGCTAGAGTTCTTAAGTCAGCAAAGGACATTTTGAGTGGGAATTTTGTTATTATAGCAGCACCTACTGCCATTACCGATCCAAATAAAAAGGCAGCTATTTCCGATTTTCTCTGTCGAATTAAAAAATCTCAAGTTTGGCGCGACTCCAATATTAGAGCATGGTCAAAAAGCTATGCGTCTGCCATTAGTGTTGATGAAGATATTGTCTACCAGGATGCACAGGAAGGATTACAACAGCGTCGCTTTGAGTTATTCCCCATTTCAAAAAGCGCGATCGCATCTCAGCAAAGGGTTGCAGACACTTTTTACAAAGCTGGTGTCATCCCATCGAAAGTTAATGTACAACCGCTATGGGACAACACCTTTAGCTCGGCAATTTCCAAGTGCAGCTAAACAGTTGAAGAAGAACCATAACTGATACCATTTTGGATTTTAGATTTTGGATTTTGGATTGGGAAAGCTTTGCCAGGACTAAATTTTACACTACTATAGCAATCCTAAATCATTTGTAAACTTATCTTTTCTTTGCGCTCTTTGCGTCTTTGCGGTTCATAATTTTTACCTATCAAATAGGACTGCTATATCTGGAACATTCTTTTTTTCAAGTTGGTATTATAGCGGTTTTCAATTGAATGCAGTACATCAAAATATTTAAGGAACCGCAGATGAACACAGATGGACGCAGAAAAGTTTTTACTTCATTCAAGTGAGAGCCGCCATAGAACGATTCGGTGTAACATGGTGACAGTTGTAGCGATAAGCCGGGTACGGCTTGCGCTTCGCGAACGCAGGAATGAAAAAAGCCATGGTAGCTAACTCTTACCAACGAACCAACTCTTCAGAAACTTTGCGATCGCTCTCAATTTGTTGTTCAATGCTCAAAGGCTGATTGTGAGAAGCTGACTTGAGGAATTTGTGATTGGTTTGGACATTACTTCCTGTAACTAAATGTACTTTAACCTCTTGAGATTCAGTCACTAAAGCGACTTTAATCTCATTCATAGCTTGTTGTTGCTCTTTGATAATTTGTGTCAGTTCGTTTAACTTTTGAGCGTGGAATTCATCCAATTTCTCATGCAATAGTTCAATATTTTGTCCGGCTCTGAGATTCACTTGGTGATCGATTTCAGCATTTCTGCGATCGGTATCTGATTGGCGGTTCTGACTCATCAACACGACAGGAGCTGTGTAAGCTGATGCAAAGGAAAACACTAAGTTCAGCATCATGAACGGTGACTCATCCCAGTGCGGCAATCCCGGTATGGAGTTCACACCAACCCATCCAGCCAACACCGCACTTTGACCTATGAGAAATCCCCAAGAACCAACTTGTGCTGCTAATTTATCTGCAAGGCGCTGTCCCCATGTCAATTCTTGAGTTGCTGTGTTTTTGATCGCCGATTCCTGTTTCGCAACAATAGAAGAATTTTGAACAACTTTTGTATCAACAGTGTTTGGTAATGTTTTCTTTGCCAGTTTCATTTTGCACCTCAGCGTTCTTGTTATTTGTGTTTCACCTCATGTCTCTTAATGTATGCTGACTCAATGATAAGAGCAAATACTCTTTGTTTTCAAAACGATAGATAAAACTGATGGGGCTTGTTAAATGTAGTACATAAGCACTTTTTTCAGCTTTTCTTGCCGATGATACAAGTCGGAGAGCGTATACTTTTGCAAAATCCCAAAAGCTGCTTGATAGGTCTCAATCCGTATATTTTGTATCAATTTTTTCTCTATTGTTTCAGGTAAAGTAGACTTTGGAGATACAAGAGTATCTAATTCTTCAATACAGCTAAAAACATCCAAAATTGTAATATCTTCAGGTTCTCGCGCTAGAAAATAGCCTCCTTGCGAGCCACGTATGCTCTTAACCAAACCACCACGTTTTAAGGTTGTTAATAGTGATTCCAGATTGCGGTTAGCTAAACCTTGTAGCGCTTCTATTTCATGCGTTTGCAATGGTTCGCTGTTGCCATGATTTTTTGTTAGTGCTAATAAGGCTAGTATTGAATGTCTAAATTTGTTTGTCAGTTGCATTGGCATAATATAAAGTTATATTTTTATTTGTCAATAACTAGATCGACTAGCTACACAGGCTAGACGTAAAATGAAAACTCTATCTTAACAAGATATATATGTACAAAGCTCCTATTTGATTTCAGAACTATATGTAGGGTTGGAAATGTCTACCAAAAAGCTTGTGTGGTGGGTTTTAGCCCTACTAGCCCTGTCAAGGTGGATAAAAACTTTAGGAAATCAATAGCTTTCTCACCTCTTACCTCTGCGTACTCTGCGTCTCGGCGGTTAAATAAATAACTTTTGAACCGCAGAGGACGCTCCAGAGCACAGAGAGAGAAGATGAGGAATTGCTGCCTGAATCAAAATTTTATATGTCACATTGACAGGGCTAGCATTGCCCACCCTACGGATTGACAAATCAAATTAGGATTGCTGTGTACTGTAGCGTTTAATTTTTGTAAAGACGCTTCAAACAAAGCGCCTCTACACTCTTTTGCACTCTTACGTTTAGTTAAAATGGACGACTGCCTCGAATACTAACTCGTTTCAGAATCCGTGTTGCATTTGCATCAAACTCAGGACGGTAATGTGCAGTTGCTTGGTTATCCCAATATAAGAGGTCACCTTTTGTCCAATGGTGCTGGTAGACGTATTTTGGCTGTTTGATGTGTTGTCGCAAGCGTTCGATTAGCTTTGCGCCTTCTACTGGATCGTAATCAACAATTTCTACCTCATTGGCAGCATTAAGGTAAAGAATTTTCTTACCACTGTCTGGGTGAGTACGAACAAGAGGATGGGCAATTGGCTTTTCATCAAAATCTAGTTCTCGACCAGGACCATAAGTAGGAGAAGGTATTTCACCCTTATGAAGTTTTGCAAAAGGATTGTAGTGAATCACTTGCAAACCAGTTATTTGCTCCTTAGTGGCGTCATCTAGTTCTTCATAAGCCCGAACTAAATTTACCCAATAAGTATCTGGTCCGCCTTCTGGTACTTCCACTGCATACAAGAGCGAACCGCTAGAAGGCGCTGGTAGCCAATGATGGTCGATGTGAGGTAAGAGTTCTATATTACCTGGACGAAGGTTGACTGAACTTTCTTCATAGGCGGCATTAGAAAGGGTCAAAACTAAGGGTGGTAATATCGGCTCCGATTGACCTTTGGGAATATATGCTGGTTGTTGAAAGATATCGCCAAAGTAATTTGCGAACGCCAATAGCTGTTCTTCTGTTAATGTTTGGTTTTGAAAAATCAGAAGATGGTAATCGCGCCATGCCTGTTTAAGTTGTAGAATCACTTCTGGTTCTACCGGACGGCTAGCATCTACACCTGTGACGATCGCTCCTAACGCTCCAGTTGTCGGAGAGATCGCGATACGTGACGTAGTTAGTGTCATTTACATTGCTCCTTGGCAGTTTGCACCACTGATTGTTTATCGAGCAGGGATTTCTCACAATTTACGTATATCAAGACAATCCCTTTTTAGACAGTGAAACAAATACTACGGCAAATCTATAAAATTATAGTAGTATTTGAATATAATATCGTATAATCTAAAGGAAAATCAAGAAGAGTGTGAGCGAACGACTTCTATCGCCTGTCCCTGCTGCTAAAATTCATTGACTAGTCAATACTCAGCCATTTAGTGAAGATGGCATTACTCAAAGTAGTATCTCGAAATACGACTACTGAAGATATTTTAATGACCCAATATCCAAAAACCCAATAAATTGCTTCTTGCTTCCAATTTTTGCATCCAAGTTGAAGGATTCGCTCGCCACCTACCTCAAGGGTACAACCGCACCCACGTTTTGATATTGATTGTCAGTACTACATTATAAAGAGAACAACAATGAATAAGATTGCCCAAAAAGTTCTAGAACCCACTATCGAGTTCTCTGCTCCTGTGACAGCAAACTCGCCAGAACTCAAACAGCTTTTCGATTTTATTGCTTTAGGGGCTTCAGAACGCGATCGCGATCGTATCCTTCCTTTCGATATTGTCGAATTGCTTCGTCGTTCGCGCTTAGGTGCATTACGAATTCCCGTTGCTGAAGGAGGCGGTGGTAGCACCGTGCGAGAGCTGTTCGAGGTGGTCATTCGCTTGGGGGATGCCGATCCAAACGTCGCTCACATCCTGCGAAATCATTTCGTCGTCATCGAGCGGATTTTGCGTTCCCAGCGTAGCGAAAGGAATCGTCGATGGATAAAAGCAGTCGTTGATGGCTCGTTCTTCGGATTTGCTGGAAGTGAATTAGAAGCTAAACGAGCCGGGAGCGGTGAAGTCGTCAATACGAGATTGACACCTGATGACGACGGGTATCGTCTGCATGGCTCGAAGTACTATAGCACTGGCAGCCTTTATGTAGACTTCATAGCTGTGCGCTTGTTAGCACCCAATGGTACTCCTGCAACAGCGATTGTACCAACCAAACGCGAGGGAGTAGAGCGTATAGATGATTGGGACGGCTTTGGACAAAGGTTAACCGGGACAGGAACGACTACATTTACAAACGTGCGAGTCGAGGCACATGAAGTCGTGTTTGATACCGATCCAGATAACGATCGCCTGACCTACAACGCTACTGTCCCGCAATTATTCCTAACTGCGATTAACGCAGGTATTATTCGCAACGTTCTTCGCGACGCAATAAACCTCGTCCACAAACGACCTAGAACTTTCTACCATGCCACAGCAGAGAGAGCGGCGGACGATCCACTCATACAGCAGACAGTCGGACAAATCGCCACCAATGCCTTTGCCGCCGAAGCAATCGTCCTACAAGCTGCCGACGGTCTCGACCAAATCATTGCCACCCGTGCCAAAGGCGGGGATGAATCAGCAGCTTCCCTAGAAGCTTCTCTGCGGACAACCAAAGCTAAGTTGGTGGTTGACGATCTGACACTGCGCTCGGCTACCTTGCTATTTGAAGTAGGCGGAGCTTCCACAACAAAGCAAGCCTACAATTTTGACCGCCATTGGCGCAACGCTCGTACCCTGTCCTCACACAACCCTGCGTCCTTCAAAGCACGAGCGATCGGTAACTACGAAATCAATGGCACACCTCTACCATCAGCAGCATTTTTTTAACCAATTTATCAGCACGGCAGGTGCTTCAACGGGGGTAACCCCCGCAACGCACTGCCTCGTCCATCTGCTACAGGCTGCGGTTAATTCTTACTGTCATAATACAAAACACAGAATCCTACCGTGAGTGCTTTCGATTCCAATAGAGTCCAACCACAAGCAAAACTATCCAGTCAACCTCTCGTGCTTGTCGATCTCAGTCCTCGAACAAAGCGATCGCCTTGGCATGAAGCAGGAGACAAACCGCGCTCGCAATTTTGGGCGATCGTCAGATGCAATTGTTATCTTACCTGGTCTTGTCACCGTTATTGGTAGCACGGAAGCTGAAGCAAAGCGCCGCGAACAAGAACTTTGGGAATTAGTTCCGATAGAATACGGTCTAGGTAGGTTAGCTAATATACTTCAAGTTGAGCCAGAGGTTTTGAAGTTAGACGAGCTTTTGCCTGAAAATTTGCCACTACCTGTGAATAGCAATCAAACAATGTTTAAAGTGGCGGTTGATGTGGCTAGGCGTGGTAATTTAACTGTGCGCGAGTTGATAAAAGCTTTGGGTGGTGGAGGAACAATGCATCGCATTATCGTCGCTACACCAGAACAGGTAGCAAATTCCATTGAGGAATGGTTTTTGTCAGGAGCTGTTGGTGGCTTCAATGTTGTACCAGACGTAATCGCTTCAGGGCTAGAAGTATTCGTCGATTTTGTAGTGCCAGAACTGCGCCGTCGGGGTATTTTTCGCACTGAGTACACAGGACGGACTTTGCGAGAGCATTATGGGTTGGAACGCCCAGAGAGCCGATATGCTCGTGAAAAACGTCAAGCAATTTTAGCCTAAATCATATTTTTTGAAAAGCCCTAAGACTAAACTGCTCTCATAAGTTACGAATGTTACACATTGGAGATAGAGATAATGGTTAATAGTCTAGAAAAAGTTTCAAATCCCACAATTAAGTTTTCGGCTCCTGTGACAGCAAACTCGCCGGAACTTCAGCAGCTTTTCAATTTTATTGCTCTAGGGGCTGCCAGTCGGGATCGCGATCGTGTCCTTCCTTTTGATATAGTCGAACTGATCCGTCATTCTCGTTTAGGTGCATTGCGAATTCCTGTTTCTGAAGGTGGTAGTGGTAGCTCAGCACGCGAACTGTTCGAGGTTGTCATTCGACTGGGAGAGGCAGATCCAAACGTTGCTCATATTGTACGGAATCATTTCTCTGTAACAGAACGGATTTTGCGTTCTCAGCGTAGCGAAAGGAATCGTAGATGGCTAAAGGCAGTCGTTGATGGGGCGATTATTGGACTGGCTTCAACCGAACTAGAAGTCAAACGAGCTGGCGGTGGTGCGGTGGCGAATACAAAGTTGACACCCGATAACGACGGCTATCGTCTAAACGGGACGAAATATTACAGTACTGGTAGCCTTTATGCAGACTTAATTTTTGTGCGAGTACTAGCACCGGATGATACCGTAGCGATCGCGCTGCTACCTACCAAACGCGAGGGGATTGAGCTTGTGGATGACTGGGACGGCTTCGGACAAAGGCTGACGGGTACGGGGACGACTACGTTCACAAATGTTCGCGTAGAAACAGATGAAGTATTTTTTGATACAGATAAAGACAAGGATAACTCACCTTACAACATTGTCCCACAATTGTTTTTAACAGCAATTAACGCTGGTATTATTCGCAGTGTTTTGGAGGATGCAAAAAAGCTCGTCCATACCCGACCTCGGACTTTCTACCATTCTACAGCCGAGCGAGCAGCAGATGACCCGCTCTTGCAGCAAACTGTTGGTCAGATTGCTGCCAACGCCTTTGCCGCCGAAGCGATCGTGCTACAAGCAGCTGATGCTCTCGATCGCCTTGATGTTGCTCGATCCCAAGGTGAGGACTCTGAAACAGCCGCAGCGTTAGAAGCTTCTTTAAGTGCAGCCAAAGCAAAATTGATTGTTGATGACCTAACATTACGTTCAGCCACTCTGTTATTTGAAGTGGGTGGGGCTTCAACAACAAAACAAAGCCACAACTTTGATCGTCATTGGCGAAACGCACGTACTCTGGCATCGCATAACCCAGCTCATTTCAAAGCCCGTGCGATCGGGGACTACGAAATCAACGGCACACCACTGCCGACAAGAGGCTTTTTTTAACCAATTCGGCGGAATTCCCCATCCGCCATTCGATGCGGTGGGGTAGTTCATACAGTCAAGGTCAGATTGCCAACCAGTGTTCTATACTTAGGTTTTGAAAATCGGTATAATTAGAATGTATTCTAAATTAACTTGTTAAACTTACGCTAGGTAAATAAAAGTGAATAATTGGAATATTTTATTAGAAAGTAGAGCCGATGGCTTTACCACAGCCACCGTCTTAGAAGTTCCTGATTGCCAAATAAGTGATGAAACTAAACAAGGCGCGGTCGAGAAAGTTCAGCAGTTGTTACAGAAGCGTCTAGCTAAAGCTGAAATAATTCAGATTCCGATGCCGATACAACCAGTTACTTTTCAAAGCCCTCTCATGAAGTTTGCGGGAATTTTTCAGGACGACCCAGATTTTATGGAAATCATGAAAGAAATAAGAGCCGAGAGGGATTTGGATGATAGTAGTGCCTTTAGAACCGAAAGTAATTGCCGATCTTCAAGAAGTTGCTGATTGGATGGTGGAACAAAAAGTAATTCCCAAGCGGATATATGTAGCTTCGGCAGTCTGCCCAGCAACAAATTAGCAGGGGAACTGGATTATAGATGCGAGCCTGAAAACCTTATAACTTGTTAGTATAAACAATTACTTTGATAGAACCAGGTGGGCATTGCCCATCAAAGTTTTCTTGATTGTTAAGTGTTGTCTTTATATACCTGGCTACGATGTCCGATTTCCACAATGCTTATCAATAAAACATTATCAAAAATATCGTATATAATGCGATAATCACCTACTCTAATTCGATAAGAATTTTCTTTACCTTGTAACTTTTTAACTCCGTTAGGACGTGGTTCTATTGCTAAGTTATCTATTTTGATTTGTATGCGCTCTTGCAATTCTTGAGATAGTTTTCTAAACATTTTTCGCGCAGCTTTTGTGAATTTAATTTCGTAATTCACGCTACGTCCTTTTTTCTTTCATCAGCAATTTCCTTTTTAATTTCATCCCATGCGATAAGACTATTATTTTCCATATCACTTTTAACAGCATTATAGGCTCTTAAATCGTTTTCATCCTCTTCAGCTTCAATTTTTTGTAGTAATGCGTAAATCTCATCTAAAGTACTATCGTAAGCTTGATTTAGCAGTATGTTGATAGCTTTAATTATTTCTTGTCTTTCGTGTTCTGTTTTCATGTTTATACCTCCTGAAACTGGAGACTGGGAAAAGGGAAGAAGTTTTAATTCTTGACGGTTCGACTTCGATCTCCGTCAATTCTTGACAAATTATAGCAGTCGCCAAAGCTGTTAGGACAAGTTTGATGCAGGACGGATAGGGGTTTCAAGATGGCTAATAAACGAGAGAATCGAGCTTTTGGATGCTAGCCCAAAATCCTGCTCAGCAAGTAATGGCAAAATGATACGCTCTATCCCAACCATGCCTCCAACAAAGGCATTGATCGAGATGAGCAAACTGAACTGTGCAAGATTCTCCCGTAGTCCTAGAACTACAGGTTTGGTTGTTGTATTATTCATCTAACGCCCCTGGTTATAGCGTAGGGTGGCTTCCATTTCTGGAGGTTTAGCAGGAATGCCAGTACCGATCTTGCTAATAAATTCTTCTTTTTTAACCGTCTCTAGGTTAAAATTTGACCTGGCCATGCATCAGTCAGATTATACCGACCCGCCAGTGTACCCATTCGGTGTCGTCCCTTGCACGGCTCGCTCGATCCGGGGCAAGACCTCGTTCGCCATGAGATCCATGGAGCGCCGCGCGAGCGCTGGATCGGTCCAGTCATGGCCCGTATAGAGCAGGGTACCGAACGCGCCGACCTCTTCGCGGAATTCGAGAATCTGGTCTGCGACGCTCTCCGGAGTTCCCGCTATCACGAGACGCTCGATGCACCGCCGGGTCGTGAGCTCGGAATCCGGCTGGTTGGAAAAGTCGCGCATCACGTTCAGCGCGCCGGCCTTCGCAAGCTTCGTCCGCATGACGTGGAAGTAGAAGCCGTGGGCACCGTCCTCGCCATACGCATAGCGACGCGCCGTAATCTCGTCATCGGCCACAAAGACGCTGCGCGCCACGCGCCACCCAGAGGGATCGACGGAGAGGCCCGCCGAGCGTCGGCCTTCCAGGTAGCTCTGGATCTGCGCACGGACGACATACGCACCCACGTAGGTCGCCGAGATTCCAGTCCAGCCGCGAGATCCCGCAGCGTGCGGCCCTTGTCCATCCGGCCGGATCGAGGTGATTGCGATCGGCGGATGCGGTCTTTGCAGCGGGCGGACTGCGACGCCCAGCCCGATCTGCCGATCGAGCGAGCGCTCCGTGGTCGTCTGGTAGAACTCGCCTGCGATCCGGTATGGCGGCTCTTCGCTCCAAATCCGGCACATATGATCGAGCGCCTCCTGGGTCTTGCGGTTGCGGTCCGATCCCAGGTCTCCGATGGCCTCCGCGTCGCCGCGAACGCCCGGTCCCACTCCCAGCACGAGCCGACCATGCACCAGGTGGTCAACCATCGCGACCTGGGCCGCCGCCATCGCCGGGTGGTAGTTGGCAAGCGGCAGCACGCCGGTGCCGAAGGTGATCGACGGGCACGCATCGGCCAGATGCGCGATGAAAGCGAGGCTCGATGCGATCGTCTCGGCCGAGTCTACGAGATGCTCGCCGATGAACGCTTCTCGATAGCCGAGTCGATCCGCCAGCACAACCGCTTCGCGGTCCTCGCGGAGAACGTCCGCATAGGGGCGAAGAGGTGGATGGACGGGCTGGATGAAGAATCCGAGCTTCAGAGGGTTCTGCATGGTGGGTCTCCTCGTTGGTATGGCCATGTTGAATGCAGGCGGTGACGTCGTTTCTCTATTCCCTGGTAAACATGAATTAGCACATGTTCGCGAATTATTGTCGCGGCATTATTGTGTGTGACTTAAAGGAAAAGTTTGCCGTTTATTAAAGTATAAGTTTGCCGGATTATGGCTTGAAAGACTTATTTTCCCTTATGGCAACGATCGCGGTATTTAATATTAAGTTTGCCGAAAATACAAATTATAGGCATAAACGTACCGTTTGTGTGTTAAAAGGTGGTGATTTTTAATAATTTAACTTTTAAAGCCCAAATTAAGACCAGCTATTGATTTCGACGCCAATAAAGTTTTATGACGACGCTTACTATAGCGAACGCCTTAATCAAACCAAAAAGTCTTACGGAGTAGACGTTTGCTTAAATTTAAAATAGACGACCTACTTGTATTAAGTATAAGTTTGCCTGGGTCAAAATAAAGTGAAAGCCTGCCATCATTCCAGGTCTTAATAGTTGTTCTGCAGAATCAATCATTAATGTAATTTCACCTTCAATCACATATATAAATTCATCCTGCTTGCTATGTCAATGCCTAAGTGCTGAACAACTTCCCGGTGAAAGCTGGACTAAATTAACACCAAAGTTCTTGATTCCTGCTGCGTTCCCTACAGCTTGTTTAATGCGCCCAGTTACTCGCGATTGAAATTGTTCGGGGTAATTTGAAGTGGTTCTCTGAGGGATATTTTCGGGATTAATTATCATAATATAAGCAAATTTTTTTATAATAACATCCTCTCTCCAGGCTTTGTGAGAGGACTGTTGTCTTTATATATCTGGCTACGATGTCCGATTTCCACAATGCTTATCAATAGAACACGATCAAAAATATCATATATGCGAACAAATAAACCGAACTATATTACAAAATGTGAATATATCTGAAATCCTTACCCTTTGGGTATCTCCTTAGGGAGACGCTAAGCGCAAAGCGAACGCTCCGCGAACGGGATGCCGTAGGCTATTGCCCGCTAGGGCTATACGCCAGTCTCCTACGAAAGGAAACCTTTCTACAGGGCTGAACTCACCAAAGACAAATGACAAATGACGAGCCTCACTAGTTAA
The DNA here is from genome assembly GCF_009725235.1 of Scytonema sp. UIC 10036. The sequence goes on from NZ_WJFC01000025.1 coordinate 42,551, forward strand.
GTTTAATTTTGCTGACTTACTTAGACCGCTTCTGCAGGAAGGAATCCATCTACCTGCATTTTCCATAACCTAGAGTAAGCACCGCCGCGTGCCAAGAGTTCGGCATGAGTACCATCTTCGACAATGCGACCGGCATTGAACACCAAAATGCGGTCTAGATGGGCGATAGTAGACAAGCGATGCGCTACTACAATCGTTGTTTTATTATGCATCACTGAATCTAGGGTATCTTGGATCGCTTTTTCGGTAATCGAGTCGAGGCTGGAGGTGGCTTCATCTAAAATCAGGATTGGTGCATCTTTGAGAATAACCCGAGCGATCGCAATACGCTGTCTCTGTCCTCCTGATAGTTTAACACCGCGTTCCCCCACTAGAGAATAATAACCCTCTGCCATTGGCGTGATAAAATCGTGAGCATAAGCTTTAGATGCTGCTTCAAAAACTTCTTCATCCCTTGCTTCGAGTCGCCCATAACGAATATTTTCTAGTAACGTGCGATGGAACAAAGATGGATCTTGAGGAATCAAGCTGATCTGGGAGTGGAGGGCATCCTGAGTCATATCTCGAATATCGACTCCATCTATGAGAATTTGTCCAGATTGGGGATCGAACAACCGCAAAATCAAATTGACAAAAGTAGATTTACCAGAGCCGGAGTAGCCCACTAGCCCCACACGTTGACCGGGTTCAATGATAACAGAAAGGTTGTGGAATACTTTTTTCTCAGTTGAATAGTTAAAATTGACTTGCCGAAATTCAATGCGCCCCTGAGTAATTGAATGGGCAATGGCGTTATCGCGATCGACCAACTCGTGAGGTTGAACAATAGTGTAGACACCATTAGCAATATTACCGATATGTTCAAAGAATTCTAGAAATCGTTTACTTAAATTACGAGCTTCACTAATAATCAACAGCGATAAACTAGTGGCTACCACGAAGTCAGCAGCAGCAATTTTGCCTTGACTCCAAAGGTAGAGCGAGTAATACAGAGTGCCGATTTTTAGAATAGCTGCTGAGATAAACTGAAACCAGCGGATTCGCTCCGAGTACCAGTTTGACTTTCTCACCTCTTTGAGTTCGTACTTTAATCGCTCATTCAAATAACGTCGTTCAAAACCCAAACGAGCAAACAGGCGACTACTAGTGAGATTTGTTACTGAATCTACGATAATGCCAGTTGTCTCACTTCTTGCAGCAGCAGCTCTTCGAGAGTAAATTCGGCAACGAGTTGCTAACCAAAACGAAATACTGATGAAAAGAACTGCCCATACCCCGACTAGTGCAGCAAGAGGAGGATAGGCGCGATAGAGTAATATTACGGAGACAACATATACAATAATGACTGGCATAAATTCAGTAATCATCATTTGCATCGTTTGCGTCACACCCAGAGAGGTTTCGCTAATACGATGTGCCAATGCCCCAGCAAAACTACTGCTTAGATAGCGATGCGAATGTTGTTGTAAGTATGCATATAGGGAGCGGACGATTTGCTGTCGGTGGATCGGGTGGAGGAGAGTCTGCAAGAGACCAGCCGAGCGCCCGAATACCACTTCACCTATACTCAAAGCAGTAAACAGCATCAAAGGTTGTCTCACTGCATCAAAAATGGGTCTGGTGTCGCCCATAGATCGGGTCACGCTTCGGATAATCTCGCCAATGGCATAAGGCAGCATGATACCACAGGTCGCGTGTATCACCTCCAAAATTACCATTGCCACATACCACCAACGGAACTGGTTAACAAAATAGCAAATGAACCTGAATGGTGTTGATGGCAGAGGTGGCGCATCGCCAGCACGTTGGAACGGTTGAGATGAACGTGATCTTTTGATTAAAGAACGGCGATCGCGTCGTATCACTGAAGTTTCTCCCTAATAGACTGACAAGAACTAACTTTCAACACTTACAGCGCTCTTTAATACGATGGGCTTATTGTACAGTTGGCAACCGACGCATTAGAATGACATTCATGCCTCATATCATGTCCGCTTGCATACCCTAAATAAAGCTCACGCAAAGACGCAAAGACGCTAAGGAACTAAGCAACTTTAATTATGGTTGTGTTACCGGACATGATATCGAATAGCTGGATTAGCTAGCTTAGCGCACAGAATCTCCTTTACGATATTCAGCAGTGATGTCGTCTAGTTTTTGTTTTAAATTGTCATCAAGTTTGACTTCTACTGCCTTAAGAGTGTCAGCAAGTTGTTCTGGACGGCTAGCGCCAATAATGGGAGCAGTAATAATCGGATTAGCTAGTACCCAAGCCACTGCTAGGGTGGTGAGTGACAATCCAGCCAAATCCGCTACTGTACGTAATTCCTCAACAGTATTGAACTCGCGATCGTGCCAATAACGTTCTTGATAACGTTCAGCAGCCGCACCTAAGGTGAAACGAGTTCCTTCGGTGGGACCTTGAGCAAGATTGTGTTTACCAGTAAGCAAACCTCCTGCCAATGGATTGTAAGGAATTACACCAAGCCCTTCTTCTTGCGCTAGAGGCAAGAGTTCCCGCTCAATTTCGCGGAACAACAAATTGTAGCGGGGTTGAATTGAGACAAAGCGAGTGAGATTGCGAACATCAGCACGACCTAAAGCGCGGCTGAGTCGGTAAGCTAAGAAGTTAGAAACCCCAATATAACGTGCTTTACCAGACCGAACTATCGTGTCCAGAGCTTCTAAAGTCTCATCCAAAGGGGTTGAGGCATCATCAGAGTGCAATTGATACAGATCCACATAATCAGTTTGCAGTCGTCTGAGGGAAGCATCGATCGCATCTAAAAGATGTTTGCGCGAAGCACCCCGATCCCAAGGTGCAGGACCAACCTTGCCCACAGCCTTAGTCGCTAGGATAAAATGTTCGCGTTTGCCTTTGAGCCAGCGCCCAATGATTTCTTCGGTGCGTCCAGCAGTGTCAATTCCACCGCCAAGGGGATAAACATCAGCTGTATCCAGAAAGTTAATACCAGCATTAGCAGCTGTATCGAGGATGACCCTGGAAGTTTCTTCATCAGTCTGCAATCCAAAAGTCATGGTACCAAGAGAGAGGCGCGAAACAGTCAATCCTGTTTTACCTAGATTTGTAGTTGGTAACGTCATGGCGATCTCGAGCGTTGTTGATTGAAAAAAGTAGAATTTAGAAACTGAGACCAATTTGAAAGAATAATGCTACAGATAGTTGAGTGAAATGTAGTCCAGACAAGACTTTCTCAATCCAAAATCTAAAATCTAAAATCCAAAATGGTATGAGTTTGTTCGGTAAAAATTGCGCTCGCAGTTTAGTTAGGTTGTATTTATTGCTTTACCCCACCAAATACATTTAAATCGCTTGCCTGTTTGCTCGTGCAATATTTCGTAATGTTTTAGCTCTACATCTTTCCAGTCAGATAACAGGTCTAGCAAATATTCTTTAGAGAAAAAATGCATAGTTTGTCCATCACGTTCTAGAAAGTAATTTGGCTCTATTTCGCGTATGGGAGGGTGGCGTTCTGCCCGAACTAAAGCGTCTTCTGTAGAATTAACGTGGAAAACAAATAATCCTTCGGGGCGGACTATTCGTCGAATTTCTTTAAACAACTCGCGTGTAATCCGATCTGAAAACATATGGATGGCAACATTGGACATGACAGCATCAAAGCTTGCACTCTGAAATGGCAAAGGTTTTGCCATGTCTGCAATGACAAACTGTGCGTTTAGTCCTAGCTTTTCTGCTTTCTCGCGTCCTTGTCGCACTGCCTCATCTGAAAAATCCATACCAATGACTGTAAAGCCTTGTTTTGCAAGACGTAACACGTCGTTCCCTGACCCGCAACCAAGGTCAAGTAAGGTTTTAACATTGGCAGATTTGAGGAACGGAAGATGAACATTCGTCCATTGGGTTCCCCAATCTAAATCAGTTCCAGCATCCTTCCATTTAGCGAAGGTTTGGTTCCAGAAATCGGATGGAGCGTAAGACATAGTGTATCAGACAACTAGGGCAGTGTTGCGACGGCTTTGCGAAACCAGCCACTGTTGCAACTTCGGATCGCTGTACACTTCATCTGCAATAAAATGATCGCCGTCAGGCAGTACAGTAAAATCTACTGTTCCCCCCAGTCCGCGCAAAGTAGCGACAATAGACTCTGTATCCTCAATCGGTAGTTTTTCGTCTTTTCCTCCTTGGAATATTTGGATGGGAATTTCTTTGAGCGCAGCTAATTGAGTTTCTTCTAAGGTCTTGGGTACACGCCCTGATACTGCTACCAAACCAGCGAAGCGTCCGGGATGGGAAGCGGCTATATGCCAAGCGCCAGCCGTACCTAAGCTGAACCCAGACAAGATGACACGATACGGATCGATGAGATGAGAGGCGATGAGATCGTCAAGCAAAGCAATAACATCTGACTCTCGCTCCACCCAAGTCTGTCCTTCAGGAAGTTGGGGGGCTGCAAAGACATAAGGTAATGGGCTGGAAATATCTACGAAACGAGGTAGACCCCATTTCAGCAGCACATTTAGATCGTTACCGCGATCTCTCGCTCCGTGTAGAAAAAGTACAAGGGGCGCGGGTTTACTGACATTGTCAGCGACTGATGAGAAAAGATATGGTAATGAACCATTACTACTATTGTAAGAGCGTTGTTCTACTGGCATATTCGTTACTCCTAACGTTTACTAGCTAATTGCCACCGTTGCTGGCTGTTTCCACACTGCTTTGGCATATAGTGAATCCTGAAAGTCCGGCGCGATCTTGTCGCTGGTAATCCGTGCTTCGTGCTGCTCCCAGTCTGCGAAAAACAAATCGTGGCTAATGCGTCCTACTATTGCTGGTACGTCACGCCGGATACTAGGTACGTCACCGATAGGTAACCCGAAGCTCACGAAGCCTGCTGGGTTGAAAACGTGAATGTCCTTGAGGTATGGCGCACTGTCAGGTACTTTCTCTAGGTATTCATGGGCGCTGCCAAGGTAAGGATGTGTCCCTAAATCGTCGTCGCGCTGGTCGGCTGGTGGCTCGTAGCGATCGCGCCAGAGGGCGATGTGATGGGCAAAGTCGGCTAGTTCGGGACGTTTTGTTGGGTCAACAAAGTAACCAGTACCAGCGATCGCAAAATCAAACTCGAAAATATCGTCGCTCAGGTGAACGACGATACGACCGCCCTTTTCCTGCGCCGTTCTCCAAGGTGCAGACAGATGCAGGTGGAAGTTAGAAAACGCGATCGCCCTTGGCGCAAGCCGTACCCGGCTTATCGCTCGCTCAATCGCATCAGGTGGTGGTGTGGAGCCTGCTTGACGAAAGCGCCAAGCTTGATACCAGCGAGCCGCATCTGGTAGTTGTGGATAGTTGTAGTATGCACCAGGATAACCCCGCACCCGAATCACTGGTAGAGATGCGATAGTCGAGCGCCGTGCGAACAAGTGTACTGCTTTCGCTCCTGATTCCAGCGCCACCGCTGCTGCATCAAAAGCTGAAGCCGCAGCACCTATAACTGCCACAGTCTTACCGCGCAGTGCGTCAAAGTCGATCTCGGAGGCGGTGTGAGCATACAGCGTGCTTGGTAAGTCAGTTAGTACAGGCGGTATGTATGGACCACCAGTGCCTGCTACACCATTGGCGAAGATAATCTTACGCGTGGTTTCCACCTGCGGGACACCGTTTACCTCAAGGTGCATGCGAAAGAAACCTTCGGCTGGCTCAACCCGCACCAATTTCGTCCGGTATCGAACTGAGATGCCCAGGAACTGTCGATACCAGCTGAGATACTCAGCCCACTTCACTCGCGGAATGCGATCGAGCGCCGCGTATGCCTCAGCACCGTGCCGAGCCTCATACCAAGCTTGGAAAGAAAGTTCCGGGATGCCCAGTTCGGGACCGGGTAGGTTCTTCGGTGTGCGTAGCTTTTTCATCCGCGCTCGCGTAAGCCACACCCCAGCACGTGCCTCGTCCTCAGCTGCATCAATCACAGTCACGCGACCGATGCCGACACGTCGTAGCGCAAATGCAAAGACGCTGCCGCTGCCGCTACCACCTACTATTGTGACGTTGTGGTCGATACCTGAGCGATCGCTTACCCAGTTTTCCGGATCGGGACCTAGTAGGCGTAGTGCTGAGCGAGCGCCGAAATCGGGGTCAGTCGTTGTTGTCATGTTGCTCTCTCTGGGTGAAACGCTGTGCGTATGTACTTGTTATTAACGAAAGGAAGAGGGGGAATAATCTTTGTGTTTTTTCTTACACAACACATACAAAAAATATGTAGTGCGAAACATAAAGATATGATACACGAATAATTCGTTTATCAAACATTAAATATTGCAAACTATTTTGGAGTGGTGAGACGATGGTTTGAGATGCTTGCTAGAGCAATCGAACCATCAGTCATTTTCGGATGAAATTACTGAAAAAGATTTGTATTTAATTTAGAGGGCATGATGAAAGGAAAAACAGTTTCATACGCTCTAGCTGCTTGCAATACTAGTAAATCTCTGTATTTGGCACCGACAATTTGTATACCTACGGGTAAACCATTTTTAGTGAAGCCACAAGGTACAGAAGCAGCAGGTTGTTGTGTGAGATTAAAAGGAAATGTAAACGGTGACCAATCTCGTTGCGATCTATCAATATATGACTGGGGTCTATTTTGTCCGATGGGAAAGGCAACTACAGGTAAAGTGGGAGAAATCGGCAATTTCTGACATATTTTAGGGTTTTGTAAACAAGAACTGGCGAAATTTTATACGGAATCAAATTTGCAGCAGTACAAGCCCACTTGTTAATACTTCATCCCACTGAGTTGTTTTTTCTATTTCTGATACAGAAAGAGGTGGACTGATTGATAAGCCGCACGAGTACGATAAAGGCTTGCATAAGCATAGCCCACAACCTCACTATTGATTTCGCAAACTAACCAAGGCATCTGCTGTTGATATCTCTCGATCCGCTGTTGAAACTCCTTTTCGCTAGGTGGTTCTAGCTCAAAGGAAATTGCTGTTTCGCGGACAATCGGTGCATAGATGACCAACATATGTGATACATCTTTTCCATTAGCTAATCTGATTCTCGTTTTCAAAGCAAGTTATTTATTCAAGCTAAGTAGGTGGGAAAAACCGAAATATGTAAAGGTATGTAAATAAGCTAAAACCCTTACAAATAACCAATGACGAATCCTAACTAGACAGAATCCTCTTTGAGACATTCAGTTTCTTGCTTCCTAAAATAGATTTGTGGTAAGTTCTCATTAGGAAAAATACAGTATGGTTATTAGATTACCGTACTTTTTTTGGGAACTCAAGCTCTGAGCCTATGCTGAACAATCAGTACAGGGAGTTGAGTCCAACGAGGTATGTTAAAACTCTTTGAGTAGCATTTTGGAATCAAGCTTTCCATGCAAATTCAAACTGTTGGTATTTTAAGTCCAGGTGACATGGGGCAAGCCATAGCCGCTGTACTCAATGAACATGGATTAAAGACAATTGCGGCTTTGGATGAACGGAGCGAACGCACTCGACAATTAGCCGCCTCAGCCAATATTCAGGATGTCGGTTCCCTTAAACAACTGGTGATTGAATCAGATGTAGTGCTATCAGTTTTAGTACCCGCCGCCGCAACTGAAGCAGCAGAACAAGTGGCTGAGGTAATAGGCAGTACAGGTAAGAGAATTTTATATGCTGACTGTAACGCTATATCACCCCAGAAAGTAAAAAGTATTGCCCATATTATCGAATCAAAAGGCGGACAATTTGTCGATGCATCAATTATTGGCCCGCCTCCACGAGTGCCCAACCGCACCCGTATCTATGCATCAGGAAAACAGGCAGTTGAACTCCAACAACTGCGCGATTATGGATTAGATATACGAGCGATTGGCAATGAAATTGGTAATGCTTCTGGTTTGAAGATGTGCTATGCAGCCCTAACAAAAGGACTGACAGCAATTGGCACAGAATTACTCATTTCAGCCCATCGCCTTGGTTTAGACGAACAACTTTGGGATGAAGTATCAACTAGCCAACCAGAACTAGCCAAAATACTCTCCCGTTCCATTCCATCCATGACACCAAAAGCACATCGGTGGATTGGGGAAATGGAAGAAATAGCAGAAACCTTTGAAGCTTTAGAATTGACAGAGCGAATTTTCCAAGGCGCGGCTGATGTTTACCGCTTAGTGAAAGAAACGTCGCTGGGCAAAGAAACACCAGAAGAAAGCGATCGCGATCGTGCGCTCGGAGATATTATTACAACTCTTTCCCAAGAATCTTTAAGAGTGAAAAATCAGAAGAATTAGTACTCTGCTACACCAATTCTCATGGATAAAACGATTTTTCCTCTCTCGTTCCCAGGTTCTACCTAGGAAAGCAGAGTGCGAGGCTCTGCAGAGCGATTTTAGGAGGCGGAGCCTCCCGTTAGGCATTCCCAGGCTCCGCCTGGGAACGAGGTGGTACAAAGTTTCGATCGCTCTTTGAAACGTATGTGGTAGACCACTAGTAGGTTATTTGTTACACACAGTACATAGTGAAAACCAAATCGAGGAATTTATTTTATGAGCTTGGAACTACATTTATCAGGTAAAACAGCAATTGTTACAGGTGGTAGTGCGGGGATTGGTTTAGCCATTGCCAAAGCCCTCTATACTGAAGGTGTGAATGTGACTATTGCTGCTCGTAACCCAGAACGATTAGAGAGTGCAGTTAGTGCTATTCAGTCCCTACCCACACCAGGAGCGAAAGTCATTGCGTTCGCAGCCGATCTGACACAAGCAGAAAGTGTTGATAAAGTTGTTTCAAGCACACTCGAACAGTTTGGACAAATTGATATCTTAGTCAATAATGCAGGGTCAGCTCGTGCAGGGTCTTTCCTTGAACTGAGCGATGATGTATTTCTAGATGCTTGGAACTTAAAATTACTGGGCTACATTCGCCTAGTTAAAGCTGTTGTTCCCCACCAAAAAAATAGACGGGATGGACGGATTGTCAATATTATTGGCGGTGCAGGTCGAACACCTCGTCCCGGCTTCCTTCCTGGTGGCACAACTAATGCTGCTTTGCTTAACTTCACGCGGGGAATATCTAAAGAGTTAGCTGAGTACAACATTCGGATTAATGCTATTTCGCCCGGAGCTACGGCTACCGAACGGGCTGAACGCTTGGCAGAACAAAACGCTCAAGCTCGTGGGATTACAATTGAGCAAGCAAAAGCAGAAACTTTACAAGGAATTCCTCTCAAAAGGATCGCCCAGCCAGAAGAAATTGCTGCATTAACACTGTTTTTAGTGTCTGACCTTGCTGCTTCAATTACAGGTGCTGAGATTCTTGTTGATGGTGGACACACTCCAGGGGTTTAAAATGCAGTAATTTTTGATATTGGATGATACTCTTGTGGAGCAGGACATGGTTGTGGTAAAGCACAAGAGTTGCTACTAAAGGAACCTTTGACCTTGTTGGGCATCTCGATCGTTCTTTTATCCTCCTTGTTCTTGTCATTGCATAATGTTGCTGTCCGAGTTTTATTTTCAGAACATCTCGTACTGAGTTTATTTTTACTTGGTGGATACGTTAAACCGGATTTTCAGAATTCATTTTTGCTGATGTTTATGCGAATGCTATTGGTGGTTCCACTTATGGCTTCTGTAGCATTCAAACTCTATCCATCTGCTCTTCAAGAATTCCTAAGTTTGTTCAAGCAGAAACGCTTGGACGTTATGCTCCAAGCCTCTGGCTGTGGAGTTCTCATGTTTGTGTATATTGCTTTACTCTACGTTGCGATTGGCTTGATTCCTACTGGCATTGCAATCGCACTCTTCTTCACCTATCCTGTCTTCACAGCACTACTGTCGTGGAAGTTTTTTGGCGATCGCCCTACACTCTTCCGTTGGCTTATTATGAGTATTATTCTAGGAGGCGGCGTTCTCACTATTCCCCAATCTTCTACCAGCTACAGCAGTAATACCATTACGATTGGCATTTGTGCTAGTGTTGTGTCTGGGATAGTTTACGCCTTCTACAACGTCATCGCCCAAAAATGTCTAGAAAAATTCCATCCCGTTCCCTTTACGTGGATTAGCTTTGCCTTAACTTTGCTGCTCTCTGGTATTAGTTTATTGTTGTTTCCACCTAGCATGACCCAACTTGATTGGACACCTATGTGGATTGGCAGTCTTTTTTCGGGTTTGACGAGCTTTGTCGGACACTCTCTATACAATTTAGGGATTCGCAAGAGCGGCGCAAATACTGCTTCTATTATCGGCTCTAGCAGCCCAGCATTAACGGCTCTGGTTGCATGGGCAACGATTAGCGAAACTTTAAACGTGATTCAGAGTGTAGGGATTGGTATAGTCACATTGGGGATTGCGTTGCTGAGTAGAGAAAAGTTGATTCACAAGAGAAAATAGAGGCGAGTCATGTGAACATTCCAAGAGTGTTACTGACTCCCGAAGAATATCCTAATTTCCAAAACTCTTTTCTAGCAAAACTTTTTTAGCAACTATGGTTTTAATATTTAATCGTCGTCGATTTATCCAAGTAGTTAGACCGGGGATGTTAGGACTAACTACAGCAGTTGCTTTGGGTAGTTGCGATCGATCTCTGGTAGTTGGGTGTTACAGGTTGAATCATACACACAAAACCGGATAAATATGTAGCATAATAAACCAAATTATTTTTACTACAAGCGTTTAATTAAAGCATTAGTGCCTGAGGAGAGTCATATAGTATTTTTTTAGTAGCAAAAGTCTGCTATTCGAAAGTAGTCGCCATACACTATATTAAGCACCGTGATTAATTCTAATGTCCAAATAGCACATCCTTCAACCACCACGATCGCGATCGTTGGCGCAGGCTTTAGTGGTTCTTTAGTAGCGGCTCACCTGTTAAAAACTGCCAACAGACCCCTGCTGATCAAGTTGATTGAGCGCAGTCACGAAATTGGCAAGGGAGTTGCCTACAGCACCGAAACCACCAGCCATTTGCTTAATGTATCCGCAGGCAAGATGAGTGCCTTTCCCGACGATCCCGGTCATCTGCTGCGCTGGCTGCAGTATAACCGCAGCGAGTTGGCAGCATTCCTACCCAATGACTTGAACGCCAGCAGCTTCATTCCCCGTCAGATCTACGGGCTTTATATCCAATCCATTCTGGAGGAAGCTGAAGCCACGGCTTCGAGTAACGTTCGGCTGGAGCGCGTCATCGATGAAGTGGTAGCAGTGGAGCCACAAGCCAAACAAGCAATCGTCTCCTTGCGAAGCAGCCGTACTTTCGTGGCAGATAAAATTGTGCTGGCAGTAGGAAATGCGCCCACTCCTCCCCCAGTGTCTCAACCTCCAGCATCACGGCAGAACGATCGCACTAACAACTTCTACCTGCGCCATGCCTGGTCAGCCGATGCGTTAGCAGAGCTTGAGAGTAACGCGCCTGTATTGCTAATTGGCACTGGACTGACTATGGTGGATATGGTGGTGGCACTCCACGAGCGCAACCATCGGGGCAAAATTCATGCCGTGTCTCGCCGGGGCTTGTTTCCGCTGCCGCATCAATCAACAAAACCCTACCCCGCCTTCCTAACCCCAGACACCGCACCCAAAACGACTCGGGGCTTGCTGCGGCGCATTCGGAGTGAAGTGCAGACGGCAATGAAGCAGGGGTACGACTGGCGAGCGGTGATTGATTCCCTGCGTCCCATCACCCAGCAACTCTGGCAACAACTGCCCCGCGTGGAGCAGCAGCGTTTTTTGCGCCACGCCACCCCCTATTGGGATGTACATCGGCATCGAATTGCCCCCGAAATTGGCAAGGTTATCCAGACAATGCTGGATTCAGGGCAACTAACTATTACCTCCGGACGCATTCAGGACTATCAAACGGCATCTGACGGGGTAGCAGTGACAGTTCGCCGACGCCAAACAACAACGGATTGGGTTTTGCAGGTTAGCCGTGTGGTGAATTGCACCGGGGTACACGCAGATTATCGTCGCTCACCCCAACCCTTGATCGCCAATTTGCGTGACCAGGGGTTGATCCGCCCCAACGACATTGGCTTGGGGTTGGATACTGCCGCTGATGGTGTCGTATTCGATGCTCAAAGCAACCGTTCAACCCTACTCTATACCTTGGGTACGCCGCGCAAAGGCAATTTGTTTGAAACGATCGCCGTCCCAGAACTGCGTGAGCAGGCACAGGCACTAGCGGTAACTTTGTTGCAGTCACTCCCAGTGCGGGTGCGTCCCGTTTCACCGTTTTCTCGCGCCATTGAACAAGACAGCAAAGCTCCTCGACCTGCCATTCCCCAGTCAACACTGTTGTTTCGCCAATTATTTGACCTGGAATCCAGCACTTACACCTATCTGATTGCGGACAGTCAAACGAAAGAAGCGGTGCTGGTTGATACAGTATTGGAACAGGTTGACCGTGATTTACAAGTTCTGGATGACTTGGGGTTGAACTTGCGCTACTGTTTGGAAACTCACATCCATGCCGATCATATCACCGGGGCAGGTAAACTGAGACAGCAAACGGGTTGTCAGGTAATGGTGCCCCTAAATAGTACTGCTCGGTCTGCAGATCACTCTCTTGGCGATCGCGAAACCTTAATTGTGGGGGCGGTAAAGATTGAGGCGATCTCCACACCAGGACACACCGATAGCCATCTGGCTTATTTAGTCAACAACACTCATCTGTTAACGGGGGATGCCTTATTGATTCGGGGCTGTGGACGCACAGACTTCCAATCAGGCGATGCGGGCATTCTGTACGATACGGTGACGCAACAGTTATTTACTCTCCCAGAGGAAACCCTAGTTTATCCCGCCCATGACTACAAAGGGCGCACCGTTTCCACGATTGGCGAAGAAAAACGCCTCAATCCCCGATTTAGCGTTCGCGGAGCGACTCAGAACGAGTATCGTAGCCGCGATCAATTTATTACAATCATGAGCCATCTGGGTTTGAGCTATCCCAAAAAGATGAACGAAGCCGTACCCGCCAATGAATACTGTGGCGATTTCATGCCAGAAGCAAGTTTGAGCAATGGCAAGAGTTCGGCGGATGCAGATCGTGAAAAAGTAGAACTGACGCTATCGGCGAATACTGAAATATATGAGGACTACTTTGCTATGTACATTTAGGAGTACAAGGCAAAGGCATTGCCGAGATTTTCCTTTGCCAGTTATATTTGAATCTCAAATTCCTCAAATTTTAGCTCTCCAGGATACTTGTCAAACATAGTTGAGTCTCGATAGATATTTGTTACTTCCCGTGCCATTTTTTGGAAAGACTGACGACTAACTTCGCTTAAGTTCCCAATTGACGAGCTTTATCGGGCACTCTCTATACAATTTAGGAATTCGCAAGAGTGGCGCAAATACTGCTTCTATTATCGGCTCTAGCAGCCCAGCATTAACAGCTCTGGTTGCATGGGCAACAATTAGCGAAACTTTAAACGTGATTCAGAGTGTAGGGATTGGTATAGTCACATTAGGGATTGCGTTGCTGAGTAGAGAAAAGTTTATTCACAAGAGAAAATAGAGGCGATCTCAATATTTGGGGCGATCGCCTCTGGAGATTGAACGAAGAGGAGAAAATTTTGACTGTTACTGCTTGATGTAACGATTAGTAATCAAAGTCGCTACCTAAGCCACCAGCACCAGGTGCGGCAGGAGCAGCCTCCTTCGGTTCTGGCTTGTCAACTACAATTGCTTCGGTGGTCAGCACCATGCCTGCAATTGATGCTGCATTCTGCACTGCCGAACGGGTTACCTTCGCAGGGTCAACAATTCCTGCTTCAAATAGATCCACGAACTCGCCGATTGTGGCATCGTAACCTACATTGAAGTCTTTCTCTTTCACTCGCTCCGCAATTATCGCACCGTTTTGACCCGCATTCTCCGCAATCCGTTTCAAAGGAGCAGCCAATGCTCGAGATACGATTAACGCCCCCGTTAATTCTTCACCTACCAAGTTAGACTTAGCCCAGTCTTCTAACCCAGGAGCCAGATGTGCCAGTGTCGTCCCACCACCGGGAACAATGCCTTCTTCAACAGCAGCTTTAGTAGCATTAATAGCATCCTCCAGGCGGAGTTTGCGGTCTTTGAGTTCGGTTTCGGTAGCAGCACCGACCTTAACGACCGCAACCCCGCCTGCTAGCTTTGCCAAACGTTCTTGCAACTTCTCTTTGTCATAGGAAGACTCGGTTTCTTCAATTTGCCGACGGATTTGCTCCACCCGCGCCTTCACAGCTTGCTCGTTACCTTCAGCAACAATGGTGGTGCTATCTTTGGTGATGGTGATTCGGCGAGCTCTACCGAGTTGGTCGAGCTTGGTAGCATCCAACTTCAAACCAGCATCTTCTGTAATTAACTGCCCTCCTGTAAGAATGGCAATGTCTTCCAAGATAGCCTTACGGCGATCGCCAAACCCAGGTGCTTTCACAGCTGCTACATTCAGCACACCACGTAGGCGGTTAACAACCAAAGTTGCCAAAGCTTCTTTTTCAATATCTTCGGCAATAATGACCAAGGGTTTGCCTTGACGTGCCACTTGCTCGAGAATAGGTACTAAATCTTGTACCAAAGCGATTTTCTTATCGGTTAACAGAAGGAAAGGTTCATCCAGTACTGCTTCCAATCGATCGGCATCCGTCGCAAAATAGGGAGAAATATAGCCCTTGTCAAAGTTTAACCCTTCTGTGACTTCTAATTCGGTGGTGACTGATTTACCTTCTTCTAAAGAAATCACCCCTTCACGACCAACCTTATCTAATGCTTCTGCAACGAGGCTACCCACAACTTCATCGTTTCCGGCAGAGATGGCAGCAACTTGAGCGATCGCTTTAGAGTCTTCTACAGGACGAGCATGTTCTTTGATCTTGTCCACTAAAAAACCTGTGGCTTTGTCGATACCACGCTTGAGTTGAATGGCGTTTGCACCTGCAGCAACATTCCGCAATCCTTCTTTGACAATGGCATGAGCCAAAACGGTTGCTGTCGTGGTGCCATCTCCCGCTGCATCATTTGTTTTGGAAGCAGCTTGACGGATTAAAGACACACCAGTGTTTTCAACGTGATCTTCCAGTTCAATTTCTTTAGCTATGGTGACCCCATCATTGACAATTTGAGGAGCGCCAAACTTCTTCTCCAAAACAACGTTACGACCTTTCGGACCGAGGGTAACAGCTACTGCCTCAGCTAGAATATCAATTCCTTTTTCTAATGCACGACGAGCATTTTCGTTGTAAATGATGCGCTTTGCCATATTTGTCCTTTGTTATTTGTCAGTTGTCCTTTGTTATTTGTCTTTTGTGTTGTACTAATGACCAATGACCAATGACCAATGACTATGAAACAATTGCCAGAATGTCCTTCTCAGACAACAAGACATACTCTTCCGTACCAAGCTTGATGTCGGTACCAGCATATTTGGAGTAGAGGACTCGATCCCCAACTGCAATATCAATTGCCTGACGGGTACCATTATCATTAAGCTTGCCAAGACCGACTGCAACAATTTCACCTACCTGAGGCTTTTCTTTAGCGCTATCAGGCAGAAGAATACCGCCCGTTGTTTTCTCTTCGGACTCACTAACCTTGATGAACACCCGATCGCCTAGAGGCTTAACAGTAGATACGCTCAACGCTATAGATGGCATACAAAATCCTCCAAACTCACAAATTAAGGTGAACGAACGATGTAATGCTATGAACTAGCGCAGGTGGACTTTGGTTCAATAAAAAATTAACCGATTGGGAAGAAAATTCATCATGCGTCATGTTTCTCAAATTTAACGCTAGACGTGGACGATTTTTTGGATGAAACCAATCTGATTAACAGCGAGCAAAGTTAGAAATTGCTGGTAGTTCATACTTAAACACCAGTAAGTTTATCGGATTACTGGCTTTTGTATATTAAGTATAATGTCATATAGTCTTGTAAAAATCAAGCAGCTTAGAACAAGAATTAGCAGTTGCCGTCGGCAACTGCTAATTGTTCAGTAAAATCTTGTCCAAAGCTTTCTAGAAAAGCTTTTAAGGGTGAAGGGCGTATCGTGCTTCACTCCTTCACCCTGGGGAAAGGCATCTTATTGAGAATGACCCTGAATCCCTGGAAAACCTGTGCTTATCCTTGACTGGAATAGTTTTTCAACAGTTGGCTAGACGCGATAAATCGCTGTCTCTACAGAAAATTTATTCATAAAAAACTATCGTCCGTAATTCAATACTCTGACGTGGTGGGGCATCCAGAGGGCTTGTGGGATCGTCAAATCCAGTATGAGCAGCAAACCTTGCCCTTCCATCCTCTGCGGAGTCAAAAGTGGGTAGCTAGCTAGCGAGGTTTCCAATTATTGGCTCCTTTTCCAACTAGCCCCCGCCGAACCGTGCTTACGAGTTTCCAGGTACACGGCTCTCCAGTATTCCATTATCATGAGACTTGTTTACCTGCGGGGTTACCTGCGTGTATAGCATCATGGCATTGAGGGCAGACCATCAAAGTTTTTCTCCTACGTGCGGACATGATTTGCATCCATTGCGGTTTTTCTTTTCTACCTTTGGTTTTGAGGTCTTTGAGGGCGCGAATATGGTGAACTTCAATATCACCTCTTGCCCCACAAATCTCGCATTCATCAGCTTGAAGCCGTTTAATCAGTTCATTTCTGAACGCGGGCTTTCGCGCTCGTGGCAGGTCTTCTATGATTGTTTTTAGGTTGCGTTTTAGTGGTATACCACCGAAACGAGCCACTAAGGGTTTCTTGCCTTCTCTTGGGACGGTGATTTCGACACACTTTCTTAGACCGTGTGGCAGTTTTACCGTCTTGTGATACTTCGCGCAAATTTTAGCCACGCTAGTTTTGTGTTTACAAGCAAGAGTTTTCATCAACGAACTCCACATAACCCATTGGAGTTTTTGGAGCCACGCGATGTTTTGAGCAAGGCTGTAGAATTGTACGTACCCTCTATATTCTGATTGGTAAATGTTGATGATAGTGAAATCATCATCATTTATTAATTCAGGGCGGTGAATGGGTTTCCCATTTCTCATATAGAGAGAACATTTTTCTTCTACAAAGCTTGTGGGAATTCTTAGTCCAGTAATTCCATTAATTGAGCGCTTACCATTGGTATGCTTAGTGTCGGAATATTGAACTAGAATTTCGTAACCTAAGAAGTTCGCTGCTTCGTTTCTAGCATGAGTAATTAAGGTCTTTTCTTTAGATAATTCTAGCTGAAGATTTTCCGCTAGAAATGTCTTCAATTTTTCCTTGATTTCTTTTGCCTCTTGAAATGAACCAATGAATCCAAGTAGAAAATCATCAGCGTACCGCACATAATTTAGCCTTCTGTATTTAGGGTCACGAACATCTTTGGAAGGCATTTGCTGGTATTGAATTTCCAGTTGACGCGCTTTTTCAATTTGTCCCTTCTTCCTGTAATACCAGGCAAGTTTTACGAGTTTTGAGTATTCCGGATTTTCTGCCCTTGCTTTACCTCTTGTATACTCTGGGATAAGTGTCCGTTCGATAAATTTATCGAATTTATCAAGATAGATATTGGCGAGTATGGGTGATACTATCGCGCCTTGCGGTGTTCCGCTGAGGGTGGAGTGATATCTCCATTGCTCACAATAACCTGCCTTGAGTAAGTTTTCAATCAATCTCAGGAAGCGGTTATCTTGGATTTTCTCGCACAGAATTGACATTAAGATTTTATGGTCTATGTTGTCAAAACAGCCTTTGATATCTCCTTCAATAAACCACTTGGTTCCTTGCCAAGTGCGGTCTATTACTGTTAGCGCCGTATGGCATCCGCGTTTTGGTCTGAAACCATGACTGTTGTCGGAAAATTGGGGTTCATAATACGCTTCTAATATTAAACGTACTACTTCTTGAACCAATTTGTCTTTCCAAGTAGGAATACCTAGTGGTCGAGTTTTCCCATTTTTCTTGGGAATATTAATTCGCCTCACTGGTGTCCATCGAAAGCGTTCATATCGAATCTCTTCGATAAGAGTTTCAATCTTTTTCATGGACATTCCGTCAGCAGTTTCCTGAGTTATCCCAGGCGTCATTGCTCCAGCATTTTTATAAATGCGGCTATACGCTAAAAGGTACAAGTCGGGATTGAACAACTGTCTGTAGACATCATCCAGTGGTAAACCCCGGTACCCCCTGTCTCGGATTACATTTAACACCGTTTCGGCGTTTCGCATCTCGCGTACCTCTCGGTAACAATGTAAGAAATACCTGTTCCCCTTTGCCATGTGGACGGCTTTCCCGCCCTCGGACTACTATGGGAACTCTGTAGTCATAGGACTCGCGTCCCATAGACCATCCCGCGCTTCATCAACTCGGTACGTATCAGTGTGATTTAGGTGTCCCACTCATTCGTTAAGCCATCTCATCGGTGGCTGACTTCGTTTAAAGAAGTTGTGTGGTTCAAATGCTTAAAACTACACACAAACGATTATTCCTTTTAGGCGTTGTAGGAATAGGTAATCGAGTATACCGTCAGAATTGGGCTTCAGATAGTTTAATCTTCACCTTGTCACACAAGTCTTGCCGAACAATGGTTTTAACGCCTTCTCTCCATTTCCGGCTTTACCAACATGCTGTTGTCCCTTTTGTCTTTCGACTCCAGGTAAGTTGGTTGACTTAGAGACATTCTTCTTAGTCTCTCCCAACTTGGTTGGGAATACCGCGTTAATCGTCGCGGCGCACGCACTTAATAAATAGCGCTTCGTCTGGTTGCATCTGCGGGAAGTAGAACCATTTATGTGACGGGTTATAGGTGACTGAGTAGGTTTCGCCAGCGTAATTGCGGTACAAGAGATCTCCAGCCACAAGGTCTTTTGGTGCAATGCTTCGGGCGTCGCACACTGCCAATGGTGATTCCTCAATTGGTGCAATCGCTCGCCAAATATTAATCAGTGCAAATCTTTTTTGCAGCAATTTATCAATGTTATCTATCCCCTGCTCTGTCAACACCTTGCGTGCGCGAGTATAGCCAGATTTGGCTGTAAAGTCATTATGCACGTGCTTGACAGGCCCCCTGATTTCGTTCTCGTTTGGTCGGGAAAGTTGAGCGTTACGCAGAGTGCGATCGAAGATGAAAATCTCAGTTGCACCTACGACATCTTTTAAGAGTTGCTTAGCTTCAGGATAATAGACGTTGCGGATTTCATCTTCATCATAGAAATCGCATGTAACACGTCTACGCCTAGTAGATTTACTACTTAGTACTGACGAAATTAGTTGTTCAGAGATTGCTCAGCGGTTGGATATTAGCTTGTCCCTTTCTTGTCACCACTTGAAAGTTTTGACAGAAGCAGGTTTGGCAAAAACCTACAAAAAAGGTCAGACAAGGTATTACTCCCTAGATCGTGTTGTTTTAAATAGTACCTTAGAGAGTTTAAACATTCATAATTTTTAGCCAAAAAGCAGCACTAGAACCAGAAATTAAAGTCACAAAGTTGCTATTCTCTGAGTCCTGTTGTTGCTGGGATTTTCGCAATGTTATAACTGCTAAGATAGCAACTACTGTGAGGTAGATACGTCGTAACCAGACATTGCCTAATTTTAGAGCCATACGACCTCCAATTACACCACCTATGAACATTACAGCACCAAGGATTATTCCAAGTTGATAATCTATTAATCCTTGGTTTATGAAAATAAGGGTAGCTATAAGTGAGGAAAAAATATTAATCAGTTTAGTCGTCGCTATTGCTTCAACAAAAGTCATACGAAATAACATTACATAGACGGCAGTAAGTAGAGTTACATAACCACCACTGAAAAAACCACCATAAATACCAAGTAGAAAAGTGGCTATATAGCCTGCAATTTCTGCTCTTGGTGAAGGTACCCCTTCTACTGGGACTAGTCCTGCATTATGGTTGGTAATTGAAAATAGAGCGACTGCTATCATAGAGACAGAAATAACAAGTGGCATTGTTTTTGATGGGACAACGAGAACAAGCAATGCTCCTAAAATCGATCCAATGAGCGTCAAGAATATCAGTAATGGTAAACGTCTAGTATTAATCACGTTTTTCCCAAAAAAAGGTAGTGTTCCACCAACACTCATTAAGGTTAATGCCATCATATTAGTAGCTATGGCAATACGCGGCTCAACTCCAAACTCAAGCATGACTGGTACAGTAATTAGGGAAGTACTCCCAGCGATCGCGCTAATAATGCTAGCTCCCAGAAAAATTCCAGCAAGAATCAGTATTGATGAAACACTCATAAGATAGCAGTCTTTTATTGTTATTAATAACTATCTTGAAAGTATTTTTGCTGTTTATCAAGTCTTTTAAATTTTTCGCTCATTTTACCTACTTAGTTAGTACTAAATAAAAGTATTGGTAACAAATAAGTTGGTAAAAAAGATACTAAAACCAAATAATTAAATTGGAGTAGCAACATCTCAAGAAAGACGAAGTTAGTGGCAAAATGTTTGAAAATAAACTAGTATTCCACGATAAATATTTTCACAGCTTAAGTTGGTATAGCTCCCCAACTTTTTTGATAAGTCGAGGAGCTAGCAAATTTCAAAATCAATGTAATTCAGTACTAGTAGTTCACCACATAAGTTTTGATGGGTGAACAATTTTTCATTTCTCGTTCCTAGGTTCTACCTAGGAATGCATTACTAGAGGCTCTGCCTCGTAACAGAGGAGGCAAAGCCTCTCAATCAGGCGTTCCCAGGCGGAGCCTAGGAACGAGGTGATATAAAGTTCCGACTCATTTTCTTTTCCTCTTCCTTCGCGCTCTTTGCGTCTTTGCGGTTTTTTAATCACTCCTCAAATTCAATGTGATGAACCACTAGAACCTCTATATACTGTGATTGATAGTGTTCAAGCTAGAGGAGAAAATGGAGATTTCAAGACGCAAAGTATAAAATTTTACTAAAATTTTTAATAAACTTATTGGTTCGGTCTCAAGCAGCATCAATTTTAGCTAATGTTGTATCAATTGCTTTATCCCAATTTGGTGATTGTTTGATAAGTCCAAAACGAGCAAGTCATTAGGACTGGTTTATCAGTTCTTGACGATACTCTTCTGTTGAGGGTTCAAATATTAAGTGACGACAACCTAAACTTGGTACAAGTAATTTATAATCGAAGACCAGCCTGTTTCATCAGAGGTAGGATGCGATCGCCAAAAAATTCTAGGTCTTTCTTAAAGTCAAAAAAGCTCAATTGCAAGCCGTTAACACCAGCCTTTTTCAACTGTACAAACTGCTCGACCACCTGTTCGGGTGTACCTATGACCTCAATGTTACCACCAATAGCCCGACGTTTCGGTGCGTCTATACCCCGGCGACCCTTCCAAGCGTAGGCATCGCTGTCAAATCTGCTAAAACCCAAAGGTGCATCTGAATCAGCATGGGCGACTATAGCATCGTGGTAAGCCCAAGTTTCGCGCTCCCTTTCGCGGCTGATTACCATAGGGTTGAGGAGCGTTCGCACCTCGCGTCCAATGTCACGTGCTGCCTGCTTGACTCTTTCAGTATGTGCAGGCAGCACTTCGATGGCACTGGCGAAGTCCGAACCCCCTGGACTGGTGATGAACACAATGTCAGAATAGCGTGCGGCAAAGGAAATGCCAGCGTCTGAGCCTGTGGCATTGACAAGCACTGGACGACCGTATTTAGGCTTAGGTGTAACGAAGGCACCATTAAGTTTCCATGAAGACTTCCCTTCAAATGAGAAATTCTCGTCGTCACCCCACAGGCGTTGCAGCACTTCAATGAACTCGGCTGCTAGTTCATAACGGTGGTCATGCTCAATGCGTTTCCAACCAAACATCTCGTGTTCAACAGCGCGGTGTCCAGTGACCACATTGATGCCCCAGCGACCCCCTGAGATATGGTCTAATGTTGCACCATACTTAGCTAAGTGCAATGGATGAATTGGCCCATATAACACATGAATAGTAGAGATTAGTAGGATCTTTTGTGTCAGGCTTGTTAGAGCAGCTGTGGTAACAAAAGAGTCCAGTGCTTGACCGTTGAACACGCCGCCATAGCCACCTTTGGGTAGCCATTGTGACAGCGCAAATACCAAGTCAAAGCCCAGCGCCTCAGCGTGCAGCACCAGATCTTTATTGTATTCAAAGCTCCAGTCGGTGGTGCGTGGTAGTTTAGAGGCGCTCCAACCTCCTGCCTGGATTGGCAGAAATAACCCAAGCAAGACGGGCTGCTGCAATGCTTGGGAGAGGGGGCTGAGAGGAAAGTCTGTCGGAGCCGCAAAGCGATCCCAACCGACAATCGAACCGGGGCGGTGGTTAAGGGTCATCCTTCAGATTGTCTGTATAAACGGTTACGCAAATTTCTTCTACCAAATTGAAGAAGAATGCAACAGATGGTCTGGTTGAGATTAAGTCTAAGCAAGGCTTTCTCAATCCAAAATCCAAAATCCAAAATCCAAAATCCAAAATGGTATTAATCCAATAAATCTGGTTGATCGTGAGTAATTTCATCCCACAAATACTGGAATCCGCGCCAACCTGCTTCGTGAGTTCCGTTACGTTTTTGAATCCCTAAAGCGATATCGTGGTCAATAAGAATGGGTTTACCGACAGATTCTGCTAGCAATTGGGATTTAGCTGCATCTTCTAAACGGATGAACCACCAAGCGGCTTCGTCTACACTGCGTCCTACCGTTAATAATCCATGATTGCGGAGAATCACACCTTTGCGATCGCCTAATGCTTGAGCAATGCGTTTTCCTTCACTTGTCTCCAACACAATACCTTTAAAATCATCAAATAAAGCATGATCTTGGTAGAAGGCAGCAGAATCTTGGGTAATGGGATCGAGCAATCGACCTAGTGATGACCACGTCTTGCCATAGAAGGAATGAGCATGAGCTGCAGCAATGACATCTGGGCGGGCTTCGTGGATTTGTGAGTGAATAGCAAAAGCTGCTTGATTGAGTGCGCCATTACCTCGAACAACTTCACCTTGAGGATTGACCAGGATCAAGTCTGAAACACGAATGCGACTAAAATGAATCCCAAAGGGATTGACCCAAAAATGGTCAGTGAGTTCGGGGTCACGGGCTGTTATGTGTCCTGCTAGCCCTAGGGCAAAATCGAAGCGAGCAAAGACTCGTAAAGCTGCTGCCAAGCGTTCTTGGCGATGACGACGCTCTGCTTCGACAGAGGTAAAGGTTGGTGGCTTAACAAGACTACCATTGCGGACGAAAGAAGTTTGTACCATAATTCTCAACTGCTACTAAAGTGATTCCGGGAATCCCCCGCGCTGTTTGGCGGGGGAGGATGTTAAGAAAGCACTTTTACTCCTACCTTCTTGGCGTTCTTCTTCAAGACAGTTGGTAATTCATTGGTTAACGGCTCACCTTCAACCACCTGCGAGCGGAAACCATCGGGACCGACTGGAATATCACCAGTGATAGTAGTGCGATAAAGTACGCGCTCAACTTCTATATGATCTAGATCCTGTGGAGCTAAATGTGCGGTGGCGCGGTTGTCCCAGAATGCAATATCACCGTTGTTCCAACGGAAGCGGGTGGTGTAAGCAGGCTTGGAGATCTGGTTGAAGAATAACTCAAGCAGGAGATCGCTCTCCTGTGGTGACACGTCAAGAATGTGCGAGGTGAAGCCAGGGTTCACAAACAATGCGCGTTCACCTGTCTCTGGATGAACCCGTACCACCGGGTGGATGGAAACCTGGGGATTAGCTGCAATGCGCTGAGCAAGCTTGCTGTTGCTAGGTATTCGTAACCGTGCATTGAAACGATGCTCTGCTTTCAATGTGTCTGCTAGCGTCCGTAGAGGTGCTGACAAACCCTCGTAAGCTGCGACTAGATTAGTCCACTGTGTATCACCACCAAAGCTAGGAACGTTAACTGCACGCAAAATTGACGCAGCCGGCGGGTTGACAACCGCTGTCACATCCGTGTGCCAACGGCTCTCGTAACTGGAACGGCGCAAACCATTGCGTCGCTCATAGCGGCTGCGGTCAACCGGCAGTATTTGTTCAAAGCCTTCAATCGGCTCATCCTCATGCGGATGTGCGTAGGTTACTTCGCCAAAACGAGCCGTGAACGCAATTTGTGCAGCATGATCTATGTTCTGACTCCGAAAGAACACAACTTTCCACTTTAATAGTGCTTGACGAATTTCTTTAACCGCATCATCATGCAGAGGACGCGAAAGATCCACTCCGGTGATTTCGGCACCAATGAAACCAGCTACCTGTTTGACTTCAATGTGTTTGTAGCTCATATGAATTATCCAATGTTTTACCCGTAGAGCGGTGTTCGCACTCGTTCACTTCCTTTGTGTTGCTATTAAGTGCAAGCAAGATATCGAAGGGAGCGATCGTAGCCGCAAGATTATTGTACAGTATATTGATAAATTTACCGTGTTTTTAAAATAACTAACGCACTGATTCCTCTCTTGCAGCGCTAAATTCATTAAAACCTCGGGAAACTTCATGACTGGGGTGAGGCGAAAAGCCTCCCTGCCACTTAGGAGATATGGCATAAGGTATTGGTAAGTCTCTCCCAAAACATATTTTGTAAGCAGCGACTCTATCTTATTCCTATGTCCAGTTTTCGGGGTACATCATACTAAGGTCTTCGGTTGTACGACTAGCAAGCTTGCTGTAGACATCTTCGTAGCCATCTGTCATCTGCTTAATCGTGAAGTTTCTCAGCACATGCTCTCGGCAGGCGTAGCGGTTTAGCTCAGGCACTTTATCAATAGCAGAGAGACAGTCTTTGACTGAGCGACACAAGAATCCTGTCTTACCGTGAACAATCACTTCAGAGGTGGAGCCCAAATTCATAGCAATCACAGGTGTACCTGTTACCATCGACTCAATCATCACCAGTCCAAAGGGTTCACGCCAGGTAATCGGGAATAAAGTCGCAACTGCTCCTCCCATCAGGAGGCTCTTTTCAGCATGGTTAGCTTCTCCCAGGTATTCAATTTGCGTTCCATCAATGTGAGGTTTGATCTGTTGCTCGAAATAATCCACATCAACTACATCGACTTTACCTGCTATCTTTAAGTGCCAGCCCAAACGTTTAGCAATTTCGATCGCTAAATGCACCCCCTTCTCAGGTGAGATTCGACCCAGAAATGCAAGATAGGGAGACGACTCTGCCTGCGGGTAAAACTTGTAAGTCATTGGATCAATGCCGTTGTAGACAGTGGCAACGTAATTGAGTCCCACTCTTGGTTCTCGCTGCGCGTTGGAAATGCTGACAAACGGCTGAGAGCGAGCATACTTGAACACCTTTTCATTATCTGGCGTCAAGATGCCATGCAGCGTATGAATAGTCGGTGTCTCCATCAATCTGGCGTAGGGTAGGGCAGGGTAGCCAACGTGAGAGTGAATGACATCAAACTTGTGCGCCTGTTCGTACACTTGCATTAACTGCAGTGTTTCGTAAACGTTTGGTTCCTTAACGGTAGGGTCTAACCTCAATGCCTGTGAGTGAACAGATTCTATCTTGGCAAAACTACTCGAATCACCCGATGCAAACAGAGTCACTTCATGACCACGACGAATGAGTTCTTCAGCCAGGAGACTAACTACCAACTCAACTCCTCCATAAGCAGGAGGCGGTACTTGTTCCCATAAGGGAGAAACTTGAGCGATTTGCATCATGATCTCCTCAGAATGTATACAACTAGACCTAGGGCAAACCATAGTGCTCGGCGGCACTGTAAGATGGGTTAGAGATAGAGAATTCATACTGAACCAAGAGTCCTGCAGCAAAGTCGTTAGACACTACAAAAAGCTAACCTGCTTCGCAGCACGAGCGCGTAGCTTGACAAGGCTTTGTTTTCCCGATTCCTAACCCACTCTCTTGAAAGGCTGACCGATTGAGCAACTTCCTTAAGCGATCGCCTGGTGCCGTCTGAGGTGCCAATGCCTCAGCGCGACTCAATGATCTGGCGATCGATTTCTGGTAGGCAGTCCAGCAATCCTCCAACCTGCTCAGATAGGAGCAATTGAACTACCAATGATTCTGGACTGGCTGAATCATCAGCAATTCTAAGGTTGCTTCACTTGGATTTCAGGCACTCTGACCTGGCTTGAGTACAACTTTGATACAGTTGTCCTTCTTGTGTTTAAAAATCTCGTAGCCGTGCGGTGCTTGCTCTAGCGGCAAACGGTGAGCGATCGCGAACGATGGGTCGATCTCGCCATTTTGGACGCGATCGAGTAACGGGCGCAAGTACTTATGAACGTGCGTTTGTCCCGTTTTAAATGTTAAGGCTTTGTTTATGGCAGCACCCATCGGTATCTTGTCTACAAAGCCACCGTAAACACCAGGAATCGACACAGTGCTACCTTTGCGACAAGCCACGATCGCTTGCCGTAGCACAGGGGGGCGATCGGTTTCTAACCGCACTGCCTGTTTTGCTTTGTCATAGAGTCCCTCTAGACCCATACCATGTGCTTCCATTCCCACAGCGTCTTCTCTTTTTGACTGGCATCGCGAGCCTGTTGCAGTTGTTTCTTCAACCGGGCTTCACTCTCTTCAATCTCAAGTTTGAATGGGCGACTCATGGACACCTCAACCCCTTGTGTTTTACCTCCTATATTCTATGCAACTTCATCTCAATCTGGTATAAAGTGTGCTAGAAGCGGTAGAAGAACTCTACTAGCTTGTTACACCGTCTTTTCAACTTTGATCGATTGGTTCATGGCCATTGCCTCTTGTGCTTGTTGTGCAACCCTTGCGTTTTCGAGCCTCACCGCAGTAGAACAGGTTGAGCGTCGATGCGAACGCGAAAGAGCGTATACGGCTTTTGGCGCAAGTCTTTTCCCTTTTGGTATTTCGCCTGACGATGCAACTGATTTGCTGTGACGTAAAGGTATCCATCTGCCGCAACGGACATCGTATCGGGCCACAGAAGGCGGGGGTCGTGTACTACCGTTTCCCACTCCCCACCAGAACGGTGACGCAGAATCGCATTATGCTCGTAGTTCGTCGAGTAAATATACCCTGCCGCGTCTGTTTCGAGTCCATCTGCAGCACCGCCCTTGTCTCCTTCATCAATTACGGTTGCAGCAACAGCGCTATCGTCAATCGAGCGATCCACGAGTGCATCAATGGCAACACTGTAGAGCCGTCGGCTAGCAAGCGGACAGTAGTACAGGCGTGACCCGTCTGCACTAATGGCAATCCCGTCTGACCCCATTTTGATTGGCTTGGTCTTCCCGTCCGGCTGGCGTTCCAACAGTGGACGACCCTCGACGATTGGGCAGAAACTTGATAGCGCCTCAGCCTTTGTAGATGGATGATCGTGCAGCTTGCGCCAGCTCTCGCCTGATGCCAAATCTACTACAATAATTCCGTTTGCCCCTTGGTCAGACGAATCCGTAATGAATGCTATGCCTTCGGTACCGCGCCGCAGGTCGAAGCGGACATCGTTCAGGTAAGTGGTAGGCAAGGCGACATCTTGGGGAAAGAGGATTGTTTTAATAACGCGATCGCTCGTCAAATCCACACAGACGAGCTTCGGTCCACCATACTGCGTTGGCTGGAACATCGGACTGCCCGTGTCGAGAATCCATAGGCGATCGACCGGATCGACAACCACACTTTGCACAGACACCAGCGTGCCAGCGAGGTCATTTGGGTCTGTACGATTGATTGCCTCGTCAGGGTAAGCCACAGGACGACCTTCCCGGATTTCCGCCACTGTGAATGCGACCTCATCACCCCACTTCGGAAAATTGACGAAGATGCGCCCCTGATGTGACACTGTCACGCCGGTTAGCATTGCGCCGTCAAAGTGAGCAACTGTCTCCAGTGTGCCTAACGAGTCATCGGTGGGTAACTTCTGCAACTGACTAACCATTTTTCTATGTCTCCTCTAAACGTCGGCTGTTTGAATCTCGATTCCGTCTGCTCCACGCTGGTTTACCCTAGCTTGCTTCTCCCTTGCTGCCAGCTAGATTGTGTGAGCTTGCTGTTTCAATTTCAGCCCTCTCAGCCCAGGATGAGCCACGCTTCTGGCAAACCATCATCGTTTTCATCGCTGTGCTGGCGATCTATGCACCATTGCTCGCATGGCTATACGTATCTGCGCGATCGCTTTCTGGTAGGCAGTCCAGCAATCCTCCAACCTGCTCAGATAGGAGCAATTGAACTACCAATGATGCTGGACTGGCTGAATCATAAGGAAGGATAAGGTTGCCTCACTGGGATTTTAGGCACTCTGTCCTGGCTTGAGTACGACCTTGATGCAGCGATCCTTTTTGTGCTTAAAGATCTCGTAACCATGCGGGGCTTGCTCTAGCGGTAATCTGTGGGTAATTACAAACGAAGGATCGATATCGCCCTTCTGAATGTGCTCCAGTAGCGGGGTAAAATACCTGTGAACGTGAGTCTGTCCCGTTTTCATGGTCAAGGCTTTGTTCATAAAAGCCCCCATTGGAATCTTGTCTGCAAATCCACCAAATACACCGGGAACGGACACAGTGCCTCCTTTACGACAGGCAACGATCGCCTGTCTGAGCGCGTGCGGGCGATCGGTTTCTAAGCGCACCGCTTGTTTGGCTTTGTCATACAGTCCTTCTACGCCCATCCCATGCGATTCCATCCCCACTGCATCCATCACGGCATCAGGACCACGACCTCCCGTCATTTCTTTAAGAGCTTCCCCAACATCAACCTGTTCAAAATTAAGGACTTCTGCCCCACCGTCTTTTGCCATTTGGAGGCGTTCAGGCACACGATCGATCGCAATTACCCGTTCTGCTCCCAACAAAAAAGCGCTGCGAATCGCAAATTGAGCAACCGGTCCACAGCCCCAGATGGCAACAATGTGACCCGGTTGAATATTGCAGTTCTCCGCTGCCATATATCCAGTGGGAAAGATATCCGAAAGGAACAGCACCTGTTCGTCTGTTAACCCGTTAGGAATCTTGCATAGACCGACATCAGCATGAGGAACGCGGGCATATTCTGCTTGACCGCCCGCATAGCCCCCCAACATATGGGAGTAGCCAAAAATGCCTGAGGGTGAATATCCCATAATCGCTTCTGCCATAAAGGCATTGGGATTGGTGTTGTCGCACAGAGACGTTAGCCATTGTTTGCAGAAGAAGCACTGACCGCAGGCGATGGGAAATGGATTGACGACCCGATCGCCAACCTTAATTCGCTTAACTTCACTGCCGACTTCAACGACTTCTCCCATGAATTCATGCCCCAGAATATCGCCCTGCCCCATCGTCGGAATGAATCCATCGTAGAGGTGTAAATCAGACCCACAAATTGCGGTTGACGTAATTTTGATAACAGCATCTCGTGGGTTAATAATTTTGGGATCGGGGACCGTGTCAACTCCCACTTTATTAGCCCCTTGCCAACAAACTGCTTTCATGATTTTTCTCCATTGTTTGTAGTGAGATGAGCCACTAGTCGGGTTGCAACATTACTTTGATGCATTGGTCTTTCTTGTGCTTGAACATTTCAAAGCCCTGCTTTATTTCAGCCAGAGGCAAGCGATGCGTCAGCACAGCCGAGGGGTCCACGTCGCCGTTCAAAACGTGCTCCACCAACTTGGGAATATACTTCGGACCAAACATCTGCCCTGTTCTGAAGGTGAGGGCTTTGTTCATGGCTGCCCCCATTGGCAGCTTGTCCACAAAGCCGCCATACACTCCCATGATCGATAAAGTGCCGCCTTTGCGACACGCTACCATCATCTACCGGAGCACATGCGGGCGATCGGTTTCCAAGCGGACGGCTTGTTTGGCTTTGTCATACAACCCCTCTGGGCCTGTACCGTGTGCTTCCATGCCGACCGCATCAATACAGGCATCGGGACCCCGTCCTCCTGTCATTTCTTTGAGGGCTTCGCCAGCATCCACCTCTTCGTAATTGATGGTCTCTGCTTTGGCAAAGTCTCTCGCAAGTTGCAGTCGTTCGGGAAAGCGATCGATGCCAATAACGCGCTCTGCGCCCAGCAGGTAGGCACTCCGCATGGCAAATTGCCCCACCGGACCACAGCCCCAGACAGCAACGACATCACCCGGTTGAATGTTGCACAAATCTGCCCCCATATATCCTGTGGGAAAGGCATCAGAAACAGGCAGCAGTTTTTCATCCGGAATGTCTTTCGGCACAGGGATGGCTGTGAAATCTGCAAATGGGACGCGGATGTAATCAGCAAAGGAACCCGCATAACCTCCAAAGGCATGGGAGTAACCGAAGATTGCCCCTGTTCCATAGCCATAAACTTTTTCTTGCATCCAGCCATTTGGATTAGAGTTGTCACACAGGGACCACTGCTGCTGTTTGCAGTACCAGCAGTGACCACAGCCGATCGCCGAAGACACAACCGTGCGATCGCCAGTTTTCAAGCGCTTGACTTCACTGCCAACTTCAACGACTTCTCCCATGAATTCGTGACCAATAATGTCACCGGGTTGCATCGTTGGGATGTAGCCATCGTAGATGTGCAAGTCAGAACCGCAAATGGTTGTAGAGGTCACCTTGACGATCGCGTCGCGCGGGT
This sequence comes from Scytonema sp. UIC 10036, assembly GCF_009725235.1. The sequence goes on from NZ_WJFC01000025.1 coordinate 73,035, forward strand.
TGAGGATTTTGGGATCTGGGACTGTTTCCACCCGCACATCGTGCGTACCTTGCCAACAAGCTGCTTTCATAATGGATTCATCCTTGACCTCTAGGTTGACCTTCGTTTGTTGCAATTTCGCCCGCCTCCATCAGCATTTTGAAGCGGGCAAGATCGTCTCCAATTTGCTGTTTTGGGTTTTCACCAAACAGCTTGGCAATCGCATCTCCAACGACTCCAGCAGGCGCATCATAGGTTGTGATGACTTTTACCTCAGTCCCCCGATCGCCAGGAGCAGGTTGAAAGTGAACCGAACCAGAGTTCGCAATGTCTGCCCCTTCCACTGAAGTCCAGGCAATCACTTCATTCGGTCGATCCTCAGTGATTCTGGCATCCCATTCAACGCTGTTGCCCATCGGTGCGCTAGTAACCCAGTGCGATCGCCCATCGTCATAGACATTCACACTTTTTAGATGCCTGGTAAAGCGTGGTAAGTTTTCTAAGTTGTGCCAGAAGCGGTAAAGATCTTCTGCGGATTTTTCAATGGTTACCGTTTTTTCGACTTTGATAGGTTGAGCCATCTCAATGTCCTCATAATATCATTTGTGAGTAGCTGTTGTTCATCAAACAGTTAGCAATGCTTCACTTTCAGGATTTGCCCCTTCGGCTGCCATCTGTAAAAACTTAGATTTCCTTCGTTTGGTTGAGGTATCTCAAGTTTAAGATGGCAGCGCTAAATGTCCTCTGTCCGAGTTATGAAAACGGTTTTTGTTTTGTTCTATACTTATTTTGTTTACAATGTCACCATACCCAAAAGATTTCAGGGTCTGGAAGCATAAGCTAGCATTTCAGTGTCTGAAACCCTTATTGTTACGTGACCAGATTGTCAGAGAGTCCTAACAATGGAACCATAACTTGGTTCTTGGCAGATTTTGGTTTACCAGTTATACTTGATTGCTCGTCAAAATAAGGTTTTAATAGGCTGAAACGATGATTAGCGTTAATTAAATCAAAGATTATTATAAATCTAACTTAGGAAAGAGTAATTTAGAAATTGTAAGGAATTACACTAAGAAATTAAATCTGTGCCAGCTTAGAAGATTTTACTAGAATGGTGAAAATTCTCATACAATTTTCATCATACAATTGAGAAATTAAGAGAGCCTCAGCACAGTAATTGGACTTTAATTAAGCTGTATTTCACCCTGGTTTGTATGTTCAAAGGTAGAACACTAATAAAGTCGGAAACATTAGAAAATTAGTTGAATATCACCTAACTATTTAATTAGCCTTTTAGGGCATATTAAATATGCGTTTATGAAATTTTCTCATTGGGGATTTCACAAACTAAGTAGGTAGGCACAATTAAACCGAACTATGTGAATTTATGTAAAGCGCTGAGAAGGCTTTAAAAACAAGCTTTTAAGCGATTTACATTTCTTAATGTAGTTGTGTTTTTTAGCGCCCACCTACTTACTGTGTGCCAAGAAAGCCTCTGAGGAATTTTCTAGGATTTTTCCACGGATGGCTTAGCTACAAGGATGAAACCTGTGGTCTTATCCGAATTGCATTGGTATGAACCCCTACATTTTACAATTGGGTGCAATCGGTAATAGTTATGACACACGAAGCCAATCAATTTCAAGATTTTGAAAGCTACAACGTTAATAACGGCAAGTTTTTAACGCCTTTTCAGCGGAAAGTTCTGCTGAAGGCTTTGCAAACGCATTTACAACCAGAATACCGTCGTCGCATCGAAGTTATGTTGCTGGCAGATCGGGGTAAATCTCAAACCCACATCTGTGAAATATTAGGTTGTTCCTACCATATGGCGCGGTACTGGATTGGTGTAGCAAAAGCTGGTTTAGCTCACAAATGGCAAAGCGTTGGGAGAATTGTCTAAGGTTGGTGATTTGCCAACAGGTCAAGTGTTTGAGCAAGATGTCACAATTGAGTGGGAAAAAGTTTCCATCACTGCTCGTCGTGTCGTTGTACGCTTAAACGAACCAACTCGTGATGGGGATACAGAAGTAGCTGTGTTTACCAATCTTAATAGAGCTGTAGCCAGCGCTATTGTCGTCTCACAAATTTATCTCAAACGTTGGACTGTAGAAGGTTTATTCCAAATTGTCAGTGATACTCTAGAATGTGAAATTAAGACTTTAGGTTATCCAAAAGCCGCGTTGTTCAGTTTTTGTATGGCGTTAGTTGCCTACAATATTTTGTCTGTCATTAAAGCTGCTTTGCGTAGTGTTCATTCCGAAAAACTCTTCGATTACAACGGTAAAAGACTTAGTTGGCAAAAAAGTGATTGTGAATCGAGGAGGTACTGGTGAGTACCTGCTAGCAAAGGGTTTGGAAAAAGCAGGAGTTTCTATAGAACAAGTTCAGAGAATTTATCTTGGTCCAGCCGATGCTGCACCCGTCTTTGCTTCAGGAAAAGCAAATGCTTGGGCAGTGTGGGAAACTTTTTTTGCTAACGCAGCAGTTAAAGATGGCGCTAAGATTTTAGCGACGGCGGGAGAGATTGATTCGGAGAATGATAGCATTTATATTGTTCACAATGCATTCTTAGAGAAGCATCCGGATATAGTGAAAGCTGTGTACGATGTTTTGCTACAAGAAAGTCAATGGGTGTTATCGAATGCAGCCCAGGCAATGCAAATCTATGGTAAGGAATTTAAGCTGTCTGAGGGTGTACAAAAGTTTATGAGTGAAAGGGTAGAGGGAACACCAATACCCGTCGGTGCAGCAGAAATAGAAAAGATGAATCGTGTCAGTGACTGGTTTTTTAAGCTGGGCATTATTCCCAAAAAGCCCACTATAGAAAACTTCGTAGTTGATGTCACTAAGTTATAGACGATAAATAATTGTCCTTTGCGTCTTTGCAGTTCATTTAAATTAAATAATCTTCTAACGAGACAGGAATAACTCACTCACTTTGTCCTAAAAACAACAAGGAGAAAAATTATGACTCATTCAATTCGTATTGGTGTTCATGTCCATAATATATCAGTATTTACACTTAGGAAAAAACCTGAGTTACTGGAAGATTTGCTTCAGCCAACAGGAGTATCAGCACAGTGGCTCTCAGAAACAGGTGGCAATCAAACAGTAAAGCTATTGAAGGCGGGAGAAATTGATATTGGTGCGACAGGTACAACTCCGCCAATCTTGGCACAGGCTCAAGGAGTACCAGTAGTATATTTAGCCACATCTCAACCTCGCCCAGTACATGGAGCTATTGTCGTCTTAGAAAATTCGCCTATTCAAAGTTTAAGCGATTTGAAAGACAAGACCATTAGTTTAAGTGAAGGATCTTACCAACAACATTTACTCGCGATCGCTCTAGATAAAGTAGGGCTGACCTATCAAAATGTCAAAACTATCCCCCACACAGCAGATTCACTCCAAGCCTTTCTTAAGGGTGAAATAGATGCTTGGATAACATCAGACCTAAACTTGGCACAAGTTCAGAAAAGTCATCAAGTTAGAGTACTGCTCTACAGTTCCCAGCTATTCAGCAATCGCTCTATTTACTTTACCCATCGCGCTTTTGCCGAGCAACACCCAGATGCCTTGTCAGCTTTTATTAGGGCACTAGAACGGGTCGAGCGCTGGATTGCTACCCATTTTACTGAAGCAGCTGAACTACTAGCCAAAGAAATTAACAACGGTATTGATGCCCAGGGTTGGGAGCAGTCTCTGAGAAAAGGACAAAAAGTTAACGCTGACTCTCAGCCAGAATCCACCAAATAGAATTTGGTGGTGTGGCTCAATTATCCTGATTACACCCCTGATTGACCTAGCCATGCATCAGTCAGATTATACCGACCCGCCAGTGTACCCATTCGGTGTCGTCCCTTGCGCGGCTCGATCAATCCGGGGCAAGACCTCGTTCGCCATGAGATCCATGGAGCGCCGCGCGAGCGCTGGATCAGTCCAGTCATGGCCCGTATAGAGCAGGGTACCGAACGCGCCGACCTCTTCGCGGAATTCGAGAATCTGGTCCGCGACGCTCTCCGGAGTTCCCGCTATCACAAGACGCTCGATGCACCGCCGGGTTGTGAGATCGGAATCCGGCTGGTTGGAAAAGTCGCGCATCACGTCCAGCGCGCCGGCCTTCGCAAGCTTCGTCCGCATGACGTTGAAGTAGAAGCCGTGGGCACCGTCCTCGCCATACGCATAGCGACGCGCCGTAATCTCGTCATCGGCCACGAAGACGCTGCGCGCCACGCGCCACCCAGAGGGATCGGCGGAGAGGCCCGCCGAGCGTCGGCCTTCCAGGTAGCTCTGGATCTGCGCGCGGACGACGTATGCACCCACGTAGGTCGCCGAGATTCCGGTCCAGCCGCGAGATCCCGCAGCGTGCGGCCCTTGTCCATCCGGCCGGATTGAGGTGATTGCGATCGGCGGATGCGGTTTTTGCAGCGGGCGGACTGTGACGCCCAGCCCGATCTGCCGATCGAGCGAGCGCTCCGTGGTCGTCCGGTAGAACTCGCCTGCGATCCGGTATGGCGGCTCTTCGCTCCAAATCCGGCACATGTGATCGAGCGCCTCCTGGGTCTTGCGGTTGCGGTCCGATCCCAGGTCTCCGATGGCCTCCGCGTCGCCGCGAACGCCCGGTCCCACTCCCAGCACGAGCCGACCATGCACCAGGTGGTCAACCATCGCGACCTGGGCCGCCGCCATCGCCGGGTGGTAGTTGGCAAGCGGCAGCACGCCGGTGCCGAAGGTGATCGACGGGCACGCATCGGCCAGATGCGCGATGAAAGCGAGGCTCGATGCGATCGTCTCGGCCGAGTCTACGAGATGCTCGCCGATGAACGCTTCTCGATAGCCGAGTCGATCCGCCAGCACAACCGCTTCGCGGTCCTCGCGGAGAACGTCCGCATAGGGGCGAAGAGGTGGATGGACGGGCTGGATGAAGAATCCGAGCTTCAGAGGGTTCTGCATGGTGGGTCTCCTCGTTGGTATGGCCATGTTGAATGCAGGCGGTGACGTCGTTTCTCTATTCCCTGATAAACATGAATTAGCACATGTTCGGGAATTATTGTCGCGGCATTATTATGTGTGACTTAAAGGAAAAGTTTACCGTTTATTAAAGTATAAGTTTGCCGGATTATGTGTAGCGGACCGCAATACTAATCGTTCCAGCCCGCAATCAAGACAATTTTGAGACCACATTAATTGCAACCAAGGCAGCGCTGCTCAAATCGGCAGTCCCGCAGCCAGCATTTGCTCCTGTAGTTCACGGGCACGCGCTGGTTCAAGCTGTTTAAAAAGGATTTGGGATTTTAACATTGTCAAATCCTTAATCTTAAATCGTATTACCTCGCTTTATTAGGAATGCCAGAAAATACAAATAACTGTTGCTCTTTAGGTGCAGGTAAATTTTCACCAAGGTAACGATGAATACCCACACCCATGTCTCCTGTTGCGGTAAGTTTGAACTTGACTTCTTCAAATTCAAATGCCTGCAAAAATTTCCGCACATTCTCGGAGTAGGGAATACCGTTAGAGTGTCCGCGAGTCCAGATGACAAAAGCACCTTGTTTGCTAAGAAACCTCAAGTTGTCTAGCAAGCGTTTGAGTTCAACTTCATCAGCAACATTGCCAAAGACACCACATACAATTACAATCTCTGCTGGTACGGCTCCTACATAGTTAGCGGAGATCGTTGCATCACCATTAACAAATTCAATTTGCTTTGCTAAACCCAATGATTCTATAGTTGCTTTTCCACGTTCAACTAAATTTGGGTTTAGCTCAACGAGTCTTGCATAGACATCTTGGGCGCGGGGGTGATTTTTTAGCGTCCCTAGTAAATCCCGTCCATCACCAGCGCAAACACTAACTATACGTATTCTTCCTGGTGGCGATGCATCCAAGCTGTAGGATATGTATTCCCGCACGATTTCTAAACGCTGTTGTAATTTTGGTTCAGTATTATAGAGCTCGTGCCATTCAAACCAATCTTTTGGCATAAGGGATAATTCTCATTTCTTGCAAAATGTGGCTTTGCAGAGTGACAAGCACACTGTACGTTCAATAGAATACGATAAGTTTATCGATTAATAGTATTTTAGCTTATATCCATGTGAATATTATCTCCAGATTGTAAGTACGGTTATTTGTCCAATTTGCCGTATTATACATTTTAAGATAGAGCGTGAAAGCAGAATATATGTTGACAAAACTCTCCTCAGTTAGATTTTGGGGAATTTTCAGTGGCTTATTGTACAGACTATCCAAAATTCGTATAATGGCTCTATTCTTTGCAGTGGGGCTAATCCTGAGTTCAGCTGTCTCTGGTTTTTCTTCCACCAATACGAGTTACTCTGCGCTGACACTAGCACAGAATTCAGCAAGTCAAAGCGTTGTGGTTCGCATTGGCTATCAGAAAGCAGCAACTATTCTTAACGCTCTAAAGGCAAAAAAAGACTTGGAGAAAGCTTTGCCTGCTGGTTCTAAAGTGACATGGACAGAATTTCCAGCCGGTCCGCCGATGTTAGAGGCAATCAATGCTGGAAGTATTGATTTTGGGTACACTGGTGAAGCACCGCCTATATTTGCCCAAGCCGCAGGTATTCCCTTGGTTTATGTTGCTTACGATCCTTGGAGTCCAAAAGCAGAAGCTATCATTGTGCCGAAAAATTCACCTATTAAAACAGTAGCAGACCTTAAAGGTAAAAGAGTCGCTTTTGCAAAAGGCTCAAATACTAACTATCTAGTGGTCAAAGCATTAGAAAAAGCAGGATTAAAGTATAGCGATATTAAGCCAGCTTTTCTCGCACCTCCCGATGCTCGTGCGGCATTTGAAGGTAATAATGTAGATGCTTGGGCAATTTGGGACCCATATTTGGCTGCTGCTGTAGCTGCAACAGGCGCACGTACTCTGACTGATGGAACGGGACTTGTATCGAATCGTGGCTATTATCTTGCAGCCAAATCTTTTGTCCAGAAACAACCATTAGCGTTGAAAACAATTCTCTCTCAAGTGACAAAAATAAGTGACTGGGCGCAAAAGAATCCCACAGATGTCGCGAAATTTCTCTCGCCAGAATTGGGTATTGATGCTGCTGTCTTGGAGGTAGCTGAAAGGCGGCGCAAATATGGAGTGCTACCGATAACAAAAGAAGTGATCGCTGGACAACAGCAAGTAGCCGATGCTTTCTACAAAATTAAGCTATTACCAAAACAAGTTTCTGTCAAGGAAATAATTTGGCAGGGGAGTTAAATTTTAGCATTATCGTTTTGATTTTCCACAAGAAGAATGACGATGAATGGTTTTGCCACGTGAATTTGAAAAAAGACGAGTCAGGGAAAATGGTGTTGTTTAAACGTGCTACAGAGCTTTATGGGCTGGATCTGGATTTAGGAAAAGAGGTTTATAAAGTGACTGTTAGGTGACATGAAAACCCAATCTGTCAAGAACCCAACTATGAGGGCTAAAGAATGGATGCTCCTCTTCATTCTGTCTTTATTATGGGGCGGTTCTTACTTTTTTATTAAGATTGTTCTCGTGGAACTCCAACCGTTTACGGTAGTATTAGGTCGTGTTAGCTTTGCTGCGATCGCTCTAATTTGCTTTGTCTACCTTAGCGGACAGCGAATGCCTGTTTCACCTGGGATTTGGAGAGCGTTTTTTATGATGGGTGCTCTCAATAATCTGATTCCGTTTAGTCTTATCGTCTGGGGACAGACGCAGATCGACAGCAGCCTAACTGGTATTCTCAATGCCACAACCCCATTGTTTACAGTGGTGCTCGCACATCTACTAACCAATGACGAACGTTTGACACTCAATCGCTTGTTTGGAGTGCTATTTGCATTATGCGGTATATTTTTGTTGGTTGGGCCAGAAGTTATGCGTGGATTTAATTTACAAAGTCTTGGGCAATTTGCTGTTCTTGGAGCTAGTTTTTGCTATAGCTGCGCTAGTATCTACGGACGGCGTTTCAAGGAATTGTCACCCGTTGTGACTTCAGCAGGAATGCTGACTAGTTCGACAGTGATGATATTGCCAATAGCACTTATATTAGATAAACCGTGGACATTAAGACCAAGTGCTATGACTTGGGGTGTGTTATTGGTACTGGGGCTATTTAGTAGTGCGATCGCCAACTTAATTTATTTCCGTATACTTGCTGTTGCAGGTGCAACTAACGTCTCGTTGGTAACGTTTTTGATTCCAATGAGTGCGCTCTTACTCGGTGTATTTGTCCTTGGAGAAAGGTTGGATTGGAATACTTTTGCAGGTATGGCATTCATTTTTACAGGATTAGCCGCCATTGACGGACGGCTCTTGAGATTACCATAAAAACTATTACATTACTGGCTAGGAGAAGGTTTAAACGCACTTGAGAATATTCTAGTTAACAGTAAATTTTGCAGCAATTTTTGTTATGGTGACTCTCCAACGCTCGCGGATGTATTTCTCGTACCTCAGGTTTATAATGCCGAGCGATTTAAATACCCTTTAGAGCCATATCCTAATATTCGCCGAATTTATGAAATATGTATGAATCATCCCGCATTTATTGCCGCACAACCGCATTTACAACCTGATATTGTGGAGTACAATCCAGAAGATGAATATTAAGAAATGAACGTTGCAGTTATTGGAGAAAAAATCAGAACCGCACGATGACGACACTACCAATCAAAACCAAACTTACCATATTCGATATTGATGGAACACTGACGGATTCTGTTGCTATCCACCAACAGGCTTTTCGTAAAGCTCTGGAAGATGCTGAGTTAATGCCCTACGACAATAATTTCTCAAACTATAAGCATCATACCGATCGTTACATCTCAAATACAATTTTTTTTGAACATCACGGGCGCGACATGACCGACGAAGATATTGCCCGATTCGAGAATGATGTGTATAGGTTAAGCTTGGATCTGTTGCAGGGAAAGCCTTTTGCGGAAATCAGTGGAGCGGTGGCTTTTGTTCAATACTTGCACTGGCATACACCTTATGCGATCGCTTATGCTACTGGCTCATTCCACCAACCAGCCCAGAACAAACTCTCAATTGGTTTTCCAAATTACCTGGAGTCCATGCTCTTTTCCTGTAACCGTCAGCCAGTGAGAGAGGAGATTATTCAAGAAGCCATCAAAGCCTCTAAATACATTTATCAAGTGCCACATTTCGAGGAAATCATTGCGTTCGGAGACGGAATTTGGGATTGGAAAGCTGCACAATCCCTTGGAATTGATTTTATCGGAATCGGTTCCCGTAGCCGCACAATTTTTGCGAATTGTTCCTGCCGGGGGTGCTACGATGACTTCCATAGTCAGCAAGTATTACTCAGGGAATAGATATTGATTGAGAAAATTATTCACCTCATCAGTACATAATCCAAGATGAACTACCTTCCCTGCTTTTCTCAGAATGTCCAATCCTTTCCCCTTATTGCGAGGATCTGGATCTACTAAAGATACATAAATCTCATCTATACGAGGGTCTTCAGCAATGGCTAAAGCACATGAGGGTGTCCGTCCATAAAAAGAACAAGGTTCCAAAGTTACGTACATTTTCAAGCAGTCGAACGCTTTGCCTTGAATCTGGTTCAGTGCATCAGCCTCAGCATGATATTTCCCTGGCGATCGGGTGTATCCTTTTGCCACTATTTTTTCAGTACCTACAATGACACAGCCTACTGGTGGGTTGGGCAAACATTCTGGCAAAGCTTTTCTGCTTATGGCTAAAGCAGTTAACATAAATGTTTCATTCATTTTTCGTCCCCTACCTTCACAATCAGCTTGCCAAAGTTCTCACCTTGCAGCAACCCAATAAAAGCACGCGGAGCATTTTCCAATCCCACAACCACATCTTCTTTATACTTGAGTTTCCCTGACTTTAACCAATTGGAAACATCACTCAAGAACTCATTCTGACGGTGTTGGTAGTCCCGAACTAGGAAACCTTTAATTACAGCGCGGTTGATTAGCAGTGGTCTTAAATTAGGACCAGGGGGAGGAGACACCGCATTATATTCTGAAATCAAACCCACAAGCGGAATCCTTGCTCCCAAGTTGATTTGATGTAACACAGTTTCTAAAATTACACCTGCGGTATTATCAAAATAGACATCAATGCCATTAGGTGCAGCTTCCTGAAGTGCAGCATTAAGTTCTTGCTTTTTACGGTTAATAGCACCATCAAAACCTAATTCTTTCACTACAAAATCGCGCTTCTCATCACTACCCACAATACCAATAACTCGACTACCTTTGATTTTAGCAATTTGACCTGCTACCGAACCTACAGCACCCGAAGCAGCAGAAATTACAACGGTTTCACCTACTTTTGGTTGTCCAATATCTAAAAGCGCAAAATAAGCGGTCATTCCAGGCATTCCCAGTACACCGAGAGCATATGATATAGGAGCTTGAGTGGGATCGAGTTTACGAAGTGACTCAGCTTTGGACACACCAAAGGTTTGCCAACCATTATAATCAAGCACAAAATCTCTGGCTTGAAAGTGGGGATGATTTGATTTCACCACTTGGCTGACTGTACCACCGACGATCGCGGAGTTTAGTTCTACATTAGTTGTATAAGATTTACCAGCACCGATCCGACCACGCATATAGGGATCGAGAGATAGATAAATTGTGCGTGTTAAAATTTCGCCATCTCCTGGTTCGGGAATTGATGTTTCAACAAGTGCAAAATCACTTTCAGTTGGTTCGCCAACTGGACGACTTTTCAGTAAGATTTGTTTGTTAATTAAATCAGACATAATATTCTTTCTTTGCCAATCTTTTGCATTAAAATACAACGATAGGAGAGTGTCTTGCTTTTTACCTGTAACCGTGCCAATATTAATATTACTATATTTTAATCAATTAACCGTATATTATCAGATTTAGTCTGACTTACAACTCCTGAGAGTCCTAGTAAGAGCGAAAATCGCAGACAGTTGTGTTGGTATGAATGATTTGAAAGATGTGTTTCTCGCTCTTCTATAATTTTGACGTGATGCCAGGGACAAAGCTATCTGAGCATTACATTGCTTGCCCAAAAAGTTTTATTTCGGTTGCAGTTAGTCACAGCAGCAAGCACTATAGCTGTTGATACACATTAATAAGGAGAATTAACGCGCATGACTTCTATTAAACGTCGTCACATACTAAGTTTGAGCCTTTCAACAGTTGCTTCATTCGCTTATAAGTCCCTTGCTTCCACACATGAAGCGACATCTTATGCAGTAGATTTAGCTCAAGCAAATCCAGGCTTAACCAAAACAGGCAAAAATGCGTCAAAATTGCGTCTCGGCTTTCAGCCACCTTATGTAACAGTGTTTGCAATGCGAGAGCAAAAACTATTGGAGAAGGCATTTGAGGGACAGTCAACTAGTTTTGAATACCGCCGATTGCTGTCGCTTAAGCCAGTTACCGAAGCATTAGCAGCCGGAGCATTGGATTTGGGTTTAGGTGGTACGCCAATTCCTGCGATCGCAGCAGGTTTGCCTATTCGTGTTATTGCTCTCATTGAGCGCAGCCCTAAAACCCACGCCTTACTAGTTCGACCTGGCTCGCCTATCAAAAGTATCAAGGATTTAAAGGATAAGAAGATAGGGACACCTACCGGACGAAGCCATTTATTGGTGGTGCGAGTACTAGAAAGTATTGGACTAAAAGATACTGATGTACAGTGGGTTCAATTAGAAAATGATGTAGGTCGTGCAGCATTGTTATCAGGCGCGATCGATGTTTGGGCAACTTGGGACCCCTTTTATGCCAGCGTACAAGTCGCGAAAGAGGCAGTTGCGATCGCCGACGGGACTCAATATGTTTTGAACTATGTAGCATTGTTTGGACGCACAGAATACATAGAACAGAACCCAGATACTGTGCTACGGTTTCTTAAAGCTTATCAACAAGCAGTAAACTGGGTCAAACAAAACCGTCAGAAAGCAGTAGAGATCCTAGTTAGAGAAAATAAACTTGCGCCGGCAGCTGCTGCTTTAACCCTCTCCCGTCGTAACATACTGTTACAGCCGCCCAATCAAGAATATCGCACCGACCTTGCTAATCAGGCAAAACTGCTGGCTCGTTTAGGACTTATCAAACAGGAACCAGATTGGAGTCAGGTGATTGATACAAAATTTGCTGCATCTATTAGAACATGAACTTCACGTAAGACTGAACTTTCTTTTGGAATGAACTGATGATAAAGTGTTCTTTATAAAACCTCATATCTGTATCGGTTTACCGAATTTTATAGAGAAGGCGGAAATTTATGAGTAACGTTTTGGAAGAAGTTTTATCAGCCAACCAAAATTACGTGGAAACTTTTGGCGAAAAAGGTAGTCTCGCTATGCCACCGAAACGCCGTTTTGCTATTTTAACCTGCATGGATGCCCGTCTCGATCCCGCTCAATTTGCTGGATTGGGTGAAGGAGACGCCCACGTCATTCGCAATGCAGGTGGACGTGTGAGCGATGACGCCATTCGCTCTCTGGTTATTTCCTACAAACTTTTAGGGACTCGCGAATGGTTTGTGATTCACCATACTAACTGTGGCATGGAAACCTTCACTAACCAAATTATCAGCGATTTACTTAAAAGTAGCCTAGATACTGCTTATGTTGATGAAACAGGTTGGCATGATGTTGGTTCTGGTTCTGGATCGGGCGAAGGGGCATATATTAATTGGTTGACAATTGACAATCTTGCTCAAAGCGTGTATGAAGATGTCAAGCGCATTCGCTTGCACCCATTAGTACCATCTCAAATTCCTATTTATGGTTATATCTATGATGTCAAAACGGGGAAATTGATTGAAGTTCCTGAAGCAATTGAAGTTGGCAAAGCTAAGCAGCAACAATGACCATTAATGATTGAAAATAATAATTTCTTATCATCTTCGGTTAAAAGCTTATAATATTCGTAGGTTAGGTTGAGGAACGAAACCCAACATGAGCAGAGTTTGTTGGGTTTCGCAAAGCCTCAACCCAACCTACGTTGACTGATTGAATTGCCACAAGTTCATTAACTAGACCAGCCGTAACTATAACAGTTCTGACAAAAAGCGAAATGCAATCGGCTTCTATCACTCCTTGGAGTGCAAAAAATTTCTCAACCACCTTATTGCCTCACTTGTTGTCTGCTCACTTGCAATTAGAAGACATTGCCGTACAATTTCTGAAATATTAGGAAAATAGCTACTTTCTGTAATTACGTAACTTTCTCCCTGCAATCTGTAAATGAATAATTCGTTATTCTTCAGCAGCCAAACCTCTGGTACTCGATAAGGTAAATAGTCATTAATATCTGTATAACTGGTAATGTCTACTTCAATTACCAAATCGGGGGGAGGGTCATTCTGCCAGTCGATACGGTTTTTACCTACTACGGCTCTCCAATTTTGAATATAAAAGCAATAGTCAGGTTCAATCCCACTGATTTCTGGCAAACTCATGGTAATTGGAGTAAATGAGTCGTATCTTTGCCCCAAGCGATCCAGCAAAACCTTAGCAATATCTCCCAGCAAGCTCGCATCTCTTCCATGCTTTGGTAGCGGTGCCATCAGCCAAATCTCTCCTAGTCGATATTTGATGCGAGGTACAGTGCGCGAGCCTAACTGTCTTTGCAGCTTCATGTAGTCTTGCCAGTCTCCCAATAGTTTCAAGACAGCGCCAGGAGGCAATTCGATTCTTTCTGGTGTAATTACGGTATTTATTTCAGAGCCGATCATGATTGTCCTTACCTTCAGACATTTCAACAATTCAACACTCTGCTACTAGGATAAACTGTTGCCTTTCTCAAAAAAACTGTTTAACTTAGTTAACAACTGTAGAACTCACAAACTAGGATAGCAAGTGTGGAGGTAAAATATACTCTTGATGCGAAGGAAACAGGAGAAAGCATTTTGGATACGTTAGCCCTTGCAAGCGCACCCAAAGCATTAACATCATCCTAAATCGAAGACTTGCGGTTCGCAGCATCGAAAATGAATGGAGTAGAACGTCGGGCATTTATCAACAGGAACTATTCAATCTATGGCTAAACTTTTTGAATCCATCACTGAAGAACTGCAAGAATTTATTGAAGCTCAACACCTTTTCTTTGTAGGTTCTGCACCCTTAAGTTCCACTGGTCATGTTAACCTTTCTCCTAAAGGTCTAGGCGGTTTTCGCGTTCTTTCTCCCCATCGTGTAGGTTACTTGGACGTGACAGGTAGTGGTAACGAAACCTCAGCCCATTTGCAAGAAAATGGGCGAATTACTTTTATGTTTTGCGCTTTTCAAGAACCCCCAAGTATTCTGCGTCTCTACGGTAAAGGATACACAGTTATTCCCAGTTCGCCAGAATGGGAAACTCTGTATCCCTTGTTTCCAGAGATTCCCGGAGCGCGTCAAATTATTGTAGCGGATATCTCAAGAGTGCAAACCTCCTGTGGTTTTGGCGTACCACTTTACGAATATAAAGGACAGAGGGAGACTTTAGTCACATGGGCAAAGAAAAAAGGTGAAGCCGGACTTAAAGAATACCATCAGCAAAAAAATCTGGTCAGCATTGATGGTTTAGCAACTCCATTGAGTAAGCCAACTAATTGTGGCACAACTAGACCTCTCTCATAAATCTTGCCTAATTCCCTCAATGTTAAACCTTGTTCTAAAAAAGTACGATTAATTTGTCAAGAAACCGTATTATGTGTTAAGTTACCAATAAATAAAAAACTTACGGCTTAGCGCGTTTTTAGCCTTCAGAGATTTCCAAGAAATAAATTCCACAGAATGTGGGATGTTGTTTGCAGCTTGTCCCACAACATGGCTTATTAGACATCTACGGGCGGTTGCCTACAGGAGTAAGAAATTCATTCTTTTCTACTCCCCACCCGACCCTTTGAACTGCTTAAACATAAACAGAGCACAACCAAAGAATACTAATATGACACAGAAACTTGCGGAAACAGAATACCCCATTCATGACTTTATTCGCCGTCGCTGGAGTCCTAGAGCATTTGCCGACCGTCCTGTTGAGCAGGAAAAACTACTCACTCTGCTAGAAGCCGCTCGTTGGGCTCCTTCTTCCTACAACCATCAGCCCTGGAGTTTTATCGTTGCAACCAAAGATGACCCAACGGAACATCAGCGTCTACTTAGTACTTTAGTTGAATTTAATCAAGGTTGGGCAAAAAATGCTCCAGTGTTAATACTCGCCGTTGCTAAACTGCATTTTGACGACGGGAGGGTAAATCGACATGCGCTACATGATGTGGGACTTGCATTAGAAAATTTAGTGATTCAAGCAACCGTTTTTGGTTTATCTGTTCATCAGATTGCAGGATTTGATGTGGAGAGCGCTAGAAAACAATACAATATTCCTGAAGGTTATGAGCCTAGTACAGCACTGACAGTCGGTTATCCTGGCGATCCCCAGAGCCTTTCCGACGGGCTACGCGAACGAGAACTGGCACCTCGTATCCGCAAGCCGTTGAATCAATTGGTATTTTCTGGAGAGTGGGGAAAAACTTCACCTTTGTTGGCAGTGACCAGTAACCAGTGACCAATGACCAATAGACGAAATTTGTTGCAATGCCTGGTCACTGTTTACTAGGGAGCTTGTTCAGTTCCATGGGAAAAATATTTTGATAAACTAATAATTTGTTTATCAAAATTTTAAAGTATCATATATCTTATTGTTAAGGAGCTTGAATTTTACCCATGCTTCGTGAGAGACTATAAAATTAAACTACGGTTAATTTATCGGTAAAGTGTATTTTATATGCAAAGCCAGTGCTCCACAGACAAATCATTGTCTTTTCCAAAAGCTTATGTACGGGCTAATAACTATAGATCTGTATCTGTGCTCTTGATGGCTGGTGGAAACAAGTTTTGAAAATTAAGGGGTAAAGCTCGTGAGCGTAAATCAATTAGCGCATGAACAACTATCTACTACTAACTCCGGTCAAAATTTAGAGACGGATGTCCTGGTGATTGGTGGCGGTCCCGCAGGTACTTGGGCAGCTTGGAGTGCAGCAACCCGTGGAGCAAAAGTCGTTTTGGTAGATAAGGGTTACTGCGGTACAAGTGGTGCCGCCGCCGCTTCAGGGAATGGTGTGTGGTATATTCCACCAGATCCGGAACAACGCGAATCAGCAATGGCAAGTCGGGAGGCGATGGGAGGATTTCTCGCCAATCGCCATTGGATGACTCGCGTTCTAGACCGAACTTATGACAACATTAATTCACTGGCAGATTGGGGTTATCCGTTCCGAGTTGATAATAACGGAGTTGCGATCCGTCGCTCTTTGCAAGGTCCGGATTATATGCGCTTCATGCGGAAAAAGATTAAGCAAGCAGGAGTGAAAATTTTAGACAACAGTCCAGCTTTAGAGCTGCTTGTAGACGCAGAAGGTACTGTTGCGGGCGCATTGGTTATTAATCGCCAATCTGGAGAACGCTGGAAAGTCCGAGCAGGGGCAGTTATCATTGCGACAGGAGGTTGTGCTTTCTTAAGTAAGGCTCTCGGCTGCAATGTGCTGACTGGAGACGGTCTGTTAATGGCTGCAGAAGTTGGTGCAGACTTCTCTGGTATGGAGTTCTCTAATGCTTATGCTATTTCTCCTAGTTTTTCCTCTGTCACCAAAACTCGTTACTATGACTGGGCATCCTTTACCTACGAGGATGGCACAGTCATAGAAGGCGCAGGCTCTAAGCGCGGTCGCTCTGTCATTGCCAAAACTTTGCTGACTCAGCCAGTTTATGCCCGCCTTGACCAAGGTGTCGATGAAGAAACGAAGGCATGGATGCGGGCATCTCAGCCTAACTTTTTTGTTGTCTTCGATCGCGCTGGAATTGACCCCTTTACCCAACGCTTCCCCATCACTTTGCGCTTAGAAGGAACTGTGCGCGGTACGGGAGGAATTCGGATTATAGATGACACCTGCGCCACTTCAGTGAGAGGGCTTTACGCTGCGGGAGATGCCGCAACTAGAGAGCTAATCTGTGGTGGATTCACAGGTGGAGGTAGCCACAATGCAGCTTGGGCAATGTCCTCTGGCTACTGGTCCGGTCAGTCAGCAGCTACCTATGCTTTGAGTTTGGGAGAGAAAGCAACGCAGCGCAAGGTACGAGGAGTGGGTGAGGTCGGATTGCAGAGTGCAGGAAACCGTGCTTTATCTCCAGATGACGCGATTTCAGCAGTTCAAGCTGAGGTTTTTCCCTACGATCGCAATTTATTCCGTACTGCATCAGGCTTAAGCGCATCTCTAGAGAAACTCGATCACCTTTGGCAAGAGATCCGCAACAGCCAAATTCCTACCGATAACCAAGTTATCCGCATACGGGAAGCTGCGGCGATGGTCGCCACCGCCCGTTGGATGTACAACAGTGGTTTGCAACGTCAAGAAACCAGGGGAATGCATAAACGGATGGATTACCCCCAGCAAGACCCCAAGCAGCAGTATCGATTGTTGAGTGGAGGGTTAGACAAGATTTGGGTCAAACCTGAACCAGCAGTTGCAAGTAAGGAATTAGTTGCAGTTTGATTTACAGCTATTTTCTGGTAAATGAACTACATCTTTTTTATCTCACGCAAAGGCGAGGCAGCGCTAGCTTGTGGTTACCACCAGTTGAAGCGCCTGCCGTCGCAAAGGCGCAAAAGAATTAAGAGTGTGGTCTAAATAAGTGAAAACCGCTGTAACAAAGACAGCAAGCAAAAAGCAATTACGAAGAGGTCTGAATTACAATCCCAAATCTAAAATCCCAAATCTAAAATCCCAAATCCAAAATCCAAAATCCAAAATCCAAAATCCAAAATCCAAAATCCAAAATCCAAAATGGTATGACCTATGAGCTTAAGCAGTCAAGTTATAGACAGACCGATTTCTAAGGATTTGCCCTACGTAGAGGCTAACCTCAATTACTTAGTCCCAATGGCAGAAAGACCTGTCAACTACACCTATGAACCGCCATCAGGGATTCCCAGACATAACGGAACTTATCAGACACACAGGCTGCCAATTTATAATGCTCGCTCCATCTCAGAAAATATCTCGCTAGATAGAGAAGGCTTTGCCTTGAAAGAGCATAATACCAGTGTGCGGGACTTTTATGACGAAGACGAAGTGCGCCATGTTTACTACGCAGAAGCAGAGCAATTATTGAAAGACGTAACGGGTGCAACTCAAGTAGTGATATTTGACCATACTCTTCGTAATGCTCAAAGGACGAAGCCAGGAGAGAATGATATTAAAGAACCTGCCAAACGCGTACACAACGACTTCACTGCCAAATCCGGCTATACTCGCGCCCGCTTGGAATTAGCAGCACGGGGTATCGATAATATTGACGAGCTATTGCAACAACGGTTTGCCATCATCAATGTTTGGCGGGCGATCGCTTCACCCATTCAAGAATCACCATTAGCAGTGTGTGACGCGCAAAGTATTGCACCAACAGACCTTGTAGCGACTGACCTTGTTTATCGGCATCGCGTTGGTGAAACTTATGCGATCGTATACAATCCAAGACATCAGTGGTTTTATTTTCCGCAAATGCACAGAAACGAGGCACTATTTATTAAGTGTTTCGATTCTGCAGAAGATGGACGCGCACGTTTTGCGGGTCATACGGCATTTAACGATCCGACAAGCCCACCAGACGCTCCTCCACGGGAAAGTATCGAACTGCGAACATTCGTGTTTTATCCCGCATAGTTATAGCGGATGCTTCACTCAACAATGCTAAGTACCATTACTCCCCAACTCTTAACCCTTCCCCATACCTTACTTCTTTTCAGTACTGCTTTCATCGCAGGCGGATTAAATGCTGTAGCGGGTGGTGGTAGCTTTATTACCTTTCCAGCACTCATTTTTACAGGTGTGCCGCCAGTTGTAGCAAATGCTACGAATAACACTGCTATATGGGTAGCTGCTTTAGCAAGTGCTGGAGCTTATCGTAAAGATTTGGGCATCAAGCGGCAAGTTTTTTTGCTTTTGTGTGGCATAAGTCTAGTTGGTGGTGTTATCGGCTCCTTAATTTTGTTGTATACTTCAGCAGATTTTTTTAAAAAACTGATCCCCTATTTATTACTGCTGGCAACATTAATATTTACTTTTGGTGACTCTTTCAAGAGATGGCTTCAGAATCAGAACCAGAAATCATCTCCTGAGTCGGTACCTTTATGGAATTTGGTGTTGGCTCAACTCGCGATCGCTATCTATGGGGGTTTCTTCGGTGCGGGGTTGGGGATTTTAATGCTAGCCACCTTATCGTTTTTAGGTATCAAAAGTATTCATACTATAAATGCCTTTAAAACGTTTTTAGGGAGTTGTGTGAATGGGATTGCGATCGTCCCGTTTATTTTTGCAGGTGTCATTGCTTGGCAGCAAGCGATTTTGATGGCTGTGGGTGGTTCTTTGGGAGGCTATGTAAGTGCTCATTATGCGCGTCAACTAGACCCCCAAATGATTCGCAGATTTGTCATAATCGTTGCTTTTAGCATGACTATTTACTTTTTTATTTATGACCAATAACCAATGACAAATGACAGCCCTGACTCGTTAACTTTAATTGTGCCGACTTAGTTAAATTTTTCAGATTTTGTTGTGTCATGCGATCGCAAGGAGGATGGGTTTTGAAAATCATTCTACCTGTAGAACTGGCTGCTGATATCGAGCCACTGTTACCTTCAGATGTTACCTATGTGCGTGTAGACAGTGATGGTAACTTTGAAGGCGATCCACGGGACGCTGAAGTTTATCTCAACGGGTTCAAGTTGAAAAATACTACCCTGCATACAGTACTAGCAGCAGCGCCTGGAATTCGTTGGCAGCATACTCCAAGTTCTGGCGTGAATCATATCCTCACGCCCACTTTTTTAAAACATGATATAGTTCTTACCAATGGTTCAGGAGTTCATGCCATTTCTATGGCGGAATTTGTGCTGAACTTCATGCTTTATCATGCTAAAAAAGTCCAAAAATTACAAGAGTTACAGTTTAGTCACTATTGGTATAAGTGGTTGGAACTGGAAGAATTGTACAAAAAGACTCTGTTAATTATTGGTACGGGAAATATTGGTAGAGAAATTGCTCTGCGTGCGAAAGCCTTTGGAATGCGGATTTGGGGTAGCCGCCGCCATCCCGAACCATTACCAAACTTTGACAAAATAGTTGGTGTCAATGAGTGGCGATCGCTTCTTCCAGAGGCAGATTATATAGTCATTGCTACACCTCTCACACCAGAAACCAAAGGCTTAATTGATGTAGAAGCATTACGGTTAATGCGTCCAAGTGCTTATTTAATTAATATTGCTCGCGGTGCAATTGTGGATGAATCGGCATTGCTAACCGCTTTAGGGGAAGGTTGGATTGCAGGTGCTGGATTAGACACCTTTGAAACAGAACCATTACCGCCAGAAAGCCCTTTTTGGTCTTTACCTAATGTATTTATTACTCCTCATTGTTCAGCACTTACACCACAATTGCGCCAACGTATCGTGGCATTATTTATTGACAATTTGACACGATATCGCAACGGTCAACCCTTACGCAATGTTGTAGATAAAACAGTAGGTTATTAGGGCTTGAAATACTGCCTTGAAAAAGGGAGCGGGGAGCGTTCAACAATTACAGTTTACTTCTAACAATGGTACACCTATGTTTCATGAAATAGAAAGAGAATTGTCAGATGAAGAACCTTGGTCATTTAGATATCAGTCAAAATTACCAAATCATCTTCAGTTACTAGTGGAGCAAGAACAGGGAAGACAAGATGTCTGGGAATTACCAGATAAAGAACCATTAGCAAAGAAACCAAAATTAAGCCATACAACTCACAACTCATGGAGTAAATCATGACAGCAACCTTAACCCGTCAGGCTTGGACAGTTGAATTTGAAACAGAAACTATCGATAGATTAATTGATAAACACGCTCCCCACATTCCTAAAAAGCGGTTGCAAGAAGCAAAGCCCATTCAGACAGAAGAGGAACTGGAAAATTTTTACCACTTTCGTATTGGAGGTGCAGCCCATGACTTATTCATTGTTCAAGTTTGTGCAAAGGTAATTAACCAAATTCCCGATCCTGAATTGCAGTTATTTTTAAGTCGTCAAGTGGGAGATGATGGCGCACACGCTGAAAATACCCGCAGGCGTGTAGAGGCATTATTTGGTCATGACCCCATTGAGGATATTCAAAAGCAAGTGCAAAAACACTGGGACTTTATGGAGGATTTGCCGATTCGTAATTGGTTCGGTTTTTTAGCCTTTGAGTTACATTATGAACATCATATTGTTGCCACTGCCATTTTAAATCGGCGTTTGTCACGGCTATACGATCCAGCATCGACAAGTTTTGCCGTAGAGAGAATTATCCCAGACGAAGCCTTTCATCGTGTGGGAGTGGTGGAATGGTGGCAGCGTAAATTTGACAAAGCTTCGCCTACTGAAAAAGCTGAGCTAGTGGAACAGGTACTAGCAGTAGATGAAGAAGCTCAACGTCGGCGGAATACTTATCTCAAAGAACACGGACAGATTACCCGTCGCGCCCTTGGTATTGAAGTTGAGGGTTCAGATTTAATTTATGATGCTTGGCGGCGAGAAGTACTTGCTTACTTCTTCAATATCCCTGAGACAAAGCTCCCAAAACTTGTCAGTATTAACGATGAAACATCTCTGGTATCCAATAGTTAAAAGGCACTTGTATGACTGTAGCTTTAACTCGGACTTGGAATGTAGAATTTGAAAAAGAAACTCTGAATAAACTGATTAGCAAGCACGCACCTCACGTCCCCTTGACTCGCGAACATGGTAGTCGTCCCCCACAAACACAAGAGGAAAAAGAAAATTTTTACCAATACTGGGCGGCTACAGGTGGACACGACTTGTCTATTGTGCAGGCTGCTAGCAAAGCAATCTCGTTGATTCCCGATCCTGACTTGCATTTAATTTTGAGCAGACAAATTGGCGATGATGGCGCACATGCGATCGCTTTTCGAGAACGAATTATTGCTTTGACTGGACGCGATCCTATTGATGATATCCGCAGGGAAGCCGAACGTCATTGGGAATTTTTAGAAGATGTCCCCTACCGGAACTGGCTGGGGTTCGTTGCTTGGGAGTTTCACTACGAGCATCATATTTTACCTCAAGTTTGGTTTAATAAACTCACATCACAAATTGGTGATGCTGTTTTGGCTGAACAAAGTAGCGAAAGATTCACCGATGATGAAGCAATTCACCGCGTAACGATCGCCAATTGGTGGCGCAAAAAGTTTGAGCAAGCTTCACCTGATGAACGGGCTGAACTTGCAGCAAAATTGTTAGAACTGGACGAAGAAATTCAGCAAAGACGTGCTGCTTACATCAAACAGCGCTGGCTGGATGCAGAAACCTTCAATGGGGCTAATATTGAAGGGATAGAACCAGTTTACGATGCTTGGCGCAAAGAAGTCATTTCTAACCTGTTGAATATTCCCAATCCTCAACTGACTTCTATTAATCAGTAGGTTAAGTGGATAAAATTCAATTTCCCCCCTTTATAAGGCTGCGGTGTAAACACAAGTTAGATTTACCCCACCCTAACCCTCCCCTTGGAAAGGGGAGGGAACTAGAAATTCAATTTCCCCCCTTTCCAAGGGGGGACTAAGGGGGGTAAATATAACGCTAGAAAGCCCAAGCTTTTACTATGCTTCTCCAGATTTTATCCGCAACCATCCAGATATTGTTAAAATAATTTTGCAAGAGCTAGAAAAGGCTGGTTCTTGGTCTAGAAACAACTATCAAGATTCTGCCAAGCTACTGTCTAAGTTGTATAAAATAAATTTAGCAACAATGGAAACTGTTGAAAAGCGTGGTGGTCAACGTCAAGTATTACCCGTAACTGATGATGTTCTGAGTGGATTGCAACGCATGGCAGATACCTTCTACGAACTAAAAGTTATTCCCAAAAAAATTGATGTCAAGGATAAAAATTACAACTGGGTTTCTGACCAGAAGTGGTAAAATTGTTGCTTACCGTCAAAGGATTAACCACTATTAATTACCGCTTACGTGCTAAAGTCAGTCCATCTGCAATAGGGAGCAAACTCAAGTCTATACGGTTGTCTTGAGACAGCTTGTTGTTGAAATCTCTGATAGCTATAGTAGCTGAGTCTTGTACGGCTGGTTGGATAACACGTCCAGACCAAAGCACATTATCAATCACAATTAATCCACCCGGTCGAACTAATTGCAGCACTAGATCGTAATAATGAGGGTAATTTTCTTTATCAGCATCAATAAAGGCAAAGTCAAAAGATTCTGCCTGACCATGTGCTAATAAATTCTCTAAACTTTCTATTCCAGGAGCAAGCCGCAGCTCGATTTTGTGTGCTACTCCTGCCTGCTGCCAGTATCGACGGGCAACAGATGTAAACTCTTCACTGATATCACATACTACAATTTTACCATCTTCTGGCAGTGCCAAAGCCACACTGAGAGAACTGTATCCTGTAAAAACTCCCACTTCCAAAGTTTTTTTTGCACCAATCAGTTTAGCTAAAAAAGCTAAAAATTGCCCTTGTTCGGGAGCAACCTGCATATTTGCGCGAGGATAGCAGGCTGTTTCTTCTCGTAGTTGAAAGAGTATCTCTGGTTCCCGGAGTGAGACAGATAGAAGATATTCGTAAAGACCATCTGTCCAATTGAACCTTTTTCCAGTAGACATAGCGCTTGTTTATTCTAAAGAAAAATAACTTTTAGTTAAAAAAAATGACTCATTGACTTATATTAACACAAAAATACGGTAGTTAAATAAACATACCGGAATATGTGTGGGGGCAATTTGATGAGCAAGTGGCAACGGACAAAAAAACCAGGAACTGATTGGATAAGGGAATTTCAGACCTATTTTGTTAAAGCTTTGCAGGCGATCGGACAATGGAGCCGTAAAGCAGGAAAAAAATGGTTAAACAGATATTCTCTTGGAGGCTTTTTGAGCCTTTTTTTAGTAGGAACTACCTTGAGCGTAGTGGTTGCTGCTTCCAATACAAGTATTAGCAATCCTTCAGGAGCGATTCACTCTGGAAACAGTCACAATCTTATCGCTCAACAGAAGAATATTAAACTTAACCTTGTTTCCTTCTCTGTCACCAAAGCTGCACATGACAAGATTATTCCCCGATTTGTCGAAAAGTGGAAAAAAGAGCGGCAGCAAAATATTACCTTTCAGCAAAGTTATGGTGCTTCTAGTCCTCAAGCTCTTGCAGTGATTGAGAGAGGATTGGAAGCTGATGTCGTCCATCTATCTCTTGCTCCCGATATTCAAAAGATTGAACGAGCAGGATTGATCCAACCGGGCTGGGAAAAAGAGTTTCAGAACAACAGTATCGTCAGCAAATCTGTTGTCGCAATTGTAACTCGTCAGGGCAATCCTAAAGGCATCAAAACATGGGAAGACTTAGCAAACAAGGGAGTCAATGTGATGACACCCAATCCCATAACCTCTGGTAGCGCACGTTGGAACTTTTTAGCATTTTGGAATGCAGCTATTAAAGCTGGAAGGGACGAGTCTAAAGCATTAGACTTTGTTAGCAATATTTATAAAAATACTCCTAATTTGCCAGAAAGTGCTCGTAACGCAACTGATGCCTTTTTCAAGGGGGGTGAAGGGGATGCTCTAATTACTTATGAAAATGAAGTGATTTTGAAGGCTCTCAGCAGTGAAAAACCTTCATACTTTATTCCTGATGTCAATTTCTCAATTGATAACCCAGTTGCTATTGTTGATAAAAATGTAGACAAGCACGGTAACCGTGAAGTGGCAGAAGCATTCATTCAGTATTTGTATACTCCAGAAGCTCAGCAGATATTTGCCGAAACTGGTTATCGACCAATAGATTCAAGCGTAGCACAGAAAAAGGAGTTTGTTAATAAATACCCTCGGCTAAAAAGTTTGGCAACAACTAATGACTATGGCGGTTGGGCTGCAATTCAGAAAAAGTTTTTTGATGATGACGGCATTTTTGCTAAAATTATCAGTAACATCAATACAAGTGCCAACAAAAGCTTGCATTAAGGTAGTTTAGTTACATTATTACCCCCCTTAATCCCCCCTTGGAAAGGGGGGAAATAAGAGAAATTCAGTTCCCTCCCCTTTCCAAGGTCTGGGTTAGGGTGGGGTAAAAAATATTTGATACATCAATCATGACGTTTAAAACATCCTCTAAGGTGTAAGTGTAAGCCAAATTAGCTTGTAACTGTTTTCTGACGTTTTAAGATAATTCCCAAACAGCCAGCCATTAGCACACTTAGAATTGTAGTAGGTTCAGGAATGGCTTTTGCTGCGACAATTTTGAAGTCAGGTCCGTTGTCATTAGGAACATTAGGAAGAAGCCCATCATTGTTAGCACTTGTTAATCGCAATGTTTTTGTCGTGATTCCATCCAAGCGAATGCCAAGTGAACCAATATTGAAGGGTCCATTGTTAAGGATCGGAATGACCTGAGTACTGATATTGTAGTCAGCTTTCGTGTAGTTTTGCCTCAAGATTTTGTAACTTGCTATAACCGCATTATTGTCGTCCAACGCTTCAACCAATAGATCGCTATCGCCCGCAACTGCTCCGCCTGCGGTTCCACCACGTTCCCAGACGAAGAAGGTATTTACAGGATTTTCAACTAACCCGTCAGGAGTCCCCCACGCTCATTTGGTACTCCGGTGCGATTCGTTGTTAGCTGAATCACGGTAACCAGTCCGTACATAAGCTAACTAAGGTGAAATCCTAGAGTAACCTTAAACTCTCGGTCGGATGTAGGTGAAAGTCCTACTCATCAAACTCAGATGTAACTCCTTATCTGCCCACAGTGACCGCACTCGGAATTGCGGAGGCTGAAGCTGGGAACAGGGCGCAATCAGACGGCTGTTATGGGTTGACACTGGCGCTAACAGGGAGTTCC
>NZ_WJFC01000026.1 GCF_009725235.1 Scytonema sp. UIC 10036
CTAAATAATTGAGATAATTATCTCGAGTAGAAATCAATAAATTAACAGGAAGCTCAGTTAACACCTTATTCAATTCTTTTTCCCACAAAGGATGAGATTCAATATATTGCTCAAAATGGTCAAATATAATTAATTGATGTTTGTTTTGTAAATCTCCTATTTTATCTCGATGTTGCTTTACCCTCTCATAAAGCGAATCGCAATCCCAAGTATCAAAAATAATAGCTGGGCAGAAAAATGACTCTGAAGAGCTTGAGTCCTCGCTACTGATGCTTTTCCTCCAAGAAGGAATGAGCCCTTCTTGTATCATTAAGCTTTTGCCCGCAGATTTATCTCCCGTGAGTATTGTTAAACGACAATTTCTCAAACACTGAATAAAGTTGTATCTCTCAATAGGTTTCTCAATCGCTTCTTGGGCTGAATTGATGTCAAGAGGTGGTAATTCTATGTTACGGATTGGATTGTAAATATATTTTTTAAATTGTCGTTCAATTTTGTAAAATTCATCTGAACGAATGCTAATTAAAAAATTTACAGTTAAATCTACAGAGTTAATGATTTGAGCAAATTCTTGTACAAAAGGATCTTTTTCTTGAGGATACTGCTGAAAGTATTCTTCAAATTGATCTAAGATAATAAAAATTTGACCATTCCATTTTTCTCCCCCATTGATTTTTGTCAAAACTTTTTAATCACGATAAATAATAGATGGCAAAGCATATTTTTTGTCTTTTGCATCTTGCTCAATTTTAAGTTGAATTTCTTTCATTTTCTTTTTTAAAGATTCTAAAGAAACTTTCATTAATTTGGCAACCGATACTTGAACCTCCTCTAATAACTTAATTGACAAAGAGGGTAAATTTTCCTCTTGCCAGTTTCTGAAGATAACAACAACATCCTTTGGCATTCCAATATCTTGATTATTAATTTTTTGTTCCGATAATAGATATAAGTGATTAAAAACACCAGCTTGGAGAAGAGAGCTTTTTCCAACACCGCTTTCCCCATAAAGCACAGTCAGTTTATTGGCTCTTAAACAATCAATAATTTTCTGCCGCCACATTTCTCTTCCAAAAAACAATATTGCATCTTCTTGCTCGTAAGGTTTTAAACCTAGATAGGGTTTGTAACTCATAATTTGATCTCAATACAAAATTTTACGAGAGAAAATTGAAAAGGCTTATTTAGAAAAGTATTTTTCTACATAATTCTGTAATTCACTCAATAAATAATCAGAAGAACATTTATCGAGGAAAGTTATTCCCATTTGTTTCCATATGTCTGTATCACGCATATTGCCAGGTTTCAATCGACTAATTAACCAACCCTCAGGTCTCGGTTTACTAAGAGAAAACTTGCTTGGAAAAAATTGATGTAAGAGAGCAAATATGTTGACATCATTAGGATTACAGCCAAGGAAAAGAATATTACTATTCTCTAAATAGAGCTTCCAATCCTCAGGAAACTTTTCCGTTGGTCTTTGTAAATAATTTATAAAGTGAGACTCAGCTATAGCAAAACTATCGAACTCTTCCTTCGCTTTATATACAATCCCTCCGTACAACTTAAAGATAATGGGAGTTTTAAATAGTTGCTCTTCTTTGTTTGCTAATTCTTTTAGACTATCTTCATCATTTTGATTTCCATTACAAAAATAAGATTTATACAAAAAATTACCAGTAAATTTTAAGCGATCAATAAAGTAGTGTACAACATCAAAATCTAATTCTTTCTCAAAAGCTTTTTCTAAACCAACATCATAATTTGTTGTTAGTATAAAAAAATTAAACAAATTATTACTTTTAGCTATTTTTTTCGCCAAAGCTGCTAAGCTGTTTTGTACTTTATTGGGTTGATAAGGGTGTATATTATAGTTATCTCGGAAAATTTTTCTCACAGACTCTTTTAAACTATGCTCTCCATTATTTAAAAGACATTGAGATAAACAATGCATCTGTAATTTAGCAAATGCTAAATTTTGCTCATGTTCTAATTGTTTAGATTTCCCACAATTTTCGTTGATTTCCTGCCAAATAGGACAAGAGCTATCAGGTCTCTCTTCTAACTTAGCAGGGCAGACTTGGCAAGGTAGTCCAATAACTTTCTTGAAATCTTGATTATTGACTAATTGTTTTGCTAAATGATTAGCTATATCAATATCACTAGGTGGTAGATTTTCTGTGTTTTTATCGTAATAATCATTAATACCCGATCCTAGAAAAAAAATTAACTTTCCTTCCACTAAAGATTTACCTATTTTTTCTAGTATTTCTGGTGAAATTTCATCTTTTAATTCACAAGAATCTATATCATTTATGATAGAATTATGAAACTTGCTTAGCTTTAAATTTTTAGATTGCTTATCAAAAACCTTATCTAGCAATTGACTTAGCTCTCCTTTTCTCTCAAAATAATCAATTAATTGCTCAAATTCCGATTCAATTGTATTATGGGATTGCACAATTACTCGATCGTAATCAAGTTCAAAATAATCCTTTAGTAACAATTTCATTTCTTCTTTAGTATAAGCACTAAGAAGAGCGTCTCTAAATTCTTTTTTTCTTTTCTGTATTATAGATTCTATCACTTCTAAGTAACTTTGAGCTTTCATGACTGCCTCCTATTACAAATTATTTAGTTAAAAATTACAGATTTATAAAAATTTTGTAGTTTTAAATTGTGAGGTCGCTCTTTACAAGTAGCTTCTAACAAGTCAAGAATCTGTCCTCGCCTTTCAAAATAATCAATTAAATAAAAAACTTTAAATAAATAAGTAGTTCCTTGAACAATTGCATCATAATTAAGCTCTAAGTTTGTTGCTAGCATCATTTTTATTTCTTCTTCTTGATAAGCATTGAGGATAGCCTCCCGAAATTCTTTCCTTTGATTTCCATTTAATTGGATGTCGTCTTTTGCTGGCATTCGCACATCTTTTCTTATCAGTAATTGAGGAGTCAACTGTTCTGTAATTCCTGCTAAACGAATGGCGACACATCCTATTTTGTGAGCAAATTCATAGGACTTGCCTGACCCCAATGCACTGTAAAAGCCTGCTGCATATTCAATTGCTGCTTTATCTCCAATTGCCTTATCCATACTGATGACATAGGCAATGTGTTTTGTAATCTCTTTTGCTTGTAGGTATGTATAGCAACCGTTAAGTACAACACACTCTAAACTGTCAACAAATAGCTCAAACAAATTCGCTAAAGTTGCTCCATTGATTAGCTTAGCGTAACCGCTTTCATCCTCAAATACTAATCCCTCTTCTTCCCCGTGTCCTAAAAAATGCACAATCTGCGGATTGATAGTCAGCATCGCCTGGATGATTTCTTTTGATGTTACTGCCCAACGTTGTTCCAGGATAAATTGTTCTCTTTGTCGAGATCGCTCTAGTCCGATTTCGATTTCCCGCACCTCTTCCCCCAAACGCACAGGTGTTGTGCCAATGGGATTGGCTGCTAGAATCAAAATTGTTTTCCTCATAAAATTTATACTTCTGGTTTTCAGCCTACTTGGTTTAGGCGGAGTATTAGCTTCACCATAGGTAACAGAAACTCTGAGACGTTTTCGGCATAAAACACCAAAACAATCAATTAAAAATGCAACACAGAACCATAGACAAGAAGTGTTGTAATTGACTTACCCACCGCACCAGTTATCGTAAATTTGTCCTGTCATCGCCTCTGGAAACTCATCGCAAAATTCTTCAAAGGCTGTTTTTTCGATTCTGTTTGCACTTTGATGGGCTATTTCAGATTGTAATTCCTCAACGACATCCCAAGCTGCAGCACACTCTTCGGAACGAGGAGAAGTTTTTGCACAGACTTCACGAGCTTTTTTGATTGCATCTTGAAGTTCTTGTTCTAGCAAGATTGTCCGAGGGAGTTCAACAAATTTGCTTCTACGGATAATGTCAGTTAAAGAGATAATGCCTAAAAGTTCTCCTTGGATAACTGGTGCCTGTAGCAGGTGGTGATCGGCAAACAACCTGGCGACATATTCCACACCTAAATCAGGATTAACCACAATACAAGGCTTGGTCATGATTTCATGGACGCGGACTTTGCAAGGGTCTTTACCGAAAGCTATGACTTTATAGACAATATCTGATTGGGTAATGATACCATATGCATCTTGATTATGGCGACGCTCGACGATGAGCGCTCGCCAATCTCTTTCTTTCATCAGTCGAACTGCCTCAGCCACAGTTGCCGAACTGCGGATTGTGGCAACATCTTGAGTCATGATGTCTGCGGCTGTTAACATATCAACAGTCATGATGTTTTCCTTTCTATCGTCTTTGCGAAAACTAGACTTTTTCTGCTTTTGCTTCTTATGCAATCGGCTCGGTAGTCTTTTTATCTAACTCCTTGGTTGCTCGTTCTCGCATTGTTTCTTGTAAATGTTCTTCATGCAAGCGTCCTTCCGTCATAGCTTCCCGTGCTTTTTCTTGCACAGTTAGATCGACTTTGACGACATCGCGTTGAGATGTTTCGCGTTTTGGTAATGTTAAAGTCACTACACCATCTTTGATTTCTGCTTTGACTTCTTCATGTTTAACATTTACTGGTAATGCAATGATGCGTTGAAATTCTCCGTAACTAAACTCCGAATGATAAAAATCTTTGCTATCGCTGGTTTTTTCTTCTTGATATTCCCCTGCAATAGAAACAGAATTTTCACTGACTTGAATGTCTAAATCTTTTGCATCTATTCCCGGCACTTGTATTTTCAGAAGAATATCTTTGTCCAATTCTTTAAGTTCAATAGCTGGATTCCAAGCTATCCTTGACATTTTGGAAAATATATTATGTGTTTGTTCTGGATGCATCATTTCATCAAACAAACGGTTCATTTGTTGACGGAGAGCCCTGAGTTCTTTGATGGGTTCCCAATGTATTAAAGACATATTTAGACTCCTCTAATATACTTCTTGATTAAGCCTGCTTCTGACTCCATTATCAACTTAGAAAAAGAGTTTGAGGAAATTGTGAGGAAGACCAAAGGTAAATATGTTATTATGTTAAGAGCAGATAAATATTTGTAATGAAGCTGCACCTGTTCTTGGTCAAGAAAACTTTATCCTCACAAGTTCCTCATGTTGTTTTTCTACAATTCTATTCGTAAGACTCAGGATTAGACTCTATCAAGGAGTTTGAGTGTTATGAGGAAAATAAAACTTTTTGTAACGGTATTGGTTGCTTTTAGCCTCATGCTTCCTGCACGGTCTTTTGCTCAACCAGAAATCAGGGGGAGAGGGAGTGGTGGTTGTGGCCCACAGACGTACAACCGGATGTATAATCCTCAAACTGTTGAAACTTTGAGTGGGGAGGTAGTCAGCATTAACGCTACCATACCAATGCAAAGAATGGCTCATGGTGTGCATCTAACATTGAAAACATCTGAAGAAACTATTTCGGTACATTTAGGTCCAAGCTGGTACATCAACAATCAAGATATTCAGATTCAGCCAGGAGACAAAATTGAGGTGAAGGGATCGAGAATTAAATTTGCCAATCAACCAGCGCTCGTTGCTGCTGAAGTCAAAAAAAATGACACAGTACTGACATTACGCGATAATCATGGTTTTCCTGTTTGGAGTGGCTGGAGACAAGACGCTATTTGGATGAGATGATGAGCATAAGTGACGAACAGAACCCAAGAAATTTGAAAAGTTACTTGTTTTTTTCCCAAAAGCGCGAATTATGGCAGCAAACTGAATCCGATTCGAGTATGCTTGGTGACGCGACGAGCGTATCACCTGCAACGAAAGAGCCATGTTCTACGTACCCGGAAGTACCTGGTATTACTTATAAAAACTTTAAGCTATCTTCAACAGGCTTGACTCCCGAACAACGAACGGCGGCTCTAAGCCAATTGCAGAATTATCAGTCTGGGCAAAAAACTCACTTCCTCGGCTATCAAGTCAATCAAAGCTTCAATTACTCAGAAGACTTGAAGCAATACCTTAACTACCATATCAATAATGTCGGTGACCCTTTCCAAAGTGGAAATTTTACTGTCAATAGCAAATTTATGGAGCGTGCGGTACTGGATTATTACGCCTCGCTGTGGAATGCGCGTTGGCCACACGATCCTAACGATCCAGAGTCTTACTGGGGCTATGTCCTAACGATGGGTTGTTCAGAAGGTAACTTGTATGGTTTGTGGAACGGACGCGATTATCTAGCAGGTAAGTTTTTACTGAATGATCCTATGGTTGAAGAAGAAGCCAGAAAAGCTAGTTTATCAGGTGAACCACGCTCAGTACCGCGCCGCCTCATCTATCAACAAACACCGATTTTAGAAGAAAATCCCAACGCCCACATCCCAATTGCTTTTTATTCAGAGGACACGCACTACTCAATTATCAAAGCTATGCGTGTCATGGCTATCCAGAATTTTTACGAGATTGGTACTGAAAAATATCCAGATGAAAATCCACTAGCACCCGGTCAGCCCTGGCCAAAAGAAGTACCATCTCAAGGCGGTCATGATGGTCCTGGCTCGATTGATATTGAATTGCTGTGCAAGCTCGTCGAGTTTTTTGCTGCCAAGGGATATCCTATTCTTGTATGCTTCAATTACGGTACTACTTTCAAAGGTGCCTACGATGATGTAGAAGCAGCAGGCAAAGCTCTCCTTCCTATTTTGGGAAAATATGGTCTTGACAAGCGCAAGGTGTATTACGATCCTGAAGATCCGACCAAGTATGATATTCGCAGTGGTTACTGGTTTCATGTGGATGGTGCGCTCGGTGCTGCTTATATGCCATTCATTGAAATGGCGTATAACATGGGCAAAATCTCGCAGCGTGGACCAAACTTTGACTTTCGTTTGCCCTTTGTACACTCCATCGCTATGAGCGGACACAAGTGGATCGGCGCACCCTTGCCATGCGGTATTTATATGACTAAGACCAAGTATCAGCTCCGTCCACCTGACGATCCAGAATATATAGGTTCTCAGGATACTACTTTTGCTGGCTCTCGCAACGGCTTCTCAGCTATGGTTCTTTGGGACTACTTGGCAAAAAATTCTTATGAGGCACAAGTTAATAAAGTGCTTTATACGGAGAATATTGCTAACTATGCATACTCACAATTAAAAGTGCTGGAAGAAGAACTGGGCGAAGATTTGTGGATAGCACGTACCCCACTATCACTGACTATCCGCTTTAAGCATGCTTCAGACGATATTGTCTTTAAATATTCTCTATCGGGCGAGACATTGTATGTAAACGGTCAAAAGCGCGAGTACTCGCATATTTTCATCATGGCACACGTTACCACTGCCCTGATTGATGAACTGATCCAAGACTTGAGCCAACCAGGTGCTTTTTTAAGACAGGAAGAAGAACAGCCAGAACTTGAAACTGATATTTACGTGACTCACAAGCCGAAAAAACTTATCCACGTTCCACATACAGGTCGTGGCTTTAAATAATACTCGCTTGAAAAAGAGAGTGGTGAGTCAGGAGTCAGGAGTCAGGAATTTGACATCTTGCACCTTCTCAATAAAGGGGCGGTGGGCACTGCTTACCTTACAAAATTTAACCTTTTCAGCCTATGCTTTTCTCAAAAAAATAACGTATTTATGATTAAGTATTTTTGCTACTTTAAGGCAGGAAGTTGCAATTGTACTACTATGAAATTAAGTGATTATTAGTCATTAAGCTTGTTAGAGAGCAAGGAGGGTAGCATGAAACCTGTAGAGTTAAAAACGACAGAAGGCATTCATGTTGAAATAAATCCTAGTGCGGTTTCTGAAATAGTAGAAGTGCAAGAAAAACAGCCCGGATTTTTATTTTTGTTTGGACAAGAAGCGGAGTATGACATCCATAGGTTCTATATTAGGTAGAAGTTTGAGCGACATAGCATTTACTTCTCATTAAAAGGTTAGTGATACTACTCCTCGCTCTTTAAAGACAGAGATTTAGGCAAAATCGGAGTTAACTACTCCCATTCCACTCGAAGACTACCTATTTAAATGAACCACAAAGACGCAAAGAGTACCAAGAAAGAGGAAAAGCAGATCGGTAATGTTACAGCGAGAAGGGAGTAGGACTGACCCCGGATTTCTCACGAGTGAGAAATCCGCGTTTAACGATCGCCATTTGCACCATTTCTTTCATGCCAGCATCGCGTTCGTCAAATAAGTGGGCGACTAAACCAGAATCGCGATCGAGTCCTAAAGTGAGTTGCGTTAAGTCATTGGAACCAATTAAGAATCCATCAAACACTTCGCTAAATTGTTTCGCTAAGATGACGTTGTTAGGAATTTCGCACATGACGTAAACTTACCTGAATTCGACGTTAAGTACTTATGGATAAATATTTATATATTTTGTTAAGCAGCTAAAATCGCTGTAATCCATCACTGTTGCTTGTTTCCCGTTCAGAGTTCCTTTTCCCGATTAGATAATTTATTTTGCATGACTACTTACTAACCGAACGTTGATTGATTGTATTTATACCTCTTCCTAGGATTTTCACGAAGGTTTTGGCTAAGTAGTTTTGAAGTTATAAGTAAAATATTTTTTACTATTTATCTTATTCTTTAAGTAAATTTTTTGAACTACAACTCTTTTTGTCTATCTTTTGAAATTCTTTTAAAGAAGGAAAAATCTGGGTTCAGAAGCTGAACTAATGACAAATTTGTTAACTTCCTTTAATCAGTATAAACCCTCACAAGTTGCTCACATTTGCTCTTCAAAATAAAGATGTTCAAATTGAACATCTCTATCAAAGACTGATACTGATGAAGAAGACAGGTTCAAAACTCCGGCATCAATATTTACCGAATCAAGATTTAAATTTCTCAAACCTGTGATAGGCGGACAACTCTAAGTTACACAAATCACTATCAACATTAACTTGTAAGAAAACTTAGGTTTCTCCCCAATTTCTCAGAAAACTGGGTTTTAGTTGCTTACTGGAGGTCAATCTTGTTTAAGTCCCGTATCAAAAGAAACGCGATTGCTTTCTCATTTTTTGCGGCAGTACTGACTGTGTGCCAGTCAGCTTCTGCTCAGCTCAATATTGGGCGCTATGGTATCCAACCAGGACTGGAGCCAATATATCTCCAGTACCAGCTATTAGGGCAAGATCTTTCCAAGATGGAAGGCATTTCTGTATGTACTGTTGGATTTGGTCTCGGCTGCAACAAAACTGGAACACTCATGCAGCAATTACTTGAATCCAACAACAGACCTAGCTACTACGACCTGCTGATGCAAGCGGCTGGTGGGGAGGAAAACTTCCGGAATTTTGCTTCTTTCTACGGTAACAATCCTAATCTCCTTTATGTACCATACGCTTCATTCTGGCAAAACGATACCCCCGACATCTTAGACGGATATCCTTACCTTCTTGGAGGTGCAGTAAGTCGGACTCCTGTAGAAGGTCTGGGACTTGTCACCAAAAACTTCTACTGGGCACCACTACAAGGAGTTGGTAACTCGCTCGATCTTCGTAGTGGATTGCTCAACTTGAAATACTCATACGGACGTCTGTTGTTTGAGGAACTGGCAAAAATTCCCAATGCCCAACAGCAAATTCAGAGACTAAATTTGCCCTCAAATATCAGGCAGTTTTATTTGAGTCACCTCTCAAGTGGGTTGCGTGCGTTAAACACTGGAGATGAAACGCTACTCAAACAGAGTGTTCTTGATACACTCTCCTTACCATTCTCCCCTAATAGTGGGGAATTTAATCGCTCAAATATCGGCATTCCTCAGGAGTTTAATCAGCTGATTGGGTTAGATCTTCCAGGAGAGGTTTTTGTCACGGCATTTCCAGTATTGCCGACACTAGAAGTGGTAAGCCAAAGAATTCCTTCGATTTCTGTAGGAGATACTTTCGTTCAAGAAGATTCCAATAACGGATTCCCTGGTTGGCTCCTTGGCGGTGCTAGTCTTGCTGCACTTCTTGTTATTCTGTCTCTGAGTGGAGGTAGTTCCTCACATTCTAGACCCAATAATGCGATCGCAGTTACACCTGCCGTTGGCTCTGGGTCTAATCCCATTGAGTATGGTCCTACTCCTGTTGGCGGAAGAGTTCCCTCCGAGCACAACCAAATCATAGAGGTTCCGCCTGCTCCGAGCGTTACTCCTGTACCAGGAGAGCAATTTAAAAAAGTACCGGAACCGTCAGTCATAAAGCCCCTGATTTTGCTGATTCTTCTACTGTGCATACTCAACCGCAAAAAGGGTGTACGTACTTAATTAGGTTACATTTTCATCATAGGGAAGCATGGATTTCGTGATTTTTTCACGCTTGACAGAATCTGATTCTATGATTTTTTCCAAATTCTCCGAGATGCGGTTCTGAATATAGCTGCATCCTTCTTGAGATAACGGTTCGCGGACACCTCCCGGAACTGCCACGAGCAAATTCGTTTGTTATTTCTTAAACTAAGGTTAGTTGGCGATCGCTATACGCAGGCAGAGATGTACTCTTACTCACAATGCAACCTCTTCACGATCCACAGATTCCTTGGCCGTTACTGTACGTTCGCTCCTGGTTGAAAGAGCAAGATTTAATTAAGCCTTACAAGGCTTATAATTTAGGCGATGCAATTCATTCAGGCATTTTTCTCTCCCACAGGGTTTTTGACCATTTTATGATTTATGCTATCCCTATGCCCAATTGAGCCCCTCTGGGAGCGTTCTGTGATTGGTCATAAATTTGACAGAAAAATAACGGCTTACTTAAAAATCTCCTTTTTCCTTTTGCATTAAGGCTTTAATTCCCCTCCGCTTCTCGAAATAAGCGAACGTACAGCTGTTAGACGGGCAATTTTTCCTAGCCTGCGAAAGAAAGATTTGATGATTTGCTGGAGCCATTTAGGCAAAAAACTTGCCATCAAATTTATCTTGTACCAAATGGTGACTTTTTTTAATTAGAAAAGTATTGCTGAATGCTTGCCTATTGGGAAGCAATGTTCCCTCTCAGCTTTGAAGTAAGTAAGCACCTTGGTTCCTCTTAAACTGAGTTCTCAGGTAGAAGCAGAATCTTAGGTATTTTGCTGGATAGAGCTATTACTGTTGCGATTGCCTTCATCCTCAAAATTTGTTTCTACAAGTTCCTTCAAAGTTCCTACAAATGTTTGACGAAGATATTTATCTAGAAAACGTTCTAAATATTCCTCCGCTTCTTTAGGCTGTCTAACCACTGTAGAATTTTGACCAAAGCTTTGCTCTTGGAATATTTGACGTACTTCTTCGTAACCAATAACAAAATCATGTGACGGATAGTCAGATATAAGTTGCTTTACAAGTTCCTCCCTAGCTGAATTTAATCTTTTACCATATTCTTCAGCAACTTTTGTTAATCTATCAAGTTCTCCAAGACGTAAGGAATTAATCTGACCTGAAACTGGTGTTAGTAAACCTATGGCTATAGACTGAGCAATTTCTTCTGCTGTCTTTAATGTTATGAAATCACCGTTACTCATACTAAGATTTATAATAGAAAATAAACAATGTTTAAACATTTCTTCTGCTTGCTCCCTAATAACAGCTAAAGATTGTTTTATATCTAAACTTGATTCGTACTTAATATCACCCTCTTTCCAGACTTGTATGTCAAGAGGTCCTAATTCCCCAAAATCAGACATAACAATTTCATCAGCTGCAATAGCTAGCAAAGTTCCTGCACTTTTACAACCGCCAAAAACCAAAAGAATAATTTTTTGATATTTTCTCTTTAAAAAACTTGCTATTTTAAAAGCAGCATTAGCATCTCCTCCACCAGTTTCTACTATTAGAGCAATATTAGTCTTTTTATCTGAAATATTTCTGATTTTTTCTATTAAACTATGAGCATTTCGATAATCAATCCTACTATAAAATACAAACATATCAGCATCCAAGTCTTGAGAAACTTGTTGAAGATATTTTTGTATCGATTCTTTTTCTTCTAAAAACATATTTTTCTCCCTATCGTTGATAATTAGTAGTTGTAGCGCGAACAATTTCCACCTAGTATGCCTCAGCTTGTAAGCGGTCGATCGCGATGGGATATTCGGCGCGGATATAAATGTAACCTTGAGTTGCACCTACAGCGTAGGCGGCGATCGCCATTCCTTCCAAAACACGATGGGGATCACTTTCTAAAACGTTGCGATCCATAAATGCACCCGCTTCTGTGACCTCACTCGGTGTCATCTCTTGCAGTACATGGTAAAGCCGCTGTTTTCTAAGCTAAAGAAATGACAACTAAGCTAACTAACCCATCACTAGCATTTAGAGAAATTTCCTCTGGCTATCTCAACATTATGGGTTATATTGATTGCTCAAAAGTTAATGGCAACATTCTCAATGGAGTTTTCAGGATATCAAAAGCTACCTGAAAACTTGGGGAGCAAGATTCGGTAAAAATGAAAATCACTCTTTTCAAATCTCCACTCCCTACTTCCTATTCCTATTTTCTAGACAGTTTAGTTACCAATATTTGCGCCTAGAGCACGCCAAGTGTTAACACCCACTACCCCATCTTGAGTTAGCTTGTGCTTTGTTTGAAAATCTTTGACTGCATTTTCAGTTTTACTACCGAAGATAGCGTCAAAAACAAGATCGTAATTGTAATGGTTGATTAAAAGTTGTTGTAAAAATCTTACTCCTTCAGTTTTAGAACCTTTTCGGAGTGTTGGCATATCGTTAGATAACGTAGTACCAACAGCAGCAGCAGCATCATTTATGGGTTGATGTTCGGTTTTCATAGTTCACCTCTGTTACGTTACTAGTTATAGTTTGTATTTTGAAGCACAGATTCATCAACCGAATTTTAGGTTCTTAAAAAGAAGTTAAGAATTTCCTTGTATTTATTCGCTGAAGTCTTACAAATTCACAATTTTCGCCATTTCTGAATAAAAAATAAATCTTTAATAACCTTGGTGAAAATTGGTAAAAGTCCTTAAATTCGGTTAGGATTACTAAATTTTCCTCAAAATATTTGCCCTACTTATACTCCAGCTATATATTTAGGCAAGCAGTATTACAATCACATCCATCAACTGGAGCCAAAATTGTTATTTCATCAGAATTAGGCATTCCAACAGTTGAAGAAGTTAGCAGTTAACTGCTCCTATCTGAACACAAACCGTAAAATTACTTAATACCGAAATTAGACAAAAGCAGGTAACATAGAAGTCAATACTGCTCGGATAAGGAAATTGTAGGTTGGGTAAACCCGTGTGTGAAACCCAACAAATGCTGATAAATGTTGGGTTTCGTTCCTCAACCCAACCTACCTTAAATTTGAATTTTTAGCTTAACCGACAAGTATTGACATAAAAGTTTGTCGAGTTGTAGATAACCTTTAGTGCTTCGCTTCTTAAACCATTTCCCAAAACTTTTGTAAGTTATTTATTCTCTGCTAGGGTATCTTTTTTTACCCAATCTGAACAGATAATATCTCCCATTCATAAATGTTGTATTTACATACTTCTTCAGAGGTTTTCAATGCAGCCCCAAAAACGAAGCCGTAGACGTGGTGTGATCCTAACGCCTCAGGGATTTCAGAAGGTTCAAAGCGCAAAGTCTGAATTGGAAAGTTGTGAAAATTTCAATAAACGCTATACTCTTGCAGATTTGAGTGTTCGTACTGGCTTAGATCCAGATACCCTGGCAAAAGTATTTGCCTGTGAAGTCGGTGTAGATAAGCAAACATTGAAGTGCTGTTTTAGGGCATTTAATCTAGAGCTAGAACTCACTGACTACCAGCTTGCAAATTCAACATCTAAACTTTCAAATCAAACTACATGGGGAGAAGCGCCAGATGTCTCTCTTTTTTATGGACGAACTGAAGAGTTGGCAACACTAAAGCAGTGGATTTTAAATGAGTTTCCTGTGGAAAGGCAAAGCCAACGTTGTCGTCTCATCACCTTATTGGGAATGGGCGGTATGGGTAAAACCTATTTATCCGTGAAGCTAGTTCAACAGATTCAGGATAAATTCGAGTTCGTCATTTGGCGATCGCTATTGCCCCTTCCTTCTTTAAAAGACTTATTATCGGATCTGATTGTCTTCTTGTCCAATGGACAGGATACTGATTTACCAGACAACACGCATAGCAGAACCTCACGCCTGATTCATTATTTGCAACTCCACCGTTGCCTGCTGGTTTTAGATAATGCTGATATTGTGTTGCAAGAGCATACTGTCCAAAAGCGTGGTTATAGGAATTGTATGTGCTTTCCATACAAAGGAGATCGAGAGTATCGTGAATTCTTTAAAAGAGTAGGAGAAAGCACTCATCAAAGTTGCCTCATTTTAACGAGCCGCGATCGATTTAAAGAGATAGCTCCTTTGGAAGGAGATACACGACCGATTAGAGTGTTTTATCTCAAAGGATTGCAGGTGCCAGAAGTTCGAGCGCTCTTCAAAACCAAAGCTGCTTTTAAGGGTACTCGAGATGATTGGAGCAGGTTGGTAAAATATTATGCAGGAAATCCTCTTGCCTTAAACTTTGTTGCCGCCACAATCCAGCACTTATTTAATAACAACATTTGTGATTTTTTGGAACAACATATCATAGTTTTTGGTGAAGTGTTCAACCTGTTAGAAGAACAATTCAACGACTTATCAGACACGGCTAAAGAGGTTCTCAAATGCCTAGCTTTCAATCAGCGACCTTTATCCTTGTTAGAACTGCGATCGCATATAAAAATTTCTATCTCATCCCAAGTCCTGTTAGAAGCTTTAGAGTCTCTGACAGCGCGGTCGCTTATTGAAACAAAGGCTTCTTTCTTCTCACTTCAACCTTTAGTCATGGAATATGTCAATTCTCGATACATTCGAGAAAAGAGCACAAAAGCCCAGCAAATCGATTTTCTTAACAAAGAACCTCAGCTTCAAATTGTGGAGTAAAGTGTAACTATACCTAAAAGCGATCCGGATCTATAAGCATAAGCGAATTTTAACTAAAGTAGTTTTGAAGTTATAAGTAGTAAAAGATTTTTTACTATTTATCTTATTCTTTAAGTAAAATTTTTGGACTACAACTCTTTTTGTCTATCTTTTAAAATTCCTTTACAGAGGGAAAAATCTGGGTTCAGAATCTGAACTGATGACAAATTTGTTAAGTTCCTTTAATCAGTATAAACCCTCACAAGTTACTCACATTTGCTCTTCAAAATAAAGATGTTCAAATTGAACATCTCTATCAAAGACTGATACTGACGAAGAAGACAGGTTCAAAACTCCGGCATCAATATGTACCGAATCGAGATTTAAATTTCTCAAACCTGTGACAGGCGAACAACTCTAAGTTACAGAAATCACTATCAACATTAACTTGTAAGAAAACTTAGGTTTCTCCCGAATTTCTAAGACAACTGGGTTTTAGTTGCTTACTGGAGGTCAATCTTGTTTAAATCCCGTATCAAAAGAAGCGCGATTGCTTTCTCATTCTTTGCGGCAGTACTGACTGTGTGCCAGTCAGTTTCTGCTCAGCTCAATGTTGGGCGGTATGGTATTCAACCAGGGCTGGAGCCAATATATCTCCAATACCAGCTATTAGGGCAAGATCTTTCCAAGATGGAAGGCATTTCTGTATGCAC
This sequence comes from Scytonema sp. UIC 10036, assembly GCF_009725235.1. The sequence continues at coordinate 15,568 of NZ_WJFC01000026.1, forward strand.
TGTTGGATTTGGTCTCGGCTGCAACAAAACTGGAACACTCATGCAGCAATTACTTGAATCCAACAACAGATCCAGCTACTACGACCTGCTGATGCAAGCGGCTGGTGGGGAGGAAAACTTCCGGAATTTTGCTTCTTTCTACGGTAACAATCCTAATCTCCCTTATGTACCATACGCTTCATTCTGGCAAAACGATACCCCCTACATCTTAGACGGATATCGTTACCTTCTTGGAGGTGCAGTAAGTCGGACTCCTGTAGAAGGTCTGGGACTTGTCACCAACAACTTCTACTGGGCACCACTACAAGGAGTCGGTAACTCGCTCGATCTTCGCAGTGGATTGCTCAACTTGAAATACTCATACGGACGTCTGTTGTTTGAGGAACTGGCAAAAATTCCCAATGCCCAACAGCAAATTCAGAGACTAAATTTGCCCTCAAATATCAGGCAGTTTTATTTGAGTCACCTCTCAAGTGGGTTGCGTGCGTTAAACACTGGAGATGAAACGCTACTCAAACAGAGTGTTCTTGATACACTCTCCTTACCATTCTCCCCTAATAGTGGGGAATTTAATCGCTCAAATATCGGCATTCCTCAGGAGTTTAATCGGCTGATTGGGTTAGATCTTCCAGGAGAGGTTTTTGTCAGGGCATTTCCAGTATTGCCGACACTAGAAGTGGTAAGCCAAGGTATTCCTTCGATTTCTGTAGGAGATACTTTCGTTCAAGAAGATTCCAATAACCGATTCCCTGGTTGGCTCCTTGGCGGTGCTGGTCTTGCTGCACTTTTTGCTATTCTATCTCTGAGTGGAGGCAGTTCCTCACATTCCAGACCCAGTAATGCGATCGCAGTTACACCCGCCGTTGGCTCTGGGTCTAATCCCATCGAATATGGTCTTACTCCTGTTGGCGGAAGCGTTTCTTCTGAGCGCAACCAAATCATAGAGGTTCCGCCAGCCCCGAGCGTTATTCCTGCACCAGGAGAGCAATTTAAAAAAGTACCGGAACCGTCAGTCATAAAGCCCCTGATTTTGCTGATTCTTCTACTGTGCATACTCAACTGCAAAAAAGGTGTACGTACTTAATTAGGTTACATTTTCATCATCGGGAAGCATGGATTTCGTGATTTTTTCACGCTTGACAGAATTTGATTCTATGATTTTTTCCAAATTCTCCGAACTGGATTATGTCTACCTTGAGAAAGTCGCACAGGCGCATAAAGTAGCACCTAGCCTACAAAGACACTAAAGAAAACTCCAGTCGAGACTTACACCTTGACAGAGATAATCTAGCGTGGCTTCACTATGATAGAGAGTTTGTCACATAACGTATTTACGTTCCGTTGTGGTTGTTAAAAATTACTTCTCAAAATTGAGTGAGTATTAAAAATAGGCTAAACTGCGTGTAGAAGCAGGCAGAATATTAGTATCACTCGGCAACAAATCTTAATTTATTATTTGAAAACACAAAAGTCATCTACATGGGTTTTGTCAGAAGATATCAGATGGCGTTAAGGAGGTCCCTGTCATGGAAAAAGAATATATGGAGATTTTAGAAATATTAACTGATAAATTGACATTGTCTGCTATCTTAGAAATGCTAGAGCGAATATGTCACAAAAGAGCAGAAAACCTGAGAAATCATTGGCAAGATGAGACTTCAGCAAAGCTTTGGGAGAAAGCTGCTAAACAGATAGAACAGATAAATGTTGATGTTTGATTAAACAATAAAGCCCGGTCAATAAAAGGCAGCAGGTTCTGGATTGCTAAGGATAAAAGCAATGCAAGAGCGCCCCTACGACTGTGGTCTATTTACCTGAAAATGGCTGTAAAGTAAATGAGAATCTTTTCATCTCCCGTGGTTTTCCCGGAGGGTGGGTTATGGCAAACTTCAGCATTTCTGGAAACATCGTAGACGTTCTCCACAAAACCATATTTCCCGGAACAGTTTTCATCAACAACGGACGTATTCAAGCGATCGCCTACGGTGAGGCACAACCCAACGCACAGAAAAATGGGCACTCCGAAGACCAATATATCCTTCCCGGTTTTATTGATGCCCACGTTCATATCGAAAGTTCTATGCTCGTACCAACTGAATTTGCCCGTTTGGCAACGGTACATGGTACAGTAGCAGCAGTTTCTGACCCCCACGAAATTGCCAATGTTTTAGGGTTAGAAGGTATTCGTTTTATGCTTGCCAATGCTGCCCAAACACCGTTCACAATCGTGTTTGGTGCTCCTTCGTGCGTACCTGCAACTAGGTTTGAAACAGCAGGAGCAGAACTGACAGCCAAAGAAATTCGCGAACTTTTTGAGCAAGATGGCATCTCTTATCTCAGCGAAGTGATGAACGTTCCTGGCGTTTTAAACCGCACAACTGAGGTCATGGAAAAAATCCGTATTGCCCAAGAATTAGGATATCCAGTTGATGGACATGCACCGGGATTGTGTGGTGAGGCAGCACGTCACTATGCTGATGCTAAAATTACTACCGACCACGAATGCTGCACTTTGGCGGAAGCGTTGGATAAACTTGCAGTGGGAATGAAGATTATAATTCGTGAGGGTTCGGCAGCTAAAAATTTTGAGACACTACATAGTTTGATTGATTCCCACCCGGATCGATGTATGTTTTGTAGCGATGACAAGCATCCTGATGATTTGGTCAAAGGGCATATCAACGAACTGGTGCGGCGTGCTGTAGCATTAGGTCATGATGTCATGAATGTGCTGCAAATTGCCTGTGTAAATCCTGTCAGTCATTACAAAATGAATGTAGGATTGCTGCAAGTTGGAGACCCAGCTGATTTAATTGTGGTAAAAAATTTACAAGACTTTACCGTAGTGTCTACCTATTGCAAAGGGATTTTAGCAGCGAAATCGGGACAAGCTATGCTTCCATCTGTGCCAGTCACACCGATAAATCACTTTCTCGCTGCTCAAAAACAGGTGGCAGATTTTCGCATTCCTGCAAACGGCTCGACTGTGCGTGCGATAGCAGCAGTTGACGGACAGTTAACCACAACTGAAAAGCATTTACCAGCCCATATTCAAAATGGCGAAGTGACTTCAGATATAGAACATGATGTTCTCAAAATTACCGTTGTCAACCGTTACAAAAATACGCCACCTGCCGTAGGATTCATTCAGAATTTTGGACTCAAACGGGGAGCGATCGCTTCTAGTGTGGCTCATGATTCCCACAATATCGTGGCTGTTGGTACAACTGACGAGGAACTCTGCGCGGCGGTGAATGCGGTGATTGAGGCTCAAGGAGGTCTTGCTGTAGTAGATAACACTACTATCCAAGTGCTTAATTTACCTGTTGCTGGACTGATGAGTGATGCCGACGGCTATATGGTAGCAAAACAGTATGCTCACATGGATAGTTGGGCAAAACGCTTGGGTTCTCAACTATTAGCACCATTTATGACACTTTCTTTCATGGCACTGCTGGTGATTCCCGATTTAAAGTTGAGCGATCGCGGGTTGTTTAGTGGTAAAGATTTCCAGTTTGTTTCTCTGTGGATTGCTTGAAGGCTTCTTGTGAAAAGCCATAATCTATTTTACTGCCCAAATTGATGTTCTAAATGACAGTCAACCACTTTTCAAACATCTTCTTATCGGGGAGGGTTAATAAAGTTGATTATAGAGGTAAAATCTCGTATTTGGTTAAGATAGGTATGAAAAAACAACTAGTTCAGTTAATATCTCAAGAAGAGATCGCTGTGACAGTCAACCGACTAGCGAAAGAATTAGACAGGGATTATGAAAATCGCTCTCTATTACTAGTAGGAATACTCAAAGGCAGTTTTATCTTTCTAGCTGACTTAGTTAGAAAGATAAACACAACTATCTGTAATATTGAATTTATAAGCATTTCCAGCTATGGAGCCTCTACAGTCACTTCAGGACAAGCCACTATAATAATGGGTTTGCCAAAGGAAAAGGTAATGGGTCAAGATGTGATTGTTGTTGAGGACATTGTAGATACTGGCATCACCACTGCTACAGTCTTGAACTATCTAAAAAACTACGATCCTGCTTCCCTCAGACTGTGTACTTTATTAAATAAACCTGCCCGTAGGCAAATACCAGTCACTATAGATTATTTAGGGTTTACAGTACCCGATTGCTTTATCGTTGGCTATGGTATTGATTTTAACCAGGAGTACCGACAACTACCCGCAATCTACGCTCTAGAGGAATAGCTGAATTACTCAATCACTTGAACAATCGCCTCAAATCGATCGATTGTTGATTGTTCACCAGCCCATTCACGCCACTTGTTTAGGTAATTTCCTGGCGAAAACAGAATAAGAGAATACTCAATACTACCAAACGTAAAGAGTATTGACTTTCCCATCATCGCCTTCATAGAAATTAGCACCTTTACCAGTTGCTTTGCTGGATAAATTAGACTGTCAAAACTACTAACGTAGTTAGATGCTTCCAATTGAAAGTCATCTCCTCCTGGAGGAGGCTTTAGATGGGCATAGTGGTTCACCACTTTGAATTTAAGGGGTGATTAAAAAACCGCAAAGACGCAAAGAGCGCGAAGGAAGAGGACAAAAAGATGAGCCAGAACATCGTTTTACCTATCAATATGAAATGTTAACTGAAAAATACAACGCTAAAGATCTGATTGTTTTCTCAATTATGAAACTAGTGCAACATAAGATGAAAAAATTAAAACTTATTGAGCATTCGATCCACACGTTAGTACCTACTCATTCACAGTTCCTCTTGCTGATACGAGTGTAGATAGTGGGTTGGATGTGTGGTTGATTGCACACGCTGTCGTCTGTTTCACATCATAATACAGTAGGGGCGAACGGTTGTTCGCCCTTACAACTATGCATCAACAGTATGATTGGTCTTTCCTTTTTTAATGTTTAAATTTTTTAAATTCAGCTTTCTGATTTCATCAGCAGCTAAAACTAACGGTGGACACAGCAACAATACCAACAGTTGTAAGGGATTTAAATCTGTTGTCGCAAAGATTGTTTGTAGGGGTGGTAAGTAAATAATTGAGAAAATCAAAACCCACTCTACAAAAATCCCCAACCAAATTAGGCGGTTGCTGAAAAAGCCTAAATCAAAAATAGAAGTTCGTTCCGAACGACACGCAAAAACGTTACCATCTTGACAAGCGACAATCGTGGCTAATGTCACCGTTATTGCTTCATGGTAAATTGCTAGTGTTGATGCACTGGCAGAGTGAGATAAAATCGATGGGCTAAGGGCTTGTAAATCTACGATTCCATAACCATGACTCCACCAAACTAACAAAAATCCTGTCATTCCAACTAAAGCTTCAATTAGCCCCAAAAAACAGTAGGCACGAATGAGTAGAGGGAAATCCATCAAGGTTTGGGATTTTTTCCGAGGAAGTTCGTGCATGGTTCCTACTTCGGGTCGTTCTGCACCAAGGGCTAGGGCTGGAATCATGTCTGTTCCTAAGTCAATTGCCAAAATTTGCAAAATTGTTAAAGCAGGTGGAATTTTGAGCACAACCATCATCAAAAAGGGGAAGAATTCCGCTACGTTGGAAGACAAAATATAAGTGATAAATTTACGTATGTTTTGATACACTGCTCGTCCCTGCTCAATGGCGCTAACGATGGTTGCAAAGTTATCATCTACAAGCACAATATCAGCAGCTTCACGAGCAACATCAGTGCCATTTATACCCATTGCTATGCCAATATTAGCAGCCCGTAAAGCTGGTGCGTCATTAACTCCATCTCCGGTTACTGCAACGATATGTCCTAAATCTTTGTACCCTTGTACGATTCTTAACTTTTGTTCTGGCATCATACGTGCAAAAACGACTACAGACCGATATTGCAAAAGGCGGCGGAGTTGAGCATCCGAGAGGCGTCCTATACCTTCACCCGTGACAACTCTTACTTTACCGTTGACTAAGCCAATACGTCGGGCGATCGCCTCGGCTGTGAGTCCGTAATCTCCTGTAATCATAGTTACTCTAATGCCTGCTCGGTGACAACGGGCGATGGCTTCTGCTACCTCCGGGCGGGGTGGGTCAATCATTGCTGCTAAACCGATAAAAATTAAGTTGTTTTCTAATGCACGGTCATCTAATTCTAAAAGCTCTGTCCCTCCTTTACGAGTCGCAATACCCAAAACTCGATATCCCTGTCTGGCAAGGTGGTCGTTTGTGGCTGCAACCTCAGTTTTTTCGACCTCTGTTAATTCTCGGATTTGTCCGTTTTGCAAAATCCAACCACAACGTTGCAACACTTCTAAAGGTCCACCCTTTGTAAAACTTAAGTACGGAGACTGATTGGACCAAACTTCAGATAATTGCCAATCTAAAACAACGGTCATCATTCTTCGCTGCGAATCAAAAGGAATTTCGCGAACTCTAGGAGACTGATGTTGCAATTGTTCAAGATTTAACCCACCTTTAATAGCAGCGACTAACAAAGCGGCTTCGGTAGGGTCGCCAATTTCTTGCCAAGTGCTAATACCTGCAGGATGAACTAGTTTAGCATTAGAACAGAATGATGCTCCAGCTAATAAAAGCTCTACCTGTCCACGGTCAGCCGTTCCTGGAATGCGAACTTTTCCCTCTGGAATATAGCCTACACCTGTCACCTCAATAGTAGTGTTAGGAATCCATAAAGCGCAAACGGTCATTTCATTTTTAGTGAGCGTACCTGTTTTGTCAGTGCAAATAACAGAGGTAGCGCTGAGGGTTTCTACGGCAGAGAGACGGCGAACTAAAGCATTACGCTTTGCCATTCGTTTAACACCGATAGCAAGGGCAAGGGTGACGGTAGGTAAAAGTCCTTCGGGTACAAAAGCGACAATAATGCCGATCGCAAAAATGAAGCTTTCTCGCAGTTTCATTCCTACTAACAAGTTAGTCAGTAGGAACACTATAGCCCCCATGCTGAGAGCTATGGCGGTAATGACTCTGACTATTTTAGAGATCTGAATTTCTAAAGTGCTAACTTCTTGTTGAATGTTTGTTGTCAAGCGAGCAACGTGACCAAATTCTGTTTGCGCTCCAGTCGCACTCACAACTGCTCGCCCTCGACCGGAAGCAACAGTAGAACCTGCAAAGACTAAGTTTGCTACCTCAGCCGGACGTAAGTTTTCGGTTGTAATAGGTTCCGCGTGTCTGGCTACAGGCAAAGATTCTCCTGTCAGCACGGATACATCTATAGAGAAGTTTTGAGCCCAAATGAGTCGAGCATCAGCGGAAATGCGATCGCCTTCTTCCAACTCAATCACATCACCAGGAACCAACTCTCGCGCCCCAACAACTTTTAGTGTACCCTCCCGATAAACTCGCACCTGTGCTGGCAGAACTTTTTTCAATGCAGATAAAGCCTTATGAGCCTGGAATTCTTGAGAAAAACTAAATATAGCATTTATCCAAATAACTGCCCAAATTGCCCAACCAAGTTCCGGTGTCCCGGAGATAAAAGCTAAAGTACCAGCAACCCATAACAGCAGAGCCATGAAATGGATCAACTGTTCGATAAAGCATAGAAGCATGGGTTTTTGAGGCGGTTCAGGAAGTTCGTTAAAACCGTAATGTTTCAGCCTTGACTCAACTTCTACTTCCTCTAGTCCTTGTGAGGAAGTAGTTAAACTTTCAAACACTTCCTCAGCCGTTAGTGTCCATATAGGATGATGAATTGACATTATTTTCCAACTTGTTAACTAATTTTTGTTAAGAGCGGATTTATTTTGAAGTTAGAATTCACTTTGAGCCTTTCACTAGCTCATTTATAGACTGCGTATATAGGGATGATATCTCTAAAATTTGAGCGAGCAAGCACAATTAAAAAAACGTAAAATCAAAAAGAACAGTGAGGGCGAACCGCCTTTCGCCCCTACTATACGTAGATAATTGTCTTATTTATAACATCTATTTGAAGTAGAAATTTTGTAGAGACGTACCATGGCACGTCTCTACACCCTCAATTCGTATTATCCTTTTCGGAAAATGGCATAAGCCAATGTGAATCGACATAATTTGGCGGTAGGGCTTTGGCAGTTCGATCAGATAGAATTGCTAGCAATTTTTATGAACTTCTTGTCTCTTATAAAGCAGGATGGGGATTAGCAAAATACAGCAACACTAACGCTAAAAGCAGAACACCTAATTTGACGATTAGGTAAGTAGCAGCATCTGATATTAATAGATCTCGCATAATATTCAACCTCCTTAAATATTGCTCTAATGAACAATTTTAGGCGCTTTTACTTCACCACATTTATATTTTCTCTTAAAATCCATGATGAGTCTTCTTTTTATCAGTCAATGTAATATTTTTTATCTTTTCTGGCTAATAGATAAAATTTTCTTCAACATGAGTTGTAAGAGGATGTGTGTCAAGTCTACCGTTGTATCAAGATCCCCCCTAGCCCCCTTAAAAAGGGGGGAAAATCTAATTTGTATTGCTCACACAATCCTCACATTTTTTCTTTAATTTAAGAAATGTACCGTTTCTGTATAAAGTTGCAATACATTTGACCCCCTGGCTAACACTGCTCTCTCCATCAGACTTAGATGTACATTGTCTAGTTGATGAAAGGGAACGACAGGGGATTTTTGTAAGGTATGCTTTCATAAGTTTACTTACAGCAGATTGTAACTAACTGAGGTACAGGTTGTTGTAAGGGCGCAAGGCAAGAGCGCCCCTACTTATGTACTTCATTTACCTCAAAAATGCTGTATATAAATAAATCCCTATTTTAGGCATGACGTACTATGGTCTTTCGCACTAACATTCGCAATATTGGTATTTCAGCGCACATTGATGCGGGAAAAACCACTATCTCAGAACGAATTCTTTTTTACACGGGTAAAATCCACAAGATTGAAGAGGTTGGTGGCGATGGAGATGGTGCAACTATGGATTATATGGAGTTGGAGCGTGAAAAGGGTATCACCATTACTTCAGCTGCTGTCACTTGCTTTTGGAATGAGACGCAAATCAATTTAATTGATACGCCCGGTCATGTTGACTTCACGATTGAAGTTGAGCGTTCTTTGCGAGTGTTGGATGGAGCAATTATGGTGTTGTGCGGTGTGGCGGGGGTGCAGTCTCAGTCTATTACAGTGGATAGGCAAATGAAGCGCTATCGCATTCCGCGTCTTGCTTTTATTAATAAATTAGATCGGGTTGGCGCAAATCCTTTCCGCGTTGTTGATGCGCTTATAGAAAAACTCCATTTAAATCCTGTTGTGCTCCAGTATCCTATCGGTTTGGAGGACAAGTTTGAGGGCGTCATCGATTTAATTGAGATGAATGCCCATTACTATGAAGGCGAAAATGGCGAAGCTTGGGCGAAAAAGCCAATTCCTGAAGAGTTACAGGAACAGGCGCAAGTAGCACGAGAAAAACTTTTGGATCGCATATCTATCCATTCGGAAGCCATGATGGTTAAGTTGTTGAGTGGGGAAGAGGTTCCCAAACACATGATTTGGGATGCTATTCGTCAAGGAACGCTCAATCTTGAATTTACGCCAGTGCTTATGGGTTCGGCATTCAAAAATCAGGGGGTGCAGAATTTATTGGATGCGGTGACGCTTTATTTACCGTCTCCTATGGAACGAGAAGTTGTCACTGCTATGGATGTTTCGACGGAAAGGGAGGTGAAGGTTTATCCCGAACCAACAGATCCAGTTGTGGCGCTGGCGTTTAAGCTGATTGATGATGAGTTTGGTCAGCTGACTTATATTCGCCTTTATTCTGGAACTCTCAAACATGGCGATCGCCTTTACAATAGTCGCACGAAAAAATTTTTTCGTGTCAATCGACTGGTAAGGATTGAGGTGGATAAGCGACAGGAACTTCTAGTTGCAGAAGCAGGGGAAATTATCGGGTTGATGGGGGTGGATTGTGCATCGGGTGATACTTTATGTCCGCCGGGAATAAATTTGTCTTTGGAAGGTATATTTGTACCAGAACCTGTCATGACTATTGCTATTACTCCAAAAAGCCAGGAAGATAGCGATCGCCTTGAAAAAGCACTACACCGCTTTGTTCGTGAGGACCCTACCTTACACGTCAGCACCGATCCAGAATCCCATAAAACTTTAATGTCGGGCATGGGAGAACTACATCTGGATATTTACTTAGAACGGATGAAAAGAGAATACCATGCAGAAGCCTATATTAGTCCTCCCGCAGTTGCGTACCGGGAAACGATTTCTCAAGGAGCAACCTTTGACTATACTCTAAAAAAACAACCTGGTGGTACGGGACAATACGCCCACGTAGTCGGTCGTTTAGAATTGTGCAAAGAACCTTTTGTGTTTGAGAACCGGGTTGTTGAAGGTGTTATTCCCAAGCAATTTATTGCGGCATGCGAACAAGGATTCTACGATGGGGTCAAAACAGGATGGCTCAAAGGTTATCCAATTATTGGGGTAAAGGTTATTTTGGAAGGCGGTTCCTATCATCCTGTTGATTCTTCAGAAATGGCATTTCGATTTGCTGCAAGACAAGGTTTTGAACAGGCATTTGCTCGGACTAATCCTGTCCTTTTAGAACCGATGATGTTGCTCGAAGTGGAAACACCGAGTCAGTTTTTGGGACGGATACAAGGTCAACTGCTATCTCTCCGTGGGTGCTTGTTGGGTTCAGAAACAAGAGACCAAGATGTTATTATCCGTGCAGAAGTTCCTTTAGCAGAGATGTTCGGTTATTCCACCAAATTACGTTCCCTTTCTCAAGGGATGGCAACGTTTTCAATGGAATTTTTAGAGTATCAAAAGTTGCCTGAAAACTGGGAAAGCAAAATTCGTTAAAGCCCGAGTTAACTTCTTGTTAACTGTCAACAGTTAATTTATATAGAATATGAATTAACATTTAATAGGTTTATTTAGGCTATTTTAATATCAATACCAAAATTAAATAATCCACTTTTTTAAGACCATAACCAGTAGCAGTTCCAAGCGAACCTCCTAAAAGCTCGCAACTGTTATTAATGAAATTACTAGCCAGTTCTTCACAAAAGTTTTTATTAGCCTCTTTGTTGCTCATATCTCCTCCTTTTGTTAGTCTGTAATTCTTTGGATGGTCGCCAACTGCCGCTGGATCTGCAAGGTGGCTTATTCCTGTTAACACTTACTCGGTGGCAGTTCATTCAGGATTGGGCTCAAGCCGGGGGTTTGATCCAAGCAGTTGGCGATATTGTCCTGTTATTCTTTGTCAGAAGTCGGACTGCCAATCATTTGATTGCCATCTTGAACAACGTATACTCCGCCAGATCTCGGCTTGGAGCATAGCTCAACAACAGGGATTTTTCACAAAAAGCTTCCGTTCCCTATTCTTTTTTCTGTAACTGCATATAGTTGAAGTTCGGTGTGATGAAGATATTGTGGTAAAGCTTTTATCAAAGCCAAACTGATGTTCTCAACTGACTCGAAGCGCATCACTACTAGTCAGGATAAGTGGAAAGTGATGGGCATTGGGTGCATGCATCGCCTGAATTCCTAAATTAGCTCGATTGAGAATATCGGCATGAGTTCTAATGACTTGACCTGTGCTGTCTAAAATTGAGTGATGGAAGTTTAATCCATTCAGGTTGAAAGCCATTGTACTGACACCAAGAGCAGCAAACCAAATACCAACTGTTGGTAAAGCAGCTAGCAGAAAATGAAAAGTGCGGTGGTTTTGACTACCGAACCAAGGAATGAGCAGTCTTCCCAAAAAGCCATTATGTCCTGCCAAATAGTTGTAGGTAACATTAGATTGAGAAAATTTGTATCCTGCATTGGGCGATTCATTCTCGGTGGTTGTATGAATCAAAGTTGAGGTTACTAAAGAACCATGTAACACGCTTAACAAAGCACCACCAAAGATCCCAGTCACTCCTAACATATGAAAAGGATGCATCAGGATATTGTGGTCGGCTTGGAATGCCAACATGAAGTGGAAAGTGCCTGCAATTCCCAACGGTAAACCATCAGAGAAGCTTCCTTGACCAATAGGATATACCAGTAATACTGCCGTTGCTGCAGCTACAGGCGCACTAAACGCAACCGCAATCCAAGGACGCATACCCAAACGATAACTTAACTCCCCAAGTCGTCCTAGATAGCACCAAACTCCAATGAGAAAGTGCAGCACGATTAATTGATACGGACCACCATTGTAAAGCCATTCATCAACCGAGCTTGCTTCCCAAATTGGATAAAAATGAAGACCGATAGCCGCAGAAGTGGGCACTACAGCGGCTGTAATTATATTGTTGCCACCCATTAAGGAACCAATAACAGGCTCTCGAATGCCATCTATATCTACAGGTGGTGCAACTATAAAGGCGATCGCAAAACAGGTGATGGCTGCTATTAAAGTAGGAATCATTAGCACGCCGAACCAGCCAATGTAAAAGCGGTTTTCTGTATCCGTTATCTTGGCGCAAAACTTATCCCAGACTTGTACTAACTCTAATTCGCGCCGACGTTGAATGATAGTACTCATGACTTGTAACTCCTGTTTCAAAGTGTTGAAGCTTCTCTGTTTATATCAAGCTTCAACTTAGTGAATCAAAAGGCTATATAAGAAGTCTTTACAACTAAAATTCTATAAAATTCTATGGCAGCCGTCATAAACTAGTTAAATATCTTTGTAATTCTTCGACTTCAATTACAAACATCGCAGTGTTGGCTGTAGTTAATAAATATAGCAAATTAACTGAAGAATCAAAATTCTCCATAGAAGAAAAACGAGCGCATCTTCAAGAAGAAAATACTCAGAGATTATTCCACTACTTGAATAGTGGTTTCAAATCGCTCGATTGTTGATTCTTCGCCAGACCATTCACGCCAGTTTTTTAATTGTAGTTTTATTTGTCCGGGATGATTGGCTTGAAAAATGAATACACGTTGTCCACCACTGCCAATAGCTCCATGGCTGAATTGGTTAAATTGGTCGTTTTTCAGTTGCAATACCTGTGTACTCAAATTTGGTGTTGACCAACGATAACCTGTTGTTGGGTTTTCGTCTAAACGAATAACAAGCATTTGCCCTCGCTTCAAGGTGATTGTTTTACCGTTGTCGATACTGGAAAGAGTCACTTCAGACATAGATCTTAATTGGTGTAATAATTTGGATGGGTGCTTACATAATTTTAGTTGATTGTTTAATGACAGAGCCCGGACGTAAGTGTTTGGCATTTCATCAGGTAACTGTAATATCCAAGCTACCAAGAATAGAGAAAAGATATGGGCTAGAAACATATAACAATCTTATTTGAGATCCGAAAACATGAGACAAGGGGGATAAGGAAGAAGCTGTTTGTAATCCATTTAGGACTGCTATAGTAGCAATTTCTGCTAGTAGAAAGCAAAAAATCTACATCAGAAAATGGTGGGCATTGCCCACCCTACAAATGCGATCGTTTTAAAGTATAAAAGGAGAAAACTTCTTATCTTCTACCAATTCTTTTTAAGGATGCATAGAATGAGCCTGCATTCGTCAAGCTTTGTTTGTTTAGCCTCAGGTTTCTAGCCTGAGATCGATATTACGCAACCTCATACAAAATTGATATTAAGCTTCTAGTTTAAGATAAGGTTCAGTCCTACCAAACGTAAAGAGTATTGACTTTCCCATCATCGCCTTCATAGAAATTAGCACCTTTACCAGTTGCTTTGGCATGGGCTGCAATCATGTTAAATGCCACGATCGCACTGTCTGAATTGTCAGCAAATTTTCGCCAACCAACTCCATCCACATACATCCAGGCATTGCGCCCCTCAGAACAATAACTCCAAAGCCCAACTATTTTTTTGTTAGTTTGCCACCCAGCAGCAACGGCTTCTCCTTGGCTCAGAAATTGGCTGGGCGGTTCTTTAGTTGGACGCTCTTCTACTTGAGTGAGAACTGTACTAGCTGGAGGGTTTTGTGTAGGGTAATCAAAAATTTTATTTTCCTCACTCAAACCATTGCTAGTGTTTGTTACTGCAACAAATGAAGGAGGTGTTTGACAAGGTTCACAATTCCGCTCTGTTGTTACAGGAAGAATTACGTCAGGTGTTTCGCTCATGATAAATCTCCTTAATTCAAGAATCTAAAACAGTCAGTAAATTGTTCAAATCAATGCCATGTTGTGGGAAGAGAAAAATGTCATGAATGTACGAGTTGTACTTACCATGCATAGACTTCGGTGATCATCCCTTGAAGTTGGTAAACTGATACTAGGCGTTCTTGTTGTTTGGAGGCAGTTAACTGAGCTAACATATCCAGGTGAGCGTTAACACTAGCAGTGCATAACCTACGCCAACCAATTCCATCACTCAGATAAACATAGGAGTTAAGGTCGGAGTTATTTGTCCATAAACCTTGAACCTTCACATTATTTAACCAACCTGTCTCAACAATACCGTCTACTGCGTATACCCAGGCTTCTATACCACACTCACCGTAAGCAATTTTGAAAAAGCCTTGCTCGCCCCAACCAGTTCCCCAACTATTCTTACAAATCCAAAATCCTTGGCTGTCATCGTAACCCACTATCGAGATACAGTGTCCACCTGCTAAATTACCAGTGACATGACGATAGACCCCGCTCTTATAAGCAAAAAAATCGTCATAGACGCTGAAGCAAGCACTGAGCGCACCGCGACTCGACAACCACTCTTTCATCGCGGACACATCGGAAATTTTATGGTATCCACCAATCAACACAAGGCGGTTTTGCCAATCCGAACAAAGTTTACAATCTTGGTTACCTGGGGTGTAGGGGAAGCAATCCTTATCAACAATACCCTTTTTTGCAGCTTCCATTGCCTTGTCAGCATACCAACCAGTGTTACAGTTAAAGCCTTCTGATTTTGCGTAACAATAGAACAAATGAGCTTCTGATAGATTTACATTTAGATTTGGATTATTCCTCTGACGGCGGAATGTTGCTTCGATTGTCGCAATCGTACCAAAAGCAACACAAGAACCGCAGTTACCTTGATCCTTCATAGGCGTGACAAAGCCCCCCGCCCGTAAATCGTAAGAAGTTGGAAATCCAAAGACTTGACCGTAGGTTTTGGCTGTTTTGAAAGCTTCAGAGTTAAGGCGAGCAATTTGTTCGCGTTCTTGTAAAGATGGTTCGCCTGGAGCTGGTTGGTACCCTAAACGTAGTTTCTTTTCTTCATCTGATAGCTCGGAGACACTAGTCACACCTGCTTGCCAAGAAGCATTTGCTAACTCAATAGCTGCTTGCAGTTTTACAACATCCATAAACATCTCCTCAAAGCGAAAAGTGAGTTGAAATTGGATTGAGTGATTTGCACACGGCATTTTTGATAGTTGAAAAATGCGAGTGCTTGTGATTTTTAAAATAGAAGATATGAAATAAAAACTCCTCCTCCTTTCCCAAGAGGTAGCTACTAGCGTTTTTTTATCATGCACCACACCGAGTTGACAAAGACGCTATTTTGTTGTTAACGCTAGTTAAAGGATAGTTATGAGAACTAAGGCGATCGCTTCCTTAGTGCTTCTCTTTGCTATTAGTGATTCAAACAGCAGAGGTAGCAAGGGGGAGAAGTTTTTATGCACCATGATATACGCAGTTTATCACAGCTACCTAATTGAAGGATAAAATGAAAATATGAGGATGTTGTGAGAAAAAAGGAACAATGTTTAAGAAATGATTAAACAATCAAAATAGAGTGATATAAGTATAGGAATGCAATAATTTTTCATAAATGCATAGATCGCAACTACACATATTGATAATTATTAGCGCCTACCTGCTTTGATGAGTTCATACTTATTCCTCACAAAATCCTCATATTTTGTTTCTATGTTTAAAGTAGAGTTAGTGAAAATGGCTCTACAAAAACTCAGCATAATAAAAACTCTTTCAACAATCTTTGCAAAAATTCATATTAGGAGGAACCAATATGCCGATAACGCTTTGGCGACCTTTTCAAGATATTGAACACTGGGAACCCCTTCACGAAATCGAAAACTTACAACGTCAGCTTAACCAGATGTTTGAGAGCATCATGCCAACCAGTGATGAAGATGCTATTGCAGTAACATTTATGCCTTCTGCGGAAATGAAAGAAACTGATGAGACTTTATCTCTCAGATTAGAAGTTCCAGGATTGGAGGCAAAAGATTTAGACGTGCAAGTTACAGAAACTACCGTTGCTATCAAAGGCGAACGCAAGTCTGAAACCAAAGTGGAAGACAAAGATATGGTGCGCTCTGAATTCTACTACGGTAGATTTGAACGGGTGATTCCTTTACCTAGTCATATTCAGACCGATCGAGTTCAAGCAGAGTATAAAAATGGCATTCTCACGCTTACCTTACCTAAAGTTAAACCCGAGAAGCGCAAAGCTGTAAAAATTAACTTAAAATAAGCCGTGTGAGAACCTTAATTGAAAACGGGGAGTGAGGATGAGTAAATTATACAACTCCTCACTCCGTCATAGTGTTGAAGGGAAAATATGCCATCACAGCAAAGGAGTTCTTTGAGTTGCGATCGCACGAATTTCCCAGAATGCGATCGCTGTATCCTGAATTTACTGCATCTTGACTTGATGCAGACAAATCAGAATAACCAGAAATTCAGCCAAGAGCAGCAAATACTAACACAATTTAAGCAAATCTTGGATTTTATCGGGGCGATCGTTTTGGCGAGCGATGGGCAAGTGCAACTCGTGACTCCACGGGCAGAACAATTGTTGAGCCAGTATTTTTTACCCCGTCGCGATCCACACTTATTGCCAGAACCTTTACAATATTGGTTTACACATCAGATTGCACAAATCACATTTAATGAATATGTGCCATCTTCCTGTTTACCCTTGCAAATGAAGCAAGTAGGAAGTAAATTACTGGTGAGTCTCATTCCCTACACTATTAAAGAGCAATATTTCTTGCTATTAGAGGAACAAGAACCACAATCCTTCTCTATTGATGATTTGGAATTGCTTGGACTCACTAAACGCGAGGCGGAAGTGCTATTTTGGATTGCCAAGGATAAAAGCAATGCTGGAATTGCAAAAGTACTGGGTTGTTCTGAAGGAACAATACGAAAACATCTGGAGCATCTTTACGAAAAACTGGGCGTGCAAACTCGGACAGGTGCGGTAATGGTTGCTCTGACAAAGTTGGGATTATTCAAAGGGTAATTTGTCGCAATATCTTCATATCCTTATACGCAGATCGTCGTATTGACCCTAAAATCTATTTCAAGAAGTATTGAATTATATAGGAGTCCTATTTGATTTTTGTTGGCATAGCTTGTACTTGCGTTTAAAAAATCCAAATCCCAGGATTCGTCTAGCCAAGGATTGGGCCTCAGTACACTTAACAAGAATCAAATCAGAATTCTGCATTTAAGTAGCAGGGTGTCATTGGACTAAAAATGATTTAGGAAATGTAGGAGTAAAATGTCTTACACAAGAACATAGCAACCAAGTCCTTTTAACTTTAACAAAGCAGGGGGTGCTAAGGACAGAAGGGATTTGTTATGGACGCAGTGAGACTGTCGATATGAGTGCAAGACTTGAAGGTGTAAGGGGTTTAAGTTCTTCGTCATAATCTCCGCAGAGGGCGGTCAACAATAACGGTGTGGATTTAAATCTCCACGTAAAAAGTCAAAGCCTGAATGACTTTTAGCGATTGGGTGTTTCTCAGCTAATAAAAGAGAGTCAAGCAACATTTATGGAGGATTAATTCATCATGAGCGAGTTAAAAACTAGCAGCGAGCTTCTTCCCGAAGTTACGGAGAAGATTCATTTGGTCACATTAAAAGGTTTGACAGCAGACGCAATCGGACAGCAACACTACGGTTATGTTTTTGCAGGCAGTAGCGATCGCGATATGGTTTTGAAGGTAACTGGTTGGAACTTCACAACACCAACCCCACAGATTATACAGTGCCAGCCTCGTCAATCTGAAAATTTCGATCGCGGATGGTCCGATCAATTCGGGATTCAGGTCATTGAGACTGGACGTGATTTTGTGCGAATTCGCATTCGCAGGTTGGACTCAAACGGCGGTGGATGGGGACAGAATCTTCGGATCGACATGATGGTTATTGAATAACTACTGCAATACCATTTTTTAAAATTTAATTTTCAGGAATGCATTGCATAAACTTTACCAGGAGAAAAAATTATGTTTCATGAAGAGCCTAGTCTTCGCCATCGGGCTAACCGAAATCGCGTTGATGCTGTCATCTCAAATGGGAAGGCTAAATCTGCTGTAATTAGTTCATCTGAGAGCAAAACATTTCTAGAACAACGAGCAGGAACTTCTTTGGAATGGAATATTACAACTGGAACTCCTGCTGCTATAGTAGGAAAATTATCCACGCCGATAGCAGGTACGGCATCTGGAGCTAGTCAAACATTTTTGAGGGAAAACGCTCCTATTTTAGGATTGAGTGCAGACGATGTTGAAGAACTCTCTGAAATTGACGCCTTTGAGTGGGGTGGATTGCAATTCATTCGTCGCCAACAAACTTATGAGGGATTGCCTGTCTTTGGCGCTAACATTTTGGTAGGTGTAGATAACAAGAATCAAGTTCAAATGGTGACTAGTGGTCTACGCTCCCAAGTTGCTGTTAAATCTGGTGAGAAAGAGATCTCTCTAAAAGAAGCTCGCCAAATAGCCCTTAACGATCTTGGTGAAGATGTTCAACAAAGAAGTCACATCACCCATGAGACTGTTTTCTATCCAACTCAGCAAGGGGATGTGAAAGTTTACCACTTAACTGTTCCGACCAACCATCCTCTGGGTACATGGGAATACTTCATTGATGTCCAGAATGGAGAAATTGTAGATAGCTTCAATTCGATGAAGTTTCATTCATTTTACTTTGCTCCGAGAGCAAGGGTTTATCCTGAAAACCCAGAGGAAACAAAATTGACAACCGTGATGCTGCGAGATGTTAAGTCTCCTTATAAGCAATTGGATGGTCAATATTGTAAAGTCATTAATGAAGATGCTCCACCCGCCCAAGCAGACAATACTTATCGATTTGACTTTCCTCCTGACAATACACACTTTGATGAGTGTCAAGTTTACTATTCTGTAGAGAAAGTCTATCAATATTTTATGGATTTGGGATTTCGAGGATTTACAGTCAATAATCCCTATGGAAAAGCTCACAACGGACAGCTTGGTGCTAACGTCCATACTGGAAACAAATACGACAATGCATTTTACGATCCTGCTACAGGGCAGATCTACTTTGGAGATGGCAGTTACCCAGGAAATGACAATGGACTTCGCGATCTAGCTAAAGAAGTTGATGTAGTTGCTCATGAATTTACTCATGCGGTGATTGATGAATACCATCCTAAGATGTTTGGAAGTGAAGGACTGGCACTACACGAAGGATACGCTGATTATTTCGCTTGTTCTTTATTGAACGACCCGGACTTAGGGGAATATGTTGTACCTGGTCCGGAAAGAGATGGAATGATTCGCAATTGCGATAATGATTTGAAATATTCGGAGACATCAACAGAACCCCACGATCGCGGTCAAGCTTGGGCAGGAGCCTGCTGGCACTTGAGAAAAGCAGTCGGACAATCAGTGGCAGATTTTTTGATCTTTGGCAGTTTGCTTGTCTTGGGAACAAATGCACCAACCTTCAAATATGCCAAAGATATGCTTTTGCTAATTGACCAATATTGGTGTGGTGGCGAGTACAAAGCGACAATCAAGAGGATCTTTGAGACTGAACGGGGGATTCCTGTTTAACCGTTCGCTTTGGAAGTCTTAACTAGAGGGTCAATCAAATAGAACTAGGGGCGTGGTAACACCATGCCCTGACAACTAAATTCAGGTTCATTAAAAACTCATGCCAGTCATCATTCTCATGTCGTGTCTGGGGGTTATACTTGCTATGGCAATGGGTACACCCTATAACAATCCTTTTCTCACTCAAGATGGTTTCTTGACCGGAGCGTTAGAATTCCAAGATGGACAAATGGGCTTTGCAGGGTTTTCTGGAGTGGTTTGGACAATTTCACCTGATGGGAGTTGTCAGGCTGCTCGTTTTCTCAATGAGACTGTATCACCTCCCCATCAAACAGGTCAGTTAGATCGGCAGAACTTAGTTCAGCTTGCTAATGTCTTATCAAGTCAGAATTTTTCCGATCTGCCTTCTGAAATCCCATCTGAACCAACTCTCAATCCTCACCGTTTTACGATCCGCTGGGGAACAAAATCATCAACATTAACTTTGAAACCCCGTCAAAGTCTTGAAGATGCTCTGAGACAAATGCGAAATCAACCCGAAACTCCTCAATCAAGATTCTTTACTATTGCACAATTTATTAATCAGTTGCTAAGGGAGCATTGCGGTAATGATTAGGGCGATCGCCATCTCTTCATAAAATGAGTTGATAACCTTTTGTAACATCTTGATAAAAATTTGCAAACACTCTTATTTAATAAAGAATCTAAAAATATGAGCCCATCCTCTAATGAATCATCGAAGAAGAAAACTTCCGGTAGTTTTTGGGATTTTCTTAAAAATGAATGGGGTAGGTTGTCAAAAATATCTGTTTTCTTTCCAGGTTCTGGTGAACTGATAAGGCTCATCTTGATGAGGAATCCAAGACCTGTAGGAGTGTATGAAAGAGGGATTACTCCAGCATTTGTTTTAACCATTTCTACAATATGTACTATGTTTGTTATATACTATATATACAATCAGCAAGATGAACTGATAAATCAAAGTTCAAAATCTATTAGAAGCAGGGCAGAGTGTTCTTTTATTCAAGGTTTTTTTTGTTTAATTTTTTATATAGCAGCATATTTCGGTATGTACTCGCTGATTTATGAACCCCTAGAAATTAATGACGGAAATTATGGGAGGATAATTGGAGACATTTTTTTACTTCTTCTTTATACAGCTTCATTTACCTTGATAACTCGCAGCTTCACTTTATTAGCCATGTCGAAATTTTTGAAACAACAAAAACAACTTAATCAAAAAATATAGGTATGCTTACCTCCAAACTCTAAGTTTCGTTTAATCAAGTATTCAGTTGCAGAGTGTCAGAGATCATTTATAAAGTAAATCTTAAATTGCCAAATGTCTTGTGTAGGTTGGGTAGAATCAAGTGACACCCAATAATTCGATTAAATGTTGGGTTTCGTTCCTCAACCCAACCTACTAGCACATCATGGAAAGACAACTAGTTCATCTGATATCTCAAGAAGCGATCGCAGCGACAGTAAACCGACCCATCGGCCCATTGGCATAACTTAACGTGAGTTCGAAAAAATACATGACCGCTAGTCGGTACATCTAACCCACCCAAAATATTTAGCAAGGTTGATTTACCACTACCGGAAGGTCCTAGCAATACGACAAACTCTCCTTCGTAGAGATCGAGATTGATCGACCGTAAGGCATGAACTTCTATCTCACCCATTCGATAAACCTTTGTGATTCCACAAATATGAAAGATTGTTCCTGGTAATGTTACTGTGTTTGGGTAAGATTTTGTTTTGTGAAGTTTATTTTTCATCATTTTGCCCAATTAATTTTAGAGCAAATGCGATCGCTTTGCAAAATCGTAGTGCCAGAGGGTTCTCGTCCTCCCATTATGTTTTCATAGAGACTACCTTAGAAGAGCGTTTACTATATTGAGCTATTTTTGAGTGCTCCTCAACTAGTAGTCTGTCACATCAACTTTGCTGGGTAAGACACTTGGGTATAAGCGCTCCATCTTTCTCCGTGCATCAGTAGTCTTAAAGCGCCAATTTACACTGGCATAGACAGCATTCCGTTGTTGTTCCCAACTAGCGATTTCCTGCGACAACGTTTGTACGTCTTTGATCCGTCGCTCTAAACACTGTCGGGATAAAACAGAAAATTCAATTTCAACTTGATTTAACCAACTGGCGTGTTTTGGTGTGTAGTGAAACTCTAATTTTTGGATAATTCGACGCGCTTCTTGTGGCTCAAAAACTTCATACAAAGAGGCTGGATTATGTGTATTCAGATTATCAAGTACTAGACGAATAACTTCAGCTTCTGGGCAATAAACATCTACTAAATCCTTCATTTGTTTTGCAAAATCTACTTTTGTCCTCTGTTGTGTCACTTCCATATGTCGCCAACCTGCTAATGGTTGAAAGAAAGCAAATATATTGACACTACCATTTCTTTTATACTCGTAATCATATCGAAGATGTTGTTCTGGCTCGGCTGGTAAAGGTTCTCTGACATCTTCTAACAATTGATATGGACGTTCATCGAAACAAACTACCGGACGTTTTGGATCGTAAGGTTCGCCATATAAATCTAACAAATCTTCCATCCGTAAAACATACTCGGCATCCACCCTAGGTATACACCACTGTTCCTTTAGCCACGGCTTGACATCGTTTTTTTTAAATAGGAACGCACAGTTTCATAACTAACAGTATCCACAACATCTAAACTCACTATCCGGTCTGCTAAAAGCCGTAGTGTCCATCTTGTACGTCCATCCGGAGGTTCTGAACACGCTGTTGCAATCAGAAATGCTTCTTGAAAACCATCGAGTTTTCGTGGTTTGGGTGGATGCTCGCGATCGCTCAGCGTAGCCTCAATTCCACTGTTAACGTACTTGGCGCGGGTGCGCTCAACTGTCGAGATGCTGACTCGCAATCTGTCTGCGTTAGCGAAGCTCCTCCGCCTGGAGGCTCGCTTTGTCTGTCTCTCCCTCCCATGCCATCAAAAGTATATGGGCGCGGGTAATACTTCTGGCTTTACTTTTGCCGCACCTAATTAGCGATCGCAGTTTTTCTACTTCCTCCTTAGTTAAATTTACAGTATATTTTTTTGCCATGATGTCACCTTGACCACTTTTGTAAATAGCTTACCATAACATCAGCGCCACCCAGCAAAGTTGATGTGACAGACTACTAGTTCTGCTCTTGCCTCGTTGACAATATCTCCCCACGTTTTGCTAACTTTAGCGATCGCACCCTTTCTGGTAATTATAAGTTCCGTTTTTGCTTTTTACTTAAAAATCACTTTTTAAAATTGAAGGAGTGTTCAAAATAGACTAAACTGCATATAAGAAGTTAGCAGAATTTCAGATGCTTTTTATGAGGTAGATATCATGCAAAAAGAATATATGGAGATTTTAGAAACATTACTTGATAAATTGACATTATCCGCAATATTAGAAATGTTAGAGAGAATATGTCACAAAAAAGCAGAAAATCTGAGAACTCATTGGCAAGACGAGACTTCCGCAAAGCTTTGGGAAAAAGCTGCTAAACAGATAGAACAGATAAATGTTGATATTTGATAAAAATTAAGTATTTTTGCAGGGTGTAGTCAGCCAGTTGTGATTATACTAGCATTAAACTAAATAATTATTTAGTCATAAAGCTTGCTGGAGAGCAAGGAGGGTAGCATGAAACCTATAGAGTTGAAAACGATAGAAGGCACTCATGTTGAGATCAATCCTAATGCAGTTTCTGAAATAGTAGAAGTGCAAGAAAAACAGCCTGGATTTTTATTTTTATTTGGAAAAGAAGCAGAGTATGAAATCCATATGATAGACAAAGAAGTCTACCGAGTTACTCAGGGAGAACATGACAAATTGAAAAATGCCTCAGAGTGAGTTTTGGATCTCGCGTCAAAGAAGAGGCAACGAGTGCAGGGAGCGGGGAGCGGAGGGGAAACCCCACAAATAAATATGTTCGCATGAATTGGGGATGAGGGGTTTGGGAGCAGTTCCACGAATAAATTCGGGGGCGCTATACCTGTTTGCACCGTGGATCGGGGGCTTCCCCAAAAAGAGGACTTGGAGCAGGGAAGCTCACGAGCAGGGAGAAAACCCACACCTTGTCTTGAACTGCACCCCGCACCTTCCCCAAAAGAGGACTTGGGCTTTTAGAGGGGAGTAGGGAGAAAAATCCACAACACAACCTGCACCTTGCCCCTGCCCCCCGTTGTTTCTTCCTTCCTGCAAAGGTGCCCCTGCATGATGGTTGGTCATTAAATGGTGTGGTTTGAAGGTTGTGCAATATCGATTTTGGCAGTTTTTGACCCTATTTCTTCAAATTTTGTGAGAAATCTGGGGTAAGGTTCTTTCTATGCATCTTCATATGGAAATGGTGTAATCAGTTAAGCAATCCTGACTGCCTGATAGATTTATGCAAAAGGTAGTCAGGTAAAAACGCATTTCAAGTACTCGCATCATTCATACAGTTGTTCTGCTATGTTCAGTTCTGCGATCGCTTCCTGTTCATTACCCTGTCTTGCTAAAGCCAATCCTAAATTGAGGTGAGTTTCTGCAAGATAAGGATCGAGCGGAACGGCTTGACGAAATTCAGCAATTGCCTCATCGACTTTACCTTGTTGATACAAGACGACTCCTAAATTGTCGTGTGCATCGGCTAATTGAGGTTCGAGGCAAATTGCTTGACGGAATGCAACTGCGGCTTCCTCCCATTTATCTTGTTGACAGAAGACGACTCCTAAATTGTAGTGAGCATCGACACAATTAGGGTTGAGTTGGATTGCTTGCTCAAACGCCGTCACTGCTGCTTCCAGTCTGCCCTGGCGGTAGAAGGCAAGCCCCAGATTAGAATACAATTCAGCCATTTCTGGATCAAAACTGATTGCCCGTTTGAACTCTAAAATCGCCTCCTCGAATTGCCCTTGTTGATACAATATTGTTCCTAAATTAGAGTGTGCTGCTGCCAGTGGAGGATTCGGAGAAATAGGTTGTTGGACTTTCATAACATACTCCTTCTTTAATCAGGTCTGTGTAACTTTTGCGGATTCAATCGCTAATCTCGAAAGTTAATTGCTGTTTACGCCAAAGCGAAAGTCTCAGCTGATATCGTCAGATATGCTGAACTGCTAGTGGTTGAGTCCATTGGCTGTAGTATTGTGCTAAGACCATTGGGAATTGATCGACCACCTGTCTAACTTTGGTTGCAGGAGTTGGTTGAGCCATTTGTCCGGCGATGCGGTTAATCCGACAAGCCATGACAGCCGCTTCTTTGTGGCTCAATCCAGCATAGACGAGGGCTGAAACTAAACCCGTAATGGTATCTCCCGTTCCCCCAATTGGTTCTAAGGTAGGAACATTAGGTTGATCGATCGTGGCAACAATCTGCCCAGCGATCGCTACATAGTCAGTTTTGCCTTTAACCAGCAAAAGTTTTGCGGCACTGTTGAGTTGGAATGCAGTTTTAATTTGCTCAGGAACAGCACTGGCATCCGAGGCAAACAGGTGATGGGAAATATAGGCTGGATGCGTAGCTTGTGGGTCAGCCAGAAACGCGATTTCCGAGGTATCTGGTGTGAAAATGTCAAACTCTTGAGCTAACCCAGCTCCTTTAGCCGCATACATTCCCCCAGCATCGGCAATTAGAATGGGTCGTTGAGGACAGCCTGGAATGGCTTGACAGAGTTTTTTTAACAGTCCCATAATCGGTAGACAATAGTGCAAAGTCAGTACTTGCGGCGAGAGGGCAACAATGTTTTGGGTAAGATATTGAAACAGTGCCTTGGTGCCTTTGCCATCCCCAATATCACCTGCAACTAGAGCATAAGGTGGATCTAAACCTAAACTTGTGGTGACAGCTAAGGCAGCACCGATCATAGCACCCGTTCCTTGAGTGCGAGAGAATCTGCGTCCTTCTGCCATCAGTACATCCTCATCCCGTTGAACTGCACCCATTGTCAGTGGTAAGGATGGATCGGGGACACTACCAAACAGGAGCAGCATAATTAGGTTTCTCCTTGTTCAAGCTGAAGGGACTCTTCGTAAGCACGTTGCAGCATTGTCGCACAGAGGGTATAGCCCAAGTCTCGTGGATGAGGAGCCCGAGCGAGCGGTTTGTCCACCATTTCGGCATGAAGATACGGAATATCCGGACACCCTCCACCAGATATGTTGACAATTGCTCCTGTTTCTTTTTCATAGGAAAGTTTCATATTCCCGGCTTTCACCATCACCCACTGACCAAAATCAGTGACTTTAACGATTTCGCATATCCGGGTACTTCCTTTGCTGATAGGCAGGATTTTGACATAGGTGAGGCTTTGCTCCTGCAACAACCGTTCAATACCTTGCTGCTGCACTAAACTGATTTCTAGCGCTAGATCGCAACCCATTCGCAGTTCAGGAGGAGGCGCAACTAGCTTCACATCATACCCAGTTGTTTGAATTGCCTTTTCTGCTTTCATGGCTGAAGCAACATCGGGGAAGATAATTATGCCATCTCCTGCAAAGATCTGTTTCTGTGGTTGAGCTTGAGGTTGCATACTTTTCAGTTGCAGGAACCCCAAAACCAGACAGAAGCCAAGCCCCAAGAGGACAGCCATTAGGCCCCAACTGCCCAAACCTGCTGAACTGGAGGCGATGGGTAGACGATGGGCGATCGCAGCTCCTGCAAAATACCCGAGGATTGTGACCGTAGCATCAGTATCACCTTCACCAGCGCGGATTAAATTTCGCAGTGGGCAACCTTCCAGAAAAGTTCCGGCTAAACCCACTAAAGCTAGACTTAAGAACGTCCAAACATATTCAGTCCAGTGTGTCATGGGCAGCGCGATCGGTTGGTGAGTGAAGCCCCAGTGATAGCCAATTCCAGTTGAGTTAAAATTTCCAGCTATATAGTTAGTGAACAGAGCCGCCATTAAGAAAGCTGCAACACCACTGAACAATTGGAAATCTTTGACCAAAAAGATATCGCGCCATGCTCCAATTGAACAAAATCGAGTCCGCTGTACCATCATACCAACCAACAGCCCTAATCCCAGACCGAGAAGTAGTGGTGTATGTTGAGATCCAGGTCCTGCGGTACTAAAGGCAATGAAAGGAGGATGGCTTACCAGCAGAATTAGCAACCCCATTGTTACCAAGGGGGTGATTAGACCCACTACTGGAGCTTGGTTAGCGTTAGTCCCTAGAGAAAAACCTTGCTTCAAGAAGAATGTCCCCGTTCCGATTCCAGTTACGAATCCTGCTAGGGCGATCGCACCATTGAGATCGCCCCCAGCGATGCGAAGTATAACTCGAATGGGACACCCTAAAAACACCAGCACACCAATCATGACAAACGCACCCAAGATAAAGCGGAGAATGGGAGAAGAACCCCCACGCGATCGCCATTCTCCCATCGCTAGAGAAATGCCAAATGCCCCCAGGACAAATCCAATGATTTCAGGTCGGATGTATTGTGCTAGAGGGTTGTGGTGCAGTTGCAGCGCACCAGCCGTATCCCGCAAAAAACAGGCTGCACAAATGCCCATATTCGGTGGATTTCCCCAGTTGACGGCTAGCGCCCCCAATGTACCAAACAGAATTCCTGTTAGGATAATCCACCTGTTTGAGGTCAAGAATTGTTTGAGATTCATCTTCTCTTCTTCCTTCTACTAAGAATGAGGAGTTAACCCGTGAGAAGGAGAAAAAACTACTGGTCAGATTTTTTACCTCATTCTCAGAGGTTTATATGAGTAGAATTAAGCAGTCAGGATGCTAAGTGATTTTACTTGCATACTAAATTTATAAAAAGATGTTGAGGAACTTGTGAGGAAATAAAAGGCTCTTGCGTACTTAGCGTGCTATATTTATGGAAAAATCAGCTTAGAATTCTTTTCTAGACTGCATTACAGCCATTATGACCTTGATAACAGTGTTCTTTTCTAAAATTGAAACTAGAAGTGTCTGTAAGTCTTGCAAATAAAGCATAATTATAAATTTTCATGAAAATTTAGCACGCTATATACGAAAGAACCAGCTTTAGGAAGATTAGCAGAATGGCAAGCACAGCGAGAAGGAGTTGCAATACAGCGACCCAAACAAGCAACCTTAAAACAGGCACGAAAGCGCATCCAAGCAGCGCTTGCAGCCCACCATCAGGCAGAGGCAAGGGTAGCTCAAGCACGAGCAGCACTAGAACAAGCGCAACGGGATAGTCAACGTGCCCAAGAACTACAAGCATCTGGGGTCATTCCCCGCAAAGACCGAGAAATTGCAGAGTTAAACGAAACTTATCACAGCTACCTAATTGAAGGTTAAAATATACAACTTCTCACTCCGTCATAGTGTTGAAAGGAAAGTATGCTATCACAGCAAAGGAGTTCTTTGAGTTGCGAGCGTGCGAATTTCCCAGAATGCGATCGCTGTATCCTGAATTTACTGCATCTTTACCTGATGCAGACAAATAAGAATAACCAGAAATTCAGCCAAGAGATACCAACCTACTTATATAGTTTTTTATCGTTTTTTAGCTAACCTTTGCTTTTTTTAGCTAAATGTAGCGAACGAATCAATGATGGTAGCCGCATCGAAAGAAGGTCAAAGAACTGGTGAGGCAAGATTTGAACTAATCCTCAATAAGTAGACAATCTATATGTTCAATCCTATACGCGGATCATCGTATTGTCACCAAAATTTATTTGAAGGAATATATAGAGATAAATCAATCGAAAGCTCAAACCCAGAATTAGAAATAGTCTTGATAGAGTTTATTATTAATCTAGTCATATCCTATATGCTACACTAAATATAAGAACAAGCAAAAATCCTGGCTTCCATTAGAGAATTCAGTTTCAGAATTTAGCTTGCTAATTCCTATGTATAGCGATCGCTGGTAGGAGCTTAAAAAAGAGATGATTGCAACAAGAATTAAACAGGAAGTAAAATTCCAGTGAGCCACTTGAGTTCATAACGATTCGAGCGCAATTGTCTCAAAAGAACAGAAAACAGAAACAAATTGTTCCTTTCTATTTCCTTTTTATTGAAATAGGAAAGACACGCTCGCTCATCTCTTCAAGGTGATAACAACTCAATAATTTATTGTAATTTTTGCATAAAAATCAGGAGAAAAAATATGGTTTTTCAAGATTCACCGCGTTTAATTCCTCCTTCTCCAGTCTTGAAGGAAAAAATCTTAAAAACCAAACAGCATTTAAGCGAAGGTCGGGAGTTGCCTCAAAAAGAAACAATTGATATTCTCGATTTACAAACCCTTACCTTCATCACGAGTCGTCGCAGGCGCACCCACAATGCTCGGTCTATCATAGCTCCAGTTACGGGAACTCGTCGAGCGCTAGTATTGCTGGTTGACTTTTCTGATAACCAAGCTAAGCAAACCCAACAATATTATAAAGATATGCTATTCTCCAGTGGTACTTACTCCACTGGCAGCATGCAAGACTTCTTTAAAGAAGCCTCCTATGGCAAGCTAATTTTAACGGGTGAAATTAGCGGACAGGGGTCTACAAAGGGCTGGTATCGCGCTCCAAATCCCTATACTTACTATACTAATAATAACTATGGCGTAGATACTTACCCTAGAAATACTCAAAAGTTAGTTGAAGATATTGTCGATCTCGCTGCACCTTACGTTAATTTTAAAGATTATGACAATGATGGTGATGGTGTTGTAGATGCTCTATTCATTATTCATGCCGGTCCAGGAGCTGAAGCTACTGGCAATAAAAACCATATCTGGTCGCATCAATGGGAGATTAATCCAAAAACTGTTGATGGTGTTATCGTTAGGACTTACTCAATCGAACCAGAAGATGGACGGATTGGAGTATTTTGCCACGAACTTATGCATGTTTTTGGGATGCCTGACCTTTACGATACTGATTACTCTTCAGAAGGTACTGGCTCTTGGGATTTGATGGCGGCTGGTAGCTGGAATGGCAAATTGGGCGATACACCTGCTCATCCAACAGCATATTGTAAAAATAAGCTGGGTTGGGTAACTCCAATAGTAATTTTTAATGCTAAACAAACTATAACCCTCAAACCTTACGCGACTAATGATGGGCAGATCTATAAATTGCCTATTGGTACAACTGATAGTAAAGAATATTTTCTGCTATCAAACCGCAAAAAAATAGGCTTTGATAGTCAGCTTCCGGGCGAAGGTCTCATTATTGAACACGTTGATGAGACCAAGACTAACAACACTGACGAAACCCATTACCTAGTGGATATTGAGCAAGCTGATGGTAAGCAGGATTTAAATAAGAATGCAAATCGGGGTGATGCCAACGATCCATTTCCCTACGGTAATAACAAGTCGTTTCTGGTAGATACTGTCCCAAGCAGTAAGGCTTACAGTGGTGCAGATTCCAAAATCAAAATTACGAGTATTCAACGTGCGGGTGACAACATTACTGCTGACGTGGAAGTCGATTTTCGTGATGTTGATGAAAAAATTTGGATATACAACAAGAAAGTGTTAGCTACTTTCGTAAATTACACTAGTCAATGGGCATGGGTTAACATCGAAACTGTGGGCTGGAGGCGCATCAAAGATGGTTCTGCAGATGGTGTAACAAATATCTTTACTGCTTGTTGTAATGCAAATGCAAATGGTCGTCAGATTCACGCTTACATCGATAATACCTATCTCTATACAATATACTTGTTGTAGTAGGTGAGTTCACAAACTTTTCACGTCTGTCTTCCTTTGTGCTTCTTAACCTTTAGCAGAGGTGCTTAACTATGCAAGATTTACCCGTTCCGGAACCAATGACTAAGCTTTCATTGTCTGAATCTGTAAGAGGACTACCGATTCCTAAAGCTTTGGGAGAACGCACTGATTGCGGGAGTGAGACACCAGTTCCCCTCCCCCTCGATCGACTTATGGAACTCGCTGGAACTACTGCTGAAACATTTCCAGTACCTCAACCGCTTGAGCAACTAACGAATAATTGACGATCGTGCTCCTAAGAAGCTCTATTCGTTAGGTGAAACTAAGCTTATAGGATTGGTTAAATCTATGAAGATGGAATTGGTGTGAGCCTTATGCTGCAAGCTTCCTCCAATCCCATTTTCGTTTTGATGAGGATAATCTTTTATGAAGGGATTGATTTTATTTCCAAGTTTGATAATTCTCTCATCTTTAACGATCGCGATTAACAGTTTTGCCTATCCTCTAACTACATCTAGTCTCAGTCATATTAACAATCGACCCCAGACGATGAAAGCAGGAGTTCAAAATATGATGGCAGCTCCTAATCAAAGCAAAATCCGTGGCAGAGTGCTCAAAATCGATCGCTCCCCGCAGTTTAGCGATAAGTGGAATTTGGAAGTAGAAGTCCTGATGATTCAACCTATTCAAGGCGGTACGTTTGCTGAAGTTGGACAAACGGTTCAAGCATTTACAATTTGCGAACAAACTCCTTTCACACAGAATGATGTCATTTCTGCTACAGCAGAATACTTGGGCGATCCTAGTAGAGGAACGTTTCGCTTAACTCAGATTCAAGTCGAGCGATAGTTATGAACGAGGTATTATGCCAGCCTGAGTTCGATATAAAAAATGTTATTGACATATATAATGACCGAGTTAGAGGTACGTCCTAAATGATACAACTGGCGCAACTGACAATATGAGAAGCTGGTTACTAATCGTGAAATTTAAGGTGCTACTGATAAGGGTGCGATCGCCTTGCACTCTGTTTGCCAGATCGAGAGCGACCACCATTTAACTAGATAGCCACAATGGTCTAAGTCGTACTATCAAATGGATGAGACTGTATCATTGGCAAAACCTTGATTTTGAATCCACCGATACTACCCTGGCTTAAAAATTTCGCAAATCCCTTGAAAATTTGCATTATCAGCTTTTTACTATAGCCAGTGTGGATTCGCCAGCAAAGCATCAAGCAGTACTAATACTTAAGCTATTTACCCTGCTGCTACCGCTAGTACACTACCGAAGAGAAATACAGTTACCCAGTTGAGAGGGATTTTGCGTTTGGAGTCTGTTAACACGTTACTTGCAGTCATTAAAAATCCTCAACCACACAGATAAAGGGGATGATAAGAGAGTGGGGTAGGTGAGAGCATAGGAGAGTGAGAGAGAAGTAAATCGCTTACCCTCTCACCCTCTCGCCCTCCCACTCTCTCACTACCAGGCAGTCACAACTGACTCCAGGAGACTTGCGATCGCGGGGTCTTGGTATGTTCCATTACGATACGTTGCTCGCACCGCCTCCGTTATTTGCTCAATAGGAGCATTCCTGAGGCAGAAGGCATCAGCTCCTGCGGCAATGACATCTGAGAGAAGCGATCGCTGTTCCGGCGTAACCAGCACTAGAATTCTGGAAGAGGTGACATAGGAATTTGCCTGAACTTTCCGTGCTGTGCGAATGAACTTAACCAGATCCATATCAGGGAGGGTGCCATCGACGACAGCAACATCCACATCAATCGATTCCAACAGCACTAAACCCGTTTCAGCATTAGTAGCTTCGCTAGCGACTTCAATGCCCTCTTGAGCGCGTAAATTCATCCGTAAATTAATACGCGTTTGTTCCTCTGCCTCAATCACCGCTACCTGAATCACCTCATGGGAATGCGATTGGATTGGAGGCGGGCTCGCATCGCACTCCGACAAGTCATTTGGTGCCCCACAGGCGGAAATTGTGCCCACAAAATCGATATCGGCAGGACGATCGTGCTTCAGTTGCGCCATTTGTTCGGCTGTGAGAATTTTGGATTCATCAAAGCCAAACTCAATTTCGGTGTGTAGTCCTTTCTGCTTCACTCGCTTCAAGTTGTAAAAGCGTTTGTTAAGCGTGGTTTTGA
Source organism: Scytonema sp. UIC 10036 (assembly GCF_009725235.1). Next base: position 48,120 of record NZ_WJFC01000026.1, read on the forward strand.
CAAATGCCCAGAGACAGCCCAGCAAGTAGCGTCGTTTAAACGGATCGGGTTCCAACCAGTATTCCAGGAACTTCCAAGAATAGAAGCGGGCATAGTTTCGCAAAACGCCTTTTAGCACTTCTTCCCGCGTCATGTTATCGGGTTTAACGATCGGCGTAACAAAGTTGTAGTGAGAATAATCTCGAATCTCAACTTTATCGGCTAAATCCTGAAACAGCTCGGAGAAGGGCCAGGGCGTGTACATATTCCAGTTGGTCATATCGGCTTTCCAGTCCCGTGCCATTTGATAGGTTTCTTCAATGGTTTCGGGATTTTCACTGGGCAAGCCCATGATGAACTGCACTTCTGCCAGAATGCCATTCTCGCGCAGGAGTTGAACGGCTCTTTTGTTATCCGCGATCGTTGTTTCTTTACGAAATAAATTGAGATTCAGTTGAGCGGCGGCTTCCGTTCCCAAAGAAACATGCACCAATCCGGCTTTACGATACAGCGGTAATTCCTTTTCATCCCGTAGAATGTCGGTAACACGGGTGTTGATGCCCCAATGCACATTTAGATTGCGATCGATCAACTCATTGCATAGTGCCACGAATCGCGATTTGTTAATCGTCGGTTCCTCATCTGCCAAGATGAAAAATCCAACCTGATGCTCCTTCACCAACCGTTCAATTTCATCCACAAAGTTTTTGGGCGATCGCGATCGATACTTGCGCCAAAACTTCCATTGCGAACAGAAACGACAACGAAACGGACAACCACGTGAATAGTTGGGCACAGCAACGCGCGTATTCAAGGGAGTGTAGATGTATTTGCTCCAATTTAGTAGCGTCCAATCGGGGGTGAGCGTGTTCAGATCTTTGATCGGTGGGTGAGCAGGTGTCGCGACAATTTTGCCCTCTTCCAGGAAAGCAATTCCTAATATTTCGCGACGATCTCTTGCATCGGTGCCAGTGGCGATCGCCCGCAGCAAATTAACCGTAATCTCTTCCCCTTCTCCCCGAATGATATAATCTATCCACGGTGCTTCATTTAACACCTCCCGATACATATAGGTTGGATGAACACCTCCCATCACTGTTTTTGCTTCTGGGCAGACCTCTTTTACCAATTTCAACGTGTGTTGAGACTGATAGATCATAGGTGTAATTGCCGTTGCCAGCACAACATTCGGTTGATACGTGCGAATGATTTCTGCTAGCTCTGCATCAGCGATGTAGTTGGTCATGGCATCAACGAAGTACACCTCGTTAAAACCTGCTGTCTTTAAAGCTCCACCAACATAAGGAACCCAACTGGGGGGCCAATTCCCCGCAATTTCTGCTCCCCCCGAATGGTAATTCGGTTGAATCATCAAGATACGCATTCTTTACCTTCCTGCTCAAATGGCTCTTGAAAAACTAGAGGGTGTATTCTGCTTGAGATAAGCGTCAAACACGGATGCAATATTGCGAATCAGCAAGCGTCCGGTAGGAGTCACTTTAATGTAATTGGGGGAAAGCCGAATTAATCCATCTGCTTCTAGTTGGCGCAGTTGGAATTTTTCGCGTGCAAAATACGTTTCAAAATCCAAATCAAAGCCGAGGTGATATTTTTCTTCAATGTCTTCCGGTGAAAGTTGAAACTGACACATCAATTCCATAATTACCGTGCGGCGAATGATATCATCTTGATTCAGAGTCACACCTCGTTCAATCGGTAATTCTTCTGCATCGATCGCTCGATAAAAGTCTTTCAGGCGTTTGTGATTCTGCACATACACATCGTTCAACATACTGATGGAAGTCACGCCAAAACCAATCAAATCAGATTCCGGCTTGGTAGTATATCCCTGGAAGTTGCGGTGCAGTTGTCCTTCTCTTTGGGCAACAGACAGTTCATCATTCGGTTTGGCAAAGTGATCCATGCCAATGTACTGATACCCGTGTTGAGTCAACTCCTCGATCGCCATTTGTAGAATTTTGAGTTTTTCATCTGCCGAGGGTAGAGCATCTTGAGGAATGCGACGCTGTATGGGTTTGAGCCACGGCACGTAGGCAAAGTTGAACGCGGCAATGCGATCGGGATTGAGTTGGATCGTTTTGCAAATCGTGGTGCGGAATGTCTCTAGCGTTTGAAATGGAAGTCCATAAATTAGATCTACATTCACGCTCTCAAACCCTACATCCCGACTCCACTGCATCACATCAAACAACATGGATTCTGGCTGCACCCGGTTCACCGCTTCCTGTACCTTTAAATCAAAGTCTTGAATGCCAAAACTGATCCGGTTAAAACCCAAGTTCTTCAACAAGGTTAGATAACTTCGATCTAATGATTTGGGATTGACTTCAATTGAAATTTCAGCGTTTGAATCGAAACGAAAGTGTTGGTGAATCGCTGCCCACAGTGTTTCAATTTGACTGAAAGAAAGATAGTTTGGCGTACCTCCACCCCAGTGCATTTGGTGAACAATGCGATCGCCATCAATCAGTTGAGCCATTTGCTGAATATGCCGCATCAAATAATCCAGATACGGTTCAGCAATTTGTTTGCGCTGTGCGACCACTGTGTTGCAACCACAGAAGTAACAAGCACTGTCGCAAAACGGAATATGGCAGTAGAGTGACAGTGGCGTTTTTTTGTAATTGCTAACAGCGATCGCGGCTCTAAAAGCAACAGTTTCAAACTCTGATTTGAACTCAGTTGCAGGGGGATAGCTGGTGTAGCGTGGTACAGGCTGGTCGTATTGTTGGAGCAGTTGAGCGTCAAATTGAACGGTAGGCAGCAAGTGTTGCATGAGTGAGTTTTCTCCTGTCTAAATGCTGTATTCAATAGCAGGCTCTTTTGCAGAACCATGTGGAGGTCTCTCTGTTGCACCGGGAATTTCCTGACGAGTGAGCAGGTCAAATACATGCTCCCCAATTAAGGCTTTTACATCGGCTTCTAATTCATGCACCACATCCCGATTGAGATGAAAGGCATAATTGGCTTCATCCACAATGCGTTGAATTTCTGTCTCGCTCAGGGGGAGTGAGTTCAGTGCAGCCCGGAATTTCTCTTTGAACGTTCGCTTGGCTTCAATAGTTGGTAGTTGCTCAAACTCGTGCAGCGCGGTTCCCCGATCGGCAGGTAAATTCAAGGCAGAGCGAACAATATTTTTCAATGCCTGTCCGCCTGAAAGATCGCCCATGTAACGAGTATAGGCGTGAGCGATCAGGAGAATGGGATTGGTGTTAGCCACGTCGCGGATGCGATCGACGTAAACCAGCCCTGCAGGTAAAGGAGCAATTTGTTCGCGCCAATTGTCGCCGTAATAAAACGCCAGGTCTCGCTCTAGATTGGCAGTACGATATAGCTCGGGAAACACAATAGGGGCGATCTCAGGACGAGCGCGGTGGCGTTCAAGCTCGGTTTCCAACGTACTGTAGACCAAATACAAGTTTGCCAGCAACTTGCGGAAGGGTTCCCGCTCTACAATACCTTTCAAGAAGCACTTCATAAACGCAGTGTTTTCAGCGGCGGTGTGGGAGTGCTTAGTTCCCTCTCGCAGGCGTTGAGCTAAATCTTGACTCATATCAAATCCCTCAATTTCAAGTGGTGGCAGTGTTAAGCAGTGCTCTGTAGGCAACGCGCAGTGCATTGACTTTCCAGACACAGTTTTGCCAGCCGGCTGACTATAAAAACTATATAACTAAATAGTAATTAAAAAAATTAGACTTTTTATATCTTAACAAGGTTCAGTAAATCGTTGGTTTTAGTCCTTTCGGGAAAAGCTTTGGTCAAATTGACGCAATTTAGTATAGCTTTATATCACGCATTGGGGCTTTCGGACAATCCGTGTCCCAAAATTAATTGCAACACAAGTACTGGTAGAACGACAGACTTGATTCTGGAGAAAAATTTGATTTAGATACGAAATCAAAATTAGCAGAAAATGATGCGATCTCCTCTCCCAAAAAGTTACACATTTCTAAATTTGAATTGGTACGGGCGGGACGCCCGTACCACAAGATTAGATAATTTATTTCTTGGATATCCCTCTGACAAATTCAGGTCTGTAGAAACGCTCTGTTTGAGCGTCTTTATACCGTTTCACTTTAATCACGCTACATTTAACTTCTCTAAAGACGCGCTGTTTGAAGCGTCTCTACTTTATTGATTTGTATCATTCTTTTAGTGAAATGGTATGACATTAGCAAATTTGGCTCTGAGAGCGATTTAGTAAGTGTATTTGAAGATAGCATCACCCAAAGCTTTCCACGTTTCAGGACCAGTTATTCCATCTACTTTTATGTCAGGCGATGGAAAAGGAAAAATGGCGTTATAATTCTGTTGAAATTCAGTTATTATTTGTTTGCATTGGCTATCATACTTGGCATCAAACTTTACATTAGTAGAGATAAGAGATGGTCGTCCCGGTTGTTGACTGAACCAAAAGATTGAAGCTAGCAACTGTTCAAGGAAGCGAACAGAGTCTCCACTGTCACCTTCTCGTAAGCTTGGTAATTCTGGTGTTGCCATTATATTATCCTCTTTCAATTTACAAAATCAGCAAATATTTCAATCTCGACATTTTGAAGTTTAGTCAAAAAATTTGGGGAAATTGTGAGGAAAAACTGTACTTTTTAAAACTTAAAATTTGGAAGAGGCGGGAGCATCCCAATTTGGCAAAAATAGATTCTAAAATTATTTAGACTTCTACAAAACTGCGATCGAGGTAAAAATATATTCTATTAACAATCCCTAACTGTATTACCATAGTATTTTCAGCGTGTGTTTTCAGATTGTATAAACCGAACCATCTGGCATAGTAACTCCAGTCAAATCAACATCTGTCAACACAGCACCTGTTAAATCGGCATCTCTCAAATTTGCTTTGCGTAAAATTGCTCCTGTGAGATCGGCATAACTCAAGTCGGCTCCTTGTAAGCTGGCTTCACTCAGATCGGTTGGTTTCATTCCCTGTTGTAGCGTTCGATTCAAATGGGCACGGCAGAGTTTTGCACCATCCAGATTGGCTCGATATAAAACCGCGCCACTTAAATTGGCGTAGCACAGGTCTGCATTGCTTAAAATCGCATGACCCAGATCCGTAATTCGATCCGACGTAGGACGCAAATCTGCTTCAAACAAATTGGCATCTGCTAATCTGGCATGAACTAAGTTTGCACCACCCAAAATAGCTTTACTCAAGTTCGATCGCTCTAGATTGGCATGGCTCAATTTAGCACCGCTTAAATCTGCCTCTCGCAGAATGGCTTCGTACAAATCTGCTTCACTCAAATCTGTTCCCCAGAGGATTGCCTCGCTCAAGTCTGTCCTTCGGAAACTGGCTTGGCTGAAGTCCGTTTTGCCCAAGCGTGCTTGCCGCAAATCTGCCTGGTTGAGGTCCACACCGTGTAGGCGAGCGTTATGCAAATCAACCTCGCATAAGTTCACTCTTTCAAACGATCGCTCTCCTGCTATGTACCGTCTCAATAGTTCTTCAACGGTTATATCGATTGTTGTTAATAGAGGTTTTGTTTGAAAAGAAGTTAACTTAGCCATTGCCCATTCAAGGTAAATATTATTCTGTAATTCACTTATAGAAGAAGAATTTGAGGAACTTGTGAGGAAAAGCGAGCGCATCTTGCCAAAACTCACCCAGTTTCTAGCGTTGAGAACTGGATGCTTGCTCTTCTGTTCTAGTTTTCTGTAGTTTAGTACTTTTCTTTGAAGCACTACCATTTGATTGAAGGGCAGCGGCTTGCAGAAAAGTTTCTGCCTGTTGCCGTAGGCGATCGCCAATTTGACCACAAGCTAATTCACAAAACTCGAATACCAGGGGGTCGGCAATTTCATAATAAGCACTAGTTCCCTTTGCCTGACGGGAAAGAATTCCTGCTTGCGTCATCACTTTAAGATGTTTAGAAAGATTCGCCTGTCCCAATCCTGTCTCTTCACATAGCTCCATGACATTCATCGGTCCTGACCGAAGGCATTGCAGAATTTGCAATCGACTCGTCTCCGAGAGAATTTTGAAATAATCTGCAACAGCTGCGAGGACAGCGATCGGAACTGATGGTTTAGCAGATTTAGGCATTGGGCTGGGGGAAATCGTAAAAGTTTAATAACTATATAGTAGTTTAACTCAATTATTCGTTCTTGTTGCAGTCGTTAGCCTTTATGAGCTTGTGAGCTCGTGAGGGCAATAAGCATGATGGCATTTTGAGTAGCATGAAAAGAGCTAGTGGACTAAGGAGTCAGTTTACCAACCACGGGCAGAAGGGAGGGTGAGAGAGTGGGCCGTCCCTACGATGACAACTGGGAATATAACATTGATCCCTTAGCTTTGTGTTCTATGTTTGATCGCTGGCTCGATTATTTTGGCAAAAATGACAATAGCGATCGCAATGAAGTGCTGACGATTTGCAGACGTATAATTCCAAAGCTAAGGCAAAATCTAGCGGCCAAACGCTTGCTGCCAAGCTCCAGGACTGGGCAGACAGCGAAAACCGTAGCCTAGGAATGTGAGAAATTGAGGCAGTAGCAGTATGACCAACACAGGACAATCACCAAGCATTGAGGAACGACTTAGCCGCCTAGAAACTCTGTTTGCCAACGTTGGCGAAAAAGTTGTAGAACATGATGCCACCATCGATGTACTGGTAGCAAATATCCAGGAATTAAGCGAAAATCTCAGAAATCTAAGCGAACAGACCAACCGCAATATCAACAATTTGGCAGAGCAAGCAGCCCAGGATCGACAGCAAGCAGCAATTGAGCGCCAAGCTTTTCGGGAACAGGCAGAGCGCGATCGCCAAGAATTCCGAACCGAAATTCGACAAATTTGGGAATATTTGCGCGATCGCAATGGCGGTAGCAGCCCACCTACAAGTTAGATTTTATCAGCGCTAACTTCCATCTATCAAATGCTTTGTCTTGGGTTGTGCAAATTTGTGCAACCCTTATGTGTGAAGCCTAGGCACTTGATGCAGTGCGGGTTTGCCGCAAATCTGCCTGATTGAGGTTCACACCGTGTAGGTGAGCGTTATGCAAATCAACCTCGCATAAGTTCACTCTTTCAAACGATCGCTCTCCTGCTATGTACCGTCTCAATAGTTCTTCAACGGTTATATCGATTGTTGTTAATAGAGGTTTTGTTTGAAAAGAAGTTAACTTAGCCATTGCCCGTAAGGGCAATAAGCGTGATGGCATTTTGAGTAGCATGAAAAGAGCTAGTGGACTAAGGAGCCAGTTTACCAACCACGGGCAGAAGGGAGTGTGAGAGAGTGGGCTGACAGGTGCTTGGGATACACATCAACTATTTACTGTTGACAACCATATAGTTATTGAGTTATAAGTGATAGAGCAAGTAAAACTTGCCGACATCTTCCATGCATTCTTACTCAATTCATACGGATTAAACCATGACAACAATCTTGGAACGCCGCAGTCGCGGCAATTTTTGGGAGCAATTCTGCAATTGGATTACTAGCATTGAGAATCGGCTGTATGTGGGTTGGTTTGGAGTATTGCTGATTCCAACAGCATTGGTAGCAGCAATCGTCTTTATCCTGGCATTTATTGCCGCACCTCCGGTTGATATTGACGGTATTCGCGAACCCGTCAGCGGCTCTTTGCTCTATGGCAATAACATCATTACAGCCACCGTTGTGCCGACATCCAATGCGATCGGACTACACTTTTACCCGATCTGGGAAGCAGCTTCTCTGGATGAATGGCTCTACAATGGTGGTCCTTATCAAACCATCGTCTTCCACTTTCTCATTGCGGTTTATGCCTACATGGGTCGCCAGTGGGAACTCAGTTATCGTCTGGGAATGCGTCCTTGGATTCCGGTTGCATTCTCGGCTCCGGCTTCTGCGGCAACGGCTGTACTGTTAATCTATCCAATCGGGCAAGGGAGCTTCTCTGATGGGTTAATGCTGGGCATTTCTGGCACATTCAACTTTATGATTGTGTTTACAGCTGAGCATAATGTATTGATGCATCCATTTCATATGCTAGGTGTCATCGGTGTTTTTGGTGGTGCTTTATTTTCAGCGATGCATGGATCGTTGGTCACCTCTTCTCTCCTTCGCGAAACAAGTGAAACTGAGTCACAAAACTACGGTTACAAGTTTGGACAGGAAGAAGAGACTTACAACATTGTGGCTGCACATAGCTACTTTGATCGTCTAATCTTCCAATATGCCTCTTTTAACAACTCGCGATCGCTCCATTTCTTTCTAGCAGCTTGGCCTGTAATTGGTATTTGGTTTGCATCTCTGGGTATTAGCACCATGTCATTCAACCTGAATGGGTTCAACTTCAACGGCTCGATTTTAGATAGCCAGGGAAGAGTAGTTCCCACCTGGGCAGATATCCTGAACCTTGCCAACTTAGGAATTGAAGTTATCCATGAACGCAATGCTCATAACTTCCCGTTAGATCTGGCTTCCGGTGAAGCACAACCAGTCGCACTTGTAGCACCTGTAATTTCTAGTTAATCTGGGTTGCTGCTTTCATTTTACGTCTTTAATGAGTGCTTAATGAACAGCGTCCGTTATCGGGCGCTTTCTTTGCATAGGCGGTTTCGCGATCGCCAAATTAATGCTGTTTCAACCACCATTCCAATAAAACAGCACGACATTGTAAGCAAATAACTTCCTGCAACAATTGGTAAACTCCAGTTGAGTTTGTGGAATAAGTAGCTGCAACAAACTCAGGTAGTAATGTTGTGTGCTTCTGAATCTGAACCACAAAGCTATAGAGTTTTTGGTTGGAGAAGGAACTATTGATTGCCCATCCTTGAGCATTCAAGGGAGCCAATTGATGAATCGCTGCTGCATCAATTCCAAGCTCTCGCTGTACTGTGGCGATCGCACTTTTACCCCCCTGAACGGTTACACAATATCTTTTTTCATTTCATTACAATAGTTCTCTATCTATAGCCAATTTCAGTATTATAAAGGTAGTAATCTCTCGTTAGTGTGTGAAGGAGAGAAGTATGAAATATAAATTAGACAACAATTTGTTAAGAAAGCTATCGTTTGAAAAGAAGATAGAAGAACTCAAGAATGAAATTGCAAAAATTAATGAACAAATCAACTCAAGTAAATATTCACTGTCAAATAATTACACTCCTAGCAAAAATTACTCTTTAGAAGATATCTCGCTCAGAAACTACAAGTTACGGCTTGAAAGTAGGATAGAGGAAATTGAGAATGAAATTGCAAAAATTAATGAAACTGATATCAAGGAACGTCAGATTAAATCTTATAAGTGGATTGATGAGAAAAATAATCAGCAAGAGGATTATATATCTCTTGAAAATAAGCCTTCAAATTTGTATTCAGACTCTCATTTCGGATATTCACAATACCAAAAAGTAAATCCAAATGGCTCTAAACCTTCATCCCCAGATAAGCCTAAAAATACAATTTTGTTCTGGTTGATTGCGCTTTTGCTAGTCATATATTTCTTATTCCACCAAGGCTCAAATGAAAAACAACAGCCTAAGCAACAAGATTATTCACAAGATATATCTGCACTATCAAGTGAATAAATAGTAATGAGCGCCTATGATTCCTGAACGCTTCACACGCTGCTGATGGGAATGCGATTGCTCCACAACTAACTAAACTACTTTACTCATAGTTGTTAACAAATTTTGCTAAAGTTGGCAACAATTTTTTGTAGATTTATCAAGAAATGGATGTTTTAATTTCTTTTCTAAAAGGTATTCCTTTGGTTACGGCCCCATTGACACTAATTGCATTTATCGTAGTTGTTTTGCTAGCAGCTTTAATTGCAGTCCTTAAATATACCGGGGGACTTAATAGAGCGCTAGAGTTACTACTTAGAGATACCTCTCTTCGACCAGAAGATGTAGTTAAAATTATTAACTGTCACAAAAGAGCAGAAAACCTGAGAACTCATTGGCAAGATGAGACTTCAGCGCAGACGTTAAGAAATTTGAGCTAGCACCTCTTACTGCTGAAGATGTTCGTAAATTAATTTATTTGGAATGAATACCTCAAGCTCTAAAATCTAAGCTAGAAGACACGGTGGAGTGCGAGCACTCCACACGCTATCATTCATTAGCCATCTATAAGTTGGCTGTCTGTAAGCATTATAGTTGAGTTGCTTTCGAGAGAGAAATCGGAGAGATATCCAAAAAAGCTACTGCTACTTTGGTTTGGGATAATTAATGTACCTTTAACAGTGATATATTGACCTTTTCCAGAAAGAGTTTTTCTACTTATATCTTCTAATTCTTTTATCCTGTCTGCGGGAAAATAGCTAATTAAAGAATAATTTCGATATTCTCCATCGCCATATATTGTTATACATTGACTCATTTTTTGTTCGCCAAGAACGGGTGGTAGGTCATCTAGCTTGTATGGAGGATATATACAATCATGAATTGAATATTGGTTTATATAGCCTTTAATAGTAGCTATTTTATTATGATAAACATTTTGGGTAGCTGTTGGATTAACTTGAAAATTTTTCAGCAGTTCAGTTGCAGTAAGCTTGGTAATTGTATCTGGATTTGAAGACTGTTTTAAAGTATTAGAATTATTTCTAAATTTTATTTTTGGAGTTAAAAACTCTGGTATACCATTGAGGTCAATATTATTACGACCAAATTCAAAAGCATCTTTATAGTTTCTTCCAGCACTAAGAGCATCATAAAATGCTACAGAGAAATTAATCGCAGCTTTATCTGTAATAGCGCGTTCCATACCGATAACACAGTCAATATGCTGATAAATTGCCTCAGCCTGAGCTTCAGAGTAGCAAGCATTAAGTAGTACACATTCAATTGAGTTTTTACATAACTCAAATAGGGTTGCTAGTGAGTTTGTACTAACTAGTTGCACTTGACCAGAGTTATCTTCTAAGACTATGCCACTTGGCTGAGAATTCCGATGGAGAACATCTCGCTGATGCTGCCCATAATTCTTCTCAAAATCTACATGATTAGTTTTTGTAGCGTGACCAGAAAAATGTACAATCTGTGGCTCTTTATCTAATAAAGTACGACGCAAATCATCAATCCGAACTGCCCACCTAGTGATTAATTCAAATTCTTCTCTTGCTCTTGAGCTAGGACGTTCCAATGCAGCTTGAATTTCCCGCACTTCCTCGTCTAAACGGATCTGAATTGTATCTTTTGGATTAGCTGATAATATTAAAATTTTTTTCATACTTTTGATTAACCTACGCCACGATTTCTAGTTCAACATCTGGATTATTTTCAGCTAAGGTCTTGAAGGCGATCGCAATCGCACGAGGGTCAACACCTTGGTTGTGACCTTACGCTTACCTTTTTTTATTAGCGTTTGCAGATGAGAAACTTTATCCTCACTTAAGTCCACAATGTACTTCTTTGCCATGTTATTTCCTAATTTTTAAGTAGCTTATCAATAACAGGGACTACCTAGCAAAGTTGCTTTGGTGGACTACTAGGGCAAACGCATCTTATTTTTAGAATGCTTACTGGACAAAGGTTTCAGCCATTGTTGAGTTTTGTTGCTAAAACTTAAAACTCTTATGATACATGGCTTTTAGAATTTTAATGCGTTTGCCCTAGGGTGAGGTATGTCAAATACTGTCCAGATTTTAACTTTTTGATGCCACTGCTAAAGTAACTGTAGCTCCGCCAGCACCAACACTTAATAATAGAGGATGATTTGTTAGAACTCCCACTAATCCTAATAAACCAAATGACGCTGCTACGGCAATAATAGCCATTTTAACTGATGACATAAGTTATCCTCCTTGAATGAGAATTTTAGTTAGTACTCACAAACTTCAAATATTAAATGTGATGAAGTCTCGCGCAATGTTCACGTTAGTTGAGTCTGAAATCAAGCCAATTAGCTCATTAGCGAAGAAAATTCCTCTGTCAATTATCGTTTCCAGCTAACAACAATCTCGCATTTGGATCATTTGGCTGGTAATCACCATAAAGTGTATCATTACCTCCAAACCCAAACAGATGATCGCTACTGCCATAGCCAATTATGGTGTCGTTATTTGCAGTTCCATAAAGCTGTAAATCAGTATTTTCAGAACCTGTGATGGTTGCCATAGCGTTTTCCTCCTACAAGACCATATGATTGATTTGTTCAATTTCAATGCTAATTTCTGAAACCTTGATTTAATCAAGATTTGAGGCTTTATTTCTAACAGAAACTAAAATTTATAGACGAAAAGTGGAAACTAAAACCCTGTAACCCTTTCAGCTATTGAATTCTCCCAAAATGACAAAAGCGGGCTAAGTTGGCAAAACTAGTTTACTCTCCTGCACACCTTACGGTAATCTTTGAGCGGACAGGAGTAAATCCTACTAAGCTCATATTCTTTGTACGATATTTCTGTGAGAAACTTGTGAGTATACAAAAAATTTAGGTTCTTCGGTATCTAGTTATGCCACATAGTTGAAAACAGCAATGCGATCGCGATTCAGTTGGATTGCCTTGTAAGAACGCAAGACAATCCAGTTGACTGTTCATAGTAAATATCTCATTGCTGAAAAATGTTGTTATTTTTGGGCAAAAGTCTTATTTACCCAATCTTGAGGCTGGAGAAAGATTTCAGTGAGCTTTGCTTCGGGTGTACTTGGTTCTGGCTCGTAGCAGTATTCCCAGCGAGCTAGAGGTGGTAGAGACATCAGTATGGATTCCGTTCTGTCATTGGTTTACAGACCGAAAACTGTTCCCCTATCGTATACCAGATTAAACTCTGCATATCGACCCCGACGATAGAGCTGAAACTGGCGTTGGCGATGTTTAGTAGAAATTGGTAACGTTTATAATATTGATGCACAAACCTTTAATTTAACTATATTACTAAATAGTAACTAAGTAAATATAGTTAATAATTCTTCATTCTCCACAACCTCGCATGCCTTGGCAACTGGAGTTTTGTGGCTATTCCTAAAACAATTGATAATGATGTAGCACTCACGGAAAGGTCTGTTGGATTTGATACTGCTGTCAACACAATTACACTCAAAGCTGCCATGTTCAGGATACTCTAATACTAGAAGTAACTCAGAAACTTTTGCTACTGTTAACTGTTTTCGTTCATCTAACTGCTTATAACCAGTTTCAGTTCCGAAAATTTTTCAAAATTTTGACGCTCTGCTCCAGTTTTTTCTTTTGGTTCGGAGAATCTTTATAAGCCAGTAATTCTCGGTAGTAATTCCAAAACTCTGTCAGGAAGTTGTCCAAAATCTCTTGATGGCAAGCAACAAACGGAGTCAATTTTTTGTAGTGTCGTCCTTCATGCACCCAACACAGAGCTAAATTATTGCAAAGAAGCAAGCAAAAAATGCTAGACGAAATCTATCTTCCTCAGATGGCTCCTCGGATGCAGAGTCAAGAACATCACCAATATGCCTCTACAATGGTGGTCCCTATCAAACGATCGTCTTCCACTTTCTCATTGCGGTTTATGCCTACATGGGTCGTCAGTGGGAACTCAGCTATCGTCTGGGAATGCGTCCCTGGATTCCGGTTGCATTCTCGGCTCCGGCTTCTGCAGCAACGGCTGTACTGTTAATCTACCCAATCGGGCAAGGGAGCTTCTCTGATGGGTTAATGCTGGGCATTTCTGGCACATTCAACTTTATGATTGTGTTTACAGCTGAGCATAATGTATTGATGCATCCATTTCATATGCTAGGTGTCATCGGTGTTTTTGGTGGTGCTTTATTTTCAGCGATGCATGGATCGTTGGTCACCTCTTCTCTCCTTCGCGAAACAAGTGAAACTGAGTCACAAAACTACGGTTACAAGTTTGGACAGGAAGAAGAGACTTACAACATTGTGGCTGCACATAGCTACTTTGATCGTCTAATCTTCCAATATGCCTCTTTTAACAACTCGCGATCGCTCCATTTCTTTCTAGCAGCTTGGCCTGTAATTGGTATTTGGTTTGCATCTCTGGGTATTAGCACCATGTCATTCAACCTGAATGGGTTCAACTTCAACGGCTCGATTTTAGATAGCCAGGGAAGAGTAGTTCCCACCTGGGCAGATATCCTGAACCTTGCCAACTTAGGAATTGAAGTTATCCATGAACGCAATGCTCATAACTTCCCGTTAGATCTGGCTTCCGGTGAAGCACAACCAGTCGCACTTGTAGCACCTGTAATTTCTAGTTAATCTGGGTTGCTGCTTTCATTTTACGTCTTTAATGAGTGCTTAATGAACAGCGTCCGTTATCGGGCGCTTTCTTTGCATAGGCGGTTTCGCGATCGCCAAATTAATGCTGTTTCAACCACCATTCCAATAAAACAGCACGACATTGTAAGCAAATAACTTCCTGCAACAATTGGTAAACTCCAGTTGAGTTTGTGGAATAAGTAGCTGCAACAAACTCAGGTAGTAATGTTGTGTGCTTCTGAATCTGAACCACAAAGCTATAGAGTTTTTGGTTGGAGAAGGAACTATTGATTGCCCATCCTTGAGCATTCAAGGGAGCCAATTGATGAATCGCTGCTGCATCAATTCCAAGCTCTCGCTGTACTGTGGCGATCGCCGCTTCTGTAGAACTTTGTCCTTCTGCAACCCGTCCACCTGGAAAATCCAATGTAACCTGTCCAACACCAGGACGATAGCTCGGATGCGGTAGTAGAATGCGATCGCTTTGAATGGGCAGAACAATCACAGAGTCTGCCTTTTCAATGCGCCAGTATTCTAAAATCTGTCCCCGATTGTCTTGCAGATGTTCGCCGACCAACGTCAGCCAACGAGAGCGTAGTTCAAGGAAGCGATCTTGCACTTGCCAACCGGGTTCGGACGAGGATTGCATTTGCAGTTCTAACACTTGTGAGGCAATTGATTTCGGCACATAATTATTTATTTTCATGACTCATCCTATAAAAACTTTAAAGATTACTATACTAAACATATAGCCTTTCTCAGTCTCATGAGGTACACCCCCCTTTCATCCCCCCGATGCCTTGGGGGGATGAAAGGGGGGTAATTTTCGTACCTCTGCGGTTTTTTTATATCTTGCCCTTAGGTTAAAACCCAGTTTCTTTAAGTTGACGTAGGAAAAGGCTTATTCAAACACATCATTCACCCCGTCTCCTGTCACTGCAACAACTTCACCTGAGTCTTTATAAGCCTGCACCAGTCTCAGTTTATGTTCAGGAGATATGCGAGCAAAGACTAAGCCCTATCCAGTTAATTCCAGACACCGTTTGATGAGTTCAAAATTCTTCCTCACAATATCCTCATATTTTGTTTCTATCCTTAAAGTAGAGTTAATTGTACCATCCTTATGAAATAGCTCTACAACAACTCAACATAATAAAAATCTTTTCAAAAATCTTCTTAAAAATTAAGATATAAAAGGAGAAAGAGAAGGTGAACCTCAAACAATTCTTGACCTCAAACTGGCGGATAATCCTGACAGGAATTCTGTTTGGTAAGTAAGTGGGCGCTAGCCGTCAACTAGGGAAATCCACCAAATATGGGCAGAGGAATTTAATTACGCTGCTCCTGGGCAAATTAAAACTGCATTTCAACTTAACAACGCCGCAAACAGCAAAATATCTCTCGTGCAGGCAGTCGAGCCAAATCGGCTTGGGATACGGCTTGGAAACAACTCACTCAATCAAAGTCTTAGGTATAGATAATTTCCTTTTGTTTGCTGGCAATTTGTCAAGGAAGCACGCGCTAAATTGAGTCATTCCAGCGAGCAAGCAATTTTCGTCACCGACACTGTTGCACCTCAAGAAACTGATTGGCCGCAGTTGCAAGTGGTCTCAGTCGCCCCTTTAATTGCTACAGCTATCTAACGCTTCAAAACTGATAGTTCAATGAGTGACCTATTTTAAAAGCGAGGAATAAAAATATGCTGAAAAGATTCCGCAATCGTACTGAAGCAGGTAAAATACTAGCTACCAAGTTGACAGACTATGCCAATCGTCCAGATGTTCTGGTGTTAGGGCTTCCCCGTGGCGGCGTTCCCGTAGCATTTGAAGTGGCAAAGGCACTTAATGCGCCATTGGATGTTTGCTTGGTCAGAAAACTAGGTGTTCCTGGACACAAAGAACTCGCAATCGGTGCAATTGCTACTTCTGGAGTCCGTGTTATCAATGAGAATGTTGTGCATTTGTTGAGAATTCCAAAACAAACCATCGATCGGGTGGTAGCAATGGAAATGCAGGAATTGGAGCGCCGTAATCGCGTCTATCGCGGTAATCGTCCGTTAATAGAAGTAAAAAATCATACTATAATTTTGGTTGATGACGGTATTGCTACTGGTTCCACCATCCGGGCGGCGATCGCCACATTGAAACAACAACTGCCTAAAGAATTGATAGTAGCAGTGCCAGTTGCGCCTCCTTCCACCTGTGACGAACTTGAAGCGGAAGTGGACAAGGTTGTGTGCGTGGTGATGCCAGAGGCTTTGCATGCCATTGGGATTTGGTATGAAGATTTTGAACAAACAAGCGACGCAAAAGTCTGTGAAATATTGGCAAGACACAAACTGCTGGTAGCGAATGACTCATAAATGGAAGTTGAGTCAAAGGTATTACACCCCTTTGTCCGCGAAGACCCCACCTTGCACGTTAGTACAGATCCAGCATCCCATAAAACCTTAAGCATCATCAAAATCCTTCCAAAATTAAAAGACGGAAAGTGAAATTGCATTTTTCTCAAGATTGAACGTTCTCAATCGTTAAATCGGAGTTGACATATGAGTTTATTATCCATTGATGAAATCAAGATATTGTTAGAACAACCGCAAGAACTGTGTGTTTCGATTTTTATGCCGACGTTCCGGGAAGCAAAACCAGAAATGCAACAGGAGCCGATTCGGCTGAAGAATCTGCTGCGAGAGGCGGAGGAAAAATTGATTCAGAGTGGGATGCGTTTTTCTAAAGCTCTAAAACTGCTACAGCCTGCCCAAGAACTACTTGACGAGCGTCATTTTTGGCTGCATCAGAGTCATGGACTGGCAATCTTTGGCTCTACAGAAATATTTCGTTACTACCATCTACCGCTTGATTTTCCAGAATTAGCGATCGTTGGTAACCGCTTCCATATCAAGCCACTATTGCCTTTACTTATCAGCGACGAACAGTTTTATGTTCTAGCTTTGAGTCAGAAGCAGGTTAGATTACTTCAATGCACTTCTAACAGTGTAAACGAGATCGAGTTAGAAAATGTGCCCAAGAGTATTGAAGAGGTCTTCAGTTACTACGAGTCTGAAAGACAGAGGCAGTTTCGTGGCGCTACCTCGACAGGAATCCCCGGTGCCCGAGCAGGGGTTTTTCACGGACAAGGTGTTGATACGAGTTACTTCAAAGATGATATCAGGCAATTCTTTCATTTAATAGCTCATAGGTTGCAGAAACAATTGCAGGATCAAAAAGCACCTTTAGTGTTAGCAGGAGTTGAGTATCTCTTACCAATTTATAAAGAAGTCAATCGTTACGCCTATTTGGTAGACGAAGGCATTACAGGCAATCCAGAAGAATTGAAAGCGGAGGAATTGCAAGCTAAAGCCAAGGCAATTGTGGAACCAATGTTTCAACAAGCTCAACAGGATGCCATTAAACGCTATCGAGAATTAGCAGGTACAGGACTAACATCCAATGATATTAAAGAAATTTTGCCAGCAGCGTATTACCAAAAGGTTGATTGCTTATTTATGACTCTTGGGTGGGAGCAGTGGGGCAATTTTGCTCCGGATACTAATACTGTGAATTTGCATACCAGTGTTGAACCTGGTGATGAAGATTTATTAAATTTGGCTGCAACTCACGCTCTTTTAAATGGTAGCTCAGTTTATACTTTAGATTCAGTAAATATGCCTGATAAGGCATCATTGGCTGCCATATTCCGCTACTAATTAATAATTAGACAGAGCTAAGAATTAATTATGCGTTACCCGAAAGTCTTGGTAGGGGCGCGGCGGCCTTGCGCCCTTACATCTTTTTCGGAGAGGTCTATTGCGATGAAAGCTCTCGATAAAAAACTGCTGCGTGACCTTTGGCATATGCGCGGTCAAATGATTGCCATCGCCCTCGTTGTCGCCTGTGGAATCGCTAGCTTTATTTCAATGCTGAGTGCTTACGAATCCCTCAAACTTTCTCAGGCTACTTATTACGAGCAATATCATTTTGCCCAAGTCTTTGCCCAACTAAAACGCGCCCCAGAATCCCTCCAACTCCAAATTAGAGCCATTCCTGGAATCACACAAGTGCAGACGCGGGTTGTTGCAGATGTCAGCCTTGATATTCCCGGACGGAGTGAACCAGCTACGGGACGGTTAATATCGATACCAGAACGGCAAATGCTAATGCTTAATGACCTTTTTATCCGCCAAGGGCGTTACATCCAGCCAGATAGAGATGATGAAGTCTTGATCGGTGAAAATTTTGCCAAAGCGCATCGGCTAAATGTAGGTGATACTGTAGGTGCAGTTATTAACGGACGATGGCAAAAGTTGCGGATTGTAGGAATAGCGCTTTCGCCAGAGTATATTTACGCCATCCAAGGAACGGGGGATATTTTCCCCGATAATCAGCGCTTCGGTGTTTTTTGGATGGGACGTAATGCTTTGGGAACTGCCTTTAATATGGATGGTGCGTTTAATGATGTCACGCTGACGCTGATGCGGGGGGCAACAGAAGCAGATGTTATCGTCCGGCTCGATCGACTTCTGGAAGGGTATGGCGGATTTGGTGCCTATGGACGCAAAGACCAGCTTTCTAACCGTTTTTTATCGGAAGAAATTACCCAATTGCAAGGAACTGCAACGATAGTACCGTCTATTTTTCTTGGGATCGCAGCATTTTTACTGCATATCTTGCTTTCTCGCCTCATTGCTACCCAACGCGACCAAATCGCCGTATTGAAGGCTTTTGGTTACAACAATTTGAGTATAGGCTGGCACTATCTAAAGTTTGTGCTGGCAATTGTTTTCATTGGTGCAGCTGTTGGCACTGCCTTGGGATTGTGGTTTGGTGTTGCGGTCACTCATAACTATACCCGGTTTTTCTCCTTCCCAGTACTTCGCTATGAATTTGGTATGGCTCAAGTGATGGGGGCTATTTTGATTAGTGGTGGCGCTGCGGTGATTGGTGCTTTCATGTCTGTGCAAAAGGCGGTTTCTCTACCTCCAGCTGAAGCAATGCGTCCCGAACCACCTGCCCGCTTTCGCCCTACCATCATTGAACAGTTGGGATTTCAGCATTTGCTCTCACCGATAGGTCGAATGATATTGCGAAATCTGGAACGGAAACCAGTGCAAGCTTTTTTGTCTACTCTCGGGATAGCTCTTGCCGTTGCCATGTTGGTTGTCGGTCGCTATTTTGTCGATGCTATGGAACACATGATTGATGTGCAATTCCGCAATGTCCAACGTGAAGATGTGACAATTGTCTTTAACGAGCCGCGTCCTTCTCGCGTGCAGTATGAAGTTACCCATTTGCCTGGTGTTTTGCAAGTCGAACCATTCCGTGCCGTACCAGCTAGGTTGCGCTTTGAACATCGTACCTACCGAATTGCCCTGACAGGGCTGGAACCAGGAGGAGAACTGCGCCGTCTAGTAGACAGGATGCTGCATACTGTTTCTTTACCACCTAATGGGGTTGTGCTGACGACAAAACTAGGGGAAATTCTTGGCGTTACACCAGGGGATGTACTGACGGTGGAGGTATTGGAGGGAGCTAGACCTATCCGTACCGTTGCTGTGGCTGGGTTGGTAGATGAGCTGATTGGTGTTGCAGCGTACATGGATATCCGCGCATTGAATCGGTTGATGCGTGAAGGCGGAACTATCTCCGGTGCATATTTGGCTGTTGACTCGTTGCAAATGGATAAGTTGTATGGACTCTTAAAACGGACACCAGCAGTGACAGGTGTCTCCGTCCGGGAAATGGCGATCGCCCGCTTTCAAGAAACCATCGCTGGCACCCTCAGTATTTTCACTACTGTCTTGGTAATTTTTGCTTGTGCGATCGCCTTTGGAGTCGTCTATAACGCCGCTCGTATTGCTTTGTCAGAACGCAGTCGGGAACTGGCAACACTGCGCGTGCTTGGTTTCACTCAAGCAGAGGTTGCAGTCATCCTCTTGGGCGAACAGGCAGTTTTGACGCTGGCTGCAATTCCTCTGGGATTTGCCCTTGGGTTTGGTTTTTGTGCTTTGATGTCTTTTGCTTACAACTCGGAACTTTATCGCTTCCCCTTAATTGTGACGAAAGCGACTTTTGCCTTTGCGTTTGTTGTGGTGGCGAGCGCAGCTGTTATCTCTGGGCTAATTGTTCACCGTCAGCTCACCCATCTCGATCTCATCGCTGTCCTAAAAACTAGGGAGTAAGGACATATGAAGCTACTACCATTGCCCAAACAACCAACTGACCGCAAACCAGATACTGAGGGATTGAAGAAGCGTCTGCCCAAACTCTCACCAAAGCAATTGGTCTATTTTGCGCTCGCCCTCGCCACCTTTGCATTCATTGTTTGGGCATTTCGTCCTACTCCCGTTCCAGTAGATACCGGGCGTGTTACTCGTGGTGAACTACAAGTGACAGTCAATGCAGAAGGCAAAACTCGCGTGCGCGATCGCTTTGTGGTATCAGCACCCGTTGATGGTCGCCTTACCAGAATAGAACTGGATGAAGGCGATAAAGTTGAGCAAGGAAGCATAGTTGCCCGTATTGACTCCCTTCCCCTCAATGCTACAGTAAAAGAAGCCTTGGGAAGACTAGCAGAATGGCAGGCACAGCGAGAAGGAGTAGCCACACAGCGACCCAAACAGGCAACCTTAGTACAGGCACAAAGGCACATCCAGACAGCACTTGCAGCCCAGCGTCAGGCAGAGGCAAGGGTAGCTCAAGCACGGGCAGCACTAGAACAAGCGCGACGGGATACTCAACGTGCTCAAGAACTGCAAGCGACTGGGGTCATTCCCCGCAAAGACCGAGAAATTGCAGAGTTAAATGAAACTACTAAAGCCAAAGAATTGGAAGCAGCAAGGTTAGCAGCAAAATCTGCCACTGCTGAAGTTGAGGTAGCGAGAGCAGCTTTGACAGTATTGCAACAACAGCAAAACGATCCAGATTACTTGCTTAAGGTGTACGATGCCCGTATTGCCAGCGTGGAGGCAGAACTCTCAAAACTCAAAGATGAAGCCGCCCGCACTGACATTCGCTCACCTGTTCGCGGACAAGTGCTGCGGATACTCCAAAAAAGCGCCCAATATGTAACCTCTGGTACTCCTTTGTTAGAAATAGGCAATATCTCAAAGCTGGAACTAGTGATTGACGTGCTTTCAGTAGATGCTGAGAAAATTCAGCCAGGAGACACCATTTTAATTGAACGGGGAGCCGATGCTCAGCCAATCATGGCGAAAGTAAGACTGGTGGAACCTTCTGCATTCACCAAAGTTTCTGCTTTGGGAGTTGAGGAACAACGCGTTAACATCATTGGTGATTTTGTTGACACGCCTCGTTTCTTCGGTGATGCTTACCGTGTTGATGTGCAAATTGTGATTTGGGATGGTAAAAATGTGCTAAAGATACCACTGAGCTCCCTTTTTCGCTGTGGCAAATCCTGGTGTACTTTTGTTGCTAAAGATGGCAAAGCTGCTCTTCGTTCGGTTGAAATAGGACAGCGTAGCGATTTTGAAGCTGAAATTCGTCAGGGACTTCAAGAAGGCGAAACCATCATTCTCCATCCCAGCGAAAAAATCAATGATGGTAGCCCCATCACTTTCCAAGGCATTCAAGCGGTTAGTATTAGAGCCAATCGAATTCTCAACGATGAAAATCGGGACTTTGCCTCAAGTTGCTTCGTTCAGTTAGAAGTTTTACCTAAAGCAACTTTTAACAAGCAACAAGACGACTCTTTCTCACCACTCCAATTGTGCAGGTGCAACCTTAATTTCATTACACTGCACGTTGCTAATCTGACCACTTCGCATTGTTACCACTCGGTCAGCCATTGCCGCAATCCCAGCATTGTGCGTAATTACCGCAGTTGCAGTACCCAGCTCGCGGTTGACCTCCTCCAACGCTTCTAGTACTAATTTACCTGTTTGGAAATCTAATGCACCCGTAGGTTCATCGCACAGCAACACCTCCGGGCGCTTGGCAATAGCACGGGCAATAGCTACCCGTTGTTGCTCACCTCCAGACATTTGGGCGGGAAAATGATTGATGCGATCGCCCAATCCCACTAACTCTAATGCTTGTTCCGGGCGAATCGGATGTCGCGCAATTTCAGTAACCAATGCTACATTTTCTTTAGCTGTGAGACTGGGAATTAAGTTGTAGAACTGAAAGACAAAACCAACACAGTCGCGGCGGAAACGAGTGAGTTCTACTTCACTGGCATGGGTCAAATCACGGTTGCGAAAAAATACATGACCGCTAGTCGGTACATCTAAGCCGCCAAGAATGTTCAGCAGGGTTGATTTACCACTACCTGAAGGTCCTAGCAAGACGACAAACTCTCCTTCATAGAGATCGAAGTCAATCGACCTTAGGGCGTGAACTTCTACCTCACCCATGCGATAGACCTTTGTGATTCCACAAATATGAAAGACCACTCCTGGTGATGCTGCTGTGTCTGGGCAGGATGTTACTGTTTTGTTAAGTTTATTTTTCATCATTAACTGTTGATATTTTTATAAAGAAGTAGGTTGAAAACCCTTGAGGAAAAAGCACGTAGTGCTTATAGTCTGCACGTCTCGTTTCCTCCGTTGCCTTAATATAACAATATTGATATATTTAGAGAGGATGCTGTGCCTGAAACCCATGTTGTTTTCTACCAAGAAGAGGAAGGGGAAGTTCCTGTCCTTGAATGGCTGACGCGACTTCTGAAGGAAGACCGCAAAGGTGGGCGCAAACTGTGTTGCTCGAATCAAACAACTTGCAGCATCAGGATACGAACTCCGTCGTCCGGCGGCAGATTACTTGTGCGACGGAATATACGAGCTACGGGCAAAGTATATTCGCGTGCAATACCGCATCTTGTACTTCTTTCACGGGCAAAATGTGGCGATTCTCGCACATGCTATTACAAAGGAGGAAGCAGCTGTACCTCCAATTGATATTGAACGGGCGATAGCACGAAAGCTTTTATTTGAAGAAAACCCAGAAGCTCACACTTACGTAGAGGAACAAGAGGATGACCAAGACTAGTGATGCCATAAAAATCATTGACAGAATGACTAGCAGTGACCCTGAGATTGTTGCCTTAGTAGAGGAAGCTTCCATGAATGCTCTTGTGGCACAACTGATTTATGATGCCAGAACAAAAGCAGGGTTAACACAGAAACAGCTTGCTGAACTTATTGGTACAAAACAGTCTGCGATCGCAAGGCTTGAAGACGCTGATTATGAAGGGCACTCCCTTTCAATGCTGCAAAAAATCGCTCACGCTCTCAATCAACGGGTCGTGATTCAGCTTGCTCCAATAGAACACGAGCAAAGTGCATAGAGCGCTCTAGTAGCGTGCTGTTAGTCGAACTTGAAGCGGAAGTGGACAAGGTTGTGTGCGTGCTGATGCCAGAGGCTTTGTATGCCATTGGTATCTGGTATAAAAATTTTGAACAAACGAGCGATGCAGAAGTATGTGAAATATTGGCAAGACACAAACTGTTGGTAGCCAATGACTGATAAATGGAGGTTGCGTTAATGGATTGCATATTAATACCAAATCCATTTTATACATCAACATTTATCTCTTCTATTTGTCTAGCCGCTTTCTCCCAAAGCTTTGCTGAAGTTTCATCTTGCCAATGAGTTCGGAGATTTTCTGCTTTTTTGTGACATATTCGCTCTAGCATTTCTAAAATGGTAGATAATGTCAATTTATCAATTAATGATTCTAAAATATCCATATATTCTTTGTGCATCATAGTTATCTCCTGAACATTAGCTATGTCTCCTAGTATAGCTTTACAAAACTTGTTCATTAGCTAACTGCAAAACCATCAAACTGCCGCATGAACGGCGAGTGATATGCCAACACAATGTCGTCTTTTGCAACTCCTCGCCTTACAAATTCATCCGCAAATCCAATCTCAGTGCCATCATACTGTATCCAAATCTTGCTATCTTTAATATCGATATGTACCGAACACCCGTAAATTGGACGCTCGTCTTTCCATCCTGCACTAACAACTTGATAGCGATCTCGTTCTAAATCAAAAACCACTGAAAGGTCAACCAAACCAATGCACCGAGTCACAGAAATCCAGATTATTTCAATTTGATGCGATCGCCCAATCCCACTAACTCCAACGCTAGTTATTTGATGACTTCAATTGTCACCTCAGTCTCAGAGGTAACTCCATCCTTAGGCAAAACTATTCCTTTCCAAATTTTGCTTCTCCTAGATTCATCAGCATAGTCTTGAAAATGTTGATTAACTTGTTTGTTTGTCGCAAGAATATGAAGAGTGTGAGTACCTATTTCATCCTTAATCCAAAATTGACAAGTAAAAATATTGTTGGATTATGGTGAGGCGGTTGGCATAAAATTTGACCCCTCAAAACTTTTCAAACATCCTCTTAAAGTAGATTCCTCAAGTAGGTGACGTACTTGCTCATCAGTAATTTGCGAAAAGTGATCGTACCAAATAGCAATGGTATACATCGGTTCTGGCTGTATTAGACAAACAACTTCATCAACCTCAGTTTTTAGCTGTTTGCAAATGTCTGGTGGTGCAACTGGAACTGCCACAATTATTTGCTTTGGTTGTTCTTGTTTGAGAACGGCGATCGCAGCACGAATTGTTGAACCAGTAGCGATACCGTCATCTACTAAAATAATGGTGTGATGTCGTAAATCTGGTAGTGGACGCTGACCTCGATAAGTATGGTCGCGGCGTTGCAGTTCTCGTAATTCTCTAGCAGCAACTTCGTCAATTGTTTTACTAGAGATATTTAAATGACTAATGACATCGTAATTTAAAACTCGAACACCATCAGAGGCGATCGCTCCTATAGCCAGTTCTTTATGACCAGGTAAGCCAAGTTTTCTGACGATGCAAACATCAAGCGGTACGTGCAATGCTTTTGCTACTTCATAAGCAACAAGTACTCCTCCACGCGGTAAGCCCAAAACAATGACTTCTGGGCGGTTGTAGGCTGATAGTTTCTGGGCTAACATTTGCCCTGCTTGAGCGCGATCGCGGAGTTTATTCATCATAACTCTCACCTCCGATTTAAGCTGCCAAATCTTTTTGCCCCGAACAAGAGATTTTTGCTTTCGTGAGTGTTAGTAGATCATCACTTTATAATTTAGGGAAAAAGTTTGAGGAAGTTGTGAGGTCTGGCGTGCTAGTTCACTCTGTTGCTGAAGGTAGGATAATAGCTTTATTGCTAATCATCGCCCATGTGTCACAAATATTCGAGGCGATCGCGTCATGATTTTATCAACTCACTCATCTGGAATTTCCACTTTTCCTCTGACAGCCATTGTCGGTCACGAGGCGATTAAATTGGCGTTACTGCTAGTTGCTGTAGACCCGGATTTGGGAGGAGTGGTGATTTCCGGTCGTCGCGGTACAGCTAAATCAGTTATGGCTCGCGCTCTCCATGCGCTGCTTCCCCCTATTGAAGTCGTTCGCGGTTCCTGTTGCAACTGCGATCCCAATACACCCCAGGAGTGGGATGATGAAACTGTGAGAGCAACAGACAGAAAAAAGAAGGATGAACGAGATGATTTCTCCCTACTTCCTACAAAAGTCATCCCCGCTCCTTTTGTCCAAGTTCCTCTTGGCGTGACTGAAGATAGATTATTGGGTTCAGTGGATGTGAGTCAATCGATTCAGCAGGGAGAGACGGTATTTCAACCGGGATTGCTGGCACAGGCACACCGGGGTATTTTGTATGTAGATGAGATTAATCTACTGGAAGAACATATCGCCAATCCGCTCATGGCTATTTTAGCTGAGGGGTACAACCACATTGAGCGCGAGGGCATCAGTTTTCAACATCCTTGCAAACCTTTATTTATCGCTACTTACAACCCAGAAGAAGGTGTAGTGCGAGAACATTTACTTGACCGAATTGCGATCGCACTTTCTGCTGATGAGGTTTTGAGTATAGATGAGCGCGTTCAAGCTGTGGAGCAAGTTATAAATTACGCAGAGTCTCCCCAAAAATTTCTCCTGCAATATGTCGAAGACATCCAAGACCTCAAAACCCAAATTATCCTAGCGCGAGCATTGCTAAAAGATGTGCAAGTAAAACGCGAGCAAATTGCCTACTTAGTTAACGAAGCTATTCGCGCTCAAGTACAAGGACATCGAGCCGAATTGTTTGCGTTGCGAGTTGCTAAAGCGAGTGCTGCTTTGAATGGGCGGTTACAAGTGAATAGCGAAGATTTACACTCCGCAGTTGAATTAGTCATTGTACCCAGAGCAACGGTCATTGAGTTGACAGTAGAACAACCGCCCCCACCCCAACCCCAACCAGAACAACCAGAGCAAACAAACACCGAAACTCCGGAGAAAACAGAACAAGACCAACCGAGTATCCCCGAAGAATTTGTCTTTACGCCAGAAGGAGTTATCCTTGACCCCTCCGTGCTTCACTTTGCGAAAATTGCCCACCAAAGACGGGGTAAAGCCGGTGGTCGCGGGCTGATTTTTTCCCAAGACCGAGGACGCTATGTCAAGCCGATGTTTCCCAAGGGAACAATTCGGCGGATTGCAATAGACGCTACCTTACGGGCTGCGGCTCCACACCAAAAAACACGTCACCTACGTCAGCCCGGTCGTCGGGTCATTATTGAAGACGACGATATCCGAGTCAAGCGATTAGCCCGCAAAGCTGGAGCGTTGGTGATTTTTGTTGTTGATGCTTCTGGTTCAATGGCATTGAATCGAATGCAATCGGCTAAAGGTGCGGCTTTGCAGATGTTAGCCCAAGCATACCGCAACCGCGACCAAATTGCCCTAATTCCCGTCCGGGGTGAGCGAGCAGAGGTGTTATTGCCTCCTACCCGGTCGATTACCGCCGCTCACAAACGCCTAGATTATTTACCTTGTGGTGGGGGGACTCCCCTCGCTCACGGTCTCGTTCAAGCAGTGAGAGTTGGAGCGAATGCGATGCAGTCCAAAGATATTGGTCAAGTTGTTATTGTACTGATTACCGACGGTCGGGCGAATATTCCTCTATCGCGTTCCCTCGGTCAATCGTTTTTGGATGAAAAGAAACCAGATGTTAAAGGGGAAGTGCTGGATATTGCTGTTAAAATTCGGGCATTAGGAATGCAAGTGTTGGTTATTGATACAGAAAATAAGTTTATTTCTAGTGGATTGCCTAAGGAGATAGCACAAAGGGCAGCAGGTAAATATTATTACTTACCTAAAACAACAGAACGAAGAATTGCTGCGATCGCCCAGGGGGTCATGGCTGATATTAAAGCTGGTATTTGACAATCGAAAGCGCGATCCTGGGATGAGAAACATTTATCCCTTTTTTGTCACTCTCGCCGTAGTATAATCAGTGGCAAGCCCTAGAAGCGTTGCCTGTACTATGGTAGACCCTCGTCAACCAATACCCACAGTCCTTTGCAGGAGGTTGTATTACTACCAGGAGTAAAGATGCCTGTGTTAGTGGAACAACCAAGTTCAATTGGTGTTGTCCAGCTAATAATGCGAAGTCAACAAAAACAAATAGCGATCGCTCTTTGAAACTAAAACTTCTTTACACAGGCCTGGAAAATAAAAATTAATATCTATTACTCCTTCCTAAAAAAGGATTTCGCTCCCGAAGAATGTATTCGCAGCGCCTTTGATGACGGTGGGAGTGAATCATACACTGGCGGTAGCGACGCATTCGTGCTCTTTCCCATCTTTCCGCACGCCAATTATTCCCAGAGTTATGGTCACGATAGTCCCAAGGAGGACGATGAGTCGGATTGCGACGCTCAATCTGGACTATCGTATATTTTTTATCAGATTTACTTGTGACAAAGGTTTGCTCTGCTTGAACTGGACTAGCAGTCGCTACTATGGTAGCCAATAATGTGATACCAGCAACAAAGAAGGTTAAAAATTTTTTACTGGTGAACATACTACCACCTCCCTTAGCAGGGGTGGAACGGAATTCGTGAAGCTAAGTACTCATGCAAAATGAAATATACACATCTGTCATTGCGTAGCTTGCTTTCCCTTTCCTCGAAGCGATTCCCAAGGGTGAGGGGTATGGAGCCAAGGGCAATACTTGCAGAGTATTGCTATTCCTTCAAAAAGGGTTTTGAAGGTAGGGCAAGGGTTTGAACTAAACCAAACTTACTCCTCAGAGCATAAATACTTTTGCACAATCACTTACTTTTTCTTCTATTACATTATATCAAATAATAGTGAGGTTTGCTGTCCTTTTTGGAGGGTAGATGCGATCGCCAAGGTCTTTTCTTTCCATAATTATGTAAGGTGTAAGTAGGTCGGTATGAGAAAACGTAACTGGGAATGGTCGTCCTTAGTCATTTGTCATTGGTAAGGATTCTAGTGGATTTACATTTTGTAATATAGTTCGGTTTATTCCCACCCACCTACTTAGCGATAAATTGTCTGCTACTAATTCATTCTCTTGTTAGTTTCTGCTAGAAGACGCAAGATAAAATAATCGTAGGAAGCCGCCGAAAAAGTTCTCAGCGATTTGTGGCCTCTAAATATTTGGATATGTCATTTCCTCATAAAATCCCCAAATTCTTTTCATATACTGAAATAGAGAAAGGATGAAGAGTGATGTCATATACCATCTTCAACTTTTGGTCAAACTCTATTTGGAAAGAAACCTAGTAAATTCAGGGTGTAACGCTATAACTGGCTGGAATAAGACCGAAAGGATATAAAGTGAAAAAAGTGAAAATCGGTCACTTGTTGTCAAGTCGATCTCTATTTGTATTTAGTAACGCCGAACTCACTCTAAATAATCGTTTTGTAAGGAGTCAATCATGGTTACTGCGATCGCTCAACCAGCACAGATCGATTCATCTTCTACCCAACCATCTACCCGGAATGGAATGGGAGCTATTGTTTATGATGGGGGGACTACCTTCAGAGTTTGGGCAAAATTTGCATCACAGGTTTATGTAGAAGGAGATTTTAACAATTGGTCTCAGACAGCAACTCCCTTAGCATCTGAAAGCAATGGATATTGGTCAGTAGATGTTTCAGGAGCTAAGCCCGGTCATTACTATCGCTATGTGCTGCATAATAACGAAATTTTCCATCGTGCAGATCCCTATGGAAAGCACGTAATCGATCCTCGCGATCGGACGAAAGCAGCGAATGATATAGGCAAAGTTGAAATCAAAGCTCCCTTTGATTGGGGCGAACATCATTTTACCATGCCAGCCTGGAATGAATTAGTTATCTACGAACTGCACGTCAGTTCTTTCAATGCTCGTAAAGGTAATAAACTACCAGGAATTTTTTACAATCTTATCCAGGCAAGTCATGCTAATTCTGGTGAAGAACAGCTAGGAACTTTCACTAGCATCATTGAAAAATTGGATTACCTCAAAGACTTGGGAGTCAATGCAATCGAACTCCTGCCAATATTTGACTTTCCAAGTACAACATCTCTTGGATACAACCCCAATTTACCTTTTGATATTGAAAGTAGCTACGGTTCTCCAGAAGACTTTAAAAAATTTGTCATGGCTGCTCACGATAGAGGCATTGCTATCATCTTAGATGTGGTCTACAACCATTTTGATTCAGGTATTTACGATCGGCCATTTCCAAGTCTTTGGCGCTTTGATGGCTGGCATCAAGGAGAATATGGCGGTATCTACTTCTACAATGATAGGCGTGCTAACACTGATTTTGGTCCCCGCCCTGATTTTGGTCGAGACGAGGTACGCCATTTTATCCGAGATAATGCCTTAATGTGGTTAGAAGAGTATCAACTTGATGGCTGGCGATTTGATTCCACTGTAAACATTAGAAACGCCAAAGGAAATAATAACGACCCCAGCAATGATATTGCTGAAGGATGGGGTTTAATGCAATGGATCAACAACGATAAAAATAACAAACAGCCTTGGAAAATCTCCATTGCTGAAGATTTGCAAAATAACGAATGGATTACTAAAGATACAAGGACTGCAGGCGCGGGGTTTAATTCTCAGTGGGGTAGTTCATTCTACTGGTCAATTTACAACGCACTTGCCAGTCCACTTGACAATTCTCGTAACATAATTGACGTGCAAAATGCAATTTTACAACGGTTTGAGACAGATGCCTTAAAACGAGTCATCTATAGCGAAAACCATGATGAAGTCGCTGAGATTAATCATAAAAAACGTCTCCCAAATAGAATAGATGAGAATCAAGCAGATAGCTTCTATGCGAAAAAACGCTCTACATTAGGAGCCGTGTTCACTTTAACTTCACCAGGTATTCCGATGATTTTCCAAGGTCAAGAATTCCTGGAACAAGGAGCTTGGAAAGATAATGTTCCACTTGATTGGGATAATTTATCGAAATATCCGGGAATTTATAACTTGTATCGAGACTTAATTCATTTACGCCGCAACTGGTATAATAACACGTGCGGCTTGCGCGGACAACACGTACACGTTCATCATGTCAACGACAAAGACAAAGTTATCGCTTTTCATCGTTGGGAAAATGGTGGGTTTGGAGATGATGTTATCGTGGTTGTGAATCTGAGCAATCAATCTTACGATAGCTACAGCATTGGGTTTCCTCAAGGAGGAATGTGGTGGGTACGCTTCAACAGTGACTGGAACGGCTACAGTCCTGATTTTGAAAACCATCCAGGGTATCACACCAAAGCTTATCCAACTCATGTAGGAGACCCCGACCATATGCCTTACCGAGGAAATGTGGGCATTGGTCGCTATAGTGCCCTTATTCTGTCGCAATAGTTCAAATGGATCGTTGTCCTTGTGGTACAGGTACTTCCGCTACAATGGCTACACTGCACGCCAAAGGTGAACTGCCACTGGGTGTTGAGTTTACAACTGTGAGTATAATCGGTACTCAGTTTCACGGAAAACTGATTCGGGAGATTCAAGGTAAGCGCTCAATAATCTGGGGTAAATCGCTCATCGACAAGCCTCAAACGACGTAAAATCGTTCCCGAACTGGTAGTTCGCCCCGATTTATTGAGCGGATACGACTCAAGTAAGTAATTTTTTAGCGGTTGACCCTGTTTTTACGGGAAACGCTTATATAACTGGTATTCAGCAGTTTCTAGTTGATCCAAACGATCCACTCAAATATGGTTTCTGTTTAGAAAGCTGAGATTTCTCTACCCTTTTTGACGATGATAGAGGGAAAGATTTTGAGGTGTTTACACGGAATGCCTACCTAACAAATGCGATCGCCCAGAAGTAAAACATTTAGTACTGGTGTGTAGTGCAGTTAACTTTATCGATGGTAGCGCATTAGAAACACTCAAGAGTTTGATTATTGACTTAAACACGAGCGGAATAGGATTTTATATGTCTGAAGTCAAAGGTCCAGTGATGGATCGGCTTGCAAAAGTTGGATTTGTAGATGAGCTAGGAATAAGTCATATCTTTCTCACTACCGACCAAGCGATGCAAGCATTGAATTGTGTTTGAATGCTTATACTTACAAAACGCGAAGCGGAAGTGTTATTTTGGATTGCAAAGGATAAAAGTAATGCTGGAATTGCAAAAGTACTGGGTTGTTCTGAAGGAACGATACGAAAACATCTAAAGCCTCTTTACGAGAAACTGGGCGTGCAAACCAGAACAGGTGCGGTAATGGTTACTCTGACAAAGCTGGGATTACTCATAAGGTAATTTGTTGCAATATCTTCATACTTTTATACGCAGATCGTCGTATTGCCACCACAATCTATTTCAAGGAGTATTGAATTATAGCAGTCCTAAAT
The DNA here is from genome assembly GCF_009725235.1 of Scytonema sp. UIC 10036. The sequence continues at coordinate 79,983 of NZ_WJFC01000026.1, forward strand.
GATTTACAAACACCTCTTCCTTTTCTTCCTTGTCCTCCTTGTCTCCCTTGTTTAGCTCTCAAATAGGATTGCTATATATATACTAGTTTTTGATTTTTGTTGGCTAGTTTAAGTATAAAGTGAGCTTCGCCAACTATTTTTACATATTTAAAAAGCTGTAATTTTGAAATTATTTTTGTTTCCTCACAAGTTTCTCATATTTTTTTATTAAAAAGATGAGAGCGAATACAGAGCAAAATTTGTACAGCTAATTTTACAGTATCATTGTGTAACCACCAGCATTCCCAAAGGTTATGGGCGAGGCAAAATTTAGGCGAAACTTTACTGTTCCCTGGTTGCGTTAGCTTCCTGTAGGGTAAAGTATTTCTTAATACTAGGGCAGCAATTCCAAAAAATGGGATTATTTATTTCCCAGTGACAACAAATATTTGTGTTCACCAATATTTGAAGCAAGTTCAAAGGAGGAATGAGATATGTCTAACGATGACCTAATTCTCTCTAGCGCACTTCAACCAAGTGATTCTATCGATGGACGTTCCCAAAAAGACTGGTCTGTTGATTGGTGGAAATATATCTATCGCACTCCAGCTAATGATAACCATCCTATTCTCGATCAAAGTGGAGAGAAAGCCGACACAGGTCAATCACCTCCTGTATTCTATCTTGTAGGCACTTTTAATGCATCAGGAGAAGTTACGCGCAACGTTGAACTACAACCAAACAAGGGATATAAATATCTCTTTTTTCCCACAGTCAACACTCAATGGGATGCTGTTCAACTACAAACATCTTTTCCTCAAGTTGTACCAGCTAATTTAACTAATGCACAAGTCCAAGGATTTACTCAAGCCGTGGCAGATACGGGGTTAAAAAAAAACGGCGGAAGCCTCTTTGCGTCTATTGATGGTGTATCTGTGGGCAACTTAAAAGCTTATCGACAAACCTCTGATGTTTTCGACTATACTCTCCCAGGAAATAATCTCTTAGGGTTGCCAGCCGGGGAAATTACAGGTTCCTTTGCTGATGGTTTCTACTTAGGTATTGACTTAACTGCTTTACCGCCGGAGGAACATACTTTTAACTTTGGAGGAGTTTTTAATCTAGCAAAAATAAATATACCGAACAATCTGAAGCTAGAGGCATTAGAGGGATTATTCCAAAGTTTTGGAGAATTCTCGCAAAATATCACTTATAAAATTTCTTTCGATCTGAACAAGATAGTCGGCACTAATGATAAAAATACTCTTACCGGAACCACTGGATGGGACGACATTAGCGGACTCAATGGTCAAGATTACATTATTGGCCTAGAAGGCAATGACGTGCTTCGTAGTGGGAATGAAGCCGATACTTTAATTGGCACAAATCCCAAGAATTGCTGTCCTGGTTACAGGGAAATTGATATTCTGTATGGTGGGGATGGCACAGATATTTTCGTGTTAGGAGATGCCAAAAAAGTTTACTACACAGGAAATGGGTTGAAGGACTACGCCCTCATCAAGGATTTCAGCCCCGATGATACGATTCAGCTTAAAGGAAATACTTCTTATGCATTAAGCAAAAAATACTCACTTGGAGGCAAGAGTGGCACGAGTATTTTCCTCATGGGTACTTCCGAACTCATTGGATTTGTTGAGGGAGTAACTGGTTTGAGTTTGACGAGTAACGACTTTACCTTCGTCTCTTAATAGAGAACGATAGCTACTCCGGCAATTATCTGATGGCGACAGCTACGGTAAATCTAGGATAAATTTTGTAAAAGCGATCGCGTGAGTGTCATAGATCCTGCTTGAGTTTCCCCGCGATCCAAAACAGTCAGGAATTCGCCGAAGACCACTGGCTGATGGAAGACGACAAAGGCTCAAACCGCCGTGTCAAACTCCACCCCCTTCGCTGGGACTTTCGCTCCAGTAGCATCGACTCCCTTCTTAATATCAAAATGTTCAGACAATATATTAGAGACTCCAGTTGCTAAAATTACTAATTCTCTAGTGTCATCTTTCTTAATAAATATTTATCTATGACAAGAAAATTTCAAAACCTCACTCAAACAGATAATGAGAGTGATAAATTTGACTATAAATGTGAATGTAGAACTGTTAAGAGTACTTCTGCAAAACCAACTCCTTGTATTCTGCTGATTGGTGGTGCGGAAGGAGGAACTTCGGGAGAAGATTCCGCTACCCAATGGTTTCTTAAACGAGTAGATGGGGGAGATTATTTGGTTCTTCGTTCTGGTGGAATCGGCGAACAGGCTGAATGGATCTGCAATTATTATCAAAAATTTGTCAGTTCAGCAGCAGAAATTTCTATCGACAGCCGAGACGCAGCCAATAATCCAAAAGTTATTCAATTCATCCGCAATGCTGATGCTCTATTTATAGCTGGTGGTAATCAGAATGAATATGAAGATTATTGGGAAGGCTCGACCTTAGAAGAAGCAATTAACTACTTAATTAATTCAAAAAAAGTTCCCATAGCAGGAACCAGTGCTGGAATGGCTATTCTAGGAGACTATTATTATGCACCAGCCCATCAGGGTGTGTTGAGTTCAGAAATTTTGAATAATCCTTTTCATCACAATACAAAAGATATTTATTACAGTGACTTTATTAAAGTCCCAATTCTAAAAAATGTGATAACTGATACGCATTTAGATAGAATTAACCAAGACCATCCAGAAACAAGATATGGGAGGCTTTTTGGATTTCTAGCTAGGGTCGTTTATGAAACAAATAATCAAATTCCGGTTTATGGTATTGGTTTAGAAGAAGGTGCATTTGTTGCTATTGATGAAAAAGGAATTGCTATTGTTTTTGGCAATGGAACATCTCAAGGGCAAGATGCCTATTTTCTGCAAACTAAAGGCGCACCAGAACAAATTAAACCAAATTTACCCTTAATTTGGAACAATAATGGACAAGCTGTTAGAGCTTATAAAATTTCTGGAACTCCAGAAGGAAGTGGACACTTTGACCTAAATAATTGGTCAATCGCGTCTGGAGGGAGTTGGGAATACTGGTTCACCACTAGTGGAATGTCTGGTTTCAAAAGAAAGACGATTTAGTTGTAACTAGTTGTCATGACGAATTCGTTACCAGAAGCAGTATGGTGGGGAGCATCCTGTTTTGGCAAAAAAAATGCCCTCAGAATACAATACTGCGTAGGTTTTGCGTGGAAATACGAAAATAGGTAGGTTGGGTTGAGGAACGAAACCCAACATTTACAGGCATTTGTTGAGTTTCTCCACGGCGATCCAAAGCCACAAAAATTCTTATTCGAGTAGTATTGCCTCAGAATAAAATTCGGCTCTTCCGTACTTAGTGGGCTAAATTCTTGTGAAAATTAGCTTGTAATCCTTACTGGGCTTTCATTACAGTCATTATTGATATCAATTCAGCATTAAGGATAAAATGCGTGACTATAAGCGACTGTAAGCCTTGATTTTAAAGGAAAGTTATCGACTGTAATTGAAAATTAGTCCACTAAGTACGGAAGATCCCCTATCTTAAACTTCCGAATGACTGTGATTGGTTACAGCTAATCTCCTCTTTCGAGAAGGTATTTTCAACAACTCAAACCAGAAAAAGCTCATGACTCCAGCCACTAGACAAATAGCAAGATCGATTGGATGTAGATATGAGAAGCGGAAGAGGTGGCGTAAAAACGGGACGTATAGCACCATCCACAAAAAGACTAACCCACCACCAATAACCCACCAAAAAGCTGGATTAGGTGACTTAAATGTTGTTAAATTGACACGATTTGAAGAACGTTCGCTAGCAATTAATCCTAAGTTAGCAAGTAGCAATGCTGTAAAAGTCAAAGCACGAGCATCTAATTCTCCTTGTCCGCGATACAAGGAAATGAGGTAAATCAGTAAAATGATTGTTAAAATGCCTACACCTTGAAGTAAAGCTAAACCTAAGTTTTGTCTGCCAAATACAGGTTCAGTGGGATTGCGAGGTGAGCGGTTCATGACATTGGGTTCTGCGGGTTCCGCTTCCAAAACTATGGAACAAGCAGGGTCAATAATCAAATGCAGAAAAGCAACATGAACGGGTAGCATCACTAAAGGTAACTTTAACAACACTGGAATTAAGGACATTCCCGCGATTGGGACATGAATGGCAAGTAAATAAGCCATTGCCTTTCTGAGATTGTCAAAAATCCGTCGTCCCAATTTGACTGCTTGCACAATCGTTGAAAAGTCATCCTCAAGTAATACGAGGTCTGCTGACTCCCGCGCTACATCTGTACCGCGTCCGCCCATTGCAATACCAATGTGTGCAGACTTCAAAGCTGGTGCGTCGTTAACACCATCGCCTGTCATGGCAACAATTTCACCATTGGCTTTCAGGGCGTTGACTATTCGCAATTTTTGTTCTGGCACGACTCGTGCAAAAATGTTTACACTAGAAATACGTTGTTGCAGTTCGCTGTCATCCATCTCATCTAGTTCCGACCCGGTAACGATTTCGCCCATTTGCAATAACCCAACTTGTTGAGCGATATTTTGGGCTGTACCGGGATAATCGCCTGTAATCATGACAACTCTCACACCAGCAGTGTAGCATTCTTGAATTGCTTGTGCGACTGTTGGACGTATAGGGTCAGCTAGCCCGACTAATCCCACAAATTCAAAAGCAAAGTCATGTTGGACATCGGGTAAACAATCGGCACTAAAGGCGGGATGGGGGGGAAAGAAAGCAGGTGGTGGATCTTTGAGAGAAGCTTTGGCAACTCCTAACACTCGTAAACCGTCATTTGCCATTTGGTTGATTTGAATTGCTAGCGCATGCATTTGCTCTGATGTAAAATGACACAAATCAGCAACGGCTTCTGGCGAACCTTTAGCCGCAATGATGCAGTTTTCACCGTCAGCTGTTTGCCAAACTTGAGACATTGCTAGCATCTGTGGTGATAGAGGGTACTCTTTTAGCAGTGTCCAGTCATGGTGTATGTGTTCTGTTTGAGCTAGATAGCGATTCCCCAGTTGCTTGAAAGCTTTTTCCATTGGGTCAAAGGGGTCTTTATGACTGGCGAGGATGCTAAACTCTACAAGCTGATGAACTTTCTCTGGTAACGGTTCTTGGGCATGAAGGTTTAAATCGTAAATGTTTTGATGCACGCTGTTTTGATTCCAAGAGCATAACTGTTGTACAGACATCTGATTAAGAGTCAGCGTCCCTGTTTTATCAACACATAAGACGGTAGTAGAACCTAAAGTTTCTACTGCAGGTATGCGCCTGGTTAAAACTTGTTTTTGAGCAATTCGCCAAGCCCCCAAAGCAAGGAAAATGGTGACAACGACAGGAAACTCATTGGGTAAGATTGCCATTGCTAGGGTAATTCCAGCTAGCGATCCTTGAAGCCAATTACCCCTCGTTAACCCATAGACCACAACGACCACAGCGCAAATGGCTAAAGCAGCGATCGCTAAATTCTTTACCAACCGTGCCATTTCTTTTTGCAGTGCGGTTTGTTCTAATTTCAATCCTTGTAATGCTTTACCAATTTTACCAATTTGGGTGTGGCTACCAGTTGCTTGTACCTTGGCAATTCCTTGACCTTGTACGACTAATGTACCAGAATAAACAAAAGGTAAATTATCGCCACCAGGACGGGTAAATTCATCATTCGCCCTGACCTCAACCGCGATTTTCTGTACTGGTAAAGACTCTCCTGTTAACAAAGATTCATCAACTAAAAGGTGGGTGCAATCAAGCAGTACTGCATCCGCAGGAACGCGATCGCCTTCTGCCAAAAAGACAACATCTCCTCGTACCACTTCCCGACCTGCAATGCGCTTTTTTTGTCCGTCTCGAATCACTAACGCACGAGGACTAGAAAGGTCTTGCAATGCTTCGAGCGCCCTTTCAGTTTTCGTCTCCTGATAAAGGCTAATGCCCATAATAAAGAAAACGAAACCTAGTAAAATCAAAGCTTCTTGCATATCGCCCAAGGCAGTATAAATTGCGCCACAGGCAACAAGTAGTAAGAAAATAGGGTCTTCGATAATCTCGCGAGCGATTCCCCAAAAACTTCGCCGCTTGCTGGAGGGGAGTTCATTATAACCTTCTCGTTTCAGTTTAATCGCCGCTTCCGATTCCGATAATCCGTTCATCGGGTTGGAATTGAATTGATGTATCATATTTTTTCCTCGGATACAACAAATCTAACTTGCGCTTTAACAGGTTAAGAAATAAGCAGTAGTTCAGAGTTAGATCCTATGGAAAAACTTTGAGGAAGTTGTGAAGGTAACTTACAGTGTAACTAAAGGCTTTGACTGACTTCCGAGGAAGCCAAACTCTTATTAAGAATTCCTTGAATTCTTGATTTTTTCAATGTACAACGTATTTCAGGTAAATGAAGTACACCAGTAGGGGTGAACAACCGTATGCCTACGAACGTCGGCACGCTACGCGAGCGCCCTTACAGTAATGCCCATCACGCTCTATTGGCGCGGGAGGAATGGCGAAAATTTCTAAAGAATCCGGGATCGTTAGTGGTAAATGAAATATAATCAAACTGTGGAGTTACCAGCCCCACTCGCGAAGGCAGCGCATCCTCCCCAAGGCATCGGGGAGGGTTGGGGAGAGGGGTCTTATTCATCTGTTGCATTCTTTTTTCAAATTGGTATTACATCATTCCAAATTTACATCTCGGGCATAAATTTCCATGTATTTCCATATCAAAATAATTGCCACACTGAGTACATTTCTTACGAAGGTCAAACGGGAATTTTGTCTTTTCTGCCTGTTTGAGTAGACATGCGAGACATACATCTCCTTGGTCTTTTATGTCAAGTAGTTTGCCACACTGAGTACATTTTTTCTGAGCTAACAATGGTAAGCTAGTCAAATATTGACATTCTGAGTATAACCCATTAGATAACTCCGAATGATAAAACTTTTTATCACAATCAGCACATTTTTCTTTTTTCCGAGAGGATATTTGAGCTTGGCATTGTGAACATACTCTATCAGATAGTTGCCAGGGGAAGAACTCTTGACTGCAGTAGGTACATTTTACTTTTCTTAACGAGGGTGTTACGTATTGGCATTTGGGACACATCCCATTAGTCAATTGGGACTCAAAAAACCATTCACCACAATGAGCACATTTTTCTTGTGAGCGAATTTGACAATTTGGACACACCCTATTAGTCAATTGGGACTCAAAAAACCATTTACCACAGTGTTTACATTTTTCTCTATTTAAGTATATTTTTAGTTGTTGGCAGTCTGGACACAACCCATTTGACAGTTCTGCTTTTGCAAACTCTTGATTGCATCTAGTACACTTTTGCTTGTGTCGCCCTAAAAAACTAATCATCTCCGCCTCCTACATAGGACATTTCCATCCCTCAAATCTGACACGACCAGATTTTGTGCTGTTTTTTCCGAGTTGCTCAAATGTGACGCGAGTGTGGTTTCGTCTACTTTTATCTTGTCCTTTCTTGCCAATTCCCCAATAATTAAACAGTTCAATTGCAAATTTTTTTGGAGAAGCCGCAGGGACAGTTTCGCTGACAGTGACAACCGCCATTTCTGTACCATTTTTCGCCTCTAATTGAGAAATCATCTGATTAATTTGAGTTTCTGTCTCATTGCTGAGGATTCCTGCCATATCAGTTACCCAACCACCATACTCCTGTCGGGGATTCGGCACTTCTTGAACAGTCAAAGCCAGACTAGAAAGGGGAAAAAGAAACATGGCAGAGGAAAACAAACCCACCCAAAAAACGCGTTTTGGTTTGAGGAAATTAAATTTCATTGCTTTAGCCTCCAGCAGATAACTGTTATGGTATTGGTCATAGCCAAACTTCCAAAACTTGTGGAGTTATTCTTTAATTTTTGTGAAAAAATACGGCTTGAACAGATAAATTCCTATCAAAGAGATTTTTGAGTTCTTTTTTTAACTTAGATAAGGTCTGGTAGAAGGTACGCTTAATTACAAGTTGGATGAGGTTGAAATCTGCTTGTAAATAAAAACTGGCAATTTGCGTTCTTATTGCTCCTACCTTCATTAATTTATAGGCGAAAACTTTGAGGAAGTTGTGAGGAGAAAATTTGTAATTATGACTGTAGCAGTCCATGTAGAGCCAATTCCGCCTATATGTTCATTACGTTGACGTTAATGTGATGTCCGCTGTCCTGGAAGTCACTATAATTTACTCACAAGTTTCTTAATTAGTCGTATTTTGGATGTTGCCGACCGGATTTTGTATACGGAAAATGGGTAGGTCACTCAAGATGATACCCAACTTAGCTAAAATCGGCTTGGTGGAAACAAGGTGCTTATCCATACCCAGCTTCCCTGGCTTAATCCCCAACGCCAGCCCAATTAATTCTGTAATATAAATCACTGGCAAAGAATAACTAACATTGTACTTTTTCTCAATATCAGGCTGTCTCAATTCCAGGTTGGTAGAACACAACGGACAAGCCAAAACAATGCAATCTGCACCTAGGGATTTTGCTTCATCCAGTAGTCCCTTCGTCAGTGACAAAGCTACGTCTTCCTTCGGGATTAAAATGGAACCACCACAACATTTCGTCTTGGATCTAAAATCAACTACCTCCGCACCACAAGCTATAGCTAATTTATCCATCGACATCGGGAACACAGGGGAGTCCCATCCCGTGATATCTGTTGGTCTAGTTAACAAACAACCATAATAACAAGCAACTTTCAAACCCATCAGAGGCTTTCTGACTTTACTAGAAATATCCAAGTCATTTGCCAACACATCTACTACATTTCTGACTTTTATGTTGCGATCGCCAACAGAAATCCCCATAGCTGCAAGAATCGAGGAGATTTTATCCCGTTCTTGCTCATTCTCCAACGCTTTCGCCGCTTTCGCTGACTTATTGTAACAACCAGAACAAGCTGCCAACAGATCTGTATTTTGATTTTGCGCCAGAACCACATTTCTAGCCGCTAAAGCCATCCCCACATCATGGGAAACACCAGTAGCGATAGAACCGCCACAACAAGACCAGTCCTGAAGTTCTTCAAGTTCAATTCCCAACTCTCGCATCACGACTTTGGTGGATAAATCGAACTCCTTTGCAGTGGTATGCAAACTACATCCCGGATAGTAAGAATATTTCATTTTTTGCTCACCTTGGATAATGCTTGACTAAACTTTTGAGGGTCTTTCACCTTGGCTGGTAATAGGGACAATTTACCCCTAAGAGCTAATTGCACTCCTAAGAGTGCCTGTTGTCGCATTGCAGGTAAACCGCCATATTTGTGTATCAACTCAGGTTCAAAAAGAATGCCTCGTTTCTCAATTAACTCTACAAATATCTGATGGAAACGAGTAGAGTCGTTGTTTATACCCTCACGAATAGCGATCGCCTTCACCGCTTCAATCACATCTGATGGTCGAACCCCACGGGGACATCGAGAGGTACAGATTTGACAAGAAGTACATAACCATAGGGTATTACTTTGCAGTACCTTTTCCCATTCCCCTCGTTGCACCATCAGCACCAGACTTCTAGTTCGTCATCTTCCGACTGCACCGTGTTCATGACTTCCCTGGGGGAATAATCATTAAATTCGGCTGCGGGACAAACCGCAGTACACACACCGCAATTCAAACAGGCATTCATCCCATGCTGATATAAAATATCTTGCTTTAGCTCGTTAAATAATTTGCCCATAAATAACCCCTCGCGATTGCATAGTGGTTGCGGAGGAACATCGCCTACTGCCCTCCTATTCCCCACCACAATGTTTCTGAGCGTGAATTTAATCAACAATAAATCACTTATTCACAATATAACAATATAGTGATTTAAGTTCAAGTAAAGTTGGGGATTTTTTTTCAACCTATGTAAAATCATCAACACTAGACCATTAATATATATGACTATATAGTAATGTAATCGAATTTCAAAAACATCTGGCGTTGGGCATCACGTTATTCCGACAACTCTCTGCTCTATAAATAAGTATATATACTTGTTTATTTAATTGCTGATTTAGGGAATAAAACAGCCAATACTTGTGGGTTAAGCGTAAAAGTACGAAAATACGTAGGTTGGGTTGAGGAACGAAACCCAACATTGATAAGCATTTGTTGGGTTTCACTATCGTTCAACCCAACCTACACAAATTCTTATCCGAGCAGAGGTTTTAAAGAATAGTGGAAATTAGCCAATGACTTTTAAGATAGTTCTAGAATGCGATCGCATTCTAGATTGTGAGACTAAGCAATGGGAGTATGGCACGATCGAGGGTAAGGGAAGAATTGTCATAGGGAAATACTAGCTCATGAAAATCCGGTATTTTTTATTTGTAATTTTACTTGGGTTCGGGATATTCATTTATGCCTTTCTGGGTGTTGGCTATGACTCGTCAGCTTTAGCATCCCCCATCCCAGTAGTCTCTAATTCCAACGTTGACTGGAAAACAGCAGTGGATAGTTATCTCAAATCCATCCCTGAAGACTATTACGCAGTGGGAAAAGTTGAAGGATTGAAACAGATCCTAAAACGAGATAATATTTTTTTGGTGGATATCAGAGAACCTTCTGAGTATGCGTCTGGTCATATTGGTAACGCTATCAATATTCCCCTACGGGCATTGGTTCAAAACCTAGACAGGATTCCCAAAAAACAACCTGTAGTAGTTTACTGTTCTTCTGGTTATCGTTCCGCAATGGCGGTCATGTCCTTACATCTTTTGGGCTATGACAATGTGCGAGGTTTCCCACCTAGTATAAATGGTTGGAAAGCCGCAGGTCAAGATAATTCGTAATTGCCGCAGCAAATTTAGCTTATCATATCCTATCCTGGGCCAACTTCGTTTGAGCCAGGGTAGTTCACATTCTCTTCCCAACGACGCGCACCATTTGCACAACGAATATCTCGCCAAATTTGAGTAGCAGCTAAAGCACCATCTCCAGCCGCAATCACAACCTGATTCAACCCTACTTTCAAATCGCCAATCGCAAAAATACGCGGATGAGAAGTCCGACACATCTTATCTGTTACTAGATTACCCCCTTTCATCTCTAGGTTTATCCCTTGTAGATACGTGTGATGATAGCGGGAACCCATTGAAATTAGACCTGTTTCTAACTCAATCATCGAACCATCTACCAACTCCACACCAGTCATTTGGTGATTTTGTCCTAGGAATTGTTTAATCGGTGTCTTCACTAAGGGATAACCATGTTCCCGAAGTTTGTAGCGCATTTCGGGACTCACTTCAAAACTTCCGTGAGTAAACACGGTAATGTAAGGTGTAAACCAGCTTAAGTTAAACACCATCTCTTCAATACTTGCCTCACTACCTGCGAAGAAACCACATTTTTTATCCGTCATCTCATAGCCATCGCAGACCATACAGACATGCAAGTTATACCCGGCATACTCGTAAACATTTCGCATTTCATCTAAAGGTGGCAGATAGTCAATAATACCACTAGCAGCAATCAAATACCGAGAGCGAAACACGGCATCAACACCATTTACACGCCCCACCTTGACCTTGACAGCAAAGGTTTCTCCTTCATCGACTACTTCCTCAACATAAGCATTGAGGAAATCACCATCGAGGGAGGCATAATGTTCCTTCCCGTTTTGCAATAAAACCCTACCAGGGGTATTTGGTGATAAGCCCAGATAATTGTGCAATTCTTGCATCCAGAAAGAACGAGCTTTACCCTTGTCAATAATTAAACTAGAAAGACGAAAACGCTGTAAGTAAATACCCGCAGACAATCCCCCAGCACCACCGCCGACAATAATTGTGTCATAGATTTGGTTAAGCTGTTGGTTAAAGTTTTTCTTAGAAAATTCCATGTTATTGAAAATTCGCTTGATTTCTTGTTGAACGATAATCACTAAACCCACCAAGGTTTTTCCCCAGTGCGGGGGTCTATTTCCGTCCAGGGAGAAATGCTGATATAGTCCCCTTCAACCTTGACACCAACAAGCTTTAGAGGAAGAGGTGCAGGACCTCGCACCACTCTCCCATCAGCATCATAGCGAGAACCATGACAGGGACATTGGAATTGATTGTCATTGGGATTCCAAGGGAATGTACAACCTAAATGGGTGCAGTTATCGACAATTCCCCAAGGGTGCAAACTACCATCTGACTGTACTGTTAAATAAGTCGGTTCTGCTGCTAATCCCGCTACTAAGGCACGAGTCCCAGGGGTTTCACCCAAAATTTGGCTAGCTGGAATCACATCTCCGTTAATATCCTTAGCAAGGATAGAACCATCTTCGCCCACTTCTTTTGGGGGAACAAAGAATTTAGCCGCAGGATACAGTATATTGCTAGCTGTGGTGGCGACAACTGCACCCGTGAGGAAGTTGAGCAATTGTCGCCTCGACATTGAAGGGCTTTCTAAAGGAAGACTTTCTGACATGATTTTACACCTCCGGTAAATGTTTATTTAATTATTATATCACTATATGGTAATTAAATGAATTGTTAAATTATTTAATCGTTATAGCCTTTCTCAGTCTCATGAGGTACATCCTCCTTTCATCCCCCCTTTGTAAGGGGGGACAGAGGGGGGTAATTTTTGTACCTCACCAGGTTGAAATTTGCTGGAATCACTTTTAGGGGTTGACTTGAATTTACAATATAACTGTATTACTATCTGATTAAGTAGTGTCACAAAAAGTCCCGAAAAGAGCGTGGGAATAGAGAGTCGTTTGATGCTGGCACTTTTCCTCGATCCTACGCCAGTTTTTAGCAATCGGAGTAATCAAAATGGTTCACATTGTCGTACTGGGTGCGGGAATAGGGGGTCTACCAACAGCTTACGAACTGAGACATTTGTTGCCAAAATCCCATTGCATCACGCTAATTTCTGACAACCCAAAATTTACTTTTATCCCCTCCCTACCTTGGGTAGCCTTTGATTTGACACCATTAGAAAATATTCAACTAGATATAAAAAATTTGCTTTGGGGACGGGGTATTCATTGGATAGAAGGAAAAGTGACAGCCCTTGACCCGAATGCACAAACCCTTCATGTTGCAGGAAAAATCATTAATTACGACTACGCAGTCATTGCAACGGGAGCATCTTTAGCACTGGATGCAGTACCAGGATTAGGTCCAGAGCAAGGCTATACCCAATCTGTATGTAATCCCCATCACGCTTTATTAGCACGCCAGAAATGGCGAAAATTTCTGGAGAATCCGGGACCGTTAGTGGTGGGAGCAGTACCGGGAGCAAGTTGTTTTGGTCCGCTATATGAGTTTGCGCTGCTGGCGGATAATGTTTTGCGACGACGGGGTTTGCGTCACAAAGTACCGATGACTTTAGTTACACCAGAACCTTATGCAGGTCACTTGGGAATTGGGGAAATGGCAAATTCAGCCCAGTTGGTGACTCGACTGCTAAAGCAACGAGATATTGAATTAATTGAGAATGCAGCAATTTCTGAGATTAGCCCCCAAAAGATTACCTTAGCAGATGGTCGTATTTTACCCTTCCAATATTCAATGGTACTACCACCTTTCCAGGGCGCGTCATTTTTGCGATCGGCAAAGGGATTAACGGATGCGAAAGGGTTTGTGCCTACTTTACCTACATACCAACATCCAGACTTTCCCTCAATTTATAGCTTGGGTGTGGTAGTGCAGTTAACTCCAAAAGAATTGACACCTGTACCCATTGGTGTCCCGAAAACTGGACAAATGACAGAAGCAATGGGAATGGCTGTTGCTCACAATATCGCTAGGGAATTAGGAGCGATAAAAACAGGACCAGTAAGACCTACCCTGGAAGCAATTTGTATGGCAGATTTTGGCGATACCGGGATCGTTTTTATTGCGGCTCCAGTATTGCGAGATCCTGTCACTGGAAAACGGCGGTTTTCTGTAGCGAAACGCGGTCGTTGGGTGAGTTGGATCAAGGTAGCTTTTGAGAAATTTTTCTTAACTAAGATGCGCTTGGGAATGTCTGTACCGTGGTTTGAGCGTTGGGGTTTACGGATTTTAGGTTTATCTTTAGTCGAACCAATTCCAAATGAGTTGATTTCAGATTCACAAAGCATGAGTGTAGAACACATTTGTAAACTTACAATGCGATAGCGCTAGCTCGAAAGTCTTTGGGGAACTTTGTTCTGAGCTAGCACTCATGTTCATCCTACAGCTTGGACAGTTAGTCAGGATTCAACACTGCAAGGGCTCTCGAATTTTTGTAGTAGGGGTAAACCCGTGTGTGAAACCCAACAAATGCTTGTAAATGTTGGGTTTCGTTCCTCAACCCAACCTACGTAATTTCATTGTTTAAGCTTAACTGACAAGTATTGAGTCACGATTAACTGAGATTTTTTTACTAGCGTACTAAATATAGTCGGCACTAACACTAGACAATCACGTTTTATTACCATATAGTTATATCATGTAAAAACGAGATTATCTGGAGTTAAGCATCATGTTATTCCGACAACTATTCGATCCAGAAACCAGTACATATACTTATTTAATTGCCGATGTAGGAACTAAAACTGCGATTTTGGTCGATCCGGTGTTAGAACAGGTGGAGCGCGATCGCCAATTACTCAAGGAACTAGGACTAACTCTAAAATACTGTCTAGAAACCCACATCCACGCCGATCATATTACTGGAACGGCTAAACTCCGCCAGATGACGGGTTGTTTGGGAATCGTACCAGAAAATGCTCAAGCTAGATGTGCAGACAGGTTTATGAAGGATGGTGAAGTCTTGGAGTTGGGGAGTGTGAGGGTAAAAGCGATCGCAACTCCCGGTCATACGGATAGCCATAATGCCTATTTAGTGAATGGGACTCACTTGCTGACTGGAGATGCACTGTTAATTCGTGGTTGTGGACGGACTGATTTCCAGAGTGGGGATGCAGGGATGATGTATGACTCCATCACGCAAAGATTGTTGACATTGCCTGACGAAACCTTAGTTTATCCCGGTCATGATTATCGTGGGAACACAGTTTCCACCATTGGGGAAGAGAAACAGTGGAATCCTCGATTTGTGGGACATAACCGCAGTGAATTTATCCAATTGATGGCAAACCTAAATCTACCTAATCCTAAAAAGATGATGGAAGCCGTACCCGCTAACCAGCGTTGCGGTCATGTTGCTGCTTAATCAAATCCCACAGAAACTCTGCTTGTCTCTGCGTTAAAAAATCCTACATCCTTAAGTATAAAAAGTTATGACTACTTCTCGCTTGAATAGATTACAAACCATTGATGCTCAAACTCTGAAAACATTAATTGAGCAACAAGCTGTCACACTGATAGATGTTCGCGAACCTGCTGAATATGCAGGGGAGCATATTCCCGGAGCAACCCTGGTTTCCCTTTCCAAATTCGATCCGCACAAAGTACCCCAAGATGAGGACACCCAAGTCGTTCTCTACTGCCGTTCTGGGAATCGCTCAACAATAGCAGCTCAAAAGCTGTTTGATGCAGGTTTTGCAAAAGTCACCCATCTTGATGGGGGTATAGGTGCTTGGAAAGAAGCTGGTTACTCCACCAAAATTAACAAAAGTGCTCCTGTGAGTTTAATACGGCAAGTGCAAATTGTCGCAGGTTCTTTAGTATTAATTGGCACGTTATTAGGAGTATTTGTTTCTTCTTGGTTCCTGCTTCTCAGTAGTTTTGTGGGAGCGGGATTAATATTTGCGGGAATTACAGACACTTGTGCATTAAGAATGCTACTAGCAAAACTTCCTTATAATCAACGGAGCCATGTATGAGCTGGATAATCGGGCATTTATTAGCTGCTTGTATTGGGGTTAGCTTGGGTTTGATTGGTGGTGGTGGTTCGGTATTGGCACTACCGATTCTCGTTTATGTCATGGATGTAGCGCCAAAACCTGCGATCGCCATGACTCTTGTGATTGTTGGTACCGTGAGTTTGTTAGGAGCAATTCCCCACTGGCGAGCCAAGAATGTCAACTTGAAAACTGCGTTGATTTTCGGTTCTGCAACAATGCTGGGGGCATTTGTCGGGGCAAAGATTGCCACATTACCAGTAGTGACTGAAGCTTTCCAAATGATGCTGTTTGCAGTCATGATGTTGCTGGCAGCCATGTTTATGATTTGGCGCAGCTCTTTGCCCATTGCAGCAGATGACAAGCTGGCACTTTATCCCCAACCCGTCTGCAAGTATTGCTGGTTGTGGTTAATGAGTGAAGGCTTGGGGGTGGGTGTACTGACTGGGTTAGTTGGTGTTGGTGGTGGGTTTGCGATCGTTCCTGCTTTAGTACTGTTGGGAAATGTACCCATGAAACAGGCTATTGGAACATCATTATTAATTATTGTATTTAATTCAGTTGCCGGCTTTCTGGGCTACTGGGGATATGTTTCTTTAAATTGGAACTTGATGTTATCCTTCACTGTGGCTGCTAGTGCAGGAACAATTTTCGGTGCCTACTTATCTCAGTTTGTTCCGGCGCAAAGACTTCAGAAAATTTTTGGTTATTTTTTGCTTGCGATCGCGGCTTTAGTTCTGGTGCAGAATCGTCATCTACAGCCGAAAAAAGTCTCAAATTTTACTCATATTAGGATGGTAGTGCAGCCTAAACCATCCTCTAAGATATCAAGCCCCACATCTTAATCAAAGAACTCCAGACTAGAGCGTGTTTGCGTTAGACATAAGTATGTATTTTTCTGCTCTCGTGTCAAAAACGCTCAAGCCTATATACAACAAGGCTTTTCCGACCCAGGATGCAGGTTTTTACAAAGAGATCGGCTCAACCTCAAGAAAGTTGTGAGGGCAACTTCAACTGTAACTAAACTCTCAGATTGGGTAAGCGTTCAGGGGGTAGAAGGGCGATTGCCTCCCTTCCGCTTCGCGAACGCCAGGGGAGTATTGGCAGCACTTGAGCAGAGGTATGAGGTAAAGAAGTGAGTAGGAATGGACTAACCGTAAGACCTGAGTTCGATGTAAAAAATGTTATTGACATATATAATGACCGAGTCAGAGGTGCGTCCTAAATTATACAACTGGCGCAACTGACAATATGACAAGCTGGTTGCTAATCCTGAAATTTAAGGTGCTACTGATAAGGGTGCGATCGCCTTTTTATTAATGCCGAGTATTTCCTCACAAAATCCTCATATTTATTATTTATTGTAATTTTTAAGAAGAAAAGGATTACTTGAGTAAGCTGTCGCGCATCTAAATTGTACTTTGTGGAGCTTGAAAGCCTTGCTGTGAGGTTTTCAGGTTTAAAAATTAAGTGCGTCTCAGCTTATTATCTAAGTAAGCTACTACAACCCTAGATAAAACCTTTTAACTCCAATCTTAATTTATATCAATTTAGAAAGACGAAAAAATAGACCAAAATTAATGGTTCAGATAACTTATCCTGATGTCTCTATATTAAC
>NZ_WJFC01000027.1 GCF_009725235.1 Scytonema sp. UIC 10036
CCCTCCTATGGCGCATTCGCGCCACGCACACGGTTCAGGGCTGGCTCCCCAACCTACGTGTTTTCGTATTTTTAGGCAAAACCGACAAGTATTGACTCAATATCTTCTCAAAAACGAAAAATTCCCTGAGAATGAGAACTGGAGGCAAATACCAAGGTTGGGTGCAATGTTTGTCAAGTCATACCATCGCAGTCTCCGATGCTACTCAGCCTTCAAAATTGTACCAGCCGATTGTCGAAGCCCAAGATTGGATCAAAACTGCCGACGGCATGATTATGTTAGTTGCCTCTGCTCCCCAAGCTATATCGTCTGCTTACACTACCTCAAAGATATGTCAAGTTACTCAATAACAAAAAAAAATTATCTATCTGGAGAGATATTTTAAGACTTTTCTTTTTGTCTTTTTAGATTTTGATTATCCTTTATGGGAAAATAATTATCAGGAATTTCAGTGGTGTCCATTTTATAAAGCAAATTGCAATTTAATGTTCTACCCTTTTTGGGAATTTATCTAAATATACAAAATATTTTTTAAGGAGAAAATTTTATGGCAACTATCAACGGAACCAATAACGACGATTGGATCATCTACCAAGTTTCTGAGAACCCGATCGCTGATGGTTATGGTGACAATGACTATCTTTGGAATGCTAGCGGTGGTAATGATGATTTGTACGGTGGTGATGACAATGATACATTTTTAAATCAGTACGGCAATAATTACCTTTCTGCTGGTGGTAATAGTTTTGATTCTCTTCTTGAAGTGTTTCGTAACGCTATCCTTGATGGCGGTGCTCTTTCAGATATTTTAATAGGTGATGTAGGCAATAATTACCTTCGTGCTGGTAATCTTATTGACGATCTTAATGGAGGGTTTGGCAACGATATCCTTGATGGCGGTGCTCTTTCAGATACTGTTGGTGATGTAGGCAATAATTACCTTCGTGCTGGTGGTATTGGTATTGATTCTCTTCTTGAAGCGTTTCGTAACGCCATCTTTAATGGTGGTGCTCTTTCAGATACTGTTGGTGATGTAGGCAATAATTATCTTCGTGCTGGTGGTCTTATTGATTATCCTAATGGAGGGTTTGGTAACAACATCCTTGATGGCGGTGCTCTTTGAGATACTTTAATTGGTGATGTAGGCGCTGATAAATTCTACTTCTACTCCAGGTTTGACGGTGAAAATACTTGCTGGGTGCTTTCTATAGATAACGGCTAGAAGTTAACTTTATCGTGTTTTTAACGACTAGGCAGAAGGTAAGGGACTTCCAATTAAAAAATTATCCCATCGTAGGGGCGCAAGGCATTGCGCCCCTACACGTTTATTTTGGATTTGGGATAATTTATTTTTTGGTGTTCCCTAACAGCTTCTCTATCTTCGCCTTTCAACCGTAAAAAAAGCTGATTTGGTGTATATATAGCCACGGTATAATTAGTATTTCTCGAAATTTAACTAATTTTTATTGTTAAAAATTTTACTATTCATTGTTGAATGTTAGAAAATTTACGGTTGAAGGTTGACCTTTTGAAAGGTCATCTTAGTGTATTGGGCTTTTCCTATCCAAATTGAAAAACCCCTTAAGGAAGGTACATTATGGCGCAAGGTGCTGGAAGTTTGCTCATTGTGGACGATCAACCTGACAATTTGCGGTTACTGGCGTCTATTTTGAGTAAGCAAGGATACAAGATTAGGAAGGCATTAAATGGAGCCACCGCACTGGAGTCGGCTCAAATTCAACCACCTGACTTGATTTTGCTGGATGTGAAAATGCCGCAAATGGACGGCTATGAGGTGTGTTCGGCTTTGAAGTCTATGCCCCAAACCTGTGACATTCCCGTGATTTTCCTTAGTGCTATGGATAGCACGGCAGATAAGGTAAAAGCGTTTACCGTAGGAGGTGCAGACTACATCACAAAGCCCTTTGAGGGTGAAGAGGTGTTAGCGCGAGTTAGGCAACAACTCACGCTCCAGTTCCAAAAGCAACAACTCCAACAAGAGATCCAAGAGCGAAAACAGGCACAAGCAGAAACTCAACTGTTATTAACCACCATTGAGGCAGTGAGCGAGGCATTAGATTTTGAGGCAGCTCTGAGTGCAATGCTGTGCTCCGTAAGACAGGCGATCGCTTGGGACTACAGCGAAGCTTGGACTCCAACCCCTGATGGGACAGCATTTTACTTAAACCAAACTTGTTACAATCCAAAAGATTTACAACTGCAACACTTTGTTGAAGTCAGCCAGTCTCACACTTTTGCAAGCAATGTGGGTTTGCCGGGTAGAGTCTGGGCATCCCAGCAACCAGAGTGGATTGTTGATGTTTCTCAAATGAACGTTTCCGTATTTTTACGAAGGCAAGATGTTATTGCAGCAGGGCTAAAAGCGGCTTTTGCAGTGCCGATCGTCCTGGATGGGCAAGTCTTGGCAGTGATAGTGTTCTTCAAACGGAGGCAAAACGAGTTTGACGCCAAGTTAGTTCAACTCGTGAGTGCGATCGCCCTACAATTAGGTGGGTTTATGCAGCGCAAGCAGGCAGAGGAAAACCTCAGACAGGCAAATCAAGAATTGCAGCGTCTGGCGAACCTTGATGGATTGACTCAAATTGCCAATCGCCGCTATTTTGATGAAGTTTTACAACAGGAATGGAAGCGGCTTGTGCAAGAACAAGCTCCGCTCTCAATCATTTTATGCGATATCGACTTTTTCAAACTCTACAACGACCACTACGGACACCAAGCAGGAGATGATTGTTTGAAACAAGTGGCTCAAGCGATCGATGACAGCGTTCGTTATTCGGAAGGCTTGGTGGCTCGGTATGGTGGGGAAGAGTTTGCCGTTATCCTTCCGAATAAAACAACTGAAGGGGCACTTCATATTGCAACGCAAATTCAGGTAACACTAGCAAATTTAAAAATTCTTCATGCTCGCTCTGAGGTTAGTAGTCTTGTAACTCTAAGTATAGGTGTTGCCACTTTAATTCTGAAACCTGAATCATCTCCCCTCAATCTGATTGCAGTAGCAGATCGAGCATTGTATACCGCAAAAGCTGAGGGGCGTAATCGGTACTGTTCCTACAAACAGCCTTGCCTCAGTTCTTTGATTGGTAACACCCTTGACTCAATGGAGAAACCAGATACAGTCTTTACCTGATTCAGCTGTATTTTTGATGGCAATCGCTCGATATGAAAATCCGCTTATAAGCTATCTTCGATTGTTAATTATTTTCTCATTATATATTTAGTTCATTATTTTCTCTATCACATTTGGGAATATATCGAAAACGGTTTAGAACTAGACTTTCCAACAATTATCAACACTTGTAGGGGCGCGGCAGCCTTGCGCCCCTACAAATGCTGTGAACCCATTCTGAAAAAGAACAGTTCTTATACCAATTCTCTATGAAGCTGCACATTATTTTTACCCCTCCCAGCCTCCCCTTGGTAAGGGGAGGTGCCGTAGGCGGTGGGGTTCTTTGTATGCATCTTCATATGAAAACGGTATTAGGCGTTCATAGTATATTAATGATAAGTTGCAATTGAATTTGGATATAACCTCACTTGATGCCTACTAGCTTTTAGGCGTGCATTTAATGTTATATAGCAATCCTATTTGAGATCCAAACAAGGGAGACAAGGAAGACAAGGAGGACAAGGAAGAGGTGTTTGTAAATCATTTAGGACTGCTATATTTGTTAAATTTTCCAGATCTAGTTCCCAACTCTTGCGTCACCACAAGTTGCTCAAAACCTGTTTGAGGTTTAATTGAAAGAGAATAATATCCCTCTAAAACCTTTTGCGACAAACCGCAGGGACAAGAGTCACACTTGAGACAGGTTCATGCTAAATATCATCACAAACTTCTTTAGTTCTAGCAGTTTTATCCCTCACGGTCACTGCTACCTCTGGAAACCAGCGCTAGTCTGGCTTCATATCCTTTCAGACTCCCTAACTGCTGTTGCCTACTACTCAATTCCGGTGACGCTGTTCTACTTTGTTCGCAAACGACAAGACTTGCCGTTTAACTGGATATTTTTGCTGTTTGCCAGCTTTATTACTGCTTGTGGCACGACGCATTGGCTGGAGGTGTGGACGCTATGGCATCCAGTATACTGGGTATCAGGAACAGTGAAAGGCGGCACGGCTCTGGTTTCGCTGTGTACAGCAATTATGTTGGTGTTGCTAGTACCAAAGGCATTGTCTTTGCCTAGCCCAGCCCAACTTGAAGCGGTTAACCGCGATTTGAGGCGTGAGATTGGTGAGCGCCGGCGAGCTGAAGCAGATTTACTTGAGAGCCAGCACCAGTTAAACCTAGCATTTGAACGCCTGCAACAGGAACTCTTTAAACGAGAAAAAGCAGAGCGACAGTTACAGGAGACCCTAATGTTACAAAAGGCAATCCTTAACAGTGCAAACTACAGCATGATTTCAACAACGGTAGACGGTACAATCACAAGTTTTAATGCCGGTGCTGAAAAAATGCTCGGTTACACAGCTGCAGAAGCGATTGGCAAAATGACTCCTGCCATTTTTCACGATTGTTTTGAGGTAATTGC
This sequence comes from Scytonema sp. UIC 10036, assembly GCF_009725235.1. The sequence continues at coordinate 4,554 of NZ_WJFC01000027.1, forward strand.
TCGTGCGCGGGAGCTCTCTCAGGAATTAGGAGTACCGATTGAAGCGGGATTTGAAGTCTTGGTTGCTAAAGCCAAGCGGTTTGAGGTTTCTGAATGTGAGTGCTGTTACATTCGTAAGGATGGCTCTCGGTTTCCGGTATTGCTTTCGGTGACAGCATTAAGCGATAGTGAAGGAACTTTAACCGGATTTTTAGCTATTGGCAGCGATATCACTGCTCGCAAGCATATTGAAAACGAATGCAAACAAATTGAGGTGGCTTTACGAAATAGTGAAGAGCAGTTTCGCCATGCCTTTGAAGATGCATCGATTGGGATGGCGATCGTGTCGCTTGACGGACGGTGGGTAAAAGTCAATCCTGCGTTGTGCCGGATTGTTGGCTATCTTAAAGAAGAGTTATTAGCGTTAACCTTCCAAGACATTACCCATCCTGATGATTTAGAAGTAGATCTCAATTACGTGCATCAGCTCTTAGCAGGCGAAATTTTCACCTATCAGATGGAGAAACGATACTTTCACAAACAGGGGCATACTATTTGGATTCTTCTCAATGGATCGCTGGTACGAGATAAGCAGGGAAATCCTTTGCATTTTATTTCTCAAATTCAAGACATTACAAACTTAAAACGTGCTGAAGAATCTTTGAGAGCCAGCGAAGAACGTTGGAGATATGCTTTGGAAGGAAATGGGGATGGTTTGTGGGATTGGAATGCTCAAACGAATGAAGTTTTTTTCTCCCATCAATGGAAAGAAATGTTGGGGTGTTTGGATGATGAAATTGGAAATCAATTGAGCGAATGGGATAAGCGAGTCCATCCAGACGACAAAGAGCGGGTGTATGCCGAAATTGAAAGACACTTCCAGGGTGAAGTCCCCCAATATGTGAGCGAACATCGTATCTTATGCAAAGATGGTACCTATAAGTGGATTTTAGATCGGGGCTTAGTTATGAGCCGCGATGAACAGGATCGTCCATTGCGGGTGATTGGAACTTATACCGATATCAGCGATCGTAAATGCATTGAACTGGAACTGCAACAGGCAAAAGAAGCGGCGGAGGCAGCGAACCAGTCAAAAAGTACCTTTTTGGCTTCCATGAGTCACGAGCTACGAACACCGCTGAACGTCATCTTGGGCTTTACCCAAGTACTGCGCCGTGAGCCGTCCTTATCGGTTGTTCAAAAAGAAACAATTCAAACCATTCATCGCAGTGGAGAGCACCTGCTGAGTCTGATCGAAGATATCCTAGACATTTCCAAAATTGAAGCCAACCGCACGAGTGTAGAAGAAAGCAGTTTCGATCTCTCCGATCTTCTGAGATTTTTAGAAGATATGCTGCGCCACAAAGCAGCATCTAAAAACTTACAGTTTTACTTCGAGGCTTCTCCAGGTGTTCCTCAGTTCATTACCACAGATGCTAAAAAACTGCGTCAAATCTTAATTAACTTGGTAGGCAATGCCATCAAGTTTACCGAGCAAGGGGACGTGACACTACGGGTGAAAGCAGAACCCATTCAAGAAAGCCTTTTTGAACCTTTAGAATCTTCAATGGATCGAAGCGATCGCGCAACTCTTTTAATTTTTGAAATCAAAGATACAGGTGTGGGGATTGCAGGTGATGAGATTGAGGCTGTATTCGACGCATTTGTGCAAAGCCGTTCTGGAAAAATGACTTCGGGTGGAACAGGGCTGGGGTTAACCATCAGTCGTCGATTGGCTCGTTTGATGAACGGTGACATTTCAGTTAGCAGTATCTTGGGACAAGGGAGCACGTTCTTTGTTCGTCTTCCCATTGAGATTGCTTTAGCTGGAAGTGTTCCTTCTCCTAAACAAGAGCGACAACTCATTGGGTTAGTTCCCAGCCAACCCACGTACCGCATTCTGATTGTGGACGATCGCGCCGAAAACCGCTTGCTTTTAACGACGCTGATGACTCAGTTAGGAATGGAGATCCGAGAAGCAACCAACGGACAGGAAGCCATTGCCTTTTGGCAACAGTGGCAACCGCATTTGATCTGGATGGATATCCAAATGCCCGTGTTGAATGGATATGAAGCGACTCAACAGATTCGCTCTCTTTCTACAGAACAATCCCCAATCATCATTGCACTGACAGCTCAGGCATCAATAAGCGATCGCACTCTAGCCTTTGCCTCTGGTTGCAACGATTTTGTCATCAAACCCTTTAATGAAAACCTTGTCTGCGAAAAGATGGAAAAGTATTTAAACCTGCAATTTGTCTATGCAGACACTCAAGAGCGATCGGATGCCCATTCCGTAACAACCACTCAAAACACCTTTACTGTGCTGACACCACAGAGCTTTTCTGTGATGAGTGCCGATTGGCTTGCCGCGCTGTATACTGCTGCCCAAATTGGCGATGAAGAAGAAATTGAGCAACTTCTTCAGGACATTCCAGACTCTCATGCTCCCTTAGCAAACCAACTAAGGCAACTTGCCCGTGATTACCAGTTTGGACAAATTAAACTCCTGTTACGAGAAAACTGCCACCCAGAAGCTCTTCGTACTGCTCCTGAGACATCCGCATGGCTCATTTGAGTTAGTGGAGTTCAAGGAAGCTATGGTTAGCACAGAATAAGGGTTTTCTCATGTTTTTTTCATAATACTTTAATGTAATTAAAGTAATTTTTTCCATTTTAAAATGATGACACCATTGAAATTTAAAAGTCAGTAACAGATTATAGGGATGGGACGCAATCCCAAATACACAATCAAAACTTGGAGTAGATTGAACATGGCTAAGATTAAAATTTCTCAACTGCAAACTGTTGATACTGCCTCTATTCAAGAGTTAACAAATGCTGAGATTCATACAACAAAGGGTGGAATTGCTGGTCTCCCCTTTGATGTTTTGGGTGTTGTTAGTGGGGCTAGTGGTGTAGCACTGGATGCCGTTAGTGGAGCGTCTTCTGGCGTTCAAAAATATCTGTCTGAGGATTTACCAAAAAGTTTAGGATTGGCTTAGGCTTGGGTGCCTAAGCCAGGAAATGAAAAGTACTGACAAATTAAAGTAAGGCAGTACATTTCGGATAATTAAGCGATTGTTAACCCGCTTTTCTTTATGAGAGCGGGTTTTGTTTGGGTAATTCTTTAAACTATATTAACTGAGAAAAATCGAAAATGATATCGAGGGAAAATGTTTTTAGATGTTTTTCGGATGATAATGTAAATATTTAAAGACATAAGTGTTTTCATTATAGTTCACGTACTTGCCAAATGTATTGCGTAGGTTGGGTTGAGGAACGAAACCCAACCTACGCTCTTCTTAATGTTTACTTTATAAATCATCTCTAAAGCGCTCCGAAGGGTGTAATTTGCTTATCTGCTTGCTTGCACCTTAAATTCCCCAGACAAAAGTTTTATTATTTACATATTTATTTTTTTCTAAGTATTTTAACAGATGCACTATCCCCTCAATTGCCTGGACAAAGGAAATTATGTGTAAATATTTCTGAAATTCATGATTTTACTTATAAATACTGATTTTTTCAGAAAAATATGTATATTTATAAACAATAGTAAATACTATGGTGTCAAATTTTAGTTTTTGTGCCAGACTCTAACAAATGGGGGTAAGTCTGAGTGTTTGCCCTTTTATACACAGTTAAGCGCAATGTAAAAATAACTCTATGATTGACATCCTAGCCGCACTATCTGCATCTGCGGCGGCAGGAATTAGAATAGCCCTGCCCCTGCTTTTTATTGGACTACTGCAAGGTAAAAACCTTTGGTCAGGTGTTCCAATCCTGTCTCATGTTTCGACACCGTTCTTGCTGTTCTCGCTGACAAGTTGGTCAGTAGTTGAGATATTTGCCTCGAAAAAACTATTAGGGCAGCGAGTGCTACAAGTATTTCATTTATTACTTGCCCCATTTGTTGGAGCAATTATGGGGTTAGCCGTTGCTAATGCGACAGCAACACCAAATTGGTTGATTGCTCTTATTGGCGGTTCATTAGCCTTCGTGCTTCAACTCGTTCAAATTGGTTGGTTTTACCGATTGAAAGGCATACCACTATGGGCAGTCTTTATTCAAGATGCTTTATGCGTTGCATTAGTATTTTTTGCCTTAGATGCTCCCACACAAGGTGGATTAATTGCTTTGATTCTTTTATGGTTTGCTGTTCGTAGTGCTCGGATTTGGTATCGTTGGTATCGCAAACGACTCATCAATGGCTCCTAGCGCTAACAGAGTTGTCCTTTGAGCCTCAGTCAAACCAGTTACTCTTAAAACGTACAAGCAATTTCCTGTTTGAACATCCCAAATCCTTGCTCTAAGTTTGACAATGTCTGAAATTGCTGAAAAGCTTTTTTTTAAAGTGTTTATAGTACTTTACATAAGTTTATATAGTTTGGTTTAATTGTGCCTACCTACTTACAATGATGTGGGTGTAAATAGCAAATTGACTCTTTGGAGAGAACTGTTTATGACATCAGTGGAGCTTGAAAAAACAGGACTCAGTGATGAGCAGGTGGAGAAACTGTGGGCAGCATTTAAAGTCTTTGATGAAGATAACAGTGGTACTATCTCAACAGAGGAATTAGGACAGGTTATGCGTTCATTGGGACAGAACCCCAGTGATACAGAGTTGCGAGATATGATTAAAGAGGTAGATGTTGACTTGTCGGGTAGCATTGATTTTGAAGAGTTCAAAGCACTGATGGTGTCCAAGCAAGGCGATCGCAACAGCCGTCTGAAATTGGCGTTTAGTGTGTTTGATGAAAACGGCAGTGGCGAGATCGCTGTAGACGAAATGCGTTCCGTCATGAGTAAGTTTGGGTTGACAGACTCTGAACTTGATGAGATGGTCAAGGAGGTAGACCACGATGGCGATGGCTCCATTGATTTTGAGGAGTTCTGTAAACTCATGCCAAACGAGTCGGAGGTAGCAACTGGCTATAAGGACTCACCAATTCCAACTACCAAAAGCTCACTGACTAGGAATGCAACCACTGCTCCTCCTGAGCCTAATATACAAGAGGCAATCGCTCTTGACAGTTCTGAAGTTCCACAAATGCAAGAGCTACTCACCCAAAGTCCGGCTAGTACACAAAGGTGCGGTACATCCCGTTTGCATATGCAAATTGGGCTGTTTCGTCTGATTCAAGGAGCAGCTTATCGTTGCTTTCGAGAAAGTTTTTCAGCCAATCACGAGACTCATCTACGCGTAAGAAATCTGCCCTATAGAATTACAGATTTTGTGCAGTTTGTCAAGACGGCCATTGAGTTTTATAAGGGGTTAGGTGTGGTGGAACAAGCCTGCTATCCCGTATTGGATGAAGTGGTTAAATCAATCGCGAGTGAGTATGCTCGCTTAGAAGAGCGTATCAAAAACTGGAAGACAGTGGAAAAGACAACAGAGATGTTGGCAGAGGAAAAAGCGATGTTAGAAGCGCGAGGGAAATCTGCTAGTGTCAAACAGAAGTTTGCTGCGGGTGTCGAATTTGCTATCACATTGAAGAAAAAACATTTCAGCTTGCGTGATATTGCAGAAGGCGTGCTTGCTATCAACGAACTCAATCGACTGAGGAATATGGATCTGAATGAGGAGATGGCTCCTCCACCAACTCAATTAGGAGAAGATCCTTATGAGTACCTGAAAAAGTGGAATCGTGTCATTCTCTCAAATGCCTCAGAGGAGGTAGATGGTGCGATGATGCCAGTGGCATATTGGTATGAGGATTTCATGCCAAAGTTACTGGCTGCGTTTAGTGTCAGTACAGAAGATAATATTCAATGTAATACAGTACCTGATGAAGCAGCTTTAAACAAGTGGTACGAGACTACCAAAGCTGCAGGAGAGTTCGAGCGCTATGGGGCAGATGTTGCAGCAGGCTTTCCAAAATGTACTCCAAAACAGAAGCTCATACTTCAGCAAGCGTGGCGTCTTACACACCACTACCTTAATGGGGTACAAAAGCGTCGCGAACGCTTGGAATTTGGGCGTGAGTCAGGGGCGCTTTCACAATACGTTTCATTTATTGACATATATTTAGGTCGAAATGATGTGAAGAATGCACAAATGCGTGTCAGCTTTCCATACTACCTCGGTCCTGCAGTATGGCGCTTCTTCCACACTACAGCAGAGATAGTTTGTACTAAAACAACCGATCGACAAAAATCTCTGGTGAAAGTCTTTGAAGACTTTTTCCGTCTGTTTGCTAGCCTGTATCCCTGTCCTTACTGTCGTCACCACCTTAATATGTATGTTGTCCAAAACAAGGAAGTGGAGATGTACCCTGTGGAGTACCTTTTGCTTGGACGCGATCCACAGCTAACGAATTTTGAAGTGTCATTAGATGCAAAATTATCCTGCGTTGTCGATGGTCCTTCTCTTCGTCTATTCTTCTGGAAACTACACAATACCGTTTCTTCCTCTATTGCTCGTTCAGAGGAGTGGTACCATAAAGATGAAAAAGCATTTTATACTACCCGCTATTGGCCCAGCCTGGATTCCGAGTTAGCAAAAGCAAAAGCACTCAAACATCATAGTATTGCTTGCGATCGCATTTACCGTCTTTATGGTACTTTAAAATCAGCATCACGCCTGGTAGGAGTCAGAACAACTTTGCAAAAGCTGTTGTCCAAGGGTGATGAAGAAGGTATTAGAGAGGCATGCTTAATTGCACAAGACTATATCAAGGATTTAGAGGAAGCTGTCATTAGTAGCAACTTCTTACAAGAAACTTACTACTTTGACCCCGAACTTGTCGATCGAACCCCATACTTTTCTCCCGAAGAAGAGGCGTTTGCACGCAGTGGTGTGTTTGTTGAACTTGCCTAACCGTTTTCTACAGTCATGCCGAAGGGTTAATTAGCTCGAGCGGTAATTGGTAACTATTAATTTGGTAATGGGTAATCTCTCATCTACTCATTACCTATTCCCATTTTTTACTTTTAACCATATTAATTTTTATGACAATTAAATAAAGAGCTTGCACACTCCAGAGATAATTTACTCAAATTTCTGACTTTTCTTATATTTCTGACGTTTCTGACGTTTCTGACTTTACAGACAGCGAAGCCGCAGGCATTGCTCTACTGACTGTACCTATAAGTTAAACAAAATTTTTAGCGAGAGTATATTTAAGGATACTATATACATATGCTAAAAATTATCTATCAGAGAAAATTATATGGTGTAGCTGTTAGCCACAATGAGTGGTCAGCCTATGCCAATAAAATGCGATCGCAGTAGTAAAACACTAAAATTTACCGTGATTGTGGAACATTAATCTTTGACTACGCCCATAAAACTTCAAATCTTTAAAAATTTGAAAAAACGTTCCATTTAAGTAATTGAGATGATATTTCATAAATTCTTCATTGAGAGTTCATCGTTCTTAAGTATGAACTCTGTTATAAATTGTGAGGTAGATAACCTTATGAGTTAACTCGTTTGAGAAGGGCAAACAGATACTCTCTATCAAAGGAAGCTGGGGGACAGCTTACCTTAGTATCCCTTCATTATATGTCTGCTACCAAATATGAGTGCTTCTAGGCAATATGCCTACTTTGTCCATTTTTGAAGATAAAAATGACAAAGTACCCTCTAGTTTCAGGTACTTGATTCTAAAAATATCTGGTTTGTTAAATCATTACCGTATATAAAGTAATCGAGCAAGCCAACTATTCAAATTTTCTCCAATATATTAATTTAGGGGTGGAATTGAGAAACCACCCAGGCGGGGCAGAAAAATTTGTCTACCTCATAAGAGTTATATTTAACGCAAGTAAATACCTCCATATCATCCCTCTTTGCCTAATGATGCCAAAATATTTTTTATTAGGATTTATGCCCTTAAGTATATTCGTGCCTATTCTTTTGGGCTTTAGTTCTACTACTTGTACTCAGTCTAAATTACGGTTTCCAAACAATGATTGGCAAAAGCAGATCGTGTTTCAAGAGACTTTTGAACCTCCAGGAGACGGAGAACCAAAAGATACCGCTGGTGCTGGTTCCCGCAAGGGGTTGAGTTGTTTTCCAAATGAACAGTCTATGAAAACGTTAATTAGGTGGCAGCGTATCTGTACCCAAAAACTTACAGCATTAAAATTTATTAATGATAGTGCTAATGGCTAATGGCTAATAGCTAATGGCTAATGGCTAATGGCTAATAGCTAATGAAGAACTATCAACGGAGGATGCACAATTAGCAATTAGCAACAAGAGATTTTACAAATTTCTAAGAATTTTCTCAATAAAAGCTTGATTTTCTTTACTTTCTGCTTGCTTGAGATACTCAATAGCAATTTGTCCTTCGACTGGTTGATCCTTGGAGAGTGTAACTAATAATTTTACTGTTTCACGCAGTTGTATCTTCTCCAAGTATTTGCTAACACAAATTTGTACGCAAACGGCGGCAACAATGACTCCAATCAGTGGAGGGACAACAGGAATCCACCAACCTTTTAAAAAAGCGAGAAAACTAACTGCTATCATTCCTCCACTTGCGCTCACAAGAAGAAGTACCATATTTCTCAGTGTTTTAGCCTGCCAACTGAATACTGCTCCGACTCCAGACCATAACAGAATCCAAAGCCATTCAATCGGTTCAGACCAAACTTTTAGCATTGGTCGTCCATCCAAAGCAGCACTCAGAATTTGACTAACAATATTTGCGTGCAATGTGACTCCTGCCATCCGATATGGAGGATCGAATATGCGACTGCTGTAAGGTGTTTGAAACATATCATTAGTGCTTTCTGCTGTTAAGCCAATCAGCACAACCCGATTGTAAATTTTATCTTGTGGAATACGCTTAGCTAACAAATCTGTGAAAGAAAATATTTGGAATTGTTTTTCAGTTCCATAAAAGTTCTGTAAGATTTGATAGCCTCCGGCATCATTACGGACGTAGCCACCATCATTTGGTCTAAAGGGAACAAGCACGGTTTTTCCCAACTGAATGTAATGCGGTAATCTGGGAAGAGGTTTGGGCGCAATCCCTTCAGCTTTTAAATAAAGTAATGCCAGTCGCAAGCCCAGATTGAAACGCAAACCAGCTTTGTGAGAGCGAACTGAAAGTAAGGCGCGACGCACTTTGCCGTCTCCATCCAACACCTGATCCGACATTCCCACCTGACCTAACTTTGACAAAACAGTAGGTGGGTCAACTTTACTTCCTACAACTTTTTCAATACCAATTAAATTTGAAGTCGTTTTATAAAGTTCTACTAGCTCTTTATGTCCCGGTTCCACGGGTAAATCTCTATACAAGTCCAGACCGATAGCTCTGGGTTTATAGCTTTTTAAAGTTTGGAGTGTTTGAGCTAGTACCCGATCTGAAATTGGATAATGACCCGCTGCTTTGATATCTAACTCATCAATCGCAATTATCACAATACGAGGATCGATCGCCGCCGGAAAACGTGATTGGAAAAAGTTATCTAATGTTGCCCATTCCATACCCTGTAACAAACCAGTCAAACGCAAAAGAATGACTGAGCCAGCAACACCTCCTGCAATTCTTGCAATCCACGCTTTCCGTAAATTTATGTTTTGGGCGTACTGTTTGGCAACTCTCCGCGCATCAGCCAAGATGTTATATGCTTGTTTTGCCGCTTGTAGGGCAAATTTCGCCTTTTCTCGCTCAGCTTGTCTCGCTTGTTTCTCGAAAGCCAGAGATTTTTCAAGTTCTTGTTTTGCTAGTTCTTGACTAGCAGCCAAAAAACGGTAATCTGTGTCGCTGAGCTTTTTATCTTCAGCCCAAGCCAGTGCTTCTTGTAATGCCTTGCCTCGGAGAAGTTGTGACTCGTCTTGCTGTTCGGAAGCAACCCAAGCTTTCAAGTTTTGTGCATAAGGACGCATATTCTCCAGTTGTTTGGCAACCCATTCCTGATTAAATATAGCTTTGTAAATAGGATTTTTTACCTTTAGTTTTCCCTGTTTGCGGACAACTAAACCTGACAACTGTAGTTCTATATGTTCTCGGCTATCCTCTATTGGTATATTCTCTCCAGCAAGTATTTGTTGATAAATATTCAACAAGCGTCCTGCTGTTTTTTCACTGGCTAAGAGGCGATCGCGAATCGTCCTGAAATGCTGAGGTTCATCTTGAAATTCCCACTTCTCAACCATCTGCGATTTGACAACACTTTCTACCCAAAAAGCTTCTGCACCTCGCGGAATCGTTAAACCACCACTCACAGCTTCTTGACTAAAACTTTGTATTAAATAACACAATTTTTGAGTAAGAAAGGGCTGTCCTCCTGTCCAAGCTAAAATTTCTTTAAGAATGACAGGCACTTGTGCAGATGCGCCAGCCATATTCTCTACAAGCAATCCCTCTGCTAAAGGTTGAACTTGCTCTAGAGAAAGATCTTGCAGTTCTACAGCTTTACCAAGATTAAACGGAGTGCGCTTTTTATCTTGAATCAAATCTGAAGGTGTTGCTACGCCGAAGAGCGCAAACGTAATACGTTGATATTTTGGATCGATAGCTCTTTGGTTGTAGCAAAACCGAATCAGGGCAAAAAAGTCATCTACTGAAAAATCAAGACTGAGAATGCTGTCCACTTCATCAAGAAAAATAACAAGTTTTTCTGGTATATGAACCAGCAGAACATCAGAAATAAACTGACTCAACCTTTGAGGTAGAGAAATGCTTTCATGCTCTTGCCACCAGGCTTTCAAATTGACTTTTTTTGACAGCTTCAACCCAGACCATAACTCACCAACAATTCCCTTGTACCATTGAGCAGGAGTCACGGTTTCACTGCCAATATTTGTCATATCAATACTTGCACACCGGAACCCCTGTTGTTGCAAGCGATGCTTGGTTCTTACCAATAGGGATGATTTGCCCATTTGCCTGGTGTTGAGGACATAGCAAAATTCACCATTCTTGAGCGCTTCATAGAGTTCCTCATCCGCTTGTCGCTCCACATAACTTGGAGCATCACTCCTCAGACTACCACCTACTTGATATACGTAAAAGTTCATTATATAAATTATTAATTAAGATAAATTTTGCACTGTTTTACACCCAAACATACTCAGTCTCATTCCTCTTTTCTTTTATTAGAGCGTTCATTTAATTTTAGAAACTTTTCACACAATCATTCCTAATTCCTCCTGACATTTTTTTTGATACTTATGTCCATAAAGCACTTTTAAATGGTACAAATTTTACCAGAAATGGATAGAAATAACAATTTACAAGAAAACGGAATAGAGATTTTAGCAATCTGCGATCGCATTCACAATCCCTATTCTCAACCCTAAAATGGTAATAACCTCAGGGTTAAGCTTCCAGAGATAAATTTATACCGTCTTTGAAAAGGATAAAATACATCCTTTGTATTTTATCATTTGACAACAACATCTTAATATCAAGCTACCAATAGAGTTATTGCTCGCTCTTACATCCAACCAGGTTAGAACTACTGTAAAACAATAGCTAGTAAAACTGACCTTTTGGGAGAAATGTGACTTCCCAAAGATGTAAATTTGAAACTGTTGCCAGGGATGTTTAAAGTACCAGTAGGCTCTCACCTAGCATGGCTAGACTGTGAGTTGATAATGTTATCTTTATTTAGTCATATCATTTGCCGAGAAATTAGTATACTATTTTTAAAGTGTATTTAGTAAGGAATTTAATTGTAAGAAAAGGGGGAAAAAGCAGGAAAAAGCAGGAAAAAAGCAGGGCAAATTGCCGAGAAAATAAGTATTGAAAGTAGTAATCGTCAGAAATGTAGTTGCTGCTTACTAAGCGTTTCCACTCCAGCACCCTAATGTATGTCCTTATGTCTCCTTCATCAGCGAAGTGCTGGTTTGAGTGTAAGAAGATACACTTTGCATTTCTCAATAAAAGTGGTATCATCTAACACAAATACCGTTGAAACCAATGACCCTCTACCAATACCAAATTGGTGGTAGCCTGACTACTGATGCACCAAGTTACGTAGAACGAAAAGCAGATTCGGAATTGTACAATGCCTTGAAAGAGGGAGACTTTTGTTACGTCCTCAACTCAAGACAGATGGGCAAATCCTCTCTGATGGTAAAAACTCGTCAGCACCTGCAGAAGCAAGGCTTTAAATGCGCTACGATAGATATGACTAATATCGGTAGTGAAAACATTACTCCATTGCAGTGGTACAAGGGAGTCGTTGCTGAATTATGTTCGGGTTTTAAGCTGTATAAAAAAATTAACTTCAAGGCTTGGTGGAGCGAGCAGGAAGGAATATCTCTACTGCAAAAGTTAAGCCGCTTTATCTCTGAAGTACTGTTAGTGGAATTCCCCGATGAAAGGCTTTTTATATTTATAGATGAAATTGACAGTATTCTCAGTCTAGACTTTTCAGTAGACGATTTTTTTGCCTTAATTCGCTACTGTTACAATCAAAGAGCTACAAACCCTGAGTATAACCGTATTACATTTGCAATCTTTGGAGTAGCAACCCCATCAGATTTAATTCAAGATAGGAATTGTACGCCATTTAACATAGGAAAAGCTATAGAGATTCACGGGTTTGAGTTATCAGAAGCACAACCATTAGTCAAAGGATTGGCAGCTATACCAGTGAACCAACCCCAAGTCATATTGAAAGAAATATTGAATTGGACTGGTGGGCAACCGTTTCTCACACAAAAGTTGTGCCAGCTGGTTGTCACTTTTATTCATGGATCTAAAACAACAGGTATATCTATATTCCCTGGCACAGAAGCTTTTTGGGTAGAAAGGGTTGTTCGAGAAAAGGTGATCGATCAATGGGAATCTCAAGACGATCCAGAACATTTACGAACAATTCGCGATCGCATCCTAGCAAATTCACACCGTGCAGGAAGACTACTTGGCATATATCAACAAATTTTGCAGGGAGAGAAAGTACCAACAGATGACAGTCACGAGCAAATCGAACTCTTGCTATCGGGTTTGGTTATCAGACAACAAGGCTATCTTCAAGTAAAGAACCGGATTTATCAAGAAGTCTTCAACTTAGAGTGGGTAGAAAAGCGATTGGGATTTCTGCGCCCGTACTCTCAAGCTTTCGATGCTTGGATTGCGTCAAGGCAAACAGATTCTTCAAGACTGTTGCGCGGACAAGCATTAATTGATGCTCAAATTTGGTCACAAGGCAAAAGCTTAAGTGACTTAGATTATCAGTTTTTAGCTGCTTCTAACGAATTAGATCGGCGAGAAATGCAACAAGTCTTAGAAGCACAGCGACTTAAAGAAGTTGAAGCCCGCCTCACAGAGGAAAGAAGAAGGTTCGCACAAGAAAAGAAAACTGCTAGAGCACAACGGTTGCTCATTGTGACATTAAGCATCGCTTTTTTGAAAACTCTCATGTTGGGAGGAGTCATTGTCTATCAGTATCAGCAAAAAGTGGTTAACAGCCACAAACATACAACGAGTATAATCAGTGACCAGTGACCAGCGCTCGGCGATCGGTCGGTAGGGCAATGTTCGCCCCACTAACCACTAACCACTAACTACTAACTAACATATTTAACAATGAGTTAAGTAATGAGAATTATTGGTTTAGAAATCTTACAATCCAAGAACCAACTCTGTTGAGATTATGAGGGTTTTATCGGATGCTAAGTACTCCGACTCTGATTGGGCTGATAATTGCAGTAATTGGTGTAGTTGCTTGGATTGGTGGCAGTCTAAGAGTTGCTAACCTCGAACTAAATCTTCAAACAACAAAGGGGCGCATCACATTTATCTTTGCTGTATTACACGTTTTCGGGGGATTGGCTATCATTATTATTGATTTATTCCTCTAATGACAATTAAGGGAGGTAGTGGTTAGAATACTACACACTTCATACCTCCTTTAATGTTTCAGCCCTATGTTCCGGAAGACAAAAGCACTTGCTGTCATAGCCATTGGCTTTCCCGTTACTCCTTTAATTGCACTCATACCCGTGCAACAAGTAGCACAAAACCAACTGAGTCCTCCAGAATGTAGGGTGGCAAAGTGGGAATTACCCGCCACCGCTCAAAATCAACCTCAAAATATCACAAATCCAAAGCCTGTTACACCACCACTAGTACCTATTCAAAAGTCACCTTTTCCTTGTTGTAAAGATGATATCTCTTGCTTGGATAAGCAATTATGGGGAGAAAACAGTCAATTACCAGACAAAAAAGCGCTGATAACGTCTGTCGATCGCAGCCTGCAATATTTGTCTTCCAGTAACGCTGCAGTGGCTTACCAAGGAGCTCGAGTAGAGGGAATTACACGAGAACGTGTTATTAAAAGTTTACGAAGGTTTCGCGAACTTCTGCTACAATCCAAATCAGCCACAGAACTCAATGCAGCGATCGCAAAAGAATTTGTTTTTTACCAATCTGTAGGTAGTGACGGCAAAGGTTCCGTTTTGTTTACCGCTTACTACGAACCAGTTTACGCTGCCAGTCGCGTTCCCACAGCAGAATACCGCTATCCTGTTTATCGTTTACCACAAGATTTACAATCTTGGTCGAGACCCCACCCTACACGCTTGGAATTAGAAGGTGCGGATGGGTTGCAAGCTTCAAAAGGTCGATTGCAGGGGTTGGAGTTGTTTTGGTTTCGCGATCGCCTAGAACCATACTTAGCACAAATACAGGGTTCTGCTCGATTGCAGTTTCCTGATAGAAAGCAGACAACTATAGGGTACGCTGGCAATACAGCTTATAACTATAAAAGTATTGGAAAATCCCTAGCAGAAGATGGCAAGCTTCAACTTGAAGGGATGACTATGCCAACTATTTTGGACTATTTCCAGAAATATCCACAAGAATTAAATATTTATATTCCTCGCGATCGCAGCTTTGTGTTTTTTCAAGAGAACTATGGAGCGCCAGCACGAGGTTCTATTGGCGTAGCACTGACAGCCGAGCGTTCAATAGCAACGGATAAATCCTTGATGCCCCCCGGTGCTTTGGCGTTCATTAGAGCACCTTTTCCCTTTGTAAACAAAGCTAGTGGAAAAATGGAACACCGGATTGTGAGTCGTTACGTTCTCGATCAAGACACAGGAGGTGCAATCAAAGGCGCAGGTAGAGTCGATTATTTTCTAGGTACCGGTTCGGTAGCAGGCGATCGTGCTGGTGTCACAGTCAGTCCCGGTCAATTGTACTATTTACTGTTAAAGCCCACCATATAAATCTCTCGTTCCCTGGCTCTGCCTGGGAACGCGGACTGTGAGATAAATCTCTCGTTCCCTGGCTCTGCCTGGGAACGCGGACTGTGAGGCTCCGCCTCCTGTATCGATCTCTCAAGGGAGGCGGAGCCTCTTAAAAGGCATTCCCAGGCTCAGCCTGGGAACGAGGTGGGATGAAGTTTTAACGTGGCAAACCACTGCTGTGAATTGACGCAACTCCTGCTAAATCCAAAATTTGCGGAATCAAATCTTCACGCTTCACTGCCATCATGTGAACTCCGTGACACAGTTGACGCGCTATCTGCACCTGTTCGGCTGCAATTTTCATTCCTTCCTCTAAGGGTTTTTTTGCTTTTGCCAATCTATCTATTATGTGTTGGGGAATATTTACACCCGGTACACATCGATTGATAAATTCAGCATTCTTAGCAGATTTTAAAAGAAAAATTCCAGCTAAAATCGGTTTATTACAACTACCAGCTATTTGATGCATAAACTTTTCTAGCCGTTCAAAATCTGTAATTAACTGACTTTGAAAGAACTGTGCGCCTGCTTCTAGTTTGCGATCGAATCGGCTTTGCAAACCCGACCAACTGTTACATTGGGGATCGACGGCTGCGCCAGGAAATAAGTTAAGTGCTCCATCTGTGAGTGGTTGCTCGTTGCAATCAACACCATGATTGAGTTTTTGTATCAATTGTAGCAAGCGTACTGCCTCTAAATCAAACACCCCTTTGGCTTCCGGGTGATCTCCTGCTTTTACGGGATCGCCAGTCAATGCGAGTATGTTAAGAATACCCAATGCATGAGCACCCATAAGATCTGCTTGCAAACCGATACGGTTACGATCGCGGCAAGCAATCTGACAAATCGGCTCAATTCCATTTTGTAATAATATAGCTGATGCCACGAGTGAGGACATCCGCAGCACAGCACGACTGCCATCTGTGATGTTGACGGCATGAACCCTCCCCTTAAGAGTCGCCGCCATTTCAATCATGTGTGTTGGATCTCCCCCTTTAGGAGGTGCAACTTCAGCAGTCACGAGAAACTCCCCTGCTTGCGCGGCTGCGCGAAATGAACTCAAGGGAGTGGTTTTCAAGATGTTGTCCATAAAATTGGAAGAAGTTAATTCTAGACCTTAGATGTATGGTCAATCTAAAATCTAAAATTAAATGTGTAAAAATGCTACAGTGGTAAAGAGTAACCCATTGCCTTTTTAACCTGTGTAACTGTTTCGTTGGCAGCAGCCTCGGCTTTTTGCTTTCCTTCGCGCAACACAGACTCAAGGTAACCTTTATCGTTCAATATTGCCTGGTACTTTTCCTGAATGGGTTTCAACGCGGCATTCACCACATCTGTCAACAAAGGCTTAAATTGCCCCCAGCCCATATCCTGACATTCAGACGCAACTTCTTCTTTGGTCTTGCCTGAAAGCAGCATATACAGCGTTAATAAATTGTTACTTTCAGGACGTTCCGGATTGTCAAACTCCAAACCTCGAACTGGATCGGTTTTACACCGCTTAATTTTCTTGGCAATCTCATCAGGAGAATCTAACAGATTAATCCGGCTCAATTCCGACGGATCGGACTTTGACATTTTCTTAGTACCATCTGTTAAACTCATTACCCTAGCACCTTCCTTACGAATTAAGGGTTCTGGTAACTTCAGCACTGGACGATCCGGTTTGGCAAACAAGTGGTTAAACCTGTTGACAATATCCCGTGTTAATTCCAAATGTTGCTTTTGGTCTTCACCCACTGGGACTTTATCTGTTTGATAGAGTAAAATATCAGAAGCCATTAACACCGGGTAGTCTAACAAACCCGTGTTAACGTTTTCTCCCTGCTTCACTGCCTTTTCTTTAAACTGAATCATATCTTCCAGCCAATTTAGGGGAGTGATACAGTTAAGCAACCAAGTCAGTTCGCTATGGGCAGATACGTGAGATTGTATAAAGATAGTGGAGTAGTTTAAATCGATACCACACGCAAGGTAAAGAGCTGCGATCGTGTAGCTATCTGATGCAAGGGTTGCTGGATTGTGCGGTGCTGTGATGGCGTGTAAATCCACCACACAAAAGAAATTATCGTACTGGTTTTGGATTTCCACCCAGTTACTAATAGCACCTAAGTAGTTACCTAAATGTAGATTGCCCGTAGGTTGAACGCCAGAAAAGACTCGTTGCTTGTTGCTCATGAATTTTACTGTGAGTTGTTAATTGCTAATTGCTAATTGCTAATTGCTAATTGTTCAAAAACTATTAGCCATCAGCCATTAGCCATTAGCCACTAACAATTAGTTTACAAAAATAGACAAAACGTAAGCGAGCTTCGAACGCTGATTTATGCAGGTAGTCCGCGAGTTGTGGTGAGCCTTTGAAGCCCAGATGACCAAGCAATATCAGAACTTATGAGGGTTTTTTACGAAAAGATGCTAAAAGACGCCGATCGCCCCTAATTTTAAAATGAATCTCATTCCTTGGCAAAATAACTAGGGGAAATATGGAAAAAAGTAGCCAATTCTTTAATTTGAGCCTCTGTAAGTTGCTGTTTACCATCTAAAATATCTAAAACAGTAGACTCACTTCCACAAATGTGAGCCACATCTTTTGGGCTAAGATTAGATTCCTCTAATAAGGCTTTGAAAAGGTCAACTCCTTTAAGAATTGGCATCTGCTCATATTTTTGTTCATAGTCGTAGACTAGAGTTCCAAGCACTTTCAAATAATCTTTATCATCTTGGATGAGATTTCCTTTATCCAAGATAGAGTTTATGTGATTTTGAGTAGCAATTAACTCTATGTCATTGGTAATTGGACGGGGAGGAAATCTATTAATTAGCTCCATATAGTAGTTGCTAGGAATTTTTAAACCACTCGTCATTTTTCCAATTCTCCTTATCGTATTCAGCATGGGTAAGCACAGCACGAACAAAGATTATTTGAGAGCTATAATCTATGTAAGTAATGAGTCGGTAGTGATTACCGCTAATATTGAAAACTGTAAAATTACTAACTATATCCGCAGAAGGAAAAACTTGGTGTAAACTAGTCAAGTCTTGAAATTGAGAATCAGATATGCGTTGATACCATAACAACAGCCCAGATTTAGCATTAGAGTGTTTCTCCCAAAATTCTCTTAGAGTTCTTTTGCTAATAACACGCATGAAATTTTGGCAATCCTTTTGGATATAATCCAGTAAGCACTGTTACAGTATTCTACATAGATTTTAGCTTCTATAACTACCATAGGTTTGTTATGGCAAATACCTTGTGCTGGCTCATTCTTAATTATGGCACTATGATGACCCAACAGGCTTATTAAGGCTTCCTAGAAGTGAAGAGCAAAGTTCTTGCGGTAATTGTTTTACAACACGCTCAAAGGGAGTTAGCTCGTTTAACCCATGCGACACTATTAAAGCCCCTTGAATCGCTATGAGGGCATTTTCTGCTCGTTCTCTTGCTAAAGATTCTTTTAATCCTGCTTCTATTAAAACATTTGCGATCGCATCAATCCACGCACGCAAGACTGCTTGCACCTTGGCATGAAAAACATCTCGTGCTGACCCCATCAATATTATGGCTGTCAAGCAGGGTTGTTGCCCACCCTCGTATAACTCCAGAACGCGATCGCACATTCTAGACAATCGAGTGAGCGCATCTCCTTCTGAACGCAGTGCTTTTAAAATGTGTTGCTCAAACCAGCTATTGATAAAATCCAACACAGCCGTCATCATTTCATCTTTGCCACCAGGGAAGTGGTGATAGAGGCTTGCTTTCCCCAGCCCTGTTGCTTGAGAAATTTTGGATAGGGTTGCGCCATCGTAGCCATATTGTCGGAATAATTGCAGCAAACAGGGGATATAAGTGTCTTTTGCCATTTGTCTGGAAATTAAATTTGACCTCTTGACATTATACCAAACGATTGGTACAGTTTTTATACCGAACGATTAGTACAATTTTAGAGGATAAATCCATGATTAAACTTTACGGTCACGAATTATCTGGTAACAGCTACAAACCAAGGCTTTTGCTATCGCTTTTAAATATTGAGCATGAATGGATAAAAGTTGATTTGATGAAAGGCGAACATAAGTCTCCTGAATTTCTTGCCATCAATCCCTTCGGTCAAGTTCCCGTTCTTGTAGATGGTGAGACTGTGCTTGCAGATGCTCAAGCAATACTCGTCTATTTAGCTCGTCAGTATGGTGGCGAACAATGGTTACCACTGGATGCGGTAGCACTGAGCCGAGTTGTGCGTTGGCTGTCTACTACAGCAGGTGAAATTCGTCAGGGACCGGAATTTGCTCGTCGCTACCACCTGTTCAATGCCAATTATGTCAATATCGATTGGGTAAACCAAAAAGCAGAATTTATTCTGACACAGCTTAACCAACATTTGAGCGATCGCCAATGGTTGGAATGCGATCGCCCGACTATTGCAGATATAGCAGTTTTTCCTTACGTTGCTCTAGCACCTGAATGCCAATTGGAGTATTACGTCGGTGTTCCAAGTAACCGCCTAAACAAGCGATCGCTTCAACAGCCCAACTAACTGTTAATATCTTGGGTAGTTTGGGCGATTTAGCTTTCAAAACTTTAAGCTCAAGGGGATTAAGAATTTCAATGGCGGGTGCTGAAGCCTGGGTACGATGTAGGTCTGTGTTTGGTCTAATCAAATTGCCGTATGGCGACCCTTATTTGTCAGCAGACCTTGAAGCCCAACTCCCCCATACTACCTCCTTGTAAGTCATGTTCAGAGGTATTTGCTCTGCCTGCTTGCTCCCACTTTACGCCAGTTGCGTAAGACCTGCTAATATCTGATGAAAGTTGTAAATCTTTGCTTTTCAAGTTAGCATGAGAATGCTCAAAAATTTAATATAGAAAGGGTTCTAGAAAACTACTAACACATTTCCCAAGATATTGAAGATTATATCCTCCTTCTTGAATTAAAACAGTTCTGATATTTAATTCTCTTATTTTTCGAGCAATTTTAGAATAACTTTCTATATCCAGTAAAAAGCCCCCAATTGGATCTAGTTTATAAGTATCAAATCCTACAGTTACAAATAGAATATCAATTTTTTTACTCCTAATTTCAGTTAAAGCTTGTTCTAAAACTTCTAGGTAAACTCCCTCAACAGAACCAGAAGGTAAGCAAAAGTTCCGATTAAACCCTACCCCCCTATCAGCACCAACTTCATACTCAAACCCTGAAAAATAAGGATATTTATTATTAGGATGAGCATGTATAGAAATAGTCAACACATCTGAAGAATCATAAAAAATTTCTTGAGTTCCATTGCCATGATGAAAATCTATGTCTAGTATCGCAGGAAAAAATCCACAGTTCAAAGCATATTTAGCTGCTATAGATGCGTTTGCAAGATAACAGTATCCGCCTGCCATACTTTCAGTTGCATGATGTCCTGGTGGACGACAAATTGAATAACTATATTCTCCAGTTTGAATTGTATGTTTCGCTGCCGAATATGCTAGAGAAACAGAATTTTTAGCTACTTCCCAAATATTTGGCGTGAATGGAGTAAAAAGGTCAAAACAATACTTACTTGCTAATATAATTGGTTTTGAATGTTCCTGCTTTAACCACTTTGAAAATTTAAAAACCGAAGGGTAAATAATTGGAGTCTCACACACCTCTAAATTCTTGAGAAACTGTACATAATCTTGTTTATGAATTTCAAGTATCAAGTCTTCTGGAACTGTTGTGATTAAAGAAAATTCAATTTTATGAATTTTGCCCAAATCTTCTAAAATTACTTCAACTCTTTCAGAAACCTCTGGGCATTCTAGTTTTTGCCCATTAAAAAGTTCAAAATTTATTTCATGTTTCCTATGAATTTCATTTATAAATATTTTCATGAGTTTTGGTCTCCGTAAAGTCTAGTAGCCGTGTAGCTGTAGCTGGGATTGGGAGTAGACTCATAAGCTAAGTTAAGCACAATACGAGAAATATTATCGTTAAGAAGCTCTGTTACTTGGTGAAGACATCGATCGGCACGAAGCAAATATGCATCTCCTGAAGCATGATGTTTGGTTTGAACAAGATTAGAACAACGAGCAAGCTCAACTAAAGGGTCAACATTGAGTTTTGGGTCAGCACCAAGACTATCTAAAAAGTTATTCCAATTAGGAATAAGCTCAAGCAAGCCTCCCTCAAGCTCACAAGGAGCCTCAAAAATAATTACTAGAGCATAGCTTGGATCGTCTAAATGCCAACCGTGAGTGGCTCCAGCGCAAAGCAAAAAGTTAGCTACCATAAATTCTTCTGGGTGAAGACAAGGATAAATTTCAGTACCCACAATCATTTGAAGGAAATGACTCAGATTTTCATCTGAGTAAAGACTTTTTAGCATCGGAGATAGCTTTAAGATTTTTTGTCCCCCAAGAACACTGAGTACGCGCGGGGTTTCATAGCCTTCCATCACGAAGTTCTTTTTTATGGCGAATGGTTCGATGCGCTTAAGTTCTGCTTTAAGGTCAGTAAACGCCTCCAAAGAAAATAAACCTGGAAGCTTAACATAATTGTCAGTGATAAATTCATGTCTAAGTTGTGTCAAAACATCATAATCTGTGTATTTTTTAGAGAGAAGATTTGCCCAAAGACAAGGTTGAGCGTCTGGTTGTTTAAGAGCTTGTTTCGCGACTAGTTTATTCATCGTTTTAAAGCACAAATTTAGTAATAAGGTTCTTTGGCATCAGCTTATCGGGCATTTCAGATAATTAACAAGGTAATAATCGGTTAGTTGCTCTGTACCTTAACCTCGGTATCCGACTCATCCTTGTTTTGACTTTGACTTAGAAACAGTGCGGCTAAGACAAGAAACCCGCCAATTAGACCGCGTATTCCAAGATGCTCGCCAAGTAGCCAAAATGAGAAAATTGCCGAGAAGACTGGCTCTATTGTGTAGATTAAAGCAGCTTCGGATGCCGAAACCCAGCGCTGTGCCAAGGTTTGAAGCCAGATTACAGCAGCAGTCGCAAAGAGCGCTAGGTAAAGAATCGGTTTCCAGTGCTGGCTTATTGCCTCAAACTGCGTGAGGATTTGTGAGTTACTCCAGAGTGCGCCTAGCCCCCCAATAAACAGTAGTTGGATGCTGGTTAATGATAAAGTCGGGTGGCGTAACGTGACTTTCTCTAGGAACAGCGTATAGAGTGCATAAAGAACAGCACCACCAAACATCAACAGATCACCAATTCCTAGCTCTCCCCCTTCCCAAAACATGATACCAATCCCAAGAGCAGCGACTCCTGCGGCTAAGAAAGTTTTCCACAGTACGCGCTGACCGCTCAACCATCCCAGTAGAGGTACGATGAGTGCGCTTAGACTGACAATGAATACTGCTCGGTTTGCTGGTATAGTCTTGAGTGCAATCGTTTCGGTAGTTAAGTAGAAGAAGAACAAAAGCCCTAAGACCATACCATCACGAAGCAAAAGTGCATTTAGACTGCGTAAGTGTATAATGAAAACTCCTGCCGCTAACAAAAAGCGTGTGGCGATCAATGCATTCGGATTCATACTACTAACTATGTCTTTAGTCAAAGGGAAAGTCGTAGCCCCAATTAGATTAATAAAAATCAGCGATATTATTCCTTTAAGACGCAAAAAGTTTTCAGTTTGCATAAATAGCAAGTAATACCAATTTAATATGAAGCTGCACTGTAAACGATAGCCGAACTTTGGGGTGATGCCTTTTTGCCATGGGGTTCTTTCTGTGGATCTTCATATGGAAACGGTATAAGACGTTATGAATTGATTGAGAAAGATTTTTATGCACCATGTTTTCAGTTTTCACACAGACCTAGTCCGATTTGGAAGCGCTACGGAGAGCAAGTGAACAATGCAACCAAAAGGTCAACAGCATATTTGCTTTTGATGATTTAGATAATTTTTCATCGGTATGGGAAATATTAGTCAGGCTTGTCAGATCAGGATTAGTCATTGTTTTATAGTTGGTACCCGATGTATCTGATAAATCAGTGTCATATATTTGAGCGTGAATTGCAATAGCAGATAAGACAGATAAGACAGATAAACTAGACAGTTAAGAATTAGTTATAAATTTTTGTAAAGCCACCACAAAAAGCGCTTTGGTAGCAACGACAAGATGGCAGCAATAGCGATATTAAATTTTTACTTAACTGTTTTAACTGTCCTAACTGTCCTTGCATTTTTAATTTAACAGTGTGAGATTTAGGGTGAAGTGTAGTGTTATACATTCCTTATAATACGCCTATTTTATTATCGCTAAATTTAATACCCATACAATCAGTGAAAAGTCAACAAAGAAAGCTTGGGCAGGTGCGATCGCCATGCTATTGACCATTGCTGAAGCAGCAATCAAAATATCCGCCTCTCCGATAGGAGTTCCTTTTTTCCTTAGTTCTGCATAGATATCAACGGCTTGAACAACGATCTCATAAGTTAAAGGGAGAATAATATTGTTGGGACAAAATTGTTCAAATGCTTTGAGTTGTTTATTAGCCGCTTTAGCTTTCAGTCCTCGCAGAATTTCATAGCGAGTAATAATCGAGAAAGTAAACCTGCTATGTTGCTCCAAATATGCTTGAGTTTAAGCAAGGACAAGAGAATTTTGGTGCAGAATGACTGACAGCGTATCGGTATCTAAAAGCACTGGTTCTTGGCTCATATTTCAGTTCTATCAGAGAAAAAATTGTCTTGATTGAAGACGATGTCTTCAATTTCGTCAATATCCGTTGCTGACAATCCTTCATAAACTTGAGCAGCAAGTTGTAGCATATCTTGAGGACTAAGAGGAGTAGTAGGTTCAACTATCAATTGGACAAATTGCCCTTCAGTCAATTCAGGTTCTTCTAAGGGGCGAAATACCTCATTTTCATAAATAGCTTTCAAGGTTTGCATTTAACGATAACCTCCTCAATAGTTACTTAAACGCCATCATACATCCAACTACAGTCTTAATTGTTTTAGTCGTTAGCCATTCACGCTTAGTTTACAAAAATAAATAAAACGTAAGCTCTTTTGAAGCAAAGTCACAGTAACCTAAAGTTTAAGTATTTTAAACACTCCGAGGTGTGTGCTCCATGAAAGCTTTACTCCTCTGGCCTATAATGCCCAATTCTTTCTGGTCTTACCAGGAAACACTTGATTTATCAGGTTTACGCAGTACAAATCCTCCTTTAGGATTAATTACAGTAGCTGCATTGTTGCCTGCTCATTGGGAAATCCGATTGGTTGACCGTAATATCTGTCAGGAGACAGATGACGATTGGGCATGGTGCGATTTAGTGATTGTCTCTGCAATGATAATCCAGAAACAGGATTTTCGGGAATTGATTCAAAAAGGAATTGCGTTAGGCAAAAAAGTGGCTGTGGGAGGACCATTTCCCACATCAGTACCGGAATTTGCGCTGGAAGCAGGAGCTAATTATCTGATTTTGGATGAAGGAGAATGCACTGTTCCTCTGTTTTTAGAAGCTTTAGCACGGGGAGACGAACGGGGAATTTTCCGCGCTACAGAAAAACCGGATGTGACTCAGACTCCTATAGCCCGCTTTGACTTACTGAATTTAGATACATACCTAGCGATTACCATACAGTTTTCACGTGGTTGCCCTTTTCAGTGCGAGTTTTGCGACATTATCAACTTGTATGGGCGCAAACCTCGTACAAAAATACCAGAACAAATGCTTAAGGAGTTTCAAGTCCTCTATGATTTGGGCTGGCGGCGGTATGTGTTTGTTGTGGATGACAATTTTATTGGGAACAAACGCAACGCTAAGGTATTTTTGCGATCGCTCATCCCTTGGATGGAAGAACACAATTATCCTTTTATCCTCATAACAGAAGCTTCTCTGAACTTGGCAGAAGATGACGAACTCATTGAGTTAATGGTGAAAGCTGGTTTCACCATGGTGTTCATGGGTATTGAAACACCAGATACAGATAGCCTATTGGGCATTCACAAAGTTCAGAACACGCGCCAAGATTTAATAGAGTCTTGTCATAAAATCACGCGAGCGGGATTGCAGATTATGTCCGGCTTCATCATGGGCTTTGATAACGAACGCCCTGGTGCAGGTAAAAGGATTCGGGAATTTATGGAAGAGACAGGAATTCCTCAAGGACATTTTAGCTTGTTACAGGCATTGCAAAACACTGCTATGTGGAACCGCTTGCAGCAAGAAGGAAGATTGCTTGATGGCTTTGGGACGGTTCACCAAGGCACGATTATGAACTTTATACCAACGCGTCCAGTGGAAGAAATTACTGAGGAATACATTGACGCATTTTGGCATATTTACGAACCAATGCCTTATCTCAAACGCACTTTCCGTCACATGATGATGATGAAGGGATGGCGTGGAAAAACCAAGCGCCCCATAACTTGGCATGAAATTCGCTTATTTGCGGCATTATGCTGGCGTCAGGGTATAGTGCGTTCTACAAGATTGAGGTATTGGTGGCAATTGATAGCGATCGCTCTTGTCAAACCCCGTCTTGTCTATGATTATTTGACAGCCTTGGGTATTGGCGAGCACTTTTTCACCTACAGACATGAAGTTAAAGCACAGTTACAGGCGCAGTTAGCTGCATTACATCGTGCAAAGGAAACACAGCAGGAGGAAAAAAGTTATCAGCTAGAAACTGTTTAGTTGCATCAGAACTGGTGCAGGGTATTGAGCACTGCCCCTCCAGGTATGTCCTTACGGATACGCTACGCGTTGCCGATAAGAGATCCCTGGAAGGGTTTCCCGTGCCCAGGGACTTAGTGAACCTGGAGAGACGTTGTTTGTATAGCCATTGAGAAACGGGAATCTATACTCCTTTATTACTAGCTAAAAATGCGAAAACACGTAGGTTGGGTTGAGGAACGAAACCCAACCTACAGAAATTTTTATGCGAGCAGTATTGGGAGATATAGTACTCGACGTTAACATAGATTTTTTCCAAATCCTCACATTTTGGCAATGATTTTTGCACATCTTCTTATAATAGATGGAACTTGGGAGTTAGCCATACAAAAATGTGTACTGCTCCTTGTAATACCTACCCACTTACTATGCCTTAGCTTGCTTTCATAACACCACCTGCTACACGATTTTTACATTTTGAGCTACTGCAATCTGAGTCAGATTACTAAAATATAAGACTGTCAGGTTGCAGTGCTTGTGAGTCTTTAGTTCTACACATACACTTCCTAGAAAATAGTAGATAAAGAATTTGAGGAATTTGTGAGATTTTTGTTAAGTTTTAGTAAAGAATGCTCAGAGCGTGTCAAGTGCGAGTCCTACAATTTGTAATTGCCTGAATTTTTCACAGGTGCTCGTGATTTTATCCTCAAAGCTCTATTCCATGAACTTTCGTAAAAAATTAAAGATTAAAGTTTTTGTGAAGACATCTTGACAAAAAATCTTGTACGTATAAAAATTAAAAAATGATGATTGTATGCACTATCGCAAAAATAGCGTTGGCGTACTTTATCTATCCACTTGTCTCATTTAGGTTTTCAGATTCCCGCTATTTAGTAAATGGTCATGAGTTAGGTTTATTGGCTAAAACACCATTAAAACCTCCCTCTAAAATCTCAAGACCATCATATATTGTCAATCAAAATATCTTAGCTCTGAATAAACTCTAAAAGGCTTGCAGTTAACGCGAATGTTGATTAACAAAAGTTTAGGCTGTCGTTTAGCTGGAAAAAAATAAATCAGACAGTAAATTAGATTCTTGCCTTGACCAATTAATAACAATTCTTTTTAAGGCAAGTTTAGGCGCGTTTAACCTCTCTTTTTTCCCGTGTACAGAAGAAACAAGCACAGAAGCTGATTTAAGTTTAAGGTTTAGCCAGCGAAATTTTAGACAAATCAGGTATATTCACCCTCGGTTGCCAACCTAACAAGGCTTATGAGTTAGTTCGTATATCCAGAACATTAATCAATTAGCCTGCTGGGGCTAACTCAATTACACAGCTACGAACGCTGAGAAATCGCATAGGCATCTAACTAAGCATCTGTGACAATCGCGTTTGCGTTGGTTTCACATTGCGATCGCACAAAGAAGGTCTCTAGGTCATCTAATTCTCCAAATTTTGGTATATCGTTGCGCTTGCGGTGCATAGGGAAGTTTTTCAGCAATTTGTTTTAATCAATAAATTATGGTTGTATGCTGAACTCTTTTATCGCGCTCAATTGCTCGACGAAATCCTACGCCATTAACGTATGACCTAAACATTGTTGCTTGATTTCATCTGAGTCCCTTCTTGGTGGACTGTAAACATCCATAAATCGACGCTCGCAATTGACATACATGTAATTCTGTTTACCTATTCATTTACCATTTTTTTATCTCAGTAGACTCGCAGTATGACATTGCATGGTAGAACACCTCAATTCATCCCTTTCCGCACACAACGCCCAATTTGAAATAAACCAATCGCTCATTCAGTCTTGGAGATGAGGAAATGCCATTAAGATTTTCACAAGCGCAGCTTGGTAAACAGCTAACTCTTGTTTTGGGTGAGGAGTTAGAAGATAGAGAAGTGCAAAGCTGCTTGGCAGCGATGGAAATTGTGGAACCGCCGATAGCAAAACCTTTCTGGCAAGCAACAGCAGCAAAGGCGGGAATTTACTTAATCTTAGCAGGTCAAGTTAGATTGCTGGATATTGGGGAGAACTTAATTACTACCCTCTCCCCTGGAGAATCATTTGGAGAATTAACTTTGTTTCCCGAAGCAGGTTTGCAAGCTTACTGTGCCAGATCTTCTGTGAACTTAAAGCTTAGCTATCTCAAACAAGAGACATTACAACCTTTAATAGGCAAATATCCCAGTGTCCGCGATCGCCTCTACCATAAGGCAGAACTCTGGGATCTACTTTTGTTGTGTTGTCAAAATTCTCAATTTCCGCAGCACACATCACAAGTACAAGGGTTCCTCAAAGCTTTATCCCTATTTGAGCGGCATAATTTCAACTCTTTAGAGGCAATACCTGTACTGGAAGGTTGTAAGCTATGGCTATTGTACCGAGGTAAATTGCTGCAATCTGATGGTAGTTCCTTGACACCGGGGAAAATCTATACAAAGTTTCAACAGGAAAACTTGCAAGTACAGCAACCAACAACTGTATATATACTCCAAGATGTCCATTGGCAAACTGCACTGCAATATTGCCCAGAATTAGCGGAGTTTATCACTGTCGATCGGGGTTTAGTATCGAGCCCAGGGCCAAAACTACGTCGCAAACGTAACAGGATAGAACGTTTGGACTCATCCCAAAAAATTATTCCCTTTCCAGGACAAGAACAACCATCACAACCAAAATCAAAGAAAACACTTCCTTATTTTCCCAGTCCAAAGGTGCAAGTAGGGCATTGGTGGGGACGTTTTACCCATCAATATCCCTTTTATGCTCAACATAGTGCCTCTGATTGCGGTGCTGCTTGTTTGGTGATGATTGGTCGCTATTGGGGTAAGCACTTTAGTGTCAATCGTCTGCGGGATATGACTAACGTTGGTCGTAGTGGCGCATCTTTAGGAGCGATCGCCACGGCTGCTGAAAGCTTGGGTTTCGCCACCCGTCCGGTGAAAGCCACCCTGGATAAATTTGCCGAACAATCTTTACCTGCGATCGCTCACTGGGAAGGGAATCACTTTATCGTCGTCTATGAAATTACCAAAAAGCAAGTGATTGTGGGCGATCCTGCCCTCGGTCTACGTAAGTTTACCCGCAAGGAATTTACAGCAGGTTGGACTGGCTATGCATTACTTCTACAACCCACATCCCTACTTAAAGAAGCCCAGAATCAGGATGTCGGCTTGTGGAAGTTTTTTGAGTTAGTCAAACCTCACTATCGAGTCCTGATAGAAGTCTTTATCGCTTCGGTGTTAATTCAGGTATTTGGATTAGTAACCCCAGTATTTACCCAGTTATTACTCGACCGAGTACTCGTCCAACGCAGCGTTGCTACCCTGAACGCCGTTGGTTTGGGGATGATAGTTTTTGGGTTGTTCAGCATTATCATGAACGGAGTGCGGACATATTTGCTTAGCCACACTGCCAACCGTATCAGCATCTCCCTATTGGTAGGTTTTATCAAACATACCTTCCGCTTGCCCCTTTCCTATTTTGAATCCCGTTATGTTGGGGATATCATCTCCCGCATCCAGGAAAACCAAAAAATTCAAAACTTCTTGACTGGTCAAACCCTCTCCATCCTGCTGGATATGCTGACATTAGTCATCTATCTAGCACTGATGTTTTGGTATAGCTGGAAGATGTCATTATTTGTGCTAGTTACTATACCACCATTTTTCATTCTGGCGTTGGCTAGCACAGGGATTTTGCGACGCATTTCCAGAGATATTTTTAATGCTGGAGCCAAAGAAAACAGCTATATTATTGAATCTCTTACAGGAATTCGCACTGTCCGCTCATTGGCTGTTGAACAAACTGTGCGTTGGCATTGGGAAGAACTATTAAATAATTTGGTCAAAAAAGCCTTCAATGCTCAGGTGATTGGGATTCGCCTCTCCATGCTCAGTGGTGCAATCAATACCTTTACCAGTACAGCATTAATGTGGTTTGGCGCATGGCAAGTCATTCAAGGAGAACTCACTATTGGTCAATTGATTGCTTTCAATATGTTGGTAGGTAATGTTTTGGGTCCTTTCCAAAGGTTTTCAGGGCTGTGGAATCAATTCCAAGAAATTCTTATTTCCACAGAACGCATTAATGATGTCCTAGACGCCGAACCAGAAGAAGACTTACACAATAAACCCCGTAAGACTTTGGGTAGATTGCGCGGTCACATTCGCTTCGAGCGTGTCACCTTCCGATATCACCCAGAAAGTAAGACTAACGTCCTGGAAAATATCAATTTTGAAATCCAGCCAGAGCAAATGGTGGCATTAGTGGGACGCAGTGGTTCTGGGAAAACCACCCTAAGTAAACTAATTTTGGGTTTATATCCACCGACAGATGGCAAAGTATTAATTGACAATCAAGACGTGACTGGAATTTCTTTGCGATCGCTCCGTTCTCAAATCGGTGTTGTCGATCAAGATACCTTTTTGTTTGGTAGTACAATCCGAGAAAACATTTCCATAGCACACCCAGAAGCAACTCTCAACGAAATTATTCAAGCAGCAAAATTAGCGGGAGCAGATGAATTTATCCAGCAACTACCCCTAGGTTACGAAACCCAAATTGGTGAAGGTGGGGGAATGCTCTCTGGGGGACAACGCCAACGTTTGGCGATCGCTCGTGCTTTGTTAGGAAATCCCCGTTTATTGCTGTTTGACGAAGCCACCAGCCATCTAGACACAGAATCAGAACGGATTATTCAGAACAACATGAAAACTATTCTCAAAGGACGCACAAGTATCATTATTGCCCATCGTCTTTCCACTGTCCGCAATGCTGATTTAATTCTAGTTTTAGATCGCGGTATTTTGGTGGAAAGCGGTACTCACGACGAATTAATCGCTAAACAAGGTCATTACTACTATCTGAACCAACAACAACTAGCTCAAGTAAGTTAAAAGTCAGGAGAATAGAACTATGCCAGCTGCATCTACCAATTCCTCTTCTGCTTTGATAAGAGAGGAGGAAGATGAATTCATAAGCTACAGCAATACTGACGAATTTACTGAAAACACCGAACCGACCGCAGATAATACCAATGATTTGCATTACAGCACGGAAGAACTGTTAGATGCCTTACCTCGGGTTTGGACTCGTGGTGTATTTTATACACTAATAGGCTTTGTTGTCCTCGCTTTACCCTGGGCAACCTTTTCAAAGGTAGACGAGACAGGAAGCGCTAGAGGACGGATAGAACCCCAAGGCGCAACCCAAAAATTAGACTCTCAAGCTGGTGGCAGTGTCAAGGCTGTCAAGGTGAAAGAAGGTGACATTGTCACAGCAGGACAGGTTTTACTAGAACTTGAGTCTGATGTGTTGCGAACACAACTTCAGCAAGCAGAGGCAAAACTTTCGGGATTGTTAAATCAAAGGGTACAGTTATATGTACTCAAAAACCAACTACAGTTAACCCTTAGCACTCAGGAACAACAAAACCAATCCCAAGCCTTGGAAAAACTCTCCCAAGTTAACCAAGCGAAACAAAACCTGGATGCCAAACAGAGTATTTATAACCTACAGAGGCTTGAAAAACAAGCATTAGTCAATCAAGCCGAACAACAAATTAACACCTCTGAGAACGATCGACAGTCGGCTGAAAGTCGTTTGAAGATAGATTCCAGACAAGTCCAGCGCTTTAGTCAACTCCTTAGGGATGGTGCTGTTTCTGCAACCCAAATTGACCAACTGATTAAAGAAAAACAAGAAAGCAATCGACTTTACAAAAAGGCGGAATCTGACGTTAAACAAGCAAAATTGCGCTTAAATGAAGAAAAAAGTCGTTATCAGGCAACAATGAGTCAGTTACAGGCTAATATTGAGCAAGCAAAGCTGCAACTGCAAGAAGAACAAAATAGCTATCACAGCTTACTGCAAACAGGTAAATTGGCAATTCTGAAAAATCAGCAACAACTCAAAGACTTGGAATCACAAATCACCGGGCTAAAATCCCAAATTCTCCAAACTAAAAGCGAACTCACATCTTTAGAGATACAGTTACAGCAGAGGATAGTGCGATCGCCTGTTAATGGGATAATTTTTGAGTTTCCAATCAGCAAGCCGGGAGCAGTAGTACAACCCGGACAAAGAATTGCCCAAATTGCGCCTCAAAATGTTGGTATTATCCTCAAAGCCAATATGCCCAGTCAGGATAGCGGCTTTTTAAAGGTAGGAATGCCAGTCAAAATCAAATTTGATGCTTATCCGTTCCAAGAGTACGGCATTGTCCAAGGGAAAGTGAGTTGGGTATCTCCTGACTCAAAGGTACAGCAAACACCCCAAGGAAACATTGAAACTTATGAATTGGAAATCAGTTTAGAGAAGCAGTATATCCAAAACGGCGACAAACGTATTGCCCTGACCGCCGGTCAGACAGCCAACGCGGAAGTCATTATTCGTCAGCGTCAGGTGATTGATTTTGTCTTAGATCCGTTTAAGAAACTGCAAAAAGGCAGTTTATAAGTGTAGAGTGCTTGATTCGTAGGAATAAGATTATGCATCCAATTGACCTAATGAGAAAATATGGCTGGTCTTACCACAAACTAGCTGCGGAGTTTGGAGTTTCAGAAGCAGAAGCAAGGCGATGGGGATTTAAAAGAACTGCCACCAACTATCGAAATCCCCCATCAATGGCTTATAAACTAGCAGAAAAAATTGATAAGGAATTATCAACCTTATTAGCAACTGCACAGCACTATTGAAAGGCTCAAATCCCTCACTTTTTGAAGAAGTGAGGGATTTCATTTTTAGAACCATTGTTACCACCAAAGTGACCTAGACCCCGCTTCCAAATGCAGTTTTAATAGGTAATTGAGTTAAAAATAATTCCCTGTCATTGATTTGTTCCACTATGACCGAGCATCTGACTATCTCGATTTCAGACATAATCCACAGCCTCAAACTTTCCTGTCAAATTCCTGAGGTTGTAAAAACTATCACATCTCAAAAAATTATTACTGAAGCAGTTCGGGAAGCTGGTATTGAGGTGACAGAAACAGAATTACAGTCAGAAGGAGACAAACTCAGATTAGATAAAAAACTTGTTACAGCTAAAGACACCTGGGCTTGGCTACACAAACACCACTTATCTGTAAGGGATTTTGAAGAATTAGTCTATAACAGCCTCATTTCTAAGAAGTTAGCCAATTACCTTTTTTCGGAGCAAGTAAAAAAGTTCTTTTATGAACACCAACTAGACTATGAAGCAGCGGTCACCTACGAAGTTACTTTCGAGGATAGAGACTTGGCTCTAGAACTGTTTTGTGCGCTGGAAGAAGGGGAAATAACCTTTCCAGAAATGGCTCGTTTGTATATCCAAGACTTAGAGCTTCGTCGTGCTTATGGATATCAAGGAGTTCGATACCGTAAGGATTTCCGTCCAGAGATTGCAGCTGCTGTATTTGCTAGTTCTCCACCTAGGATTCTCAAACCAATAACCACACCAAAAGGTGTGTATTTAGTTTGGGTGGAAGAAATAATTCAACCTAAATTAGATGAAAAGTTACACGACAAAATCATTTCGGAAATGTTTGCTGATTGGTTAAAGCAACAAGTAGAAGGAATGGCAATGGTCACACAGTTAGATTTAGATATTTATTTGCAACCAGAAGAACAAATGTGTCAACAGTCTTAAACCTCATCCATATAGAAACCTAATAGTTTCTAATTATTTCATATGTGTCATAAAGACGTATAGTAAAGCAACCTTAATTCAAGTAATAATTTTGTTTTTTGTATTTATTTTTTATGGATATAAAACTTGTTTAATTCAGGAATAAAAATAAAAAAAAATTGTCTGAGCAATGTTTTATTAGTTATTGATCAGATTTAATTTTAATTTTTTATATATATATAAAAATAATTTAAAACCAAAAAAAATCAAAATTAATAAAGTAAGTCTTATTGAAATAACGAGCAAAAGCTATTGATTTTATATCTAAATAAGATAAAGTATAAGTGTAAGAAAAAAAGTTTCTTACGAAAAAAATCCCAAAAAACAACTAAGTGATTCTCAGGAGAACCCCAATGATTATTTCTGATTTGAACTACTTGGAAACTGCTGAATCTGCTAACATAGTTGGTGGCTCTAGCAAATACGTTAACCTTAAGACAAGTGTAAAACAAGATTTTGATGTTGATATTAAGATTAATGCCAAGAAAGACATCAAATCTGAGATTGATGCAAAAACAGACATCAAAGGTAACTCAGCTTATACCGTTTTTGAGAATACCGCCTTCGGAAAAAACACATATGTTCAAAGTGATGTTACCAATGTTGTCATCGAAGGTTATCTTTCTGAATCTAGTGGCACTTTAGTTGCTGCAGCTAACAGGTAAATGCTAAGCGTTGATACTTCAAAATAGGTGTCAAGTATTGACAAAAGTGTCAATAAAATGAAAAAAGCTGAAAGCTTATTCTAGATAAAAGCTTTCAGTCTCTTTCTCCTATAAAGGAAAACTGCTCAACTGCCCTTTATTCATGTATTAAGTCATGTTGATTTTGGATCTTAATTATTTAGAGGATATTTCTGAAAAAAATGCTATGTATTTACATGGCGGAAGAAAAGCTCAAGCAATTTCTGCTTGGTCAGCAGCTGCCTTTGGTCAAGCGAGCATAGTCATTACTAGTGCTAAAAATCAGGTAATTATTAGCAACAGTAGTTCTTCTGCTAGCAGTTCTGTTGTGGCTATTGCAAGCGGTGATGAGAGTGCTTTTGCTACTGCTTATTCTTTCGCATCTGTTTCAAGTTAACGGAACTCCAAAAAATAAATTGTCCAATGTAGAAAACATATCCTGTTTTCAATTATTTGTTGAACGAGGTGTAATATGAGTAAGTTACAAATTTTTGACTTAAATTTTTGTGAATTAGTAACTGAAGAAAATACTCAAATAACAGGAGGACTTGTTTTTTCTGATTTATCGCAAATAGGAAATTTTGATTACAAGTTAGAAGGCTACACAAAAACAGAAGTGCCTTCTACTGCAAAATCTCGTTTATTAAAATTAGAAAAACCTGGAAGCTATGGATATCAACTAGAAACGAATGAGAGCAACTCTAAATCTAGTATTCTTCTCTTAATTGAAGATACCACTAATGGAATAAAAAGTGTCACAAGTGCTATCAAGACTGTATCAACATAACAAATTATATTTTCCTGAAAAAATCAATGAATCGTTATAAAGTTGTCATCAAACGAATAGTCTCATCCGATGGAAAGATTATTGCAGAGGCAAAAAACATAGTTGCAACATCTGACAATAACCAAAGTGAGATTACTCAAAGCGTTTCTGTAAACGTTTCATCTGGTACTAGCTCTAGCAGTTGCTTTAGCTCTAGTAATTCTTCTCAATCTGGATATAGTTCTACATCCGGTTCTATTTCAGTTTCTTGCGATAATGGGTAGAAGATTAAGACCAATACCTGTGGATGAATTGCTTCTGAAAAAGAGAAATCCCTTGTCAAGCACAAGGGATATAAGCTTTATGTTCAAACAGCAATTGTCAACCCACACAACTTAATTCACAAAATACAGAAACTGCGATCGCCCCCTTTTGTTAGCTTTGGTAAGCCCTACAATTTAGTAAAAATTTCCAAAAGCATTTAACTTAGAGTGTTTGAGAGATTTGACGAAATTCATTCACGATTATTGAGATTAAAACAATCTCCTTCTTTTTGTAATTTTTTGGAGTTTTCATGAAGACTACTTTAGCAATCAGGGAATTAAGTTACTTGTCTGAAGTGAGCGGAATCACTGTTATGGGAGGTAGGGATGTCGTTGCTATTACTGAAACTATAGCAATAGCCAAACCTGGTTCTGCCAGTGCTGCTGCATTTGCATCTGCTCAGGGTGAATATATAGGGATTCAGACTGAAATTGAAGTAGTAAATGGAGCGAATTTTAACTTAGCTAATGCAACAGCTGAAGCATATGCAAAAAGTGAAAACAAAATTGCTCAATCTTTAAGTTATAGCAACGCTAGTTCGGTTACAAATCGATATTCGAGTACTAGTCAGGCTAATTCGGTGTCTTTTAATTGGACAACATAAACACAGCACTAAAGTAGCCATTACGTATTAAATACCTTCTGATATCTCTCAATCAGTCTTAAAAAGGTGGACTTTGAAAAGTGTATTTTCCCTTAGAAAGGGGAGCTAGGGATATTGATACAACTAAATGCTTTACAAAGGAGGTTTAGGGAATAGAAAATGTCTTAACTGATAAGTTTTAAGAAGATGATTACTGAGGCAAAAATGATATGCAGATTGATACAATTGATGATTTGGAAACATTTAAGAAAATCAGAGAAAATTGGGATTTTGTATATGCAGCCGATCCTCAGGCTCAATTCTTCTTATCCTGGGTGTGGCTATCTGGATGGTTGCCGATGGTGCATGAGCAGTGGTTTATATTAGCTGCCAAACCAGATATCCACGATTCATCCTATATTGCATTTTTTCCTCTGAAAATTGTACTAGAACAGCAAGATGACGGTGGCTTTGACACTCAACTCTACATGGCAGGAAATAGCATAGCAGATTACACGGGAATGATTTGCCAGCCCGGTTATGAAGAAGAGGTCATTCCTGCTTTTGCCTCTTACATCCTGGAGCAGTTAGAATGGTCTAGTTTCAATGTACAAAGTATTCTCGAAACAGATACACGGATGTCTCAGTTATTGAGAAGTCTTCCTAGAGATAGTTTTGAGTTTACTCAACACCGCATTCAAAATCAGGGAGAGGACACTGATAATTACATTGCCCCTTATGTTTCATTAGCAGATGACTGGGAACAATATCTGCAAAACTACCTCAGTGCCAATACTCGCCAAAAAATCAGGCGCTTTTTAAGGAAAGTAGAAAATTCTGACGAGTTTTCTATCGCCCAGGTGAACGCAGACAATCTGGAGTCTCATATTGAGATACTACTCAGGTTCTGGGAGTCAACATGGAGAAAGAAAAAAGGGGATGGCTGTGACGTAATTGTGAGTATTATTCGCGCTCTTTTACGTCATGGTTTTGAACATAACTGCCTGTATTTACCTGTTCTGTGGCAAGGGGATAAACCTTTAGGCGCGATCGCAAACTTTGTTGATGTTCAGCAAAAATCCATGTTATTTGTCATCGTAGCTCGCGATCGAACCTTTAACAATCCCCCCCCTGGACTGATTCTCCATGCTGACGCGATCCGATATGCTATCCAAAATGGATTTAAAGTTTACGACTTTTTAAAAGGGAATGAGGAATATAAATATTCTTTTGGAGTTAAAGAGCGCCGCATTCTGCATATCGTCGTCAAATACAAAAATTGTCAGAAGAGAAAATTGGATGTTAAGGCTCTTCCTTTAGCCTTTCATCTCACTGCTCAGGCTCATCGAGGCAACCAAATCACCAAAGCCGAGCAGGGATACCGTCAGATTTTGGAAGTTAAGTCAAATCACCCAGAAGCACTTTATGGACTCGGAGTCTTGATGAGGCAAAAAGGTGAATACCAAACTGCCGAAAATCTCTTGAAAAACCTGCTTCAGGTTCAGCCCAATTCTATCAAGGCTTTATTTAGTTTGGGGAATTTATATCAAACTCAAGGTCATTTATCCGAAGCGATAGAAGCTTACAATAAAGTTTTAGCTTTACAGCCGGATGCGATCGCCGCATATAATAACAAGGGCTATGCTCTACAACAACTCGGTAAATGGGAAGAAGCGATCGCCTGCTATCAAAAAGCGCTAGAACTAGAGCCTGACTGCATTGAAGCTGACGTTAACAAAGCGAATGCACTTCATGCTCAAAGAAAGCTCTCCCCAGACAAACAAGCTTATTATGCTGTGCTGAACAACGATTTAGGCAGCAAGTGTAAACACCTAGGAGATTTTAAGACTGCGATCGCCTACTATCAGCAGTCCATCTCTATGAATCCAGACTTGGCAGAAGCTCAATCTAATTTGGAAGTGGTGCTACAGGAACAAATGACTTCTGGCTTGCTGAATGCGTCCAAGAAACAATAATTAGAACGAGCGTGAATTTTTATGGAGTGGTAGTTAAACCGATAGTCTCTCCCAATGGGGTTATTCTATCTGAAGCGAAAGGTATTGTTTATTTGAAGCGAAAAGTCTTGTCAAGTCATTTGGGAACGATCAAAGTGAGATTAGTCAAAGTGTTTCTGTAAACTTTTCATCTGGCAGAAATACTGATACTTTTTGGATAAAAAAGACCATGTCTCTAGAAATTTTAGAAAAAGTCAAAGAGTTCTTCATTAGACTAGTCAAAGATGAATCTTTCCGCGCTCAATTAATGAGCGATAAAGTCGAAAAAGTGAAAAAAATAATGACAGATGGTGGCTATAACTTTTCTCAAGATGAATTTGAAAAAGCTACCATCAAAATATTGGAATTAAAAGAATTAGGTGAATTTCACGAACTCAGTGAAGAGGAATTAGTGGGGGCTGTCGGTGGTTTGAGATATGCTTGGCCTCCTAAAGAATATCCCACTCATCCCCCCTATCCAAGACCATACCCAAAACCGCGCCCTAACGATCCACAGCCTTTATATGGCATAATAGTTGACCCACTCGATCCACCTGTACAAGCTCTGTATGGGGTAGTTGTTTCAAATGACGAACAAATAATCAAATAGTTGAAAACAAAAAGGTTAATTATGCAGATTGCAGACTATTACGCTCTTGAAGGTTTTGATTGGGTAAAGGTAAAAACTTTTGAAAAACAAGGAGCGAACTTTGACTATGAATATGTGAAAACAATAGCGATCGATCTGCCAGACAAATAAACTGCACCGAAAAAGAATGTAGAGACGCGATTTTTAAAGCGGTACGACGAGCAATTTCGTGTCTCTACAAAGTTTTGGTTACTGAAATAGAGAATCAGCCATGTCATATAGTCGCACAAGTTATGCCGTTTGGGAAATAACTTTAAAATGTAATCTCGCCTGTAGCCACTGTGGCTCTCGCGCCGGCAATGCACGCACTAAAGAACTCTCTACTGAGGAAGCATTGGATCTCGTCCAACAAATGGCGGAAGTCGGGATTAAAGAAGTCACCCTCATTGGTGGGGAAGCATTTTTACGTCCAGACTGGCTAGAAATTGCCCAAGCTATTACCCAAGCGGGAATGCTTTGTGGTATGACGACTGGCGGCTATGGCATTTCCTTGGAAACCGCAAGCAAAATGAAAGCTAACGGGATTCGTACAGTCTCCGTTTCCATTGATGGCTTAGAAGAAACTCACGATCGCCTGCGGGGAAAGAAAGGCTCTTGGAAATGGGCTTTTAAAACCATGAGTCATCTACGGGAAGTAGGGATAACATTTGGTTGTAACACCCAAATAAACCGCCTCTCAGCCCCAGAATTCCCCCGGATCTACCAGTGTATACGTGATGCAGGTGCTCGTGCTTGGCAAATTCAACTTACTGTTCCTATGGGGAATGCAGCTGACAACGCAGACATACTTTTACAACCTTATGAATTATTAGATATTTACCCCATGCTAGCCCGTGTTGCCCGTCGTGCCTACCAAGAAGGAGTGCAAGTTCAAGCTGGGAATAACATTGGTTACTATGGTCCTTATGAAAGGCTGTTACGGGGACGGGGAAACGAGCATGAATTCTCATTCTGGCAGGGATGTGGTGCTGGGCTTTCCACCTTGGGAATAGAAGCTGATGGAGCCATCAAAGGTTGTCCCTCTCTACCTACGACCGCTTATACAGGCGGTAATATTAGAGACTTTTCTCTCAAATCTATAATAGAAAATACTGAGGAAGTATAATTCAATACGGTTCAGTTAGAGCTAGAAACCTGATTTTGCGTAGGTTGGGTTGAGGAACGAAACCCAACATTTTGCAGACGTTGTTGGGTAACGCTATCGCTCTACCCAACCTACAATTATCCTTAACTGAACCGTATTGGTGTATAATTATCTAACAGCTTTGGGGATTGGAGAGCACTTTTTTTCCTATCGACATCAAGTGAAAACACAGTTGCAAGAGCAGTTAGCTGCATTACGCCGTGCAAAAGAAACACAGCAGGAGGAAAAAAGTTATCAGCTAGAAACTGTTTCAGAAATTGTTCACACTATATGCTGCGTTCCAGCTCTCTCTGGCGCGATCGCATTCAGCACGGTGTTGCTCGAGCAGCTGTTTTTGTTTTGGCGTAAAGTTTTCAGTTGCTTCATAAATAGCTACCAATGATTCTTCTGCAACCGTCTTAGCAAACGCACGGTTTCGAGCCTGTTCGTTAACTTCTTGGATATCTTGAGCCTGTTTTTTCAATCCTCTTTTGCAAGCGCAGTTAGCCGCATTACGCCGTGCGAAGGAAAAACAGCAGGAGGAAAAAAGTTATCAGACTGTTTAGGATCAACCAAGTTTAACTGGTAAATCGATCGCTTTTGCGTAGAGACGCAATTTAGTTAACTATTTCTCTACCCACTTTAGTTTCAAAACCTCCGGTTGACATAGCATTGATTTAGTTTGACAATAAGTAGACATCTCCAGAAAAGAGACTAAGCATGGCTAGTCTCTACACGAATCTCAGGTAACTAAGAGGATTTTTGGTGAGAATGCCTACCTCTCGGAACAAAGGGATTGCAATTTTGTTACTTGATGCCGAAAATCTTCAACTAACGGCTGATATGGAAGCTTTCTTGCAGTCGCGCTGTTCTTACCAAATCACTTACAAAATAGCATTTGCTAATTGGCGGGTATTAGGAAATGCAGACCAATTATTGTACGAGAGAGGATACGATCTGATTCAAGTACCTGGAGCAAAGGATGCTGCAGATGGGAAAATGATTGCTTTTGGGTGTCAATTGCGTGAATTTTACCGTAAAGCCAAAGCTGTATTTGTCTGTTCCTCAGATACAGTTATGGTCAGTTTGTGTAATTGTTTGTTGCAACAAGAATTAGAAGTATACCGAGTTGTGCGACAGGATACTCAAATCAAAATATCGAAATATCCTGGTGATAATCATGTCGCAGTTTTTGGTAAAAAAACTGCGACGACAACTGTTGCTGCTACTCAAAGTGACGAACCTAATCGGGCAGCCCTCGAACAGCAGTTAATAGATATTATTCATGATGTTGGTACTGACAAAAAATCTATTGCCCTATCGATTTTAGGTCAAGAGTACTTAAAGCGTAATAATGAACCAATTACCAAAGCACTGACTCGGTTGAAACTAGGTGGCGATTTTAAGCAGTTTATTACTAATTCTAAACTTTTGGCAGTACAAAAAGTTAACAAAGTTTTTAAAGTTACACTTCTTGAAATGTGATGTGTATCTTTTGCCAATGTGATTAATAGTTCTTCCACTAACCACTAACTACTAACAATTAGTTAACAAAAATATACAAAGTTTTAGTTGGCTTCAGGGTGTAATACGTAGTGTATTGAGAACTGCGATCGCTTTTGGAGGAATAGCTGTAAACCGAATCAGAAACTCATATCCGTCAACCTCAGATTGTTTGATGACTTTAGCATAGAAGTATTTTTCTTCTGTCGCGAGTTCTGCTTCAATCAATAACTTGAGCTTGAGATTACTCAAGATTTCTAAGGAATGTGGCGATCGCAGATGCGCCCCTTTTTCTGAAAGGCTTACTAGTGCCCCCTGAAATACTGTTCCAACAGCGTGTTTTCCCTGCAAAACAGTATACTCCACAGGGACTTCCCGCTCCAAATTGATAATTTCTTCATCCTCTTGAGGTAAAAACAGGTTATGCTTACCACCAATGCCCCGAATTTCACAAATGGTTACGGGTTCTTTCATTCCCTTAGGTTCTATTTGTAATTGTCCGGTAACCTGGAGGTCAGTATTAGCATCTTTCCGGGTATTTTCGGAAATCAAAATCTGTCCCCCCACAGTATAAGTCTCAATTCGCGCCGCCAAATTAACATGACTGCCAATAACTGTGTATTGAGCGCGTTTTTGAGAACCAATATTTCCCGCTACAACTTCCCCTGTATTGATCCCAATTCCCATTTCGAGGGTTGGTAAATTCATTTGCTGAATTTGTGCGTTCACTTGCTGCATCGCTAATTGCATCCCAATCGCACAGGCGATCGCTCTTTGGGAATCATCATGACGACTTATGGGCGCACCAAACATGACAAAGATGCCATCACCCATGAAATCACTAATCGTACCTTTATATTGATTGATAACATCCGTCATTGCTCCTAAATAAAGATTGAGAATATTTACAACTTGTTCGGGTGGCAATTGTTCGGAAATCGCAGAGAATCCTCTCAGATCGGAGACAAGAACTGTAACTTTTTTCCGTTCTCCCCCCAGCTTTAAACCAGAAGGAGTTTCCAGTATATTTGCGAGTATTTCATCTGTTAGATAGCGACCGAGGTTTTTTCTCATTTCAGTCGCACTTTGGGCAAGATACTGGGTAACAGCGATCGCCGATCCTCCCAATGCTAACAGTGAAGGGACAACAGGAATCCACCAACCAGTTAGAAATGCCACGAAGCTACCGCCAAGCAAACAAAAACCAGTTAGAAAAATACTGGCAACCATAAGGTTTTTCTGAGTGTTATTGTGGCGTTGCAGCCAACACAAAGTAGCACCAACAATCGCGCACATGAAAATCAACAACCACTCTAACTGCTCGGGTAAGCATTTAATGAGGGGACGATTATCCAAAGCCGCACTTAAAATTTGACTAATTAAATTAGCAT
This sequence comes from Scytonema sp. UIC 10036, assembly GCF_009725235.1. Next base: position 47,011 of record NZ_WJFC01000027.1, read on the forward strand.
GAATTGTTACACCCGCCATGCGTTCGGGGGAAGTTAATATCCGACTGCTGTAAGGGGTGTAGAACAGATCCTTCAAACTTTCAGCAGTTGTACCAATTAATACCACTTTATCTCGCATGAAATTCGGTGGAATGCGGTCTTCTTGCAGGTTTGTGAGGGAGATTCTGGTAAACTGTTGTATACTCCCCCGGTAATTTAACAGCACTTGGTAGCTACCAGCATCTGCTTGGACGTAACCCCCATCATTAGCTTCAAAAGTATAAAAAACACTTTCACCCAATTGCAAGTAATTGGAGTTATTTTTTGCTGGCTTCTCAGTAATCCCTTCATGTTTTAAGTACAACAATGCCAGTTTTAACCCAAAACTTTCAAGAGTTTCGTCCTCGTTTAAATTTAGGTACAACAATCCGCGCCGAATTTTACCATCACTATCTAACGGTAAGTCATTGGCTCCAATTTGCTGGCGTTGTTTCAGTATGGGTGAAGGATTAACCGCAGAACTGTCGTTCGTATGCGAAACTTTTTGCACTCCAATTAAATTGGGAGTGGACGCAAAGACTTTAAGCAGTTCTTGATGACCGGGTTTTACGGGTAAATCGCGATAGAGATCTAAACCTATGGCTCTAGGTTGTTGTTGTTTAATTTTTTCTAGTATTCTAGCCAGATCTCTATCAGATATGGGCCAGTGACCTTGTTTGCGGATATCTGCTTCGTTAATATCAACTATGATAATACGAGTATCAACTAGCTCTGGGGGTCGGAGCAGAAAAAATTGATCCAGTGCTGCTAATTCTAATAATTGTAGTAATCCAGTTAAGCGGAGTGCGATCGCTAAGACTGTAATATTAGGAACTGCAAATAAAATACCCCGCCATTGCCAAATTCGCGGTTTCAGCTTTGTCCACATAATTATTTTGAATTGGGTGTAAAAGATTAAAAATTAAGAAACCGCAGATACACGCAGCTCAACGCAGATGAATTCCTCATACTAGTAATAAATAATACATATTTGAAAGAAAAAAGGTTCGTAGTTGCGCTTCAGCGCCAGTTATTTCGGTAATGAATTATCAGCCGTACAGCAATCGATCGATGGTTCTGAGACGATCGCGTTTAAACCAACTGATTTTAAAAATTGTCTCCAATCCATCTTGACTTTTAAGCTTCTTGGCTCAGTACGGCGCAGCTGCACGAGAGCTGTCAATCCTTCATGCCAAATCCCTGCTTCTGCATAGAGAGCAGGTAGCTTCCACAAATCTGCCTTGGCTAAGGCTTGCGACAAGGGTAATTCTGCTTGAGTTCGTTCTATCCAGCCATCGACAAGAGGATTATCACTGGTGTCCTCAGCATTGCAAACAATTGTGAAATACCAATGATAAGTTTTACCTATTGCAAGTGCGGGAGCGCTATTGGGAATTTTAAAGCTAATGATTCCGGGTTCATTGGGAAGGGTAAAGACTGTTTCATACAGTACTTCGCGATCGCCATCAGCTAAAAGCAAAAACTTAGCTGTTTTGACTGAAGTTGAAGGCACGTACCAAAAAAATGTTGGATGTTTAGCAAGTGTTAGCCCTAATTTATCTGAAGGTATTAAAGGGGTTAGCCGTTTGTTTCCTTTGAAACAAGAGGAACTACGGGTGGAACCACCAGCGCTTGCAGGAGGTTTTCCTCGCTTTGGTGGCTTAAACACTTGACTCATTTGCCAAGTTTTGGGTGTGTGGTCATCCTGCTTGTGTGGTGTTAGAGCAGAGACTGGAATGAAATTCCAACAAATAGGTAAGGAAAAGGCTGCAAGACACAGACATGCTTGAATCCATTTCATATCGATATAAAAGCTTGAGTTTGGTGGCTGACTCTATTAGTGTTCCCAAAATTTGGCTGAAATATCGATAATGCTCTGGCTTTTGGGAATGATAAAGCTAGGAAGCTAGAGAATAAAGGTGATTTTATGGCGAAATGGAGGATAGGTGACTTAATACAATGGCATTCTGTTCTATTGGTAGCAGGTCGCGCTAGTATTTTTTTTGCCAGCATTTTATTGTTTGTTGAATCAAGTGCTGTTACTGCGGAACAATATAGTGTATCAAATATCACAAAACTAGCACAGACAAGTTTACCAAATTCAACTTCTGCTGACGCCGAACAATTGTTTCAAGAGGCAAAACAACTCTACGAGCAAGGAACAGCAGAATCTTTGCTACAAGCGATCGCAAAATTTGAAGCTGTACTACCACTTTACCGTAGATTGGGCGATCGCGCATCAGAAGCCTTTACTCTCGGTCACCTTGGCAAAATCCACTCAGATTTAGGACAACAAAAAAAAGCACTGGATTATTTGAATCAAACCGTACTACTGAGGCGACAGATAGGAGATAAAAAAGGAGAAACTATTACCCTAAATAACATTGGTAAAGTCTATTTAGATTCAGGAGAAGTGCAAAAAGCTTTGGAATATTTTCACCAAGCCTTGTTACTCAAGCAACAAATGGGAGATAAAGCAGGGGAAGCTGTTAGTCTCAACAACATTGGTACAGTCTATTTAGATTTAGGCGATCTGCAAAAAGCACTCAATTATTTTCAACAATCCCTTTCTCTGAGGAAGCAGGTAGGCGACAAATTAGGTGAAGCTCGTACTCTCAATAACATTGGTTATGTCTACTTGAATTTAGGAGCACAGGAAAAAGCACTAGAATATTTCCAGCAATCTTTGCCTGTATACGCACAAACGACAGATAAGTCAGCCGAATCTCGCACCCTTAATAATATTGGTTCAGTCTATTTAGATGCAGGAGAAACGCAAAAAGCACTCGATTATTTTCAGCAATCCCTTGTTCTTAGAAGACATACAGGAGACAAAATAGGAGAAGCTGGTAGCTTAAACAACATTGGTATGGTTTACTTATATTTGGGAGAAAAACAAAAAGCGCTAGATTATTTCCTCCAATCCTTACCTTTATTTCAAGCTGTGGAAAATAAATTAGGGTTAGCAGCGAATCTTAACAATATTGGTCAAGTTCACCTAAATTTGGGAGAAGAGCAAAAAGCACTGGATTATTTCCACCAATCTTTACCTCTATATCAAGGAGTAGGAAAAAGGGGAGGAGTAGCGCAAACCTTATATAACATTGCCTCCGTTCAACGAAATCAAGGCAATCTTAACGCAGCCCTCACTCAAATCAAAACAGTTATCGACATTGTTGAAGACTTACGCACCAAAATAGACTCCCAAGAACTGCGTGCTTCCTATTTTGCCACGGTGCAAGATTATTATCAGTTCTATATTGATTTACTCATGCAGTTGCACAAACAACAACCATCTCAAGGATACGATGCTCTAGCATTGCAAACCAGCGAACGCGCCCGCGCTCGCAGCCTTCTGGAACTGCTGACAGAAGCTAAGGCAGATATTCGCCAAGGAGTGGCACCAAAACTACTTTCCCAAGAACAGAACTTACAGCAACAACTGGATGTTTTAGAAAAACGTCGAGTACAGCTATTAGGTGGTAACCATACTGAAGCACAGGTACAAGCTTTAGAAAAAGAAAACAAAGCTCTTTTACAACAGTATCAGCAAGTCCAGGCACAGATCCGCGCTAGCAGCCCCCGTTATGCAGCTTTAGCTCAACCTCAACCTCTTTCACTCCCAGAAATTCAGAAACAAGTCCTTGATGACAATACACTGCTTTTAGAATATTCTTTGGGGGAAAAGCGCAGTTATCTTTGGGCAGTCACAAATAAGAAGATAACAAGTTACGAACTGCCAAAGCGTGCGGATATTGAAGCGGCTGTTCAAAAGTTCCGTCAATCCATCACGACTCCATATCTCAAGCACAGTCCCTCTATAAATGCTCTATCCCAGCTAATACTTGCACCAGTAGCGCAGCAATTGGGACAGAAACGCTTAGTCATTGTCAGCGATGGAGCTTTGCAATACGTGCCATTTGCTGCTATGACTGCACCCAACTCACAAAAAAGTAGCAATTATGAACCGTTGCTGCTTAACCATGAAATTATTACTTTACCCTCAGCATCTACACTAGCTATTCTCCGACGCGAACACAAAGAACGCAAACCCGCAGCTAAAACGTTAGTGGTGTTAGCAGATCCTATTTTTAGTCGTGATGATGAGCGTCTTCAAGGTAGAGGACAAGTGTCTCGTCCACCAAATTCAGAAAACAATTTAGATCATCTCACTTTAACCAGAGCTGCCAGAGACTCGGACATAATCTTTGAGCGCCTGCACTTTACACGCCACGAAGCAGAGCAAATTCTTGCGTTTGTTCCAACTAACGAAGGCAAGCAAGCTTTTGACTTTAGTGCCAGTCGTACTACTGCTACAAGTAACGAATTGAGTCAATATCGCCTGATTCATTTTGCCACTCATGGCATCCTTAACAGCAAGCATCCAGAACTATCAGGAGTCGTATTGTCGCTATTTAACGACAAGGGAATGCCACAAAATGGGTTTTTGCGCTTACACGATGTCTTCAACCTGAAGTTGCAAGCAGAACTGGTAGTGCTCAGCGCTTGTAAAACTGGATTGGGAGAAGAAGTTAAGGGGGAAGGATTGGTAGGCTTAACCAGAGGGTTTATGTATGCAGGTAGTCCGCGAGTTGTAGTGAGTCTGTGGAGTGTTGACGATCGAGCAACATCAGAACTCATGAAGGTTTTTTACAAAAAGATGCTAAAAGAAAGATTAACACCTGCAGCTGCGTTACGAGCAGCACAGATAGAAATATGGCGGACTCAAAAATATGCCGCACCTTACTACTGGGCTGCTTTCACTTTACAAGGCGAATGGAATTAACATCTTGTCTGTGGATATATCTCCAAATTTGGTTCATAGTTGCGCTGTTTATACCTGCGGCAAGGGCGGCGATCGCATGCTCCTATATCAAAATGAAAGCAAATTCATTTGTAGGAGCGACACATTTAAGGATAGCTGTGCAAGTGGCACAGTTACAAGCCAAAATGGAAACAACTGCGCTAAATTTTAGGTTTAGGTGTAAGCGCCAGAATCGGTACTTTGGGACGTTCCCCTGCTCCTAACCGGGCTGTTTCAGGCAAACGCAACTCACATTTTTTCACAAATCAGATAGGATTGCTATATTAATGATAATCACAAAGAAGAGGGGGGAGTAGAAGCAGATGACAGATGCTTCTACTCCCCTGTCTCTTCACGATTCTTATTATTAAGAACGACTCAGGTAATATTTGCCGTTAGTAGAAATCAAGTAACATACATTTGTTGCCTTTGAACTAAACCCGTAAGAGGGTATCCGAAGCATATCATCCTAATAACGTTAGAGTTAATACGATGAAACTACTGTTGCTCCAACCAATTAGTTAAATCAGCCATCGAAGTAAAATCAAGTAATGCCTCACCCAATGTATCCAACTCTTCAACTGATAACCCACCTAGACGGTTAACTATCGTGTCATCAATCTTACCTACACGGCGATTGAGTTGACGTAATATTAACGATAAAGCGTGTTCTTTTTTACCTATTTCAATACCGCTGCGTTCAACAGAAGTAACGTACTTCATTGCTTGTCTTACCTCCAGTTGTTTAACTTCTTGTTTAAACTCTGCTTCTAAATCTAATGGTAGCGTCAACATCCAATCTAAACCCGTAAGAGGGTATCCGAAGCATATCATCCTAATAACGTTAGAGTTAATACGATGAACTACTGTTGCTCCAACCAATTAGTTAAATCAGCCATCGAAGTAAAATCAAGTAATGCCTCACCCAACGTATCCAACTCTTCAACTGATAACCCACCTAGACGGTTAACTATCGTGTCATCAATCTTACCCACACGGCGATTGAGTAGACGTAATATTAACGATAAAGCGTGTTCTTTTTTACCTATTTCAATACCGCTGCGTTCAACAGAAGTAACGTACTTCATTGCCTGTCTTACCTCCAGTTGTTTAACTTCTTGTCTAAACTCTGCTTCTAAATCTAATGGTAGCGTCAACATCCAATCTAAGAAAGCAAACAAATTGAGAATATCTTGTTCCTCAAACTCCATGGAGTACAACCGCTGTACTAAAGCTAGCTTTTCTTGTTTGCGTAATGTGCGATCGCTACGGGTATTAAGTGCCGCCAAGTGTGCCAATACTACGATAGCAAATGGATTATTACTTGCCGATAGTTGGGATTGCTGTTGTTGATAATCTAATAATTTGATAACAGGATATTCTACATTTAATCTATACCCAAATAAACTGTAATCGAATTGTGATGGTTTCCAATTAGGATTATCATCACCTAAAACTGCGATGGAAACTACTTTCTTTTTATATTTACCATAAATACGAGAGCTATAAACATACATTCTTTCCGCAAAATCTGAATCTTCTTGAGCCTGTACCTCAATATGAATAAGTACCCATTCTTCTGACCCGTTAGTCAAATATATTTTTACCAATTTATCAGCAAACCGGCGTCCAATCTCAGCGTCTTTAACAACTTCCTCTGGTTCTTTGTCTAAGAATTCAATTGGTTTTGTCCAATCAATATGTATATGTTCATTGGGCAAGAAAAATAAGATAAATTCTTCAAAGTATATTTGTAGGATATCTTTCCAAGGAGAATCATACGCAGTTGGTGGATTTTTCTCTGTCATTGTCAATCTTATTTAGTAAACACTGTATTTTAATATACTATGTTATTTACAGAAAAATCCTACAATCAAACACGAAAAAGGAACATTCCCCACTCCCCACTCCATACTCCCTACTCCCTATTCCCTGCAATAGTATGAATTTTGAGAAAATTGGTTCCTTGTGAATGTTTGGTAGGAATACCAGCCATAATGATAATTTTATCACCTGGTTCCACCCAACTGCGATCGCGCAAAATTTCCTCAACCTGTGCTGTCAATTCTTCAAAAGTTTCAACCTCACGATTAAGTAAAACGGGTTGCACTCCCCAAATAAGGTTTAAACTGCGGTAAACTTTAGGGTTAGGTGTCAGCGCAATAATTGGTACTTTAGGACGTTCTCCTGCTGCTAACCGGGCTGTGTAACCGCTACTTGTAAACGTAGCAATGCAGCGAGGGGGTAACACTTTGCAAATCGCATTGAGTCCCACACTTAGCGCGTGAGTGACATCAGTTTTTGCAGGTGGATTGTTCAGAAATTCTATCTCTGCTTCTGTTTCTGTTGCAATTTGCACGAGCATTTGTACGCCTTTGACAGAAATCTCCTTGACTTCCGATTGACTGGCGAGCATGATAGCATCAGTACCATCCATAATGGCTTTGGTAATATCACTGGTGTCTGCACGAGTGGAATGTTTGTGGGTGGTGCTTTCTGGTACTTGTACTGCGCTAATGACTGGAATTCCTTTATGATTACACAGTGCAATAATGCGTTGTTGCAGTAGAGGGAGTTTTTCCTGACTCATCCCTACACCAAAATCGCTTGGTGCTATCATTACTGCATCGCATTCGTCCAGTATCTCTTCCAGGTTGGCGATCGCATCGTGTTTTTCAATTTTAGCAACGACAGCTGTATCTGCCGCACCTTTTTGCTGTAGTAGATTCTTCAAAACCCGAACATCCTCAGCACTCTTGATAAAACCCAGAGCAATGTAATCAACTTCTTGAGATAAACCAAACTCTACATCTCGAACGTCTTTGTTGCTTAGAGAAGGTAACTCAGAGCTTTGTAGTTCTTGTAGTAAGGTGACAGGAGTGTCCAGTTCCCCCGCAATTGAGCGAATCTGAGCAATTGTTTGAGCGAGATCGTCATAACTTCCATGAGAGAAATTTATGCAAGCTACATTCATCCCGGCTTTGATCGTATCCGCAATTGTCTGGAGCGAACTAGCAGGACTGACAGTGGCGACAACCTTTGTTTGACGTGTTAATTGCTGCATAAAAAATGAGTGAAACTTTGGTAAAGAACTGTAATAAAGGAGCGATAAAATCAGTTCTACACGCAGATTTTCATTAGTTTCAACACAAATTAAGTTATGCCGAAACCATTTTGACAAGTGTACTTTACACTAGGGTAGTTGCTAGTTTATGGTGTAGAGTTGAGACCACAGGCGATAAGCTGGGCACAGCTTGCGCTTCGCGAACGCTCTTTCTCAGCAATAAAAGCAAAGCCTACGTGCAGTGATTTCGTTTTTTGCCTCATCCGACACGAATCACTTCTTACGTTTTGGCTTTCAGAACATCTATGGCTCTTCTATAGGCTAGCATTTTAGTTCCATCTTCATCTACCGTATTTACAATGAACTACCTACACCTCCACAAACTCGCGACTATAGAAATCCTCACTACTCGTATCTATCTTTTTTCGATTTAATAACTTCTGTGACCTCATCATGCCTTTGACCTTCTATGATATCTTTTAAGTGAATTTTTCCGTCAATATATTGAATATGAATTCGCCATCCTGATATTTTATCTATATCAGCACGATAGATTGCTTGTTTAATACCTTTTATTTTATGAAGTCTTGTTTTAGAGAAAGTCCTAGTTCTGTGACACTCATTATCTTCTAGTTCAGCCAAGGCTTCAAGGAAATTAATTTTAAATTCGTCTGGCAAAATTTTCATTGCTTCATGAATGATGCCATATTCATCTAAAAGAGGTTTAATTTGTGACATTAGCTAGGCTGCAGATCAGCTTCTTGATTATCTAAGATTAGGTATTTGTAAATAGAATTTGCAACAGCAGTATATGCTTCTGATGCTTCTACAGCGCTTACAACTCTATAAAGAGTGATAATAATTCTATCAAAAATTGGATCTTCATCGATAGTAATAATTACCCTTATTGCAGGAGAAAGTCTAAGAGAATATAGAGAAGAATCATAATTATTTAGGTTAATTTTTCTGAATTGTTCAAGATAATTTGTATGAGATAAATATTTTCTATCGTTTAGAATACGCTGGAAATATTGATTCATGTTATTAACAATTACAGATCGGTCAGGCTGACTGAATGCTTCTAAGTCTTGTTCAAATTCTTTTGTTGATTCAATGAGTATTTCCATAGAGATAAAGCTACAGCAATAAAAAACTTAGTCAAATTTTAACACATAAGTTGACATAAGAATGACAATTGTACTCTCATATGAGTTAGATAAATTCTTTCATAAGAAACAATTTATTTCTTGGAAATTCCTTAAGATGTGGGTTGAAAAGTGGTTGCTGTGATTTTAGACACGGATCGATCCCCCCTAGCCTCCCTTAAAAAGGGTGGAAATACTCTGAAAATTCCCCATTGTAAGGTGGATAATGGGGAAGCTTGAATGTTTTGCTACTGATGAAAGGACTTTTCAAACATCCTCTTAAGAGTTACTAATTTGTATACCAATAGTTTACAAGTTATCTACGAAAGCACCGACTTCGGCTAAAAATGCGACAATAAGCCCATCTTCTGATGGACAACAATGAAATTTCTTGGAATCGACTTAGGCTGGAAATCTCAACCAAGCGGCTTATGCTACCTAGAACTGACAGACGAAAAACTGCAAATCATAGACTTAGATCGAAAACAACACATAACAGACATTCTTTCTTGGATTGACACTTGCCTCAAACCAGAAGAATCAGCCATTATTGCTGTAGACGCACCAACCTTGATCCCCAACACAACCGGAAGCCGTCTACCCGATAAACTAACTCACAAACACTTTGGCAAATATCATGCAGGATGCTACCCAGCAAATCTTAGCCTACCCTTTGCAGAGCGAACAGTAAACTTTGGACTAGAACTAGAAGCCCGTGGTTTTAACCACGCTCCAACCATAGAACCACAAAAACCAGGAAGATATCAAATCGAAGTATTTCCCCATCCAGCAATCGTCCATCTCTTCGGCTTAGAACGCATCCTCAAATACAAAAAAGGACGCCTCAACGATCGCCGCGCAGAACTCATCAAACTCTATAATTACATCACAGAAATTTTACCCGGACTCCATCCTCCTCTGTGTCCTCTGCGACTCTGCGGTTCATTCATTCCAGAAATTCCTACTACGGGCGCATCCCTCAAAGAAACCGAAGATAAACTCGATAGCCTCATCTGTGCTTACGTTGCAGCTTACTGGTGGTATTGGGGAGAACAACGCAACCTAGCACTAGGCGATTGCGCTACAGGTTACATTATCATCCCCAATAGGATTTTAGATTTTAGATTTTAGATTTTAGATTTTAGATTGCCAATCCAAAATCCAAAATCCAAAATCCAAAATTTTCCTACTGCGCCCAAACAATCAACCGTGGCTCATAAGGACTAGAAAGATATTTGTGCTTGGGTAACACGCGCAAAGACAAACCTTGTAAACCAGAAGTTGTGTAAATAACATCAGTCGTGTAAATACTCAATCCGTCCCGATCTTCCCCTTGGTAATTCATCACCACAGAAATACCGTTGACAATATCACCATTGGCATCAATCGCACCTTGGTAAAGTTCCAATTGCACATCTTGTTCTGTTAAAGTTGCCAAATCAACTTTAGCTTTGACGCTAACAGTCTGGTTAACCTCAATCTCAGCACCAGAAGATATGTTAATATCCTTGATTTTTATACTGTACCAGTGTGCAGTTAAATTTTCTTTCCAAGCAGCTAATTCCTTAGCTGGGGCATAGTTATCAGCCGTTAAAGTGTGACAGCGATCGCTCGCCGGGAAATAAGCCCGTAAAGCATATTCTCCCACCATCCGCGCCGTGTTGAAGAACGGGCAGTTCAATCGAATGGCGTCCTTCATTTTATCAACCCAGCGACGGGGTAAGCCATCCACATCCCGGTCATAGAACAAAGGCACGACTTCCTTTTCCAAAATATCGTAAAAAGCATTTGCCTCGATTTGGTCCTGGTAGTTGGGATCGTCATACAATTCCCCATGCCCAATTGCCCAACCAGTGCGGACGTAATCAGCTTCGTCCCACCAACCATCAAGCACGCTGAGATTTGGCAACCCGTTCATTGCTGCCTTCATACCGCTTGTACCGGAAGCTTCCCGTGGGCGGCGTGGATTATTTAACCACACATCACAACCAGCCACCATCAATCGAGCTATGTGAATGTCGTAGTTGGGAACAAACACAACCTGCTTTTCCAAGTTTTGCTCGTGGATAAAGCGATTGATTTCGCGAATCAGTTCTTTACCCGGAATATCTTTAGGGTGTGCCTTACCAGCAAAGACAAACTGCACCTTGCGGTCTTTATTACCCAACAAAATTCTTTTAATCCGCTCAATATCGCGCATCCACAAGGTAGCACGTTTGTAGGTGGCAAAGCGTCGGGCAAAACCAATGGTAAGAACTTTTGGATCGAGAACTTCTTGTGCTTGGGCAATTTCTACAGGAGAAGCCCCGCGATCCCGTAAATGCTTCACCAAACGTTCCCGCACGTACATAATCATGTCCAAGCGACAGCGTTCGTGATTGCGCCACAACTCCTCATCGGGGATCGCGTCCATCCGTTCCCATAAAGGGTGATCGGTTGGTGCTGATGACCAGCTCGGTCCTAAGTAGCGATCGTATAATTCTTGAGTCGATTTAGCAACGCAGCTACGAGCATGAACACCGTTTGTGATGGCTGTAATGGGGACTTCCTCAACTGGTACACCCTGCCACAAACCTTTGAACATTTGTCGTGACACAACCCCGTGCAATTGTGCTACACCGTTAGAAAATGTTGCCATTTTTAGCGCCAGCACCGCCATACTAAACGGAGCAGACAAATCACCTGCATTTTCCCGTGCCAACGCTAAAAATTGGTCTTTATTTAAACCAAAAACATCTGCGTAGTATCCCAGATAATGCAAAACCTTATCTGGTGGGAACAGGTCAATTCCCGCAGGTACTGGTGTGTGAGTGGTAAAAATGTTACTGGAAGCCACTACTTGTTTGGCTTCGACATAACTCAGCCCTTGTTCTTGAATCAGGATGCGGATACGCTCTAATGCTGAGAAAGCTGCATGACCTTCATTCATATGGTAAGCAGTAACATCATAACCCAGCGCTTTCAGCATTCGGACACCACCGATCCCCAACATCATCTCTTGGTGGATACGCATATCAATATCGCCACCATAGAGTTGGTCTGTGATGTCATGATCGTAAGGGTTATTTGGCTCAATATTCGTGTCTAGCATATACAAAGGCACTGTTCCCACTTGTACGCGCCAAACACGGGCATACACCGTTCGCCCTGGATAGTCCACGCCAATTCGCAATTCGGAACCATCAGCATTGCGTTCCAGCTGCAAAGGCATATTGTAAAAGTCGTTGATGGGGTAGCGTTCTTGCTGCCAACCATCTGCATTGAGATATTGAGCAAAATAGCCTTGCTGGTAAAGCAAACCTACACCAACTAAGGGTAAACCCAAATCGCTAGCTGATTTGAGGTGATCCCCAGCGAGAACTCCCAAACCTCCAGAGTAAATGGGCAAACAATCGACAAGCCCGAATTCAGCAGAAAAATAGGCGTAGCATTCTTGTCCTTTTTCCTTTGTCCTTTGTCCTTTGTTATCTAAAGAAGGACTAATGACGAATGACGAATGACCAGTTCGTTGCTTCTGATACCAAGTGCGTTCGTGAAAATAATCTTCCAACTGACGGGCAGCTCGATCCATTTGCGCTAGGAAGCCTTCATCTTCCACAACTTCCATCAATCTTGCTTGATTAATTGTACCAAGCATCAAAACAGGATTGTGACGGCTCGATTCCCATAAATCCGCATCTAAACGACGAAATAAGTCTTTGGTCTCAACGTTCCAATCCCAATGGAGGTTATACGCTAACTTCCGTAGCGGCTCAAGTCGCTGCGGTAGTGATGGAGATACATTAAAAGTACGAATTGGCTGCATAGGTCAGCAAACCTCTAGCTTCAATTAAGGCTATTGTTGACTCTAATTCCTTAAAGCTGCCAACTTCTTAATACTCTATTTGTCATCTTTTCTCAATACTAATAATTTTTGTAAAGTATTCTCATTTTTTCTGTTAACCCAGTTACTGAGGGTCTTTGGAACCCCAAGTGCCACTAATGACTACACCATAATTACGAGAAAACTTAATCATTTTGATATATTCTTTCCGTAAATCAACTAAATATGAGTATTTATTTTACATAACTTTATACTTCGTTAAGCAAGTACTGCAAAGTTAGAACTTACACATAGCCCCCTTTCTCAGGGGATGCTGTTAGTCCCACCTCGTTGTTGACCCCACCTCGTTCGTTGTTGACCCCACCTCGTTCCCAGGCGGAGCCTGGGAATGCCTTGTTGAGAGGCTCCGCCTCCTAAATGGCAAAGCAGAGCCTCGCAGTCTGTATTCCCGTCGTACCACTGCGGGAGAACATTTCTGTTCAATTGCCTAAACACCCTCAGGCTGCCGATCTATTAGCCCTGACGCTACCTCATCTATAGTTTTATTAAGGTACACAGCTCGCTCATCAACTGCTCGAATCCAATCAATAGGAAACCAACGATGCTGACCATCCGGTGAGTTATTTTTAGTTAGCTTGATGTACTTACCACCTTCGACTTTGTCTACCGTGCCAATATGCGTATCAGACGCACCTGCTAAGCCACCAGGTCCTTCTGCATAAACAGGGTGATGTTCTTGAATCTTGGATATATCCCCAGACATAGGCTCTCCTTCAGACGTTTCAATCAATACGCCTCATAATATGCTGTCTCTTCTGGAATACTCCTCACTCTCCAGGCAGAAAGGGCAATCGGGTCTGTGTAGATTAATTCCTCTCTTACAAATTAGCTTAATAGATGTACGTATAAATCACCAGGAACGCACCAACGGTTATTAATAATGACTTCACCACTGAGAATTCTAATACGCTCAGAATCTACAGCAGGATACAGCTTGTGAACTGAAACTTCCCTGGCATCTAATTACAATTAGTCAACGAGGTGCTGGATTTGCGCTTCATAGTGACAAGTAAGATTCAAATCGCTCTCGCAATTGTTCAACCGTCAAATTTTGTGTCCAATACTCGACTAAAGCATGACCAAATGCCCAAGCATTGCGATCGCTAGAGGCAGAGTTTTCTAGCAGCAATGGCCAAAGTGATAGAAGGTCAAATTTGTTGAGATTATCTGTACTTAAGAGTGAGAAAAGCTCATAAGCCATCTGAAGTTTGCCAATGACAATTGGCAACTGCTCTACTGGAATTTGTGCTGCTAGTAAATTAGCGAGGGCTGGTGAGCCTGTTGACATTGTAGAAATGAATTGTAGAACAGGGCTTTTCAAAAATGCTGTAAGTCCCTGAGTTGTTGCCATCTGAAAAGTGTAGCGATCGATGATTTTGGCTGCTGCTGCTGTGCGGGCTTCTCGATCGCGTAAAAAGCGAGCAAGACGGAGTTGCTTGGCTGGTGCGATCGCATTTATCAACCCTAATGATAGTGCATCTATTCCCCATGGAACGCGAGACGTTTTGCTGTCACCAGTGACGACGGGCAAAACTAAATTGCAAAAGTCTCCCAAAAGTTGAGCGCGATATTCTGTTGCTTCCCGAATTGCCACTTCCTTTGGGCGATTTCCCCATTCCCAATCATAAGGAGGTTCCCACTCTCGAATAGGACGCAGACGATCGACTTGAGTGACAACTGCGATCGCTGGTAAATCTGCTGTGTCTGCTTTTAAGTCTTTCAGAAAATCCACATCCATTTGCAATGCGGGATCGAGAGCAGGAGTCACTAGTAGTACCAAATCTGCTCTTTTAGTATAATCCAGCACTGTTTCTCGTAAATCTTTACGGTTGACTTGCTCGTAACCAGGTGTATCCAAAAGTGAGAGTGTTTCTCCTGTATGGCTTTTCCACTGGTAATTTTGAATCCGATCTGTACTGGGCAAAACATCAACTGCAGCTAAATCTGTTTGAAAGAGGGTATTGATTAGGCTGCTTTTGCCAGACCCCGTTCGCCCTACAAGGAGAATGTTAACAGGTTTTTGCTCCACTGCCTCTACAGGTTCTGCTCGATCTAGGATATCGCGCAGAGTTTGAGTTTTGACTTCGGGTAAACTGGGTGTGGGAACAGAAGGTGCTGAGACGGGCAATGTTGTGGTACTGTAAAGAGCAATCGCCTGTTGGCACAAGTTTTTCAAAGCTGCTTCTCTCAAAAGCTGGCTCAAATTCACCAACAACTGCTGAGTTGCTTGGTTACCGGAACGCTGGCTGGCAACTCTAGCTACGGCTGCTGCTGGGTTTAACAGCCACTGCGCCCAATTCCACGCTCGCAAAAGTTTACGAGCAGAAGGCTCTAACTTGCGGTACATTTCATAGGCTTGGAATGCTTGTCCAACCGTGACTTGATTGAGAACAGGAGATAAATTCTGCATCCACCGATCTAAGTCGTCTACCGTTCCCCGAATGAGACCATAAGCTTGGGGAACGTAAATGTTCAACAAGGGATACTTTTCTTGTGGGTTGTAGATTTGAGCGATCGCCACAACAAGTTCCTGACAGCGCTGCCAAAAAGTTGACCAGTCTTCCCAGATGGGGCGATCGTTGAGTGAAGCTTTCAGTATCTCCTGTAGAGCGGCTTCTGCTTGCTTTGCAGCATCAGTTTCCACTGGTAGCTCAGATGAATCGCCTGTAGTCGATTCCAGTTCTTTGCTAACTTCCGCCACTATGGCTTCCACTTGACCAACTAAGGGTTGAGTCCATTTCACCAACAACCAGCGCCAACCAACAAATACAAGAATAAATACAGCCCAGATCCAGTTAATGCTCCACTCATGAATTTGGAACCCGGCTGCTATCAGTACAAAACCAACGATCGCTGCGATCGGTGTTGCCAAGACAAGCCACTGCCATAATTTTAATCGCGCCATAATCTGATACCCATCTCATGCCATTTTGGATTTTAGATTTTAGATTTTGGATTAAGAAACCCTTACCTAAACTTACTTTCACCTAACTATCTGTCATTTTTCAATGTGTAAATTGTTATTAGCCTTACCCAATACACGCAAAAAAATGGAATATTGTTTTTTGCAAAAGACCCTTCAGGAACCAGTCTAGCGTTTTCAATTTTCTATGTTTCAGACCTTATGATGTTACAAAAACTTTTAACGTACTGTATTGACAAAGTAAATACAATATGTTTATCCTTATAATCTATAAATGTGTAAGTGGGTGCAAGTAATTATACTCAACACCAGTTTTAGATATCAAACACTAAATATAGACAGTTTAGTAGATGCGTTATGCGATCGCATACTAGTTGCAAGATACATAAGAAAATTCCTAATTTACGTAACTTCCCAGTAATTGCTTGATAGAAACTGCGATCTCGGGAAATGCTAGCGGGCTAATATAACCTTGTGTTAAAGTTTCTTTTGATTGATAACCTTCATCTGTAGGTACGCGAAACACGATGAGTTGCATGGTACGCAAATTAATCACCCAGTACTCTGGAATGCCTACAGATGAATAAATTTTGCTTTTATCCTCCAAGTCTTTATTTAAACTAGAGTCTGAGTACTCAATCAGCCAAAATATATTTTCCGGATAAGGGTGATGTTGTCGGTAATCTCGTCCCAAACGTTGAACTACTGCAATATCGGGTTCTGGTTCGGAGTTATTTTGTCGCAATGTGATGGGCTTAGCTTGCCGAACTTTTGCTCTTTCACCCAATAGATACATCAGGTACTCTCCACCTTCATCGCTAGAGTAAGCGTGAGATTCTCCTTCAGGAGCCATTTCTACAATCTCTCCATTCAGCAACTCAACGTGACGTTGTTCCAAAATTCCGGCTGCAATCATTCGGTGATAGTCTTCAATTGTCCACTTGGCAGTTGTTAAGGTCACAGTCAATACCTCCGCACGCTAAGGGAACGGCTTTTGAGCTTCCATTTTTATGCTACTTTGCTTTTTACTTAAAATCCCCTGAGGCAATGTCCATGCCTCAGGGGTGGAACCAAAAGGTTTCAAACTTTCAGTTTTGTATTCACAATTTCTGCCAAGTTAATTTCCGGTTCCTGCAAATTCATTCTTTAAGTCGTGGTGTTTTACCTCTAAACTACCGAAGCACTATTTTGGAGCTTCGGACGAGATTTGAACCCGTGTCCCACTGACATTAATTTACAGGGGTTGATGCAGAATGTGAAGTTTCACAGTAAGCTTGGAGCAATAATCTAAAACTAAACGTGAAACTGATTGCGTCGAGGAGTGCCTTTACCATTTGGCTATCCCTCGTTAAAAAAATCGAGGGAGTAGGACTCGAACCTACAAATACTCCTATAGACACTGAAACTAAAATTGTGCTCCATTTATATTCTATCTGATATTTGAGGGAGCAAACAAGTAACCAAAAATAGAACGGGCAACATGATTTTGTTGTGTCACTTCTAAACTATTTGCTTGTTCTCTAGCAAAAATCACCTCCTGCATTAATCTATCTACTCTTCGTAACAGTTCGTTTTGTCTGGCTTGAGAAATTGCCCCAGAAAACTTAACACTCCGCCACGTTCCTTCTGGAACATCTTCAGATGATTCTTTCACCTGTGCGGGATGTTCTTTCGTGGCTTCGTACAGCACTACTGGCTTAACAATTTTTTTAGTTTTCGTTGTAAATTTGGGTTCAGTAGCAAAGCATTCTTGCTGGGGGTCATAAATCCAAGATTCGCTAGTGTCCAAGACTGGTAGGGATGAAATAAATGTTTTGATGTCAACTAACTGCTTTTCTAAAAACAACAGGTAAGATACAGGAACTTCTCTAAGAATTGTAGTTCCATCAACGACTATATCTGCCTTAGCTTGAGAATTAGCCCAGTCTTGAGTTGCACACAAATTAAATAATTCCGAGCAAGCTTGCTCAAACTGACTTAGTAAATCTTCTGCTTTCAACTGCAGTGTTTGGTTTTCAGGTGGATAGACAAAACCATCTTCAGCAACTGGAGAAAAAGTGCGAGAAATGCCTTGAAACATTGCACTTTTTTGAATGAGGTGATAAACGGCTGTTTTTGCTTTTGAAGAATTAGCTTTAATAGTTTGTAGAACTGCAATCACTTGATTTAGTTTCATTATTATCCTCCAAGAATAAATATGAAAATATTTTTATTAAGTAAAATGCTTATTATGACCCATGACAGTTCAGTTAAGAACATTTTAGGTTGCTTGGCTGCACCTATGTAAAATTACGTAACATTTTAAAAAGAATTGGGACATAGCGCTACACCTATTGTAAACGCTTTGTTAGTTTTACCTCATGCTTTTGTTATATCTGTATTATATATAATACATATTGAAACAGCAAGTGCTTCTCAAGACTTGTCGGTTTAACAACTATGGCACATCTATGACACATTGATGCAAGTCCCCGTGGTGAGCGATCGCACTTCCGCCTCATAACCAGTTTGGGTGCAGCAGTGACCAGAGTGTAGGCGAAGCCCTACGTAACAATCTCACGAAATCCCCAGTAATTGTGCATTAGAAGTAGAGATGTGCCATAACGCGTCTCTACAATTTTATTTTTTATAAAAAATTAATAGTACTAAAATAAGCGATAAACTAGTATTAATAGCATTTCACTTTAATCGCGATACATATAAAAATACGCGCTATGGTGCGTCTCTACATTATGGCATTTCCTACTCTGCTAAGGTACAGATCGATCTGCGTTCATCTGCGTTCATCTGCGGTTAATTATTTCTTCAGTGTACCTCACGTTCATTGGGAATTGCTATATCGATTTGTACCGATTTTTTCGTGAAATGGTATAGCATATCTATAAATTTTACTCAATAGCTGTTTATGAGAAAACCAAATTTACAACGTAAGAAACAAGGGTATTTGTTAGCCATAATCATAGCTTTGGGAATAAGTGGTCTATCGTTATACATTTTTTTCATGGCTGATATAATTAAAGCCAGAATTATAGATAATAATAAGTTAGTTAAAGCTTTTGAAGCGCAAAGAGAACAAGAATTATACAATCCTAATTTTGTACCTAAAGTTGTCATTCAAAGAGGTTATGAGTATGAGAAAGGATTTGATTGGAAATGTCTAACTTGGTCTACAAATAAAGTACTAAGTGGTTGGACTAGAGACAAGAGAGATAGTGATTTTTTTATAGATTATTATGTACCCCCAAATAAAGATGCCATTATTTGTGTATCTCCAGCTTTAGCTGCTGTAATAACCGCCGCCAAGGGCAAACCATTTATCTATGAAGCTTACCCAACTGAATATGGCTTGCGTATTCGTATCATCATTGGTGCCTCTGAAGCGCGAGAAATGTGTCAAAGGTTGACAGGTGATGCTAATTGTGCAAACTTTTTTCTGTCACAAGAAGCAACTGTGCGGTATGAGCCGTAGATCCCCTATTGTGGTAGTTTAAATTTAACTTCATATTTTGCAACATCTAACTTTAACCTTATATGACTGGAGAGAACAACCTTGGGAATAGAACTACGGAGTTTCGTATTTCTCGACAGCCTGCAGCCTCAACATGCGGCGTATATGGGAGCAGTCGCTCAAGGTTTTTTGCCGTTACCGGGAGACACATCCCTGTGGATTGAAATATCTCCGGGGATTGAAATTAATCGGATTACGGATGTAGCACTTAAAGCTGCTTCTGTACGTCCTGGAGTTCAGGTTGTCGAACGATTGTACGGTTTGCTAGAAGTTCATTCTGGCTCTCAAGGCGAAACGCGAGCTGCCGGTCAAGCGATTTTGGCAGCACTGGGAGTCAAAAAAGAGGAATGTCTCAAACCACGTGTTGTTTCCAGCCAAATTATCCGCAATATAGATGCTTATCAAACACAACTTATCAACCGCACGCGAAAGGGGCAACTTTTACTTGCAGGACACACGCTGTATGTATTAGAAGTTGAGCCTGCTGCTTATGCTGCTCTAGCTGCAAATGAAGCAGAGAAAGCAGCATCGATTAATATCCTAGAGGTTCAAGCTGTCGGTAGCTTTGGACGGTTGTACTTAGGTGGACAAGAACGGGATATTCTAGCGGGGGCGGCGGGGGCGTT
Organism: Scytonema sp. UIC 10036; assembly: GCF_009725235.1. The sequence goes on from NZ_WJFC01000027.1 coordinate 66,982, forward strand.
AACGGCAATAGAAAACGTAGCAGGTCGGACAAATCCTAGGGGTGGGCGTCAGGAGTAGAAAAATGGCAAATCAAAGGCATCTGGCTCTACTGAAAGCAGGTGCAGAGACATGGATGGAATGGCGAGAGAAATTCCCTCAGGTGGAACCAGATCTCAATGGTGCTGACCTCCAAGGGATTGACTTGAGCAAAGTCAATTTCAGTCATGCTTCTCTTGTACAAGTAAACCTAAGTGGTTCTGACCTAAGTGGTGCTTTTTTTTATAAAGCCAACCTTAAGGAAGCGACATTAAGGGAAGCTAAATTCAGTGTTGCTAATTTGAGTGGCGCTCGATTAATACAAGCAGATCTCAGTTATGCCAATCTGATTGGCTCTGATTTAAGTGAGGCAAATCTCAAAGACGCTGCGATCGCAGATGCGAACCTCATTGGTACTGATTTGAGAGGTGCTAACTTAAGAGGTGCGGATCTGGGTACAGCAAAGCTCATCCGAACTAACCTCAGTTTTGCCAACTTAATCGCAACTAACTTAACTGGTGCAGACCTCAGCAATGCCAACTTGTACGAAGCAGAAGTCATGGGGGCTTACCTTTACAAAACTGACCTTTATAAAAGTAACCTCAGCAACGCTCACTTAAGTGGTGCTTATTTGGTTAGGGCTAATTTGAGTGAGACTGACTTAAATCAAGCTGACTTGAGATGGGCTAACCTCAAAGGAGCAAATTTGACTAGAGCTAATCTCAAAGGTGCTAACCTTAGAGGCGCTAACTTAAGTGGAGTGAATTTTCAGGAAGCGATTCTGCCTGAATCGTAACTAATTCGGCACTACTTCTGTTGATGTGCGGTAATTTCATTCAGCAAAGCCTCATCTGAATAAGAGGTTTCCCATTCTTTTGGTAGTTCGAGTCGTACTGATTTAGCACCGCCACTTGGAGTCCCCCACTGTAAACGGCTAACAACTGTTCTTTCTCGGAATGGTTTGATGCATTAGTAGGGGCGCAAGGCCGCCGCGCCCCTACGGATCGGCAAATAAGAACTTTGCGATCGCAATCGCTACTATTAAGTGATAAGGATCACCTAATTGCGGTACCAGTAACACTACCAGTGGTATTTATTTATTGCATCCTAGTATTAGAGAAATTACTGTGTCATTACTAAAGACTTACTACGTTTTACCGTATGTATGTACTAAGTAAGATTCGGATTAATTTCATTTAAATTAATGTACTGTCAATAACATATAAAAAATCATTATTATGAATAAGTTTCTGCGAATACAACTGAAATTAAACACTTTTAACTTCTTAAAGTTAAGCTTGATAACGCTTGCAATATTGCTATCCTTTGGAACCCATACTCGGGCAAATGCTGAATCAGAGTCAGAAGTGGAAGTGATATCAATACCCCCACAAGAAGCATATTATACCGAAGATAAGAACCACAGAAGTTCTAGTAGCGATCGCTCTCAGTTAGAAAATGAAAATACCTCAGGTAATAATAATATGTACGTGCCAGACAGTGTGGAAGATAGTCAAAATGCCAATATCGTCAATTCTTCACCAAGCACTCGCGACATGACTGTTGATAGACGGTTTTCATCTTGATTTTGTTACCTGCTTGCGCTGGCTTACCAACTACCACCTCCACCGCCGCCATCACTCATTCCACCACCAAAATCACTACCGCTACTATAGCTTCCTCCAGAGTCACTACTCCAACTGCTGCTAGACTCACTACCACTGTAGTTTTCTCCAGACTCGCTACTCCAACTTCCTTCAGAATGAGCAGTAGAAATGTCTGATTCTACTGTAGAACGAGATGATTTCTCTTTAGAAACAGTACTGCTTGTGTAAGTAATAATGTGTATTGTTTTTTCAGTCAGTTCTGGGTAGCAGATAACACAGTACCAGCCAATTCGTTCAACTTTTTCAGATTGCGATGCTGTAGAGCTGTCGCTTCGGGAACTCACTAGATCATTTAATATCAGGTAAGGTCTCAGTTTCTCACCACTAATTGCTGTCATCGGATTGCGACAGTTAGCGCAGTGAACGGGATAATGTTTTTTCTCTGGAACACCTTGCGATCGCCCTTGAGGCAAAATGAGAAGTGCATTCCTAGGAAGTTCTGGTGAAGGAATAGTTTCCTGTGTATCTTTAGTATATCCGCAACAATGGCACTCTTGCCTGACTCCACGTATACCTGCTTGAGTCCTAGTTGCCTCTCGTAGAACTTTTGAAGGACTTCGGACAACTGTTAACTCTTGACAATTTGGGCAATTATCAAAAGAATTTCTGAAAGCAAAAGATGAATTTTGGTCTTGAATATAAGATCGTAAGTAAATTCCAGGAGCTGATAAGTGAGGCTGACATTTCGAGCACAACCAACCTTCAAAAGAGACACTACCTAGTTTTGCCGCCGCCTGTTCTGTAGAACTGAGGTAAGTTGACAACTTGTCATCTGAAATGGGCTGCATGATTTGATGACACTGACTGCACCGATATGTGGAACGAAAACTAAACCTTTTACCTAACTGTTGAACAAGCAGTCTCATTCCCCAAGCAACAGGAGGATTTTGTAAAGCAAAGAGTAGAGATGCTATGGGTAAGACTGCAAAAGCATTTTCCAAACTCATATGCATTGCCAATAAGAAGACAAGCATAACGTTCCCTAACACTGTCATCCCTACTATGAAACAAAAGGAGTAGCTCATTTTCTGTTTTTTGCCGTTAGGGATGCTTATGCAGATAGCACCCGCTACTGATGCCAATGCGATCGCCCCGCAAATTAATGGGAAAGGAAATAATATAATAGCAGTTACAGTAGTAATAATTAGACTAGTTATCTTGGCTGTCATATATGGTAAAAAGCACAACAGGCACAGCCATATAACTTCTCCAAATAATCTTGCAGAATCTAGCTTACCTGCTTGATATTCCTTTACCATTTCCCATCCCAAGCTATAAAATAGAGCAAATATTAAACCAATAAAACTAATTGTTGCCAGCCATTGATATAAAGATTGTTCCCTTGATGGCTTTGATGGAGATTGAGATTGCATAAGTTCGAGCGTGCTGAAGCGTTCTCGTCCGTCTGGTTGTTTGACTCCTAAAATCCGATGATGATGGCTAAGCAATAATAATCTAGCACCAAACCCAATAAATCCGAGCCAGCTTAAGTTCCCGATCGCCCATATGTATCCAGGAAAATTGGGTAGATTGTTTTGATGTGAATTGAATTGGGGGCTCGATAGAGTGGTAGGGGATTCCAGTATTGCAATCAAATTTTCTGTACCCTTTAAAATTCCAGCCTCTAGATATTCTTGTCGAAAGCGGGGAATAATATCAGTGTCAATAATCTGTTGAATTTTGCGATCGCTCAAGCTTTTCTGCAAACCAGAACCTCTTTCAATTTCGACACGGCGATCGCCTGTTGATGTCAAAAACAATGCACCATTATTCTTATTTTTTTTGCCAATTCCCCAAATATTGAATAACTCAGTTGCAAAAGCTTTGGGTGAGGTAGCAGGCTGAGTCTCCAAAACCGTCACAACTGCTATTTCCGTACCATTTTTCGCCTCTAAGTTAGAAATCATCTTGTTCAGTTGCGCTTCTGCTTCAGGGCTGAGGATATTTGCCATATCCGTCACCCAACCTCCAGACTGCTGTCGGGGATTGGGGATATCCTGTATTTGCACTGCGTAACTAACCAGAGGATATAGGACGAGGAACAAGCACAGCGTACCGATCCCAAGAATTCGCTTAACAAATTTAACTAACAATTTTTTCACTCATCTCTTGCAACTACTTTAGCTACTAGAGAATACAAATCCAAATAGAAAATTTACTGAAATCTCCAAGACATGAAAGCAAGTGTTTACCCCACCCACCTCGTTCCCAGCCTAAGGCTGGGAATGCCTTCATAGAGGCTCCGCCTCCCGTACCAATCTGTCACGCTCTGCAACAGCCACCTGTGCGGCATTCTATACCTCTGGCTGAGAACGAGAGAGTAGCGATCTGCCACTAAGGAAGAATTTCTTGATTAACCTCAAACAGATTTGGGTTACGTGGATTAACCGTCAACCGCAGCCAATGGACATTAGGAGAACCAAACGTTTCTATCCGCGTAAAGTTAGTAATAACAGTTCCATCTGAAGTATTCAGAGGTTTATCGATTCGGAAGTAATGGCTATCTCCATGAATGAGTATGACTTGCTTGCTATAGTTTTTTAATTCAGCTTGCAAAGAATTAATCAAATCATTGAAACCAGTGCGTTCTGAATTGGTTGGAGCTAAATCAAAATTAGGGTTAGCTTGCATAAAAAATGCCAAACCCAAATTATCGTTCTCTTTAGCAAGAGCAAAGGCTTCCTTTAACCAAGCAAGGTTAGCAGCATTACGTTCTGCATATTCTGCATCATTTTCTGCATTCCGTCCAAGGTTATTATTACTACCAATAACGTGTAGCCCTACAAACAGCACATTACCTGATTCCCAACGAACATTTTCACGGAACTTACTATATTGTGGATTCTCGCTTTGGCGAGTTAGCTCAATTGTGGTTTGCCCAAAACTGCGATTACCTTGTGTAGAAAGTTCGCGTAATTTTGCCAACCGTTCAATAGGATCGTATCCACCAGCCGCCGGACGATGACAATCTGTCCACTCATTATCTCCTGGAGTGTAAATTAGAGGCTGTTTGAATTTCTGAAAACCTTGCAGTCGCTCTGTAAAAAGCTCATCCGAGCAAAGACTAGAACCACTTTTAAAGTCACCATCGTGAATAACAAATCGAACTGACGATTTATTGATGTCCTCAATTAACTCTTGGAATTTTGCTTCTTGTCTGGCATCATAGGGCAAATCGCCAATCAAAGCCACCTCAAAACGTTTTGCATTCCATGGTGCTTGTGCGAGCGCTGAAGGGATGAAGGTTACAATCAGACTCAGCAAACAGAGTGGAATTAGTACTTTTACCAGTTTTTTGAATTGCATATTTTAGGTTTTTTAGTAACAATTGTTACGAAAGATTGACTTGTTTACAATCATAACTAAAAAGTCTAATACTAAGGGATTAAGAGTAAATTAAGAAGACATCTAGAAAAGAATAAATTATTATTTTTATATATAGAAAATTAAGCAAAATTCTATATAGCAGTTCTAAATAATTCGGGAAAAATTGTAGAGACGCTACGCGATCGCGTAGCATATGCTTTGCAAATAGCGTAGCGGAGGTAATCAAGTCTATAACGAAATTTATCAAAATGCCTCTTCCCTACTCCCTACTCCCTACTCCCTAGTTTCAACACAGGCTGTTTTGTTTCCGCTAGCTGTTCTAATAAGTTAACAGCAAGAGTTGGTGTATCGTAACGAGCGATTTCTGCACTTATCAGTTGGGCTTTTTGTCGGTATTGAGGTGAGGCTAAAATTTGCTTGACAACAGCTAAAATTTGTAGTGGTGTGGGAGACTTGGTTTTCAAAATGTTGGGTTTCGTTCCTCAACCCAACCTACGTTCAATTTGAGTTTTTAGCAAAACCTACGTAGTATTGCAACAGCAGGTACCGTACCTATAAGAAAACGAGCCATTTTTTTCCTTAGTGTTTCTTTGGTGTATAAAATTATAAAATGCTGTGTTACTAGAGATGGCACATGGGGTGTTTATGGAGTACAACTTTAAAGAGCTAGCCGAACTTTATAAAAATGCTCTGTTCAACGATGTACTCCCATTTTGGGAAAAATATTCGATTGACCGAAAGTACGGTGGTTATTTTACCTGCATCGATCGCTCTGGGAAAATCTACGACACTGATAAGTTTATCTGGCTGCAAAACCGTCAAGTATGGACTTTTTCCAAATTTTACAACCAAATAGAAAAACGAGAGTCGTGGCTGGAAATCGCCAGCAATGGTGCTCGTTTTCTTGCCCAACATGGTCGCGATAATGAAGGGAACTGGTACTTTGCGCTGACTCGTGAAGGCAATCCTTTAGTTCAGCCTTACAATATCTTCTCTGATTGCTTTGCAGCAATGGCTTTTAGCCAATATGCCCTTGCTAGTAGTGAAGATTGGGCAAAAGATGTGGCTGTGCAGGCTTACAATAATGTGTTACGCCGGAAGGACAATCCTAAGGGGAAGTATAACAAGACATATCCGGGTACGCGATCGCTAAAATCTTTGGCAGTGCCGATGATTTTAGCTAATCTAACTCTAGAAATGGAATGGTTGCTGCCGAAGGAAACTCTAGAGAACGTTCTCAAATCAACTGTTCGGGAAGTGATGACCGATTTTCTGGATTCAGAACAAGGACTTATGTATGAAAATGTTGCTCCCGACGGTTCCCATGTGGATTCTTTTGATGGTCGTCTAATTAACCCTGGTCACGGGATAGAAGCAATGTGGTTCATTATGGATATTGCCCATCGTCGTAATGATACGACAGTGATTAACCAAGCTGTTGATGTGGTGCTAAATATCCTTAACTTTGCTTGGGACTCTGAATACGGTGGATTGTATTATTTTATAGATGCCGGGGGTCATCCCCCACAACAGTTGGAATGGGATCAAAAACTGTGGTGGGTACATTTGGAATCTTTGGTTGCTCTAGCAATGAGTTATCGCCTGACGGGACGTGAGGTGTGTTGGGAGTGGTACCAAAAGATGCACGACTACACCTGGTCACATTTCGCCGACCCAGAATATGGTGAGTGGTTTGGCTATCTCAACCGCCGTGGGGAAGTTTTGTTAAATCTTAAAGGTGGCAAATGGAAAGGCTGTTTCCACGTACCTCGTGCTTTATACCTTTGCTGGCGGCAGTTTGAAGCTTTGCTCTGAAGTCATCATCAGTATTGTTTATTGCTCCGTTTTACAAATCCAATCCTAAAAAAAATACTACAACAGTGGCGCTTTCCCAAATAAAGTTGTATATTTTGGAAATTATTCGTATAAAGGATAATGAGTAAAAACTTGCACTCCTGCAAGTTGGGGGTATAAGCGGGGAAGTGTTTAACAATACTTAAAGATAAATAATTCTAAAGAGTGACCACTTACCCAATTTTTTAGGTTACATTTAACCTAATGTTAACCTTTTGGCTGGATAAAGCTATCGGGGTAAATGACCAAAACAATCAGTAGTCGCAAGAGATTAGGTCTCGGTTTGCAAAAATCTGATGACTTAGTCTCTTCTCATCTGAAGGGCGATGAAGTGAATAAAGATACAAAACAATCTGTTGCACAGTCAACAGGGCAACCGTCTTTAGGCGAGTTGCACATTATCCATGCAACATCAGGGCGCGTCCGAGTCCGTGCTATTGACGGGGGTGATAACTCAAAACTTGACACTATCTGCCAAAGTTTACATCGGCGAGATGGTATTAAGGAAGTTTATGTCAATGAGCAAACGGGCAGTTTGGTCATTAACTTTGATGAGCAGAGGCTGTCTTTGTCCCAAATGATGGAGTTACTTCGGTCATTGGGTGTAGAGCAGCAATCATCGTCTCACTCTGAAAGCAAGACAGACCCTTTTGCGGCTTGGAAATCTCCAGATTTTTGGAAAGAACAGGGAATTTCGTTTATTCCCTTATTTGCTGGCTTAGCGGTAACCAGAAGATTGGGGATCGTGGGGATTGCTGCATTTCCTGTATACTTCATTACAGCTAATGCAACCCGTCGTGTGATAAGTTATCTAGAATCACAATTTTCAGCAGCAGAAAAAAATTCATCTAACAATGATGGAGATGCTGTAAAACTCAATAAACCTGACAAATCGCTGTTATCAAAAGTGGAGCAAACATCTATCGGCACAGCAGCCCCGTCTGCAAAAATTACATACAACGTCGTTCACGCCATTTCGGGACGCATCAGATTTAACGTACCCCGCGTTGCACGCGATCGCGCATATGCTAAAAGACTTGAGAGGTTGCTTAAGACAGACTCTCACGTGACAACTGTAAGAGTGAGCTGCGATGCCGCTTCAGTTGCCATTACCTATGGAACCAGTCAAATACCAGTTTCTTACTGGGCGAATTTGATGCAGTTGGCTGACGAGACAATACCGCCAACATCGCCCGTAAAAGCTCCAATTGAGCAACAACTTCCAGAACCAAAGAATCAGTCTACCCAACCGACACTATCCATAAGGAAAAACGAGGAAGGAGTTTTGGAAGTGGACGGTCTGTGGTCTGATTACAAAACACCGGCTCTATCTGCAGCCCTATCCTTCATGGCTAACTTTCCATTAGATATGGTTTCATAAGAGTTTTGAAACAAGTCATATCAAAGTGTCTAGTTAGTTAATCGGTAGCTAGCAGAAACCTCATTCTTAGAGCCTGGGAACGAAGCGAAAATTTTGCAAAAATTCCATAAATATACCATTTTGGATTTTAGATTTTAGATTTTGGATTGAAAAAGTCATGTCTAGACTTGATTTCAACCAAGCATCTGTCGCATTCTTGGTTCAAAATGGTATTACGGTACTTCGAGAGTTGAAGATTTTTTCAACTTATGAGTATCTCGCTGAGTAGGCTCTAGAAAATCAAAAAGTTGAACAGTCTTTATTTTTTATGCGAGCAAAGAAATGGCAGAACTTAGTGTGCAAATACCAACCTCCAGATTTCATCTTGCCGAAGTAGCGCTACCTGAAAAGAATGGTAAAGCCGCTTTAGGAGATAAAAATGGACACGCACCAAATCGGGTTTCCAAAGTCCAGCATAGCTTTGTCCATGCAGTTCCAGGACGGTTAAGGTTGCGAGTACCTCGCTTGCGCCATGACAAAGATTATGCACAGCGCCTCCAAGTTTTGTTAGAGGCTGACGCTCTGGTTTCTAGTGTAAAAATTAAGCCTGCAGCGTCTTCGCTGACAATGACTTATAAAGTCAGTAAAGCAACGGAAGCCAAAATCCGATCGCATCTGAGTTATTTGATTCAGGCAGCAAGTGACGTTATTGTTCTCAAGCCTTCCACTTTACAAAAAGCTGCTGATAGCGAAACAGAAAAACCTTGGCCTGGTATGCAACTTTCGGCTGTCACGGCAGTTTTAGCCGTGCTGGCTGGACCTTTTGGGCTGCCGATTCCACCCTTGATGATAGCGGCGACTATAGCAGTCACAACATTGCCTGTCGTTCAACGAGCTTGGGAAGGGATTACAGTAGAGAAGAAATTCAATATTGACTTTCTGGATTTTATGGCGATCGCCATTACAACGCTTCAAGGTCAATTTCTCACGCCCGCACTCATGCTGGGGTTAATTGAAATTGGCGAGAATATACGCGATCGCACGGCTCGCTCTTCTGCCCAACAAACTCTAGACTTGTTAAGTTCCCTCGGACAGTTTGCCTGGATAGAACGTGATGGAGAGAAAGTGCAAATCCCCATCCAGGATGTACAAAAAGGGGATACAGTCATCGTTTATCCCGGCGAACAAGTACCTGTTGACGGTACTATCGTGCGAGGAAAAGCATTACTAGACGAGCAAAAGCTGACTGGAGAATCCATGCCAGTCTTGAAAAAGAAAGGACAAAGCGTCTATGCCTCAACCCTAGTGAGAGAAGGAAGGATTTATATCTCCACAGAACGGGTTGGTAACGACACTTGTGCCGGACAGAGCATTCAATTAATGCAGCAAGCACCCGTTCACGATACCCGGATGGAAAACTATGCTGCAAAAATTGCCCAAAAAGCCGTTTTACCAACTTTATTACTGGGTGGGATCGTCTTTGCCACAACTCGCAACCCAGCAAGAGCAGCCAGCGTGTTAACCCTCGACTTTGCAACCGGAATTAGGGTATCTGTACCAACCACGGTTTTAGCAGCATTAACCTATGCAGCACGAAGAGGCGTTCTCATTCGTAGCGGACGGGCGTTAGAAAAACTTGCAGAGATAGATACTGTCGTTTTTGACAAGACAGGTACTTTGACTAGAGGTGAAGCAACTGTCGTTAATGTAGAAAGTCTCAACCCAGACACTACACCAACACGAGTGTTGCAACTAGCGGCTGCAGCCGAACAACGTCTAACGCACCCAGTTGCAGAAGCGATCGTGCGGTATGCAGAAGAACAGAAAATAGAAATTCCCGCCCGTGGGAAGTGGGATTATCAACTTGGTCTGGGCGTACAAGCAGAGATTGACGGAGAAACCGTTTATGTTGGTAGCGAGCGCCTTTTAGAACAAGTCGGCATTGCAATGGAACAGCTTGACGGCAACGAAAAGAAAGCAACTTCAACGATTTATGTAGCAAGCAACGGTCAATTGCAAGGTATAATAAAATATAGTGACGTACTCCGTTCAGAAAGTCGGGAAGTTATCTCAAAACTGTTAACAGTCGAAGGTGTGGAAGTCCACATGCTAACTGGTGACAACAAGCAGACTGCTAGCGTCGTTGCTGCAGAACTTGGTATTTCCCCAACCCATACCCATGCAGAAGCCTTTCCCGAGCAAAAAGCAACAGTTGTCCGCGAACTGCACGAACAAGGGAAAACAGTTGCCTTTGTTGGCGACGGGATCAATGATTCGCCCGCTCTAGCATACGCTGACGTTTCCGTTTCCTTCGCCAATGGCTCTGATATTGCTCGTGAAACAGCAGATGTAGTACTGATGGAAAATGACCTACATGGTTTGCTAGAGGGAATCGAGATTGCTCGTAAAGCCAAGCAGCTAATTCAGCAAAATACAGCTATGATTGCTGTTCCCAATTTAGCCGCATTAGTAGTAGCAGTTTTATTTGGTCTTAACCCCCTAGCAGCAACTATGGTAAACAACGGTTCAACAGTTGTTGCAGGCGTCAATGGTTTGCGCCCAATTCTTACAAGTCGCAATCGCAAAACTCTCCCCGCAGCTAGATGAGATAGTTGAGGTAACAAGAGTACGATAGAACGTTTTACTAATTCCTGGAGGAAATAATCATGGCACCAAAAATTACTGATTTTGTTGAAGACGCAGGCGCACCTGGAATCATCGCCGGTATTGGTGCAGTGCTTCTTGCACCTGTCGTTATTCCTGTTGTTGCTGGAATTGGTAAGCCAATAGCCAAATCCATCATTAAGAGCGGACTGGTTCTTTTTGAAAAAAGCAAAGGCGCAGTTGCAGAACTCGGCGAAAGTTGGGAAGACATGGTTGCTGAAGCAAGAGCAGAACTCGCTGAAGGCAGACAATTGCCAGCAGTTGATGTTGCAGGAACCTCAGTTGACAACTCTGATAACGGGATGTAGATTACCCCCCTCAATCCCCCCGATGGATTGGGGGGAGGTTCCCTTGTTCCCTTGTTCCCTTGTTCCCTCGTTCCCAGGCGGAGCCTGGGAATGCCTTAGAAGAGGCTCCGCCTCCCGAACAATCGTTATGCTTTAAAGAGCTCACAGTAGGGCGAGCTAGGACTTCCCCCAAAAGAATTAGCCCTGTCAAAGTGGTTCATAAAATTTTGATTCAGACGGCAATTCCTATCTTTTCTCTGCGCTCTGGTGCGCCTGGGCTGTTAACAAGTAATTTATTTAACCGCTGAGACGCAGAGTACGCAGAGGTAAGAGGTGAGGGAACTATTGAAGCTCAAGCCGTGCAAACCGAATTGATTAGCCCTCAAGTTACGGAAAAGAAAGAAATTGATTAACAACGGTTATTGTACTCATCTCACTGAAATGCCAAAAACAATCCAAGAAGAATGTAGAAAAATAGCTACATATAAACCCATATCTACCAAAGTTGTCAGTTCTACACCCGGACGGCTGCGTTTGAGAGTTGCACCGCACCACCGTCAATCAGGAGATATGGAACGAATTGCAAACGCCCTGCAAGCTCAACCCAATATCACTCAAGTCAAAACTAATATTCACAATGGCAGTATTGTCATACAGCACGATACTCAAGATGGCAGCCTTGAAAATGTTCTCACAACTCTAAAAGATTTAGGCATCATCTTTGGTGATATAGCGTTAGGAAAATCTGAAGCTGCAGCCGAGGTATCCAACGCTGTGGTGGATTTGAACAAGCGAGTGAAAAAAGCAACCAATAACTCTGTTGATTTGCGCTTCCTTTTTCCTTTAGGGTTAGGTATTCTTTCCATTCGGAAATTACTTGCACAGGGACTACAGTTCGAGATTATTCCCTGGTATGTGTTAGCGTGGTATGCCTTTGATAGCTTTATTAAACTCCATGGAATGACCTCACAGCATTCAACAAATGAAATAGACAGAGATGGCTAATGGCTAATTGCTAATTGCTAATGGCTAATTGCTAATGGCTAATGGCTAATTGCTAATGACCAATGACCAATGACCAATGACTAACTACCCGTAGAACAATAGTATCGTTCTCCTAATTTCCAAAGCTTCAGAGCAACAATAAGAAAGAGAATACCTGCTATTGGCGAGACATAACAAAACAACAAAGGCACTAAAAAAGCACCTTCTTTTTCAAGCACTGCGAGCAAAGGAAAATAGCTGACACAAGCAAACGGTACTAAGAAAGTAAAAAAGCGCTGAAACCACTTGCCATAAATTGAAAGAGGGTACTGAGCCGTTTCAACTCCTCCATAAGTGAAGATATTCATAATTTCGAGAGACTCAATAGTCCAGAATGTCAGCGTTGCTTGTATAATAACGATACCCATAAAGAGAGCAACTCCACCAATAAAAGAAGTGCTTAAAAGCCACAATTTTTGAATGGTAAAAGGAATGTGGAGAGTTGAAAGCGACCACCCCATAACGAGAATTCCTTGAGAAAATCGTCCTATTCGTTTCAATGTAAATTCTATGCCTAAAAGTTGAAGTACTGTAGTACGTGGACGGAGAAGTAAACGGTCAAAGTCGCCATTTTTAATAATTTTTGAGAACGAATCAAAACCCCGTCCAAGAGCATTAGCACAGGCAAAAGAAATATTAATCATACCATAAAATAGAGCAACTTCTGAGAGACTCCACGAACCAATACTATTAAAACGAGTAAAAAGCGCCCAGATTCCAAAAAACTCAATAATAGTTCCTAAAAATTGCCCCAAGATTTGAAGCCAGAAGGACACTTTATACTGCATTTGCGCCTTAAAAGATACAGAGATATATCGAAGGTAAAGCAAAAAATCATTCATATCTACAAATGAAATTAATACTTGTCAGTTAAGCCTAAAAATGCGAAAACACGTAGGTTGGGTTGAGGAACGAAACCCAACATTGACAGACAAGAGTCGTAAATGGAGGGTGAGACCCCTCATCTGTACTCTCTCGTTCCCAGGTTCTACCACAGAATGCAGATCGCTCTGCTCTGCGGAGCAAGCGCTAGTTGCATACTGGAGGCGGAGCCTCCCAATCAGGCATTCCCAGGCTCCGCCTGGGAACGAGGAGAGCGCTCAGGATTTTCATTCGCCAGATGTATCCTTTAAGAAGTCGGGGATCTGAGCTTATCCACCTTGAATAACAAGCTTTTTTACACCATACTTCACTAAAAAACGTCCAAGGATAATAATAACAACTATCCAGAAAATTTGATGAAGCAGTACATTAAACAATTCGTTTGGTAAAAGATTTCCAGTAAAAAGACGAAAAGGTTTATCTAGAAGCCCTGAGAAGGGAAGTACATCTAAGAAAGGCTTGAACCATTCAGGGAAAAAAGGAAGAGGAACAATCATTCCAGAGAAAATAGTAATCAGATTGGGAAGTACAGTATTGATTCCCTCGCCAGAAATTGTCCACATTAGTGATACAGTAAGAAGCATTGTGATTGCAGATGAAAGCAGAATTCCACCAATAAAAGAGACAAGAAAAGCAACTCCAGCAGCAAAGGAGGGTGGAAAAAGAAGCGAGCGCTCCGAAAGTCCTATAATAGGCAAAAGAAACATCGTGACACCAAGAAGCGGAATACCACGAAGTATCAGAGGTGCTGTGCGAAGTGCTAAAGCGCGAGTGAACCAAAAATTGTAAAGGTCAGTGGGTCGAAGAAGATCGTATCCAACCGCACCAGAACGTATGAGTTCTTGAATTTCTTTATCGCCTCCCCAAGGGACAACCGCTATCAAAAACGCTTGTCCAAGCCATACATATCCTGTAGCCTCGCGGAGAGTCATAGGTTGAGCAGAGGTTGCATGAGTAAAAAATGCCTCAAGAACCATGACTTTTACAAAACCCCAAAACAGCTGAGTTGCTACTCCTGCTAAAGCCGCAGTACGATACTGTAACAGAAGTGCAAATCTCGCAACAAATAATGACCAATATGCTTTCATAGTATGTCTAGTTGAATATTTGTGATAAAAAATACCCCACCCTAACCCTCCCCTTGGAAAGGGGAGGGAACTGCAAATTCAATTTCCCCCCTTTCCAAGGGGGGATTAAGGGGGGTAAATCCGACTTATGTGAAAACTCCTCCTGAGTTTGCGTACAGTTCGGCAATTATCTCCTCAATAGGTGGATTTTCAACAAAAAGATCCTCGACTTCGTATTTTGATGTAACCTGGCTAATTAGGGATGCTGCGGAAAGTTTTGTGGGATCGAAGGCAAGAGTTACGGTGCGCCCTTCCTTGGAGATGATACTGATCCCTTCTTCCTCAAAGCAAAAATCATCCTTTGTCAGGTCGATTCTTAAGTACCGACGTGAAGAAACTTGAGAACGCAATGTTGCGAGAGAACCATCACAAAGAATCTCGCCTCCTCCTATAATGATGACGCGATCGCACAACGCCTCAATATCATCCATATCATGAGTCGTCAGGATGGTAGTTACATTGTGAGTTTTATTGAGGGTTTTGATAAATTTTCTCACTGCAAGCTTTGAAACTGCATCTAGCCCTATGGTTGGTTCATCAAGAAAAAGAATTTCAGGTCTGTGAAGCATTGCGGCTGCAAAGTCACATCGCATCCTTTGACCGAGGCTTAACTGTCTCACAGGGATCGAGAGAAAGCTGGAAAGATCGAGCAAATCGATCATTTCTTCCCGTGTCTTAAGATACTCTGAATGGGGAACGCTATAAATATCTCGAAGCAAGTCGAAAGACTCAACAACTGGGAGATCCCACCATAGTTGCGTTCGCTGACCAAAGACAACACCAATACGACCAACATGCTGGATTCTATCCGCCCAAGGAGTGAGTCCGCCGATTATACATTTTCCACTAGAAGGTACTAAAATACCACTTAAAATCTTAATGGTAGTCGATTTACCTGCTCCATTGGGACCTATATATCCTACAAGTTCTCCCCGCTCCAACGAAAACGAAACACCTTTCAACGCATGGACTTCTCTAGTTTTTCGCTGTACAAGCCCTCTTATTGAACCAAAAAGTCCAGAAGAGCGTTCAGAAATAAAGAAAGTCTTTTTAAGGTTTTCAACAATAATGTGAGACATATTTTACTGATTTGCGATCGCTTGAAGAAGTATTTTTCTCTTTAAAAGTCTTTACAATCACAACTAAACAATGAATCGGAAAGCTAAGCCAATTTGTTAACGATCTAATCAAACCAAGATTCTAGAGCAAGCGGTTCTACCTGTTGAATACGCTGAAAATCCCCATCGGTTGAAACAATGGTTAGATTGTAATGAATTGCAGTTGCAGCAATCCAAAGGTCATTGTCGCCAAAACCAAGGGTTTGAATGTTGAACTTTCGCCGCTCGACTTTTTCTTTGGGACCAAAAGTGTTCGTAAGTTTGCCTTTGAGATTGCCATAAATATCGGCGATTGGTAAATTAATAGGCTAAAGGTCGATTGAGTCTAAAAAAGACTTGACCTGTTGGAGGTTAGCGGCTGTTTGTTCAGATTTAGTCGCCATGTATAGCAGTTCACCACGCACAATTACACTTGTTGCAACACCTGCTTCGCTATGAGATTGTAATTGTTGGATAAGATTAGGTTCGCCAAAGATGATGCGGCTACAGTGGTTAGTGTCAAGGAGATACATTAAAATTCAGATGGGGAGCGGGTGTTGTAAACAAGCTGAAGACAATCCTCAAAGTCATCACCTTGCCAAGTTCCGGCAAATTTTAGAAGGTCTTTTGCTTTTGAGCCGCGCAAAATAGGTTCGGTGTCTTGTACAGTATTTACGCGTTTAATAGAGGAGCCGTTATTTTTTGTTTTCAGGTATTCAAGATAGCTGAGGACTTCCTCTAAAATGGGTTCCGGCGTGTTGGCGATCGCAACAATTAATTGTTCTCTAATGCTACTCATTAGGTTTTTTATAAGTTGGTTAAAGTCACTGTTCTGATTTTGCCTAATTTTTTCTACAACTGCAACAATAAAGAGAAATATAATACATATTATTAGGTCGAGCAACCGTTCAGCAAAAAGCTTACATCGAATAGCAGCCGTGTCTGATGACGCAAGACATCAAGCTTCGCGTTTAACAGTTCTAACTGCGCTAATTTTTCTGAAATGTACCTTGCGTGGATCAATCCCTCTAATATGTCCTTGTGTTATTGCCAAAATGTCAGTATCATAAGACTACATACAAGCTAAATCTAAGTATATAGTACAGTGCTATGGTGTGAATAAGTAAACTCTTTCGTATGGACGCTATTTCCAATTGCCCAATTTCATTGGATGTCAGGTTCCGCGTGGGAAAGAGGGACGAGGGACAAAAAACTCCTCTTCTCTCTGCGACCTCAGCGCCTCTGCGGTTGAAAAATTTATTAAACCACAGAGACGCAGAGAGCACAGAGGAAGAAAAAAGAGATTTTACAAATGATTTGTATCTAAATTATAAATTCAAACTGCGTAATTTATGATTACCAGTATTATATCTTTTTGCACCATTTAAAAGTTCTTTTAGCTGTCCTTGCGCGTCAGCATGGTCGATCAAACTAAACACGATTTGTTGATAATTCTCTCCACCAGCTATTTGATTTAATTTCCAATCCAACTCATAGCTAAGCATCATCTCTAAATCTTTCTGACTGCGAAAAGCATCCATTAGAGCATCACAAAATTGCTTCCGTTGAGCGCCTGTTAAATTGATAGGTTTCTGGTCATTTCTTTCCGAATTTTCTGTTGAACGTTGCTCTAATTCTTGTATTTGCCTTTCAATCTCTTCGATTTCCTTCTTAAGTTGAAACTTACGACCTGGATCGGCGGTAATGATGTATTCTCTTCGGAAATCAGTTAGCTTTTCCTGTAAAAGTTGAAAAATAGAATCATCTTGAGGTAAAGTATTATATACAGTGGTCTGATTTGATGGAGAATTCACTTCTTGAGGCTGAAGCTTTGCAAGAACCTCAAAAGCAAAAGCACTAGCGCGATCTGCAGCCAATTCCTGAGAACCTCGCTCGTCATCAATGCTTTTACCATCTATCAAATCGGATATACCGCGAACGATCAAGGCTGAAACTTTTTGGTTAGCATGAGTCGCTTGGAGAAAACCTCGTCCCTCCATTTCTACCGCAACTGCATCACCATAGTTAGACTGAAGAAACTGGTAAACTTCAGACTGCTTGGAAGCAACAACTTTTGCTCCTGCGGCTATGGGTGCGACATACACCTTGGGGGTTGGACGGGGAAGAGATGTTAACCTTTTCAGCCAATCTGGTTTTCTGGCTTCTGCTCTTGCTCTTTGTATCAAGTTGTATGCTGATTCTCCCACATCAGCTCTGGGTTCAAATTCCTCTTTTGCTTTACCAGACTCATACCCATAAACTTTTGTCGCCGCAACGACATCTCCGAGCTTGACATCTTTAATACCACCTGCAACTCCCACAAACAGAACAATACTAGGATTGAAGTAAGCGATCGCTCGTTCTGCTTCCATCGCTGCGCCGGAATTTCCCGCTCCTATCTCAACAATCCCAACTTCCCATGACTTGCTGTTGGCAGTAAATTTTCCCTGTTCGTAAACTGTACCTTGGGAATGTACCATTTCTTGAAGGTCAGTGAGATGGGAGCGAACTGCCATATACTCTACGTCAATAGCAGTGAGTATAACCACACTAGCCATAGGTTAAATTTTTGTTGAACTTCAACTTGCTTTTCATATTCTGCCAGATTTGTTGAGATTTGCCAAGCAATGTAGTAGTGGCTCATAAACTGTTTTATGTGCAACTAAATGCAAGTGCTATGCTGTGAATAAGTGAAACTATGAATATGTCGTCATGAAAACCTTCACTGCTATTGTCGATCGCTGTTTTTCCTCCAAAAAGAGATTTCAAAATGAAAGTTTAATCTGTCCAGCTAAAGTATTTTAAGAAATTTCGAGATAAAAAATTTGATTTCACTGAACCAGAAACCGGGTTAGCACGAGATACGATCGTCCTGGTAGGAATGAATGGTGCTGGGAAAACAAGTTTATTGCAAGCGTTTTGCCCTTGGCAGCAGCGAAGCTATCGCAGCCACTTTAGGGACGGCGACTGGACGGTTGCAGAAAGTCTTTGATTTGGAATGGGCGGGATTTAGCTATGAATTGCTAGCGAACAATTGGGGAAATATAACACCAGAGGTAGCTGTACAGGTACAATTCTCATCTAGTGAACTTCAAGCTCTACGCCATTTTCAGCAGAAATTACGAGAAATGGGACAAGATTTGCAACCCCCGAGTGAAGAGTATAATGTAACTCTTAGATGGTACTCTGGAGGTGTTGTTGCCAAGAATGATGCTCAACTGCTTCAATTTAAAGGACGAGAATATGCTAAACAATTGCGACGTTCTGAAGGATTTCAAGTGTTTGAGCAAGTCGATACATCTGATTTGTGAAAAAATCTCAGTACTGTAGGGTGGGCAATGCCCACCAGTAGTATCATGTGGTAGGCAATGCTCACCCTATATGTATTTCAAAAATCAAATAGGAGTCCTATCAATACTGCTCGGATAAGGAAATTGTAGAAATTGTAGGTTGGGTTGAGCGAAGCGCGAAACCCAACAAATCCTGATAAATGTTGGGTTTCGTTCCTCAACCCAACCTACGTGTTTTTGTATTTTTAGGCTTAACCGACAAGTATTGGATTGGGAGTAATTGCGATTTTTCATTGCTTAATCGTGAGGCGGAGCCTCAGTGTATGCATTCCCAGGCTCCGCCTGGGAACGAGAGTGGGGGAGCCTGGGAACGAGGCGGTACTAGGTTCGTCCAGCTAAGCTTGCAACTACTGTGGCTAATTCTGCTGGTTCAACGGGTTTGGGTAAATGTATTTGAAAACCTTCTTGTAAAGCTCGCAGTCTGTCTTCTGTTCGAGCATAAGCTGTTAAGGCGGCGGCGGGAATTTTTGTGCCATGTTCGGAAAGGGGAATTTCTCCAGTGCGTTCGAGCGATCGCACTTTACGAATGAGAGTATAGCCATCTTCATTTGGCATACCTATATCGCTGACTAAAACATCTGGTCTCCATTGTGCAATAACTTCTAATGCTTCCTGTACCGATCCTATTGCTTTTACTTCAGCTTGGCACTGTTGCAGCACGATGCTTAAAAAATCACGAGCATCAGCTTCGTCATCTACAACCAGTACCCGGATACCCAGGAGAGAGGGTGGGGCGGTGGAAGTTCCTCTTGTCTCCTTATCTTCCTCTTCTTTCTTACCCAGAAGGGGTAGCTTGACTGTAAAAGTAGTACCTTGTCCTTCACCCGGACTTTCGACATGAATGGTACCACCGTGTAGTTCTACTAAATGACTCACAATTGCTAGCCCCAACCCCAACCCGCCGTAGGATCTTGTGGTAGAACTATCAGCCTGACGAAACCGATCGAAAACGTATGGAAGAAAATCAGGGCTAATACCAATACCAGTATCACTTACCTGGATTTGGGCATAGGGGAATGGGAATTGGGAATTGGTATGGAGTAACGATTCCTTATGCTTTACTACTGACAAGCGAACTTCAACACGACCCCCCTGAGGCGTAAATTTTATAGCATTGGATAGTAAATTCCATATAATTTGCTGCAACCGTTCGCTATCACCAATGACTGGGATTGGAGCACTGGGGGCTGGGGACTGGGAATTTAGTGCTTTGTTGCGAGTTTCATCATTTAAAGCACCTGTTATGTTTAAGCAACTGGTTTGATTGAGTAATTTGTTGTTATCTTCCCAATCACCTGTCCCTTGTCCCCTGTCCTCCATAATACAAAACTTTAAATCGATTTCCTTTATCTCAGCAGCTAAACGAACTGTTTCCAATGCAGCTTCAATAATGGGAGCTAGGTTGCAAGGATGGACATTAAGGCGTAATTTACCTCTTATCATCCGCGAGATATCTAACAAATCTTCTATGAGCTGTGTTTGCGCTCTAGCATTGCGCTCAATTGTCTCTAATGCCTTTGCTACTTTGGTTTCATCAAGTTGGCGTCGAGAACGCAATAACTGTGTCCAACCCAGAATTGCATTGAGGGGCGATCGCAATTCATGAGATAGAATTGCTAAAAATTCATCTTTCATGCGATTTGCTTGTTTGAGCTGTTCTGTTTGCTGCTGCAAAGAAGCAATTAGCTTAGCACGTTCCATTGCAATGGCAATTTGATCGCATACTGCTTGCATCATCCCCAGTTCATTTTGGCTAAATTTCACCCGAGTGCGACTGCCAAAGGCAAGAGTTCCTAACAGTTTTCCCTGTGCTATTAAGGGATAACTATAATACGCTGTAATTCCAATAGAGCGGAGGAATTCTGTCTTTTTGTCTGTTAATTGCTGTAAATTTTCCAAAGCTATTGGATGGCGTTGCTGCGATACCGTTCCACTCACCCCCCGATCAAATTCAAGCCACTCAATTTCTTTGACTTGTTCTTCAGAAACACCAGTATAGGATGCTAGCTGTAAAATCTGTTTATCCTCATAAACTAAATAATTAAAGTAAACATCTAAGCGAATTTGTTTTGATAGTTTTTTAAACAAACTATCAATCAGTGCAACAGGTTGCTGGCTTGAAAGTAAATCGCTAGCTGTACCAAATAAGAGCTGAAGTCTCTTGTAACCTAGTGAAAGTGCTTTTTCTACCTGTTTCAAGTTACTAATGTCTTGAAACATCAAAACACAGGTTGCGGGATAACCGTGCATAGCTGGTAAAGTATCGGCAAATATAAGGAGCGAGCGAATCCCTACTGGTGTATGCCAATCTAATTCAAATCCTTCAATGCGATCGCCGCGAGCTACTCTCACCCCAGGGGCTTCCTCTGCTGGAATGGGGTTTCCAGCAGCATCAGTGGCATAATAATATGTGTTATAATCAGCCAGTGATTCTGCTTTAGGAAATTTTCCTCCAGCAACTTTATCGGCGGCAATGTTGGCAAAAGTCACTTTTGCTGTTCCCGGTTCTATCAACAGCATTGGCATGGGCATAAGATTGAGCAAATCTTCCAACCATTTTTGTTGGTTGCGAAGTGTTTCTTCTACTTGTTTGCGTTCTGTAGTATCATTTGTAAAGGCAAGAATCTGTTCAATTTCGCCGTTTTTATGTAAGAGTGGTAAATATTTAATTTCTGTTGTAAATTGTCCGTAATCTGGTAAGTTAATTGTAACTTCTATTTTCTGTATCGTTCTGGTTTCCTGTGCTTGAATTAAAGTGGAAAGATAAGGTTCTGTCACTTCTGGTGGAAAGATTTCCTCATCTGTTCTTCCAATAATTTCTTCTCTTGGCTTTTTAATTCGCTGCAATGCTTCTGCATTAACAAACTCTAATTGCCGTTGAGCATTGTAGATAGCAAAAACATCGGGAATATTATCTAGTGCTAATCGGAAACGTTCTTCACTTTGACGTAATGCTTGCTCTACCTGCTTGCGAGCACTTAAATCTAGGATAAATGCAACGGATTCTTCTCGATTATCTCCTACTAAAGTGTAGCCAACTACAACTGGTATGCGACTGCCATCTTTACAGATATATTCTTTTTCGTAAGGTGTACAAGCACCTTTGGCGATCGCTTCAGCAATTCCTTCTGCATCTAAAGGTAAATATTCTGGCGGTGTAATATCAGTCCATTTAATTTTGTCTGCTTCTAAATCTTCTCTTGTATAGCCAATCATCCGCAGGAATTCGTCGTTAGCTTTGCGGACGCGACCGTGAATGTCGCCAAAGAGAATACCAATGACGTTAGAATCTACAAAGCTGCTTAATTTCTCTTCATTTACTTTCAGGGCTTCTTTAGCGAGATCGCGTTGCTTCCCCAATTTTTCTAAAGCTGTTGCACTTTCCCATATAAACACACAAAAGCTGACGATTAGGACAACTACAAGCAGGGATACTGCAAATTCTGGTTCGTATAACCCTGCTCTCAGCCCTTGTAAAGTTAACCATCCTAATACTAAAGGAACTGCGATCGCAGCCAACAATAACCGACGTGCTAGCACACCACTATAGGTATCGCTAGTTATTAATCGCATTAACCCTTGTTCGGGATAAGCATGTAAAATACCAATACAAAGTACTGTAAATGTCAGTGCGGTGTTCAATGCCATTCCTGAATCGTGCGCTTGAAAACTGTATAATATGCTGACTCCGTAGGCATACCCAGTAATAGCCTGTAAGGATATTAAAGCTGCGATGAGGGTAAAGACTTGAGCGTACCAATAGCTGCGACGGGTTTTAGGTTGACAAACAAGTTCTAAAGCCCTACCAAGAACTATAAAGTTTAGTGCTGTGTTTATGCCCATACCTTCCCAATGGATTATCCCCAAACCATTGAGAAACTCATGATACATTGTGTCAATACCGAAATTCCAGTGGAACACGTATTGACTGACTCTAAACAAAGCAATAATTAAAACGGCGATCGCACAGACTTTACTCAAGATACTTGGAGCAATCTTCTCTTCTGTTTGCTCTTTTCCTGTTAAAGACAGCCACAGCGATATCCCAGATAAAAAGAAGCAAAATGCTGCATCTACCTCCATACTTCCCATGCCGAAGGAGAGGAACGATGTCAGAAACTTTTGATTCAACCACCAGCCAATTAATACTAACAAACCAACACTAGAAGCGATCGCACTCGCAGTTCGTGCCACCACTGAATGTGAAGAGAGTTGATGTGAAATTTGTTGGTGCAAGCGACTTACTCTTAACATTTAATGCTTGTTTACCGCACGATCTTTGAAACAGTAAACTTAGCGTTTCCTATAAAATATCTATTTTTTGTTTTATTATTTCAAACCTTTACTTTTATTTTCATCTATCTTTTTACAGATTTTCTTCGCGTTCTTCGTGCCTTAGTGGTTCAAAATCTTTTTTACCGCAAAGACGCAAAGAACACAAAGGAAAGATTTGACTAAACACTATCAAGCTGCTTTTTGCAACTCTTCAAGTCGAGCGAAAACTTCTTGACTGTGGATAGCAGGATTCACTTTCACAAAAGTCTCGCGCAGGATGCCATTGGGATCGATGATAAAGCTATGGCGCATAGACACAAAGCCAATCCAGGAACCGTAGGCTTTGCTAACTGCGCCAGTAGTATCAGCTAATAAGGGAAATTTTAGACCCTCTGAATCACAAAATTCAGCATGAGAATCAACATCATCAGCGCTGACACCGACAATTTGAGCGTTTTTTTGGAGATATTTCGGTAAGTCTTGCTGAAAGCGACGGGCTTCTATGGTACAACCAGAGGTAAAATCTTTGGGATAGAAATAAAGTACTACCCACTGACCACGTAAATCGGAGAGAGAAAGTTTGCCATCACCAGTGTTAGTTGGCAGTGTAAAGTCTGGTGCTGGTTGATTAATTGCTGGAAGTTTGCCACCTAGGGCATTGGCAACTGGCGCAAAATTCAACCAACTGATGATAGCAAAACAGCTAGCAAGTAATATGTTCAAAAAAGTGCGGCGGGAAATCATTACGATTTATACCAGAAACACAACTTAATATAAGTTTACATTTTCTGGTCGCCATTCTAAGAGCTTGAAGAGTTTGAATTTGTTTCTACAGATTCTATGTACTGACTATCAAGGAGAAAAGCACCCTTTGTAAAGCGAATGCCCCAGTATCCACCAGGGCGGCGGTCAATAACTATACCTTCTTCTCCAATGCGAATGACATCAGGAGGACGCAGCATCGGCATGGGTTCGGCGGTTTTTACGTAGGGCGGTAGTGCTATAACGCGTACTTTGCTACCAACTGCAAATTCTTTGGACATAATTTTTGTTAACTGCTATTTGCTAATGGCTAATGGCTAATTGTTGATTGGACGTTTCCATAAGTTACTCACAAAATTTTGATCCAGGTGGCAATTCCTCGTTTTTTTCCTCTGCGCTCTCTGCGCCTCTGCGGTTTAAAAGTAATTTATTGAACCGCAGAGGCACAGAGTACACAGAGGTAAGAGGAGGGAGAGTTATCAATTTCCCGAAGTTTTTATCTACCTTGACAGGGGTAGGTTGGCAGTGCCCACCCTACTTCTATACGTAATTGGGCACCATTGTCGTTCACAGCCATTAGCCATTAGCCATTAGCTATATTCTATGGCGCTTGCCAAATTTTTTGATGGTACTTTTCTATATCTGCATAAGGGTCTTCGGTTGGATGCGTGTGGTCGTGAGTGTGATGATGGTCATGATGGTGATGATGGTGGTCATGAGTGTGGGAATGACCGTGACCGCTGTTTGCTAAAGCATATAGACGGAATTTACACATCTCACAATTCATCTGTACTTGTTCTAGTTGGGTTTCAATTTCTCTGTCTCTCAGTACGGAGAGGAGAACTGGATGCAATCCCATCTCTGGTAGACAAGTTATGGACATATCTGGATATTGCTCTTGCTGTTGGGCGGTGATATTAAAAATCTTTTTGACTAATGCCCCTGTAAATAGGAAGTATGGCAAAACAATGATGCGTTTGGGCTGATAAAGCCGTGCGCGGTGAAAACCTTCTTCTAGTCTGGGGTGGGTAATGCCAATAAAACAGGTTTCAACGGTGGAGTAACCGCTTCCTTCCCAAAGAATGCGAGCTAGTTTATATACGTCTCCATTGGCGTCGGGATCGCTCGAACCACGTCCAACAAATAAGAGAACGGTATCGGAACGAGATATTTGTTGGGGGTTATGTTCGGGTTTGTCAAGTTCTGCTAGACGCGATCGCCACAGTTCTACAATTGCAGGAGTAATGCCAAAATGACGCCCGTAGTGAAACTTTAACTGTGGATGTCGGGACTTGGCACGATCTAGCTCATTAGTTACATCAAATTTATTGTGTCGTGCAGCAAATAACAATATGGGCAGTACTGTGAGTTCAGTGTAACCTTGTGCTACACATTGGTCTATACCTTCTTGAATGGAAGGAACGGTTAGCTCTAAAAAGCAAGGTAAAACTGGACGCGATCGATCTAAAGCTTGGTAAAGAGTTGCAAAGTCTAATAAAGCTTGTCTTCCTTCTTCATCCCTAGTACCATGTCCAACCATTAGCAAAGGGCGTTGTATTGGCAGGGGTGATAGTTTTAGACTTTGAGCAGAAGATTCTGAATAAGAGTGATTTGAAGTGTTGGTAGTCAGCATCCAGTTGTAAAGCTCCCTTCCCGTGCTACGCAGGAAATAGAGTGAGCAGGTAATAAATAGGCGTTCTGGCTAACACAATTTTGGATTTTGGATTTTGGATTTTAGATTATTCCCAATCCAAAATCCAAAATCTAAAATCTAAAATCCGTTTACAGCTGCGGCACAGCCCCGGACTTGCACCGGAGTTTCCCTATTTTGTTACAGTTCACGTTTGCTTTGATATCTTAGCTGATTTATGTGAAGGAGCAAAATACCGGGGGAGGGGAGAGAAAAGACAGGGAGTTGTGTGTTAAGTGCAAATACTAAAAATACGAGTAGAATTTTAACAAATTCGCGGAATTCCCCATCCCTCTACAGGGTGGGGATGGATAGCGAACAATTACGAGGTACACCCCTCGTGGGTGTCCGAGGAATTGTTTATCTCTGAGTACGGTAGTCTATCAATCCAGTCCTCGACCAATTGAGTCATTGTTTTCTCCTTGCTGGCTGCATATAGCCTTAGCTTATTCAATCTGCGCTCAGATATACGTAAATTCAATGCTTTATTTTTCATAAACGCCTACACAACGTCTTTACTTCTATGTAATATTGTATTCAAGTTAAAAGGGAACGGGGAACAGGGAACAGGGAACAGACTGTAACATATGGGGATTTAAACCCCAACCTACACGGCGGACTTAAACAAGATGGGATTTTAGACCCCTCTAAAACAAGGAATTAGAACGGTCTCACATGAATGTTTTTACTTCGTAAAAACATCCCTGTTCCCCGTTCCCCGTTCCCTGTTCCCTTCTTCGATAAAAACAAGGAGGTGGTTTGAATATGTCGTTCAAAAGTAAAGAACAAAAAGAGCTAGATAAAGAAAAAAACAAGGATACTCATATTTCAACTGTTGTGCAGCATCTTAAATTGTCTAATCTTGGTTATGCTGTAATATCTGACATTTTGTCACACGCCAACAGTTTATATAACACCTTGACTTTCAATTTGAGACAAGGATTTTTTGCCTACAAAATTCTGAATTTTTCATCTCTAACCATTGATTTACAAACCGACTTCAAAGAAAACTACCATTATAAAATGCTGCAATCACAAGCAGCACAGTCCGTGTGTCATAAGGTAGCTGAGAATTTTCAATCATTCAAGCAGCTTTTAGATAAACATTTTAGTGAGGGAACTAAAAAACCAAAGCTACCTGGTTATAGAGAGAAAGGAGGGATGTTTGAAGTAACGTATCCCGGTCAAACAGTAAAATTTGAAAGAAAACATGGAATAAAATTGGCGACTATTTCAACAGGGATTCAGTTTAGAAAGTTCCATAAAGAAGATGTTATGGGAACAACTTTGAATGAAAAATTGAGATTTAGAGTTCCTGATGACGTTGACTCCTCTAAGCTTGTTGAGTTAGTAATTACATCAAAACATAGAGAGATTTATTTGCATTGGGTATGCAGAAATCAGAATGAAATTGTTGCTACATTGGATAAGTCAAGTGCTTTAGGGATTGACATAGGATTAAACAACTTTGTTACTTGTATTCCGAGCACAGGTCAAGAAGGATTTATTATAAATGGGCGACCGTTAAAGGCAGTAAATCAGTTTTATAACAAGACTGTAGCCAAGCTGAAAAAGGGTAAAGATGAGAATTTCTGGAGTGGTAGTTTAGCTAGAGCAACACAAGCCAGAAACAACCAAGTACGTGATTTTATTAAGAAGTCAGCACGCACAATAATCAACAAATGCCTAGAATTAAAGATAGGTAAAATTGTATTTGGTTGGAACCAAGGCATTAAGGATGAAATAGATAACGGACGTGTCAATAATCAAAATTTTGTGCAAGTACCGTTCACTGCATTACGCGATACGCTCAAGTATTTATGTCAAAGACACGGTATAGAATTTGTAGTTGTAGAAGAATCATACACTTCAAAAATGTCATTTTTTGACGGGGATGAACTCCCCGTATTCGGAAAAGAAACCGAATCCCAGAAGACACAGAAACCTTCTGGGAAAAGAACAAAGCGTGGTGAATACAAAATAGCAAGCGGAACAGTTATCAACGCTGATGCTAATGGGGCTTGTAATATCCTAAGAAAGGCAAAAATTGACACCTCAAAAATTACTTTTCGAGTGTGTCAAATTCTCAAAAGAATCAATATTTGGATAGGTAAAAAACCATCTGAAAGTAAAGGTACGGTAGCAAGCTTGTCTTGTTGCACGACTATAGGAGTCACTGAACCGACTCAGTAAATTAGAAACCCGCTGGCTAAGGTCAGAGAGTCGCCCCTCTGCCTCGCCTACAAAACCGTGCGTGAGATTTTCACCTCAC
>NZ_WJFC01000028.1 GCF_009725235.1 Scytonema sp. UIC 10036
GTCCCCTACTTCCCAAGGCGCAGGCTTGCGGACTTGTTCCCACACGGGGCTATAGACAGCTTCATACAATTCTCTTGCCATTTCTAACATTCCTGTATACCCAGCATAGGGGTGATGGCGTTCTTGGTTGATATGTAGGAAAGGAATTCGAGCTTTTAAGGCGGTGTACTGATTTCGTCCCCCTGCAATCAACATATCGGCTTTAGTTTCTTTAATAATCCGCAAGAGTTCTTTGGGGCTTTCTTGTTCCAACATGATGCCATCTTTACCCAGCAACTTTTTGATGCGGGCTTTATCTTCTTCTGTACTTTTCCTGGTACTAGTAGCAACAACTTCCATTCCCAAATCTTTAGCTGCAGAAATGATAGACCAACTCTTCACGCCTCCGGTGTAAAGAACGATACGCTTTCCTGTTAATTTCTCACGATAGGGAGCTACGGCTATATCAAGAGCAGCCGTTTCTTCTGCAATCAGCTTTTCAGTACGCTCTTGTAAATCAGAGTCACCCAACTTTGCTGCAATATTCCGCAGACAGCGGTTCATATCTTCTACACCATAGAATGACTCTTCCGTGTAGGGAATACCATAGCGCTCTTCCATTTTTGTCGCCATATTTAGCAGCGCTTTGGAGCAAATCATCACATTGAGCTTAGCCCGGTGAGCGTAACAAATTTCTTGATAGCGAGCATCACCTGTAATTTTTGATAAGACTCTAATACCTAATTTCTGAAAGAGTGGCAAAACACTCCACATTTCACCTGCAACATTATACTCGCCAATGAGATTAATATCATAAGGTGTTGTATACTCAGGTTCAGCGCAACGCTTATTACAACAACTGTAAAATGCGATCGCAGTGCGTTTTCAGCAATGAAAATACTTCATTATTCCCTCTACTATTCTTAAGAGTTTTTGCACAAAGCAATTTAAAGTTTTTAATTAAAGTTAAGCAATATCACGGAGGGAGCCTTTAGGATGTAGATGTTAGATTTATCAGCGTGTGAATTACCCAATCATTTGGCTTCTAGACCGCATTCCATACACAAACGCTTTAGGCATAGTAAATTTAAAAACTGACTTTTGAGGGAGTTCTATGACGTTCAAAATTCTTAGCTTAGATGGGGGCGGTATCCGTGGAGTTTTATCGGCAACAATTTTAAAGGAGATAGAGAGAATACTCAGCGAAAAGAAGGGGCAGAAATTACATGAATATTTCGACTTGATTGCTGGGACATCCACAGGATCGATTCTGGCTGCGGGGATTGCTTGTCAGAAGAAGGCTGATGATTTGATTAAACTTTATATTGACGAGGGAAAAAATATTTTCCTGGATGATATCCGTTGGCAGCGAAAATGGCGTTGGTGGACGCAAGCTATAGGAAGTGATGTGTTATATCCGCACGAGCGCGGAGAGCAGGGGTTAGCTCGGGTCTTGAAAAGAAACTTAATTCATCAAAAATTGGGTAAATCTCCGACAATTGCAGAGATTAAGCAACCAAATCTCTTGATCCTTGCTTATGACGTTTTATCCCGAAACACAACGTGGTTTGCGAATGATGACCCAGAAGAATGGTACTACAAAAATAATATTGAACTCTGGAAAATATGCACCGCTTCGGCTTCAGCGCCAACGTTTTTTCCTCCTTACGAACTCCCCTACAACTCTCACCAATCTCTTCCCCACATAGATGGTGGGGTATCAGCTAATAACCCAGAGTTGGCCGCGATCGCCCATGCTTTATCTATGCAAAGAAGTGACCAATGCAAAACCAAGATAGATGAAATTGCCGTTCTCTCCATTGGAACTGGTCGAACAACTCGTCCTTATACATATTGCGAAATCAAAAACTGGGGACTTCTGAATTGGGTAACGAATATACCACATATTTTCCTAGACCCTTCTGCGGAAAATTCAGCGTATATTACTAAGCGTATGTTTCTAAACTGGGGTTGTCAAAATTATCTGCGTTTGAATTTCGAGCTAAACGAGAAGTTTGAGGAAACAAGAGAAACAGGTAGACTGCGGACATTGCTAAAACAAACCTATAACAAATACATATTCACAAAGGATGGCGATAAGATATACCTCGAAGAAGACATTGACGATCCCACTATTTGTGAAGACCTGAAAGCGGCAGCTCAAGGCTATATCAAAACAGGAAAAGTCTCCTATCAGGGAAAAAATGCTCCTGTTCGAACTGCAATTCAACAGTTTATCGAATCTCATTGAAGAAGGTAGCTACGTAATTATCCCTCTTCTGTCACTTAGGCTAGAGCGATCGCAATTCAGCCACTGAATCAAAGAACTGTACGCTAAGCGAGCAATTACAACACTCATCCGTATTGCTCGCATAAAAGAAAGCCTGCAAATGCTTTCACATCCACGCTCCTCAGTATAAGATTTTTGTCAATACAGTTTTTTGCAACTGACTCGGCGCGATAAGGCATTTGATCGTGCAAGAAAAGACAACGACGAACTTTTACTTTCAACTTTCAGTAAACCAAAAAGTTTTTCTCACAGGTAATCGCTAACAAAGCCCTACGTGTGGTCAAGTGTTTTCAACTACATTTCATATAATAAAAACTTATAAAAGTTTGAGATGTCTAAACTCCAGCTTTGTAGATGGCAACTTCTGCCGTCCCGGAAGAAAATAGTGACATCATTGCCAATACTTTTCAAGGCAAGGGTGGCAACATCCAAATCAATTCTCAAGGTATCTTTGGACTCGAATCGCGATACGGCTTCAGCCGTTAAGCCTCCGGCCGATCGCAACAAACTGAGAAAAGTGATATTACAGCGAGTTCTGAACTAGGTATTGCAGGTACGATCGCTCTCATTACACCTGACAACAGCACTCTTCAAAACAGTCTGAGCGAGTTGTCGCAAAATCCCATTGACACTAATGCCCTCATTGCCAATAGCTGCATTGCCCGCATTGCTTCCTCTGAAGGCACATTCACAATTACGGGTTCTGGTGGCTTGCCTTACAAACCTGGGGATCTATCCATCTCATCTTATCCCACAGGAGATGTACGGGTTGTAATACCTACCACCTCAACTTCTTGGAAAAAAGGCGATCCCATTGTCGAGCCGACAGGAGTGTATCGATTGGGTAACGGGAAATTAGTCATGAGTCGAGAGTGTCTTTAAACATATGTGCGGTAAAAGTATGCGATCGCTTATGTAGGCGCGTTAGAATGAGCATAGTGTACATTCTGTTAGTAGATTTTGAGGACCTTCGGGGCTTGAATTGTTATAGATTGAAGCATTATCGGCTAGTTGCAATGCTATTGGTAGATTTTCTAGACGGCGTTCTTACCTGCGTTTGATATCTTCAATTGGAACGTTATGTCCTCCTTCTAATACTCTTTGAGCTATGCGATCGATGTTAACTTCTAAGTTATCAATACCGATATAGACGAGGTTTACAACCCATCCTTTTTGTTTTGCTTCCCTCATCATTTTCAAGTATGTATTACCTGAAAGCGTAGTTTTAATGGCAAAACTTTGGTTGTTCTCTAGATAATTGCGAGCTAGTTTGATAGCTTGTTTAGCAGCAGCCACTGATGCTAATTCTGGTGCGTCAGGTCTGATTTTTCTAGCTTCCTCATCTGGAGCGATAGATGGTACATTCAAAAACTCTCTTGTGTTACGGGTAAATGTACTTTTTCCAGAGCCATTAGGTCTTGCGATTATCGTTAATGTTGGTTTTATCTGGGAAAGGCAGAGGGCAGAGGTCAGAAGGGAAAGCGAACGCCCACAAAATACCCTATAATATTATTTGGTATAACATTAACTAAAATCCACGCCACAAAAAGACTTCGCTGATTGTATTGCTTGCGGTGATGGCGTGAGGTGTAGTGTCAGGTGCAATCGTCAACTTCTGTAAGCAAAGCATGACTATTTTATGTCTCTAACTATATAGATAAAAGAAATGAGTAAATACTATATCACTATCTTTTCCATAGCTTCGATTATCACAGGAACTATATTTTTAACTAGTCAAGCATTACTGAGTACAAGTAACAAGATTGCACAAGAGGCTAAAAATCCCTCAAACTTAGATAAAACAACAAATTTATCCCCAAAAAAACTACAAGAATCAGCCAATTCATTAGCTCAAAAAAATCAGTGGCAACAACAATTAGCAACATTACAACAAGACTTAAAAAAATATCAACAAAATGGTGATATTGTTCAAGAAATAAAAACACTAAATCTTCTCGTTATTACTTATACTGAATTAAGTGAATACCCAAAAGCACTCGAATATTTACAATTAGCCCAAACAAAACTCAAGCAGTCAAATTTGTCGGCAGAGCAAAAATCTTTCATCGAACCCGAACTACTAATTGCTCTGGGAACTATTTATGCCGATCGGGGGAATTATACTCAAGTTTTAGAAATTACCAGAAAAATAGGCGAAATACAAAAGATTCGCATAGGCTCGCTTGGCTCTGGAATTGGTAATGTAGAGCGTAAACCTGAGAAAAACCAAGTGCAACCAGATGTAAAAAAAGATGCTTACAGTCTTTATCTCATTGCTACCACACAACAAAAACGTGGCAAAAATCGTGAAGCATTACGCACAGCCGAAGAAGCTTTAAAAATGCTGAGAACAGTGCAAGATAAAGAGGGAGAAAAAGAACTGATTAGATTTATTAATACCTTGCGCTTTTGAGCTATAGAAAAAATCCAGAATTCGTATTCTTTAGAGTGGATACATTCATTGACCGCAGCATCTTGGGGCATAATATTCGTAGTTTGTAATTGCAAACTACAGTAATATTACCATGATTTAGCCCTAACTATTGACTGAATCAGTTATCAATTCCTTCGACTAGCGCATATTGAAAATTTATGTAATGCATTGCTGTTCAAACTTGAAATACTGAGTTGACAGGGTCGAGAGGAACATTATTGTTCCACCTCTTTCATTGAATTTTTAAATAGAAAACTCTATAACCTTTTAATCTTCTTTATTCTGGCGCTTCATCTTGAAAAAGCTTAGGCGATCGCCTAGCATTGAGATCGCTAATTTTGGGTGTATTTGCAGATTGTTAGCAATCAAACGACTTCTCAAGTAGAAGAGTAACAGCCAACAAATAACTAGTAGTATCCCCTTGCTGTACGTATGTCAATAACACGCCTGCAAATTTTTTTAACTACCAAAAGGTATAAATCTCAGATCGTATTTTGGTTCAGTTTAAGTCTGACTTTTGCAATTATTTATAGTCTTTTAGAGCTAAAGCAGGCATTCAGTAGTGCTTACGTAGTACAAGACGATGCGCGGGTGTATGTATCTTGGATGCAAAGATTTTTAGAGCCAGACTTACTGCCAAATGATTTGCTTGGCGACTATTTTCAATCAGTAACACCATTTGGATATGCTGCTCTCTATCGACTCATAGCATCTGTGGGGATCGATCCACTTTTCTCAAGCAAAATCCTGCCAGTTTTGTTGCTTTTGCTGACAACAAGCTACTGTTTTGCCGTCTGTATGCAGATATTGCCAGTTCCAGCCGTAGGATTCATGACTACGTTGCTGTTCAGTCAAAATCTGGTAATGAGAGATGATTTGGTCTCTGCTACGCCTAGATCTTTTATTTATTTGCTGTTTCTAGCGTTTGTATACTATTTGCTGCGAGGCAATTCACTTCTATGTCTGGGCGCGATCGCACTTTCTGGATTGTTTTACCCACCGTTGTTGTTTATTTTATCTGGAATCTTAATCTTAAGGGTATGGCATTGGCAAGACAAGCTCCCCCGTTTATCCCAGAATCGCCAAGATTATGTATTTAGCATGACTGGGCTAGGACTTGCCTTAATTATGATGCTACCTTATGCCTTGAGTTCTACTGAGTATGGCTCTGTAGTTACACCGAATGCAGTTGAAGCATTACCAGAATTTTCTGAAACAGGACGAATACCTTTTTTTGATGACAATCCCTTTCAGTTTTGGCTATTAGGACAGCACAGTGGTCTTCTGCCAAATATATTAGAACACCCACTCTCCTCAATGGGTTTTTTATTACCAATACTGCTGCGCTATCCCAAACGCTTTCCTTTAGTTAAACGAGTGACCAGCAACGTCAGACTTTTACCAAAGATTGCATTGGTATCTTTGGGAATGTTTTTTGCTGCTCATTTCACGCTTTACAAACTCTTCGCCCCCGCCCGTTATACGCGATATACACTCAAGTTTGTTATCATTCTAGCTGCCGGAATAGCGATCGCAGCGATACTGGATGCTGTTTTTCGCACGAGCAAAAGGTCTACTCAATTTCCACCAAAACATCGACAGTTTTTAGCCTTCGGGTTAACAGTCTTATTAGGAACTACGCTTGTTTTTTATCCCCTGTTATTGTCACACTTTCCAAACAGCAATTACATCAGAGGTGAAGCACCAGTCGTATATGAGTTTTTTCGGAAACAACCGAAAGATATTCTCATTGCTGGGTTGTCACCTGAAACAGACAACCTGCCGACATTTTCTCAGCGAGCTATCTTGGTTGGTTGGGAATATGCAGTTCCTTACCATACCAGATACGATCGCCAAATTAGACAACGAGCTACCGATCTCATTCGCGCTCAATACACTCAAAATTTAGCAGAAGTTCAAAATTTTATTCAGACGTATGGGGTAGATTTTTTCCTGTTAGATCGCACAGCATTTACACCTGAATACATCAACACTAATCCTTGGCTGAAACAGTGGCGGCTCATAGCAAAAGATATTTTAGCTACACTAGAGCAGGAAAATGCCCCAGCTATAGTCAGCACACTAAAGCGTTGTTCTGTAGTAGAGACTGAGAGATTGATTGTACTTCAGGCAGAATGTGTGACAACTCAGAAGTCAACTACCTACACCAACACCTTCGGGTATGGTGTAGGCTTGCGGAAAATCTAGCTCGCTAGGCTTACGGCTGCTGTGAATATTGCTTAATATCAGATTTAGCCACTTTTGCGCCTCATGAGATTGACCATATCATAGCAGAAAAACACGGGGGCTTGACTGAAGCCGAAAACTTAGCCCTTTCCTGCACCTTATGCAACAAGCACAAAGGAAGTGACCTCACATCCATCGATCCAGAAACAGGAGAGATTGTGCCACTGTAGCATCCTCGTCAAGATTTGTGGCGTGAGCATTTTGGATTCAAAGGTGCTGAAATTGTCCCCTTAACAGCCAAGGGTCGCGTCACAATTCGACTATTGCAGTTGAATCGTCGTGACCGAGTTGAGGAGCGTCAATTTTTGCTACAGGCTGAAATGTATACTGCAAACAAAAACTCTCAAAATTCCTTGTAGTGCGGGCGTCCTCACCCGCCACAAACACAGGACGGGGGACACTCTACAGTCGTCTCAAGGGGGAGAACCTCGGTACGGCGCTGCTCCTATACCACAAGATGAACAATCCATTTCTTGGAAATCCCCAATATCTTTTCTTGCCTACTTTTCAAGAAAATTGGTAAAGATTATTGTAGTTAGTAAGTATATTTATTTGTAGTAAGCTAAGAAGTATCATGAAACAAATTTTTTGCTTCAAGTATCTTTTTACTGTTTTGCTGCTTTCCTCTCTAGTATCCGCTACCTACTCCAAGGTTTTAGCATTAACAATAGGTAAAATTGACAATTCTGTCTATTTAGTGGCTCAAACCGAGTCTAGTTACGATCGATATATGCAGTTGGGCTATGCTGAAGCTCAAAAGAGAAACTATCGAAAAGCTTTATCTTTCTTTCAACAAGCGCTACAGGCACGTTCTGGAGATAGGTATGCCACTAGGGCAATTAGAAATGTTCAAGGTTACATTGACTTCAATCGCCTTCCTCGTCTTGCCTTCAATGTTGGTAATCCTTCCAGAAGAAGAGCAGCAGCAACACGGGGAGGTTGTTTGAAGGAGGA
The DNA here is from genome assembly GCF_009725235.1 of Scytonema sp. UIC 10036. The sequence goes on from NZ_WJFC01000028.1 coordinate 7,905, forward strand.
ACAGTCCCCTATTCCCCTCATACCATCAGATCGGGAAACTTTGCTAACGACAGCAGAGTATCCTTCCCTATTTTTCTATGTTCCTCAAATACAGCAAGCAAAGGGGCTGGAACTTGTTATACGGGACGATAGCAAGTTTGAAACTTTACAAAAAGTTTCTTTAAATCCCAGTGGAAAAGCTGGTATTGTTAGGGTTAATCTTACGTCCAAAACAGGGAAACCTCTCGAACCTAACAAACAGTATACTTGGGGTTTTTCAGTGATTTGTGATTTCCAAAACCGAGACAATGATTTATCTTTACAAGGCTCTGTGAAACGAGTCTTGCCTGATGAAAATTTAACTGTTGACTTGAAAACAGCAGCACCACAAGAGCGTATAGAAATCTATGTTGAGAACAAATATTGGGAAGACGCTCTGAGAACTTTGGCCGATTTACGCCTCCAGAATTCTAACTATACAGAAGTTAAGAAATACTGGGAAGAGTTGTTGCAATCAGTGAACCTCGAACAAGTGGTTATCAACGCATCTGTGCTGTAATCAGATGATTGTTTCATAGTTGATACAGGGACACGGCATTTTTATTGCAACGTCTCTACAGCTATTAAAAAATATCTTTAACAGTCTCTTTAACAAATAATGCTCAGCTACAAGCCCTAACTTGTGGCAAAGGAGATGCAAGAACTGTGGAACTTCGGACAAATGGTGGCACTGTCTCTTTGGACAACAGCAAGATTTTCAGTCACGTATCTAGGGGTGAAGGTAAAGCTGGCGATATCTCATATCTTGCACCTCACCGTACAAACACAGATAACGTCAAAAGATGCGCGAAAAAGCTACCTTATTTTTCTTGGCTTTTATTGATAAATAAAGGATTTTGCTTTAATACTGAGTAACAAAATAACATCAATTTTTCTTGGGACAAGATGTGAGATATCGGAAATGAGCGAACCGACAGTTGGGTGAATTTTACGTTTAATTTAGTTGTTCTACTTATCGCGTACCAAAGCGTGTTAAATAACACGTATTGAAATATATTCCACTGACCTCAAACCGAATTATCATCAATCGAAATCGTTTAAAAATGAGTATAGATACTTATCATATCAGATTAAGTCTGTTTATTCTGACCTGTACACTAGTCAACTTGTTTATTACTGCGTTGCTAAAAGCACAAGCACAGGTAAACCCGCCAGGATCGGATATCCAACGAGGAGTACCACCTACACCCACAATCCCAACACCAGAAAAACTCCCACCCCCAGAAGATTTATTGCCGTCTCCTCCCGCAACAACTCCTACGCCAACGACTCCAGAAGCAGTTCCTAGTGAATTTTCAGAAAAAATTAAGGTTGAACGCTTTGTGGTAGAAGGTAGTACCGTCTTTGATGAAAAGAAATTTGCGGAAGTTACCAAAGACTTCACCAACAAACCCATCACTTTTACCGAACTGCTACAGGCTGCTAATGCCATTACTCAACTCTACCTTGATGCAGGCTATATTTCCTCTGGCGCTTTTATAAGAGCTAATCAAACTTTCAAAGTAGAGGGCAGTATAGTCAAAATCACGGTCATTGAAGGTAAGTTAGAAACTATCCAAGTCCGGGGTATAAGGCGGCTTAACCCTAACTACGTGCGTAGTCGTCTAGCAATTGCTACAGGCAAACCCTTAAATCAAAATAAATTGGTGCAAGCACTGCAACTGCTACAACTCAATCCACTCATTAAAAATATCTCCGCAGAGTTGGGAACAGGCCCGCGTCCTGGCACTAGTATCTTAGAGGTGAAGGTTACAGAGGCAAAAACTCGTTCTATCCAAGCTAAACTAGACAATAATCGGGCACCCACTGTCGGCAGCGTTCAACGCCAAATCCAACTGAATGAAGCGAATTTACTGGGATTCGGAGATGGTTTAAGCATTTCTTATGCTAATACTGATGGCAGTAATAGTTGGGATTTTAGCTATACTTTGCCAGTGAATCCCCGCAACGGCACTTTACAGTTAAACTACAGCACTTCATCTACAAACGTTATTGAAGAACCCTTTGATATTTTAGATATTGATGGAGATTCCCAAGAGTATGGAATTACCTTTCGTCAGCCTCTAGTACAAACCCCAACTCAGGAATTTACACTGGGAATCACCGCCAATCGTCGCTCTAGTGATATTGGTTACTTGGAAGCGTTGGTTGGAAGGCGAATTCCTTATCCTTCGCCCGGTGCGGAAGATGGCAAGACTAAAGTATCCGCAGTCCGGTTTTTTCAAGACTGGACACAACGCAATAACAGACAAGTTATTGCAGCGCGATCGCAATTTAGTGTAGGTGTTAATGTCTTCGACGCCACAAATAACGAGAAAAGTCCAGATAGTGAATTTTTCGCTTGGCGCGGATTAGCACAGTGGGTAAGACTTTTATCTCCAGAAACCTTATTACTTGTACGTGGCGATATTCAGTTAGCAGACAGAGCATTACTACCTTCAGAACAAATTGGTATCGGTGGACAAGCTACTGTACGGGGTTATCGTCAGGATTTGCTTTTAGCCGACAATGGTTTTTTGGCTTCTGTTGAGTTACGGTATCCAATTTTACGCATACCTCAGATTCAAAGCGTACTTCAGATTACCCCATTTATTGATTTTGGCACTGCTTGGAATAGCTCTAGCGCTGGTAGAACACCCCTTGAGGAGCAAACTCTTGTATCAACAGGATTGGGGCTGCTATGGCAACAGAGCGATCGCCTGAGTGCTCGCTTTGATTGGGGTATTCCTCTTGTCTCTGTCTCGTCCGAGCAAAAAGATTCTTGGCAAGAGAACGGACTCTATTTCTCTATTATTTATACGCAACCTTTCTAAGTGAGGAACTATGTCTGTCATTCTGACTTTAGCTACATTATCTCAAATCATGACTCCCCTTCCCTTAGCTGCTCAACCAGTTTCCCAAATGACTGTACCAGCAGTCGTGCGATCGCCCTTCGGGCGGTGGACTTTAACCCAATCGCCATCACAAACTGATACCAAACAACTCTTGCAACAAGGCTTGCAACTTTATCAAGCAGAAAAATTTGCTGATGCTGTCAAGGTTTTCAAACAGGCATCTCAGGCATTTCAAGCAGTTGAAGATGAGCTGAACCAAGCTTTGGCATTAAACTATCTTTCTTTGGCTCACCAACAGTTAGGAGAATTAGCTAAAGCTGAAAAAGCGATTGACAACAGCTTGGCACTATTACATAATAAAAATGGTTCCAAAGAGTATTTATCTATCCGCGCTCAAGCTTTAAATACTAAAGGAAAGTTGCAATTAGTACAAGGACAACCAGAGCAAGCACTGAAAAGTTGGGAAGAAGCGACGGTAGTCTATAAGCAAATTGGCGATGAAGCGGGTTCCACTGGTAGCCAGATTAACCAAGCTCAGGCACTCCAGGCATTAGGACTTTACCGCCGTGCTAATAATACTCTAGATGCTGTAGAGCAAAGCACAGACAAGCAATCTGACTCCATCATGAAAGCAACTCGATTGCTTAGTCTCGGTAATACTCTACGAGTGGTGGGAAATTTAGGCAAGTCACAGCAAGTTTTGCTCAAAAGTTTAATTATCGCTCAAAGACAGCAATCAAAAGAAAAGGTTGCAGAAATTCAGCTAAGTTTAGGCAACACAGCCCAAGCTTTAGCCAATAATGAAACCGAAGAAGAGAAAAATAAGGGATATATTCAAAAGTCTTTGAATTATTATCGTCAAGCAGCAAGCACTTCTGAAAAAGCCCTTACTCAACTAGAATCACAACTCAATGAACTACGACTTTTGCGTCTGGGAGTAGACAAGTTATTAGACCAACAGCGCAAAATACAATTGAAATTAGCTGCAGCCGATAAAAACAAATTGTCAGAACCAGAGAAAAAAGAATTATCAGAACAAGTTCAAAGAATATCACAAGAAGTACAAAATAATTTTTCAGATATATACCAGAGATTGTTTCCTCAAATTCAATCTCGAATTGCTACTGTCTCACCTAGTCGTAGCAGTATTAACGCTCATATTAACTTTGCCCAGAGTCTGATTAAACTAAAGCAAAAGAACAATAGTAGTAACATCTCTTGGCGAGAAATTGCTGAGATAGTTAAAGTGAGTGTTAACCAAGCTCAACAATTACAAGATAACCGCGCCTATTCTCACGCCTTGGGTATTCTCGGCAACTTGTACGAGCAAACCCAACAATGGTCTGAAGCTCAAAACCTCACAGAGCAAGCTGTGAAACTTGGCGAAGGAATTTCTGCCTCTGATATTGCTTATCGTTGGCGATGGCAATTAGGTCGTATCCTTAGAGCTAGAGGCGATAATGAAGAAGCTAAAGCTTCCTATCAACAAGCAATCAATCACCTCAAGTCCCTGCGGAATGATTTAGCCGTCGTTAACCGCGATGTGCAATTTTCTTTTCGAGATGAAGTAGAACCTGTCTATCGAGAATATGTGAGTTTTCTTTTAGAAGGAAACTCTAGTGAAGAAAGTATTAGGGTAGCTACAGAAGTGATTGACTCACTACAAGTAGCAGAGCTAGATAACTTTTTCCGCAGAGCTTGTGTAGATGCTAAAACTGTTCAACTTGACGAGATTGATAAGAAAAACAATACAGTTTTTATTTATCCTTTAATATTGCCTGACCGCTTGGCAGTTATTGCCTCCCTTCCTAATGGAGCCAAGCGCCGTTACACATTTGATTTTCCCAAAGATGAATCTGGTAATTTTATTACCTCAGATAAAATGGAACAAACCATTGAAGAACTGAGCCAAAAATTGTCAAATCGAAACAGTGGGGAATTTTTACCTGATTTACATAATTTCTATAAATGGTTAGTTCAAAAAACTTTAGACTCTGATTTAAAAAAAGGCACAAATCTTGTGTTTATTTTAGATGGAGCCTTACGAAATATTCCAATGGCAGCGCTTTATGATGGCAAACAATTTCTGATTGAAAAAGAATACAATCTTGCTCTAACACCAGGTTTACAGTTATTACCAACTATTACTCCTCTGACCGCAGAAAGATTAGAAAGACGAGCAGTCATTGCTGGACTTAGCGAATTACCTAAAGGGATTGAACAAAAATATTCGGGAAGATTTAATGCTTTACCCAAAGTCGCAGACGAAGTGAATCAAATTGCAAAAGAAGTGAAAATTCCTGTTCGACAAAGACTACTTAACAATCAATTTACGAGAACAACAATCACAGAGGCGGTTAAGTCTTCTAATGCACCTGTAATACATCTAGCAACTCATGGTCAATTTAGTTCCCAGGCAGAAAATACATTTATTCTGACTTGGAACGGTGAAGTCAATGTTAATGAGTTAAAATCTGTACTGAGAACGAGGGAGACAAAGCAACAAGAAGCAATCGAGCTCCTCGTTTTGAGTGCTTGTCAAACAGCTAAAGGAGATAACCGAGCTACTTTAGGAATAGCAGGAGTTGCTATACAATCAGGAGCGCGTAGTACATTGGCAACTCTTTGGAGCGTCACCGATGACACAACTGCGACGGTAATGACTGAGTTTTACAACAATTTAGTTAATAAAAAAATGCCTAAAGCAGAAGCTTTGCGTCAGGCTCAGGTAAATCTTCTGAAAAATCACAGACATCCTTACTTTTGGGCACCATATATTTTAGTTGGTAACTGGCAATAAATTGAAGTGGGACAACAACGATAAGTTGGCAAAATTGTCAACTTATCGTTGTCAGTGCTGATTGTCAACATATGATTGTCATGTGTCTGTTGTGTACTGTGCAAGCGATCGCGATCATCAGCCGAAAAACGTCGGCTGAAACCCTGATTCTTTCGTCAACTTACAAAAGTTTTCGATCTACTGAGTTTCTGCTGCTTCTGTTTGCGCTTCAGTACTGAATCTGCGCCTAAAGCGCCAAAGGCTAGTAGACCTAATGTAGAAGTGGGTTCCGGAACCGAAGCAGGTTCGAATCTTGGTTCAATACTACCTGGTAAACCTTCGACGCTGACTAAATCAAAACCTGGAGAATTACCAAAGTTATCAATTCCAACAATTTTAATGGCTTCAACTGGGGCAGTAAATCCAATAGTGGCTAAGTCTAGTTCGCGAACACCTCCCTCACCTATACGTCCTAAGAACTCAAAGTCATTTCCATTGGCGCTAACAAAGATGTCTGCCTGTTCTCCCGCCGAGTCCTCTAAGTTCCCGATGAAAATATCATTTCCAGGACCGTCAACAATTCTTTCATTAGTGAATCCGACAGTAACAAAAGACCCTTGTGGTAAAGCCAACCAGTCCACGTTAGGGTTTAATCTACTATTAACAGGAGAAGGAGGTGGCGGACCTAAAATTACATCTGGACTGACGGGTTCAATTGTAAAGCCTCCATTTTCTGAGGGTTCTAGAATAGCTCTACCTGTTGACCCATAAGGTTCTGGTAATGGACTTGGACTATTACCCGCAGCAAAGTATTCTAAAACGACATCAGCGAAGCCCAAGGTTGCGGCTCTAGCAGATGTTGGAGCCAACGATATACCAACAATCAATGCTGCTGAGGCAAGAAGCTTACTTTCAAAACGTTGAAGCATATTACTACTACTTAAAAATCATTTTTAACAGAGAGATTATCTTATCCTTCGCGATCAATACAGTGCTTGTCTTTAAACTTAACACGACTTGGAAAGTTAGCCAGAATCTATTCCCTTAATTGCAGTCAGTAGACCGAAAAGATTTCTAGAAGGCTTACCATTCGTTCATTTGGCGGATTGTATACAATCCGCCAGAATGCCCGTATCATCTGCGTTTTGAGCAATAGGGTTGTAGATCGGTTCTCCATCTGAGGTAAGCGATCGCTCTCCTGGCTCCCAGAAACGTCGCCCCAAACTCTTATTCTTTCGTCAACTTACAAAAGTTTTCGGTCTACTGACGTTGGTGGATATTAAGTGCGTAAACGTCCATTCATGAAAATTTACCTAAAAACAAGAGTAGGTTTTGAAATTTTGACCAACTTTTCTTTCACCATAATGTGTCTCCTGCTAAAAGCTTTTTCAACAGGACTTACCCCAGATTTCTCACAAAGATTTCAACGACTTACCCAAGGTGCTTATGCCACCTAGATTTGAGATAAAATACCTTGTCAACGTACTGTCATAATTCACGCGCTCGTCTAAAACGCTCAAACTCTATGCAGGATAAAGGTTTTGGTAATAGCGATAAGCCAGCTGCCTACGGGCTGAAGCCGTATCGCATACTTGTGAGAAATGCGGAAAATCTCCCATACTACCTCCGTGCAAGTCATGTGAGAGAGATAATTGCTCTGCCTGCTTGCCCTCACTTTATGCCAGTTGCGTAAGTCCTGTTCAAAACAAAGGCTCGCCAAGCTTTTTAGCTTGTGCAGAGCGTGAATTTTATCTCACCAATACTATTAATCTAATATCATGTTTACCGTGATTCTAAGACTACGGCAATAAAATCAAAGTCAGAGTTTGATACAGTAAACATTACACCTGCTGCGGGTTGGGTGTTCAACGGTAAGGGTGAAGTGACGTTGGTTTCCCAGACACCCAATGCTACTGCTGAAAGATTGGCTGCTTCTTCCCAATCATGCCGTATTCGGTAAAGTTATTTTTACGTTAATTTACTGAGACTCTCAAAATCGTATAATTATAAACCATTAATAGAAAACTGATAGCCATTTTCCTTAAATAAAATTTATCGGAGTAAATACGGGAATGATTCAAGACCATTGGCAAAGTTTCTGGAAGCTGCTAGGCGTTTTGGTTGTATGCAATGCAATGATTACTGGGTTTGAGAATTCTGCTTCGGCTCAGATTGTTCCTGACAACACCTTGGGAAATGAAAGTTCACAAGTCACAAATAATCTTAACATTGGTGAATTGCCCGCGCAATTGATTGAAGGCGGGGCGATTAGAGGTGTAAATTTATTCCAAAGTTTTTCTCAATTTAACGTTGGGGATGGAGAGCGAGTTTACTTTGCAAATCCAGTGGGCATCCAAAATATCTTGAGTCGCGTCACGGGTCAAGACCCCTCGAAGATATTTGGATTATTGGGTGTAAATGGTAGCGCAAATTTATTTTTAATTAATCCTAATGGCATCATTTTTGGGCAGAATGCAAGGTTAGATGTTGCGGGTTCATTTGTGGGGACGACTGCGAATGCGATTGGGTTTGGTCAGAACGGATTTTTTAGCACTTCTAGTCCACAAGCGCCTTCCCCATTGCTAACGGTTAATCCTTCAGTCTTACTTGTTAATCAAATTAATGCCGCATCAATTCAAAATAATGCTACTACAACAGGTTTGCAAGTTCCTGAAAGTAGGAACTTGTTTTTGGTTGGCGGTAACATCAACATGGATGGTGGAATATTGGTTGCTCCTGGTGGGCGAGTAGAGTTGGGAGGATTAGCTTCTGATGGAACAGTTGGATTGAGCACAAATGGCAATATTTTCAGTCTCAATTTTCCAGAGGGAGTGCAACGAGCAGATGTATCTCTCAGCAACAATGCGATCGTGAGTGTGGTATCTTCTGGAGGTGGAAGTATTGCAATCAACGCCAAAAATCTAGATATTTCAGGAAGTTCTCTTTTTGCTGGGATAGCTTCAACAATTGGAACCGTTGATAGTCAAGCGGGAGATATTATCCTCAACTCGACGGAACAAATCAAAGTTGAACAGGGAAGCATTATTGGAAACATTGTTTTTTCTGGAGCGACTGGTAATAGCGGTAATATCCGCATTACCACGGGGTCAATCTTTGTGACCGATGGTGCTCAACTAAACACTAGCACTTCTGAGCAAGGTTCAGCGGGGAATGTAATTATCGATGCTCGTCAGAATGTCTTTGTTAACGCAAGCAATGTCCTCACTAGTACAGTAGAAGGTAGTGTCGGTAACGCTGGTACTATCAGTATTAACACGGAAACACTGTCAGTGGCTAATGGTGCTGTTTTAGCTACAAGCTCCTTTGGAAAAGGTTCAGCAGGTAGTGTGAACATTGACGCCCGTGATAATGTCTTCTTTGATGGAGGTACAGCCACAACCAGTGCGTCAGAAAATAGTGTTGGTAATACTGGTGATATCCGCATTACTACAGGATCATTTTCAGCAACTAATGGATCTGAATTCACGACTATTCACCTTGGAAGCGGTTCAGCAGGCAATATCATTATTAACGCCCGTGAAAACGTCCTCTTTGATGCAAGTTTTCCTACAACTAGTGTGGGCGCGAATGTTATTGGAAATAGTGGTGACATCCGCATTACTACAGGGTCATTTATTGTGACCAATAGCGCTACATTGAGTACCACTATGTTTGGAAAAGGTTCGGCGGGCAGTATCATTATTGATGCATTTGAAAACGTCCTCTTTGATAAAGCTAATGCTTCAACAGTCGTGGGAGAGAATGCGATCGGCAACGGCGGTGACATCCGTATCACTACAGAATCGCTTTCAGTTATCAATGTCTCTGTAATTGGGACTAGCAGCCTTGGACAGGGTTCAGCAGGCAATCTCATTATTAACGCTCGTGAAAACGTCTCCTTTGATGACGGTAATGCCATAACTAGTGTCCTAGAAAATGGTATCGGAAATAGTGGTGACATCCGTGTGACAAGCAAAACGCTTTCAGTGACAAATGGCTCTTTACTTGCTGCTAATATTAACGGACAAGGGAGGGCAGGAAATATTCAAATTAATGCCAAAGATTCCGTTACGGTTTCTGGAAGCAATCCAAAAAGCGGAGTTTCGAGTACTTTATTTACAGATACGGCTTCCACAGGTTCTGGCGGTAATATTACCGTAAATACCAATGTCTTTCGTGTCACAGATGGTGGTAAGTTAGATGCAGGAACTCTCACCAGTGGCAATGGTGGCAATATTACAGTTAATGCCAGTCTTTTTGAAGCTCTTAACGGTGGACAACTTATTACGACAACTACCTCTGGTAGTGGACGTGCTGGTAAGATAACAGTCAATGCAACCGATAAAGTCATTGTTGATGGCACTGATGCAACTTTTGATGAGCGACTTAGTAAATTTGGTACGATAGTTGGAAATCCCAATGCAGCTAGCGGCTTTTTTGTTTTCTCTAATAGTTCCGGAATAGCAGGTGATATCGAAGTTAATTCACCCAAAATCACCCTAGACAATGGCGGACGCTTCATCGCCGAATCTGCATCCGGTAACGGTGGTAATATCAACTTGCAAGTAGACGAGTTACTCCTAATGCGGCGTGGTGCTCAAATTTCCACCAGTGCTGGTACTGACCAAGAAGGCGGCGATGGCGGTAACATTAATCTCAACTCACAATTTCTCGTCGCCATCCCAAACGAAAATAGCGACATCATCGCCAATGCTTTCACAGGTTCTGGTGGTAAGGTCACGATTAACACATCTGGTATTTATGGGTTACAGCTTTTGAGTGGAGCAGAATTACGGAGATTAAACGCTAATTCAAATCCTCGTGAATTACTCACAAATGACATTAGTGCTGTTTCCCAACAAGGAGGACCGCAATTAGATGGTCAAATTACCGTCAACAACCCTGATGTTGACCCGAATAACGGTTTAGTCTCCCTACCCGTAGATGTGATTGACCCCTCCAACCAAATCGCCCAAGGTTGTGCTGCTTTTGATGAAGCAACTGCGAGTGACTTTAAAGTGACTGGACGCGGTGGTTTACCTCCGAGTCCTGATGAAACTCTCAGCAGTAATGCAGTGTGGGAAGATACTCGTTTGCGGGCGACAACAGCACAGCGTCTAGATTCCAAGACTACGGCAACAAAACCACAGTCGGAGTCTGATACTGTAATTACACCTGCTACGGGTTGGGTATTCAATGGTAAGGGTGACGTGACGCTGGTTTCCCAAATGCCCAATGCTACTGCTGAAACATTAGCTGCTTCTTCCCAGTCATGCTATCTTCATTAAAGTTATTATTTCGACGTTAATTTACTGAGACAGTCAAAATTGTATAATTTTGAACCATTAATCAAAAATTGATAGCCATTTTCCTGAAACAAAATTAATCGGAGTAAATACAGGAATGATTCAAGATCGGTGGCAAAGTTTTTGGAAGCTGCTAGGCTTTTTCGTTGTATGCAATGCAATAATTACTGGGTTTGGGAATTCTGCTTCGGCGCAGATTGTTCCTGACAACACGTTGGGGAATGAAAAATCACAAGTCACAAATAATCCTAACCTGCGTGGATTGCCAGGACAGCTGATTGAAGGAGGGGCGATTAGAGGTGTAAATTTATTCCAAAGTTTTTCTCAATTTCAGGTTGGGGATGGAGAGCGAGTTTACTTTGCAAATCCAGCAGGGATTGAAAATATCTTGAGTCGTGTGACGGGTAATGACCCCTCGAAGATATTCGGTTTATTGGGTGTAAATGGTAACGCCAATTTATTTTTTATTAATCCTAATGGCATCATTTTTGGGCAGAATGCAAGATTAGATGTTGCGGGTTCGTTTGTGGGGACGACTGCGAATGCTATTGGGTTTGGTCAGAACGGATTTTTCAGCGCTTCTAGTCCACAAGCGCCTTCCCAATTGTTAACGGTTAATCCTTCCGTTTTACTTGTCAATCAAATTAATGCTGCATCAATTCAAAATAATGCTACTACTACTGGTTTGCAAGTTTCTGAAGGTAGGAGTTTGTTACTGGTTGGCGGTAATGTCAGTATGGATGGTGGAAGATTAATTGCTCCTGGTGGGAGAGTGGAGTTGGGAGGATTAGCAGCAGCAGGAACAATTGGACTTAATACAGTTGGTAATATTTTTAGCCTAAGTTTTCCTATTGATGTACCGAGAGCAGATGTATCTCTAATTAATAGAGCTATATTAGGCGTTGTTGGTAATAGCGGTAGTATTGCGATTAACGCAGGAAATATAGATGTTCCGGGAGGTAGCTCTCTGATAGATGAGACAGAGTTAGAAAGCAGTTACGTATATATTGAAGCTGAAAATCTTACGCTTAATGCCACAGGAACTATAAAATTTGAACAGGCAGAGATTTTAAGTAATGATGTCAATATTACTACTGATTCATTACTATTTAGGAACAATATTTTAAATACTGGTATTGATGAAGAAGGAGATGGAGGTAGTCTGAATATTAATGCCAACAAACTTGTTTCTTCTGATAATGATAGTAGGATCTTCAGTCGCAACATCAATATTACTACTGATTCACTATCACTGAGAAAAACTATTATGGATACTACGACCTCACAAAGCAATGTTTTGGATACCGATTTTGTAGAGAATGGTAATAGGATTACAACTAATGGAGGAAATAATATTACAATTAACGCACGCAATATAGATATTGTAGAAGGCAGTGAACTACGAACTGGACTTACGGGAATTGATAGTCAAGCTGGAAATATTGCACTACTTAATGCTACAGAAGCTATAAAAATTGATCGGGCACGAATTGAAAGTGAAAACGTTAATATTAAAACTGGTTCGTTGTCATTAATCGACACCATTCTCGATAGTGGCAGTAATGAAAGAGGTAATGTTGGCAGTGTAATTATCGATGCCAAGGAACGCGCTTTTTTTGAGAAAAATCAAATCTACACTGGTCAATTTAATATTACTACTGACTCTTTATCATTCAAGGATGATAAAGTCACTAGTGACAACATCAATATTGCGAGTAAAATTGTATTATTTAATCTAAGCAATGTCTATACTGATAATATTAATATTACTACTAACTCTTTATCAGCGGAAAACAGTGTTTTGTGGCAGTTAGAGAAGATTGGTAGTTTGATAATCAATGCCAAAGACAGTGTTTTGTTCAACAAGAGTTCTGTTTTGTCGAGTGGCAATACTAATATAACTACTGGCTTGTTGTCCTTAATAGACACTAGTTTCACTACAGGCGACTTGATCGTAGATGCCAAAAACCGTGTTTTTTTAAATGGAGAAGAAAGTAATATCACTAGCAGTTTCGACAGAGGTACAAGTGACAAACCAGGAAATGTCCGCATCACTACAGGAGAACTCTCTGTTACCAATGGTGCCTTAATTAGTTCTACTTCTACATTTGATTCATTTTTAGGAAGTATAGATGGAGGTAATATTATTATTGATGCTCGCGATCGCGTTATCTTTGATGGAGGTCAAGCTTCTACCTCTGTTAGGCTAGTACCACTAGACATCATAAATACTTTTATTGGCAGAGCGCCATCAAACACACTTAGGGGAGGTGAAATCCGCATCACTACTGGTGAACTTTCAGTTATTAATAACGGCTCAATTACTGCCGCAGCAAACACAGAAGGTCGAAACTTCAATCGAAGTAATATTATTGTTGGAAAGGTAGATGCAGGTGGGATTATTATCAATGTCCGCGATCGCGTTATTTTCGATAATGGTACAGCCTCTACTAGTTTGGGACGTTACATAGAAGGAAAGGGCGGGGATATCAACATTACTACTACTGAACTCTTAGTTAAAAATGATAGTGAACTAAGCGCTAGTACTGATGGACAAGGAAATGCAGGTAATATAATTGTTAATGCAAAAGAGCGTGTCTTCTTTGACGGAGTAAGCAATAGCAATACATCCAGTGCTATCTTTACTAGCGTCAATTCTACAGGTACAGGAAATGGGGGGAATATCCACATTACTGCTAGTGAACTATCTATCTTGAATGGTGCCAGATTTATTGCCACTACAAACGGGAAAGGAAATGCAGGAAATATTGAAGTTATAACTTTTAATACTTTCAACGTTTCTGGTACTAATTCTAAAAATGGAAACTCTAGTGGATTATTTGCAAATACCAATACCACAGGCAAAAGCGGCAATATCAATGTCAATACAAACGTCTTTCATCTATCAGATGGTGCTGTATTAGACGCACGTACTAGCAACAATGGCAAGGGCGGTAACATTACAATCAATGCCAATCTTTTTGAAGCTCTCAACGGCGGACAACTACTCTCGGTCACCTCTGGCACAGGAAATGCTGGTAAGATTGCGGTTAATGCTAAGGATAGAGTAATTGTTAATGGCACCGATGCTACTTTCAATGACCGACTTGATAAATTTGGTACAACAGCAGCAAATGTAGACGCTGCTAGCGGCTTTTTCGTTCTCTCTTCAGGTTCAGGGATTGCAGGTGATATCGAAGTTAATTCACCTAAAATCACCTTAGACAACGGCGGACGCTTCATCGCCGAATCTACATTCGGTAACGGTGGTAATATCAACTTGCAAGTAAGCGACTTACTCTTAATGCGGCGTGGCGCTCAAATTTCCACCAGTGCTGGTACTGACCAAGAAGGCGGCGATGGTGGTAACATTAATCTCAACGCACAATTTCTCGTCGCCATCCCAAACGAAAATAGCGACATCATCGCCAATGCTTTCACAGGTTCTGGTGGTAAGGTCACGATTAACACATCTGGTATTTATGGGTTACAGCTTTTGAGTGGAGCAGAATTACGGAGATTAAACGCTAATTCAAATCCTCGTGAATTACTCACAAATGACATTAGTGCTGTTTCCCAACAAGGAGGACCGCAATTAGATGGTCAAATTACCGTCAACAACCCTGATGTTGACCCGAATAACGGTTTAGTCTCCCTACCCGTAGATGTGATTGACCCCTCCAACCAAATCGCCCAAGGTTGTGCTGCTTTTGATGAAGCAACTGCGAGTGACTTTAAAGTGACTGGACGCGGTGGTTTACCTCCGAGTCCTGATGAAACTCTCAGCAGTAATGCAGTGTGGGAAGATACTCGTTTGCGGGCGACAACAGCACAGCGTCTAGATTCCAAGACTACGGCAACAAAACCACAGTCGGAGTCTGATACTGTAATTACACCTGCTACGGGTTGGGTATTCAATGGTAAGGGTGACGTGACGCTGGTTTCCCAAATGCCCAATGCTACTGCTGAAACATTAGCTGCTTCTTCCCAGTCATGCTATCTTCGTTAAAGACTTTCTAAACTATTTAATACCTCTGTAACCGACTGATATCTTGAATTGGAGTTTTGATTCACCATTCTATTTAATACCGCAGCAAATTTGTCACTGATTTCTGCTAAATTGTGCCAATTCTGCAAGGTACCATCTTGCAAGGGTATAACCACCCCTAAAGTATTTGAGTCTCTTTGGAACGTATTAGGATGTGTCCCTGTTAAGGCTTGAATAGCCAGTATTCCTAACGCATAGATATCGCTGTTTAGTCTCGGTTGTCTGTTCATTTGTTCGGGAGGCATATAACAAGGAGTACCAATTGCGATCGTACTATTTTGCTGCTGAGTTTGAATCTGTTTGACTGCACCAAAATCAATTAAAAAAATCCGTCCATCACTTTCCCGCCTGATTAAATTACTAGGTTTGATATCTCGATGGATGACATTATAATCGTGAACAAAAACAAGTATCAGCAAAACTTCTTTGAGTAGAGATACAACCCTCGCTTCTGCAAACTTTTTATAAGGAGTAATCTCTTTTTCTAGGGAATTCCCTTTGATAAATTCTTGAACTAAATAAAATTCTTGATTTATTTCAAAATAAGCCAATAGTTGAGGTATCCGGTCATGCTTACCCAAAATTTCTAAAATTTCTGCTTCAGTGTTGAAGAGTCGTCTAGCAACACTTAAAAAAGCTTCTTCTTGACGAGCGGGTCGTAATTGCTTGACAACACATAGAGGATGACTGGGACGCTGAGTATCTTGAGCTAAGTAAGTATCACTAAATCCTCCATAACCTAGAGGTTCGATGATTCTGTAGCGTCCGTTCAGCAAATGCGTGTTGGAGGGAATTCGCTCGGGTATTGTTGGACTTAAAGTATTGTCCTCTTCTTGCTGGTGAATCTGTTGTGCTATTTTTTCTTTCTCTTGCTTACTTTGATATACGGTGTAAGCAAGAACGCTACCAGCTGCTAACACCAACCCCAGTGCTGCCGAGACTACTGGAATCCATCCTGCTTGGTTAAAAATAAAAAAGTTACCAGTAAATAATACTACAAGAACTGTCCCACCGACAATTGCTTGATGTAGAGGATGCTGAATGCGTGATGCAATTATACCTCCTGCTAAACTCCATACCAATACCCAAACCACTTCACCCCATTCAGGCAAAAACCAAAACAGAGGCTGTTTGTCGAGAACGGCGCTGAGAATTTGACTGGTACTTTGGGCATGAATCTCCACTCCCGCCATACTGCCAGATGTGTCTGACTTGCCAGTGCTATAGGGTGTATTTAAAATATCCTTCAAACTGGGTGCGGTTGTACCAATCAAGATGATGCGGTTTTTCACTAGATCGCGATTCACCTTATCCTCAAGCACATCTGTCAGAGTCACTTTTTCAGCTACGTGAGAAGAACGGTAGTTTAGGAGAATTTGGTAACCACGAGCATCTATGTTTTGATAACCACCAGAATTACTTTCTAGACGTTTAAATACAGTATTGCGAAGTTGCAACTCTTGCTTTGAAGTAAATTGCGGTTGGATGCCTCCAGTTTCCAAATATTTTAGTGCTAATTGGAGACTTAAGGAATATTCTGCTGCACAATCGTCATTCGCTGCTAAGGAGAATAACAGTAGATTACGACGTATTGTGCCATCAGAATCTTCTACAACATCGCTAAATCCAACTCTTGATGGCTCAATTCCCTCAGGAGGCGATACTCCATACTCTTGATCGCGATGTTTGCAAATTGGAATAATGATATCGCTCTGTTGCAAACGTTTCAATAACCGATCGTGACCCGGTTCAACTGGTAAGTCACGAAAAATGTCAAAACCAATTGCTCGCGGTTGATATTGCTCCAGTTTGTCCAAAAGGCGATCGAGAACTTGCCCTGATAAACGGTCTGAAGTAGGTGATTTCCATTTTTTGATGTCAGATTCAGTGATTGCAACAATCAACAGGCGGCGATCTAAACCAGAATTTACTCGCATTTGCATCATCTGGTCAAAAAGCCTTATTTCTAGAGGTTCTAGCACTCCTAGTTGTTGAACGGCAAACAGTAAACCTGTGACAATTACGCTAGAAAAAACTGTTGACAAAGTGAGTAAATTTTTCATAACGTTTGCTGTACAAGTTCAAATTATAATATTTATCACTGAAATACAGTATCTCATCAGATCTTACACCCAGTCATATAATTCCGGTTGCAGTCGAAAACAGCACAATGTAAAGTTACCTCATCGCTTAAAATGAACACAACGTGATTTCGTTGAATTCGTTATTTTTGGGGATTTTAGGTAAAGATATGTGTAATACTGAGAGTGAATAACCAAATTCTGCTAAAATCGCATCTGCACTTAGCAGGTAACTCGAAGGAATGTCAGAAACGGGCTAATAAATAAGGCGTTGAACTGGAATCAGTAACTGAGCCTCGCAAAGTAAAGAATCGTCCCCAAATATATCGCTGCAATTATAAGGAGAAGGAATAATGGCTGTTCTAGAGTGTGTAAAACCAGGGGCTAAGGTAGGTCAAATCTTGTTAGCGGTAGACCTTTCAATTGCAGGTAGTACTGATGAGGTTTTAGCTACACTTGAACAATTAGGTTATGAACCAAAAATTCGTCACGTTATCTATCCATCTGGTGTTCATGTGTTAGCTGTCCTTAAGGATGAAAAGCATGAATCAATCGTCGATGATGACTATCTTCTTGAAGAATGGCAGCAGGTGAGATCTCAGATCAATCCTGAGGCTGTTCATTTATGGCGCGGTAAATAAATGAAATCATTGAGCAAGTTATGGTCGCCGAGTCATAGCCATGAAAGCGTTAACCGTAATGGCTTGCCTGATGACTTATTAACTCATTAAATTCTACACTTGTCTTCGCAATACGGCTTTAATTGTTAAGCATAAAGGCTTATCGCTGCATATCCAGAAAGGTAGAGGGAATAACTTACTTATGCTTGCCTAAAAAATCAGCATAATCTTTCAGAATTTGTGTAAGCTTAGAATAAACAGGCATCGCGAGCCATTATACTATAGGAATTTTGAGAACCAAATGAAAGCAATCAAAGTTATGGCAAGCATTGATGAACATGGGCAACTGACGTTAGATTGCCCCATAATGATAGATAAGAACAGTCGTGTTGAAGTAATTGTTCTTATTCCAGAAGAGACAAAAGACGATGAGGATGATACACCTAATGAAGCAATCTTAGAAGATTTTCGTCAAGCTTGGCATGAAGCTCAAACAGGACAAACGATTCCTATCGAGCGAGTTTGGGAAGGACTGGAGAATGTCTGAGCAACCAGTGATTGAAGTTGAAGCGTCACCAACGTTTAATCGAAATCTACGCACTCTGGTTATTTGCACGAACTCTTGCTATATTTCATAATGATATTCCCTCATCCCAGAAATGTTGTAGAAACATTAATGTCTGAAAGTCAAATCCATCTGATTGACACGGTTACTGAAAAACCATTTTCGGCAGCACCTCAAGGGTGTGTACGGCGATCAAGTGCCGAAGTAGGATGGCGCGGTATTGTTGTAGAAATGCACAGCATTCCACCGATGGAACTGCCCGAGCATTACGTTCAAGGACATCGCCTTATAGTTCATGCAGGTCAACCGATCGAGTATGAGTGGAAGGACAACAGCCATTGGCGAAGCAAGCTGTTACATCCAGGTGAGTTTTGTTTGCAGTCCCACGGAGAAGTTAACTTTCCCCGTTGGCACGATCGCTTTGAATTTATAGCGATCGCCCTCGATCCTACGTTTGTTGACCGCAGTTTTCAAGACAGTGGTATAAAAGAAGGTACTTGCTTTCAAGAACAACGTGCTGCATTCGATCCTGTAATTGCAGATTTTGCTCAACGATTCCAAGCTGAGTTGATCTCAAGAAGTTATGGGGGAGTGCTTTATGGTGAATCATTAGCGTTAGCGTTTGCGCTTTATCTACTTCAACAGCATAGTGTTTGTCCCAAATCATTCTCACAACCACGCGGTAAGCTCTCGTCGCTGCAACTAAGAGAAATAATTGAATATATTCATGCTAATTTGTCAGAGGAACTTAGTCTCACTCATCTAGCAGAACTTTTGAATTTAAGTGTTTTCCATTTTGCTCGTCTGTTTAAAAATTCTTTGGGACTATCTCCTCACCAATATGTCCTTCAAAATCGGGTGGAACGAGCCAAAAAGTTAATAACTGTCTGTGTTGATACTAACTTAACCGATATAGCCTTACAGGTTGGATTTTACGACCAAACTCATTTTGGTAAAGCTTTCAAACGAACTGTAGGTGTTTCTCCCAAGGTTTTTGCCAAACTTCGAGCTTCTTAAGCAAGAATTTACTATTTTGCTGAGTGGTTGCGCCCTTAAGCTTACTCTAGAGTTCATGAGGAAAAAGCAATGACGCAACATCGCCGCGAAATTATCAAAAGTGCTGCTCTAACTGCCACAGGAATGGTTCTAGGAACAATGTCGCCTCTTAAATCCCAGGAAGCCCCCGCTCAGAAACAAACCAACGCTCGCCCACAAGAAGGGACTTCTCGACTTCTTGTTGGAAAAGTCGCTTTGGTAACAGGAGCAGCTCGCGGTATCGGACGAGCGATCGCTATCGATTTCGCTAAAAACGGTGCTAATGTTGCTTTGCTTGATATTGCTGACCCCACTGGAGGAATGCCAATCTCAGGTTACCGCCTTGCCAATGAGAGCGAGCTTGATGAAACTGTGGCGGCTGTACGTGCGCTTGGAGTTAAAGCACTTAAGCTCAAGGTTGATGTACGCAACAATAACGCGATGAAGGAAGCCGCAGCCCTCACTGCACGCGAACTCGGCGGTCTAGATATTGCGGTTGCCAATGCTGGCATCGCTATCTGGACTACAATCGAAGGCTCAAACGAGCAGCAGTGGCGCGATACAATTGATGTCAATATCAACGGCGTATTCAACACAATTCAGGCAGTTGTCCCGCACATGAAAGCACGTCAGGGCGGTCGCATCATAACAATTTCCTCTATTGGCGGTCGTCAGGGTGTAGTGGGCAATGGTGCTTATGGCACCACTAAGTGGGCTGTGATTGGGCTAACTAAATCAGCCGCCATTGAATTTGGAGCGTCCAACATTACCGTCAATTCCATTGCTCCAGGACCTGTCAATACTCCTTTGTATCGCTCACAAGGACAACTACGCTCAACGGGAGTGAAAAGTTTTGAAGAGCAAGACAAGGTAGTCGGTGCGATGTTACCTTTGAAGGCTAAGCCTGCCCTCGATCCACAAGACATCGCCGACACTGCCACTTTCTTGGCTAGTGACCATGCCCGCTTTATTTCCGGCGAGGTGATAGATGTAGCACTCGGCTACAACACGATATACACAGCTTGAAAATTTCAACTTATCATAAAACGGTATGGGCGATGCTTATTCGTTCGCTGTTAACAGAAAAATTTTAGCTAATGAATAAGCTAGAAACATCGCTACAGAATGTTTTATGGCTTCAGAACGTTCTCAAAAAGTCCTAAAAATGCTCAATGACAAGTTACTTGAAACTTATGAAAGATATTACGGGAACTTGAAGATTGGAGATATGTCTCCTGAAGAATTCATCAAAACCTATGGATGTATTGATGATAGAATTCATGGCAATTTAAAACTAGGAGTTACAGTCCCTTCTGAATCCACCTCAACCTTCTCTACAAACTCAGCCAATGCCGATCGCAGTTCCGAGTCATCCAATGATTCCCAGAATGTAGCTTGAGAAGCAATAACTGTTTTCCTCTTGGTATTCTCAAAGGTATCCCCTTAGATTGATAGGGGACTACTCATTTCCCGTTAGAAGATTGTCGAGCGTGTGGTGCTTATCACGGACGATAGGCGACGGGTTCTGAATTTCCTTTGGAAGCTTTGGTATTTCTGGAATTTTTGGAATATCTATAAAAAAGTCAAATCAGGTATTGGCAATTTAAAATTGGGAGATACAACCCCTTCTGAATCTACCTCAACCTTCTCTACAAACTCAGCTAGTGCAGCTCGCAGTTCCGAGTCATCCAATCTTTCCCAGAATGTAGCTTGAGAAGCAATGACTATTTTCCTCTTGGCATTCTCAAAAGTATCCGTATCAACAATTTTGCTTGGGATTGATAGGGTACCAATCGTCGCTTCTACTTTGGCGATCGCTTGAATTATGTCTGGGTTGGAACTGCGAAGTCCCCGCAGAACGGACAATTCGTTGGTTAACTTTTCGATTTGTTTGGTATTGATGACTTGTGTCGTCGCCGATTGATTTTCCAGATGCTCGATTAATTTCGGTGCATACTTGCATAAAGCTGCGAGCGTCTTGGCTACGATTTCCCGCAGTCGGGTACATTTTGAATTTTCGCAGTGATACTTTCCTGGTTTGTTGTAATTCACGCAGCGCATATACTCGGTTTTGGTTTTGTGTCGGGAAAAGTTACGATACATACCTCCCCCACAATGGGTACACTTAATTAAGCCTGCAAGTGGATAGTCGCCACGGGTTGATTTTTCCGAACTCCGATACTTTCTATTTGCTAACAATTTCTGTTGAATTGCGTCTACTGTAGCTGATGTAATTACGGCTTCATGGGTATTGAAATTGATTATGGGTTCCCGATTAATACCTTTTTTCTTTTTCATGAAATAGGCTGTATGTCCTTGCAGTGCCAAGTTTTTGACCCAATCTCGCAAGCCTGCAACAGTAAAAACTACTTCATATTCATTGTAAATATAGTTACATACATCTTTAAGCGATCTCATTTCCAAAATTAAATCGATAATCATCTTGGCTAGTTCAAAATAGGTTTTACCAGATTTTTCGTGAATATTTTTATTAGGGGTTAATCGATGATTTTCGTCTTTGGCATATCCAAATGGAGGAACGCAAAACTTTAATTGCTGCCGAAAATACTCGTTTCCTTGTTTAACCCGTTGGGATAATAGCCTTGATTCAAACTCAGCAAGCCCGGACATTTGGTTGATACTAAACCATCCAAACGGGCTATTTGGATCGACGGGCGCATCAAGTACCCGTAGATTGACATTATGCCTCACGAAAATGTCAATCGTCTTATGAATAGTAATCACACTTCTACCCAGGCGATCGACACGAGTTATGATAATTTCGTCAACTTGATTTTGTTGTACCAACTTCAGCAACTCGTTAAATTGTTTTCTTGCATCGTTGCGTCCCGACTCAATATCAATCAATACTTCCATTGCACCCGCCGCTTTTAATCTAGCTATTTGCTGATTGAGTGCATCAAACTCCTCTGCTTGTTCTTGTGTGCTAACGCGGGCGTAACCGTAAACTCTCATGAGAATCCGTTCAAATCAGTCCCAAAATCATATCACAAAAGGTGTTGTTGTAAGTGTTTAGGTTCACGTGTACCGACAACATAATCTAAGAGAGCCTCGCCTGCAAGACGGTTGCCAAAATTCTTGCTACCAATAAAACCTGGAGCATTAACAGGGATAACAGGAGTGTTGATTTTTTCTCCTGCCGCTTTACACACGGCATCTAAGTCTTCACCAATAAGGGCGGTGACACAAGTAGAGTAAACAAAGATAGCAGCAGGATGGTAGCGCTTTTCAATTTCCAAAATAGCTTTGTACAACTTTTTAGCTCCACCAAAGATGACATCAGTTTCATCCATATCAGTGGTAAAGCCAGTCTTGTAAAGAGTAGGACCGGAGGAAAAACTACCGCGACTCCCCCAAGAATTACCAGAACAAGCGATCGGTCCGTGAACTAAATGAGCGGCATCGGTAATAGGTACTAGAGCAATCATAGCACCATCAAAAGCACAACCCCCTTGAGCAGCACCTGGTTTAGGTAATTGGGAGCAAGATTTATTTTTCTTGTCGCCATGCTTGGTTTTATTATGTTCGCAACCGGGCTGAGTCAGCAACTCATTAATTTTACTTTGGTTAAGTTTCATTTGATTCCTCTCTTAAGAATGTTAGTGGTTAGTGGTTAGTAGTTAGTGGTTGGTGGTGTAGGGTGGACTTTAGCCCTACCTACGTATATTTCAAAAATTGAGAGAATTCCTATAGTTAGTAGCTAATGGATAGTTATTCTATTAACAACTAACAAATAACCACTAACCACTAGCAAATATATTTCGTAATATCTTCTCCACATTCATCAGCCAAGTAAGATAAAGCACGGAAACGCAAAGCAACAAACTCGTCATACAAAGGATTAAGTTTACAAAGAGGCGGAATGTGGAAAGTCCGTCCAAATAATTTAATATCTCGCTCAAAAGGACAACAGCAAGGAATCAGTTGACAAAGAAGATGAGCGAGGCGAGCATTTCTAATTTGAATTTTATCTACCAAACGGCGCAAAGGATATAAAATATCAAAGGAGCCTGATTTTTTGTTTGGTGGATGATAGTTTGGATGAGTGTGGGTGTGAGTTACAGTTTCCATAATAAACAATCGGAAAAAATGTAAAAGAAAAAGGAAAAAGAAAAGTGATTGGGGTATTGTTAGTAGTTAGTGGTTAGTAGTTAGTAGAGAATTTAATCAGCAACTAACAACTAACAACTAACAACTAACAACTAACCATTAACCATTAACCTTTTCCTTTTCCCTTTTTGGCACGTCGCAGGCTAACACAATTTCTAGCGAATCAAGTCGAAGGAAATATCGGTCTTACCAGTAATGTTGGTGTTACGATCCAACTCATCCAGAATTGTGTTAACAATCCAGTTGAGTAGGTTTAAACCACCTTGGTAACCAACAGTTGGGTAGCGGTGCAAGTGGTGGCGATCGAAGAGAGGATAACCAATCCGCACCATTGGGATCTTGGTATCGCGCCACAGGTACTTACCGTAGGAGTTGCCTACGAAGAAGTCTACAGGTTCGGTGAACAAGAGACTGCGTAAGTGCCACAAGTCTTTTTGAATCCAAACAGTAGCTTGCTTACCGAAGGGGCTAGCGCTGAGGATTGCTTCCATTTCTTTCTTGAATTCGTTATCGCCATTGTTGCAGAGGATGTGTACTGGTTCAGCACCCAACTCCAACAAGAAGCTAACTACACTGATGATTAAATCTGGATCGCCGTAAATTGCGAACTTCTTACCATGAATCCAAGCATAGGAGTCTGTCATGGCATCTACCAAGCGTCCCCGTTCGATTTCTAACTCTTCAGGGATAGGCTTACCAGTTAATTCTGATAATGTCATTAAGAATTCATCAGTGCCTTTAACACCCCAAGGACGTAATACCTTGGTTTGTTGACCCCACTTTTCTTTGATATACTCTTGTGTCTTTTGAGTGGAGTATCCTTGTAAGAACACGGTTCCATTTGCATTGATGGAATCAGCAGCATCTTCTAGCTTGGTACCACCTGGGTACATATTGTACTCACCAGTGTTTGGTGAATCCAGATAATCGCTGTTATCGGCCAGGATAGTATGGTCAATTCCCATCAAGCCCAGCATCCGCTTGATTTCGCGGTTGTTACCAGTGTAGGTATCAAATCCAGGAACAAAGTTCAGCTTACCGTTGGTGGTATTTTTCTTCTTACCTTCTGTCAAATTAGACAGAATTCCCTTCATCATGTTGTCGTAACCAGTGATGTGAGAACCAACGAAGCTAGGAGTGTGAGCAAAAGGTACGGGGAAATCCTGGGGAATTGCATCTGCATTTTTAGCATTACCGATGAACGCGCCCAAGTCATCACCGATAACTTCTGCCATACAAGTGGTGCTAACAGCAATCATTTTGGGCTTGTAAAGTTGGTAAGCAACTTGCAAACCTTCAATCATGTTGTTCAAACCACCGAATACAGCAGCGTCTTCAGTCATGGAAGAAGAAACGGCGGAGAACGGCTCTTTGTAGTGACGGCTGAGGTGAGTACGGAAATAAGCAACGCAACCTTGAGAACCTTGTACAAAGGGTAAAGTACCTTCAAAACCTGCAGCAGCAAAAATAGCTCCTAAGGGTTGGCAACCTTTTGCAGGGTTAACAGTTAACGCTTCACGAGCAAAGTTCTTTTCGCGGTACTCCCAGCTTTTTGTCCACTCAGAAACCCGTTCTACTTCTTCGTCACTGTGTCCGCCTTCAAACTGTTCTCTCTTGTTCTTGAATAACTCTTGGTATTCTGGTTGTTGGAACAGCTCTGCGTGGTCTTTAATTTGTTCTGGATTCTGAGGCATTGATGTTCTCCAAGCTTGCTGGGTTGTATGTTGTAGGGATTGGGGATTGGGGATTAGGAATTGAAAATTGTTTTCTAGTCCCTAGTCCCCCTTGATTTCAGGTACTACCTGAGAATACTTAGTGAAACAGGAAGTTGCTGTCTCATCCTCGTTCCCAGGCTGAGCCTGGGAATGCATTAGTGTGGGCTGCTGCCTCATCTTTAGCTACCAAGCTGTTAGCTTGGTAACTAATTTAGAAATTAAGCACTAACTTTAGCCTTAGCAGTTTCTTTCTTCCAAGGAGTAGGAATAATATCCCAAGTTGGGCTGTTAAGAGCCAAATCCATGTCACGAGCAAAAACTGCGAAACCGTCATAACCGTGATAAGGACCGGAGTAATTCTTTTTATGCTTTGATAGTTTTTAGCTGTGTAATGTTTGCTGCAAGCAATGTCAAAGCTAAACAGTGTTTGCGAGTAACACATTTATTTTTAAACTAAATTTAGGCTAAAAACACTCCCGATAGAAATGATAAATATCGGCAGTTTTTTGAAGATTTAGAGCTAGGTTCGTCAACTAAGTGCAGTTTTCTTGGCTCAAGTCTGCAAGCACGGCTACAAAGAAAGCATATGCAAAATAAAGTATTACTGGAATTAGAAAAAGTTAATCAGCGTTTGAAGTTAGCAAAAACAAAAGTAACAATTAGGGAATCTAACGGAAGCTTACAGTTACGCGCTACGTTACCACTTAAACCAGGAGATAAGAACACAAGAGGTACGGGGAGAAAACAATATAATCTCAGTTTAAATATTCCAGCTAACCTAGATGGGTTAAGGACTGCTGAGGAAGAAGCCTATGAATTAGGAAAGTTAATTGCAAGGCATAGCTTTCAATGGACTGATAAATATTTAGGAAATGAAGCTACTAAGAAAAATTTTCTCACTATCGGAGAATTATTGGAAAAATTTGAAGAAGAGTATTTTAAAACTCATCAGCGTACCACAAAGAGCGAACATAGTTTTTTTTATTATTTTTCTCGAACAAAACGGTTTACCAATCCCAATGATATAGCATCTCCAGAAAATTTTATAGAATCCATTGAGAAAATTGATAAGGAATGGTCGAGATATAATGCGGTTCGTGCGATCGCAGCCTTTTGTCTAACTTTCAAAATCGAAATTGATTTATCCAAATATTCCAAAATGCCTGAGTGCAACTCCCGCAAGATACCTTCAGATGAAGAAATATGTAGGGGAATTCTGAAATTTGAAGATTATTTAACTATTCGGGGAAATCAGGTCAATCAAGAAGTCAAAGATAGTTGGCAACTTTGGCGTTGGACATATGGAATGCTAGCAGTTTTTGGGTTGCGACCAAGAGAACTTTTTACCAATCCCGATATCAATTGGTGGTTAAGCCAAGAAAACCAGGATTTGACTTGGAAAGTGCATAAAGATTGTAAAACAGGAGAAAGACAAGCATTGCCGTTATACAAACAATGGATTGATGACTTTGATTTAAGAAATCCTAAATATTTAGATATGTTAGCAACAGCAATTAGAAAGAAAGATAAGAATAACTATGCAGAAACAACAGCATTAACTCAAAGAATCAGTTGGTGGTTTCGTAAAATTGGATTGGATTTTAAACCCTATGATTTACGTCATGCTTGGGCAATTCGGGCGCATATTTTAGGGATACCAATAAAAGCAGCCGCAGATAATTTAGGGCATAGCGTGCAAGTTCATACCCAAACTTATCAACGTTGGTTCTCGCTAGATATGCGTAAGTTAGCAATGGATCTAGCTCTGAGTAAGAGAAATGAAATTGAATTTGTTCGAGAGGAGAATAGTAAGTTGAGGATGGAAAATGAGAAGTTAAAGTTGGAGATTGAAAAGTTGAGAATGGAGCTTGTTTATAAGCGGAGTTAAGAAATCAAGCGCTATTGTCGATCCCGCGCCATGTCCCGCTTCGTAGTCAATGCGGAGTAAGACAGGTTTGCCACTGACAGATGCAGCTTGAACTCGTGCTGCAAATTTAGTTGATTGCCAAGGTTCACAGCGCGTGTCAGTTATGCCATGTATAATCATTATTGCTAGATAATGAACTCCATCTTCGATGTGCAAAAAAGCGTCCATTTCATTCGGCTTGCGCTTTTACCCACTTCTGCACCTCTTCATCTTTGAAGTTTTCCATGTAACGGTAGTTGTCCGTAACCTTGATACCAAAGTAGTCGTCTGTAACAGGTTGGACTGGCGCAACAGGTGGTTTTGGGTTTTCAAGCATATTGTCTTCCTCCAAAAGGTTGAGTTTGCCATTTTCGCCTTCTCATTACCATCTCAATTTATAACCATTTTCAGGTAAAAATAGCCGTAGGGGCGCAAGGCATTGCACCCTTACCAACGGCGTAGTTTATTTATAATGAAAATTGCTGTAACTCACAGAAAATCTCAGTTGTTGAGTTTAGGAGAACTTGATAACATTAACAAAGTGGGCGATCGCAGTATCGGATTGGCAAAAACACTATGGCAAAGCGTAAAAAAAGCAATCTAGAGTGGATGAAACAAACGCTTGAACTAAAACCAGACCATCACTGGGAAGGTCCACCTGGTTATAAAATATTTGTGGCAGATCGAGGAGCAGTGCGCTTCAACATACCTCGTGATTGGGCTTTTGCGCCACAAGAAAAATCATTTAAGTTCTTCGATAAAGAACCACCTGACGAGGATTGCTGTCTGGAAGTCTCTTTCAATCGTCTACCACCTCATGACTGGAGTCAGTTTCCCCTGAAATCAACTTTGAGAAAAGTGGTGGAAAATGAAACTCGCAACGTCATTGCCAAAGGAGACATAATTACCGTCAAACGCCAAACTGCCAAGATTGTTTGGACAGAGATTAAGTTCATAGACACTCAAGAGGAGCCACGAGAAGCTTTCTCGCGGACTTGCATCGGTATAGGGTCGAACATTCAATGCTTGATTACCTTCGATTATTGGGTAGACCAAGCAGAACAGCTAACACCTGTTTGGGATGAAGTGATGCGTAGTCTCACATTAGGATTATATATCCGCGACCCATTGACTGGTGTGGCTTTTCCAGATTAGAATTCCCAGCGATCGAGGAATGGATTAACGACTTCTTGAGTCTCTTTACTACTCACAACAGGAACAATTTCAAAAGTTGCTCCTGAACCACGCCATTTCAGAATCCATTCCTGAAGTAAGCGCAAATCATTACACTCCATAAGCTGGAAACATCTACTAAAATTTGGTTCTACCCAACTATCAATGTATTTCAGACCTTCGGGAAACATTCTTCCTTCCTCACGAACACGCTGATAGATTGGCAACATATCGTTATTTTTGAAGCGTTCAATAATCATGAATAACATTCGAGAGTCCTTCAATCCTAACTAACACACTTAATTAATCTTAACGAAGTTAGAATTTTCAATACTCTTTCAATTTTCTACTAAAATTGGATCGTCCACTGGAGGATGCCGCCCGATAAGTTTATCTGCAGAGCGAATACTAATTACACGTTCGCGGTTCAATGCTAATGCAGCTATTGTTACTCTACCAATAACAGTTAAACCAATAATATATAATTTATCTGCTGACCAAATGAAATGGTCGTTCCAATTATTTATTCTTGGATTAAATAGAGAAACTTCAGCACCAGAATCAGAATCAATAGCTGTTGTTTTATCAGATTTTTTACGGTTACAGTGAAAGCAGGCTAGTGCTAAGTTATCGATCGCATCTAATCCGTTTTTATCTAATGGGATAATGTGTTCAATTGTAAACTCTACATATTGCCATTGCTCAGAAGTATGACAGTATTTGCAAAGGCAATTAGCACGCTGACGTACCAGAGTTTGGATATCTTTAGGAATTAGACGACGTACAGCCATATAGAAAAATCAGATACTTGTTTGTGTTAAGAAAGCATTACGAATAGTTCGATTTATAAAGCTGAGATAATCATCAACTTCTTCGTAAAGGTCAAGTTCGCGCTCTTCCTCAGAATTCAGTGGATATTTTTTTTGTTTTGTCAATAATTCTTCTATACGATGTTGAACTGCACTGGAAGCCCGAAAGATAGGAATTCCTTCAACTAATTCAATACGAACGGCTCCTTCAAGTGGTAGATTATTAGGTAAATTTTGTAATTTTGGTGGAAGTAGCATTATCGTAAGTTTTTTATTTTTGATATATGGATATAGTAACATATAAGGAAAATACTAATGTGGAAGATGATGTCACCAATAGTTAGTCACTTTCACTCTTCCAAAATAGTACTTATTACTTTCATCAGCATAAAGAAGAAAGTTATTGCCAAACAGAAACATCTTGCCATAGTATAATGTGCTGATTGGTTGCTGGTAACGTTTGGTTTAAAGGTTTTCTACATACCCTTCTGTTCCATGCACGCGAATTCGCTGCCCATCTTTTATTAGCTTTGTAGCATTTTCTACTCCGACGACTGCTGGTAAGCCATACTCACGTGCGATAACTGCTCCATGAGTCATCAGTCCACCAACTTCGGTGACTAGACCTTTTATGGATACAAACAATGGTGTCCAGCTAGGGTCAGTAAAGGAGGTGACCAATATATCTCCATCTTCGAGATCGGCATCTTCCATATTTAAGATGACACGCGCCCGTCCCTCTATAACCCCGGAAGAAACAGGTAGACCTACAATAGCTTCGGCTGGAAGATTTTTTCGTTTGTACTCACCTGCAATGATTTCACCATCAGACGTAATCACACGTGGTGGAGTTAGTTTTTCATATAATTTGTACTCGTCTTTTCGTTTGCTGACGATCTGGTAATCCAGTTTATTTGTGCATACGACTTCGCGAAGTTCTTCAAAAGTAAGATAGTATATATCTTCTTTTTCATGAATAATGTTGGCTTGTACGAGTTGTTCGCCTTCTTTCAGTAAAACCTGCTTATAAACGAAGTAGCGATTAACCATACTGTATTTTGGATATTCACGATAACCGATGAAATTCCGAATTAGGTCAATCATTCGTTTTGTTTCTTTGGCTTTTTGTTCGCCATCCGGCAATTGCGTTAATCGATCTAATAACGCTTGTTCTTTGTTCAAAGCCTCCTGTAGCCCTTGCTCGAACTTCCGCTTGCTTGCACCAGGTTCTAAGTTTTTGATATTATTAAGAATCAATGGGATAAGTGTAGCTGGTTTTTCGCTCCAACGGGTTTTTGTAATATCGATTTCTCCGGCACATCGCATTCCGTATTTGTTGAGATAAGCATGGATAGCATTCCGGGCTTCGAGTCCACCATTAAACTGAACCAGTTCCTCCAAAAAGCGATCGTCTTTTACCTGTTGTAAATACTCAATGACTTCTGGATAAGGGCGAATCACATCTGCGACATCCAATAGCTCCAGACCCATGGACGAAGTGATATTGTTGGGTACAGATTGAGAAAGCGTGTCTGCTGCGTTTTTTTCACCTAACCACTCCTTCATCTTCTCATTGACCCATGATGAAGCATTCATGGCAGTCATAATCACACCAAAACTTTGCGAGTCATGTAAAATCTTCTTTAGGTGCTGAATATCCTCCACAATAAAATCAAATAGATCTGTTCCTGATTTCGTTTGGATGTCTTGTTTTAACTCTTCTATTGATGTTTCACTACGCTTAATCAAATCGTCAACAATCGCCGGATCGTATTCGTTTAGTGTTTGAAAATCTGCAAGTGACCTCCCTTTATTGCTTTTACCGGGAATCTGTTCTTCTCGATCCTCTGGTGACGATTGTATAAAATCACCTCGCTCTATGATAGTCGTCAATGCGTCTTTTATGAGCGGATCGGATTTTCCAAGGACGCCTACTAAAATTTCTCTTCTGACAGGTGAAGCCAGCTCCTGTGTAATATCAACAAACAACCTTCCACCTGCATTATACATAGGTCTGGCAGCCGTTAGTTGCCATAAAGATATTCCCAATGGTTTCATAGCGTCGGTCATCATTTGTTGGTGACCGACAGATACATAAACGCGATTTTCCCCATCGTTTGCTTCAGGAATGGGAAATAAGGTAGTGATGGGACGGCTCTGGACAATATAGAATGTATCATCAACCAAACACCATTCGATGTCCTGGGGGCAACCGAAATGTTCTTCGATCTTTCTGCCCATGCGATCGAGCTGCAAGATCTGCTCATCCGTTAGCACTTGTGTGTTTTGCAACTCAGGATCTAGTTCCTGTTCTTTGATACCGCCATCTTTTAAGGCATAAATAGCCAGCTTCTTGGTGGATATCTTCTTATCGATCGCCTTGCCGTTACGCACTTTATAGATATCAGCATTCACCAAACCGGAAACCAAAGCCTCACCAAGTCCGAAGCTAGCATCAATGGATAATACTTTCCTATTAGAAGTGACAGGATCGGCAGTAAACAAAATTCCTGCCGTCTGCGGAAAGAGCATCTTCTGAACAACCACAGATAGGTAGACTTTACGGTGGTCGAAGCCGTTTTGAAGACGGTAAATTACTGCTCTCTCGGTAAATAGCGAAGCCCAGCACTTGCTGATATGCTGATAGATTGCCACATGACCGATAATGTTCAAATACGTATCCTGCTGCCCTGCAAAGGAAGCCGTCGGTAAATCCTCGGCAGTTGCACTGGATCGTACTGCATAGGCATTTTTTTCATCAAACCTGGAGAGGAAGCGGGCGATCTCTTCATTAATGTCTTGCGGAATGGCGATCGCTTCGATGACCCTACGAATCTCAGCACTAAGTTCGCCAATTTTATCTCGGTTTTCCATCTTTATAAGCGATAACCGAGCGAGTAATTCGGCGATCGACGGCGTTTCCCCAATGATTCTTTTAAAAGCTTCAGTAGAAATACAAAAGCCATCCGGTACGTGGATTCCTTCAATCTTAGTAAGTTCCCCCAGGTTAGCACCTTTGCCCCCGACCATTGCAAGCTTTGTGTTATCAATTTCCTGCAAACTGAGTATGTAGGCACTCTTATTTTTCATTTTTTAGAAAAATCAGATACTTGTTTGTGTTAAGAAAGCATTGCGAATAGTTCGATTTATAAAGCTGAGATAATCATCAACTTCTTCGTAAAGGTCAAGTTCGCGCTCTTCCTCAGAATTCAGTGGATAATTTTTTCAATAATTCTTCTATATGATTTTGAACTGTATTGGAAGCCCGAAAGATGGGAATTCCTTCAACTAATTTCGATACGAACAGCTCCTTCAAGTGGTAGATTATTAGGCAAATTGTGTAATTTTGGTGGAAGTAGCATTATTGTAAGTTTTTTATTTTTGATATATGGATATAGTAACATTATAAGGAAAATACTGATGGGAAGGACGACGCCACCAATAATCAAACCTTGCAGTTACGAGCGGGCTAGTACAGAGCAGCGTCAATACGCATACTGTTCTCGACACTGCAAGCAATTTAATTTTCGTAACCTCTAATGGTATGTTTCTGATGCCAAGCTGTACTAGTATCCGGGCTAAGCGTTGGCGAACCCTCTTGGAACGGGAATCGCGTGTCTCTCTTTGCGGACTGAAAGCGTTGAGTCGCATTTTCTACCAAAAACGGTTTCTAAACTGACTTTTTAACAATTGTCAACAATCGTAGGGGCGCAAGGCCGCCGCGCCCCTACAAGTGCTGTAAAACTATTCCGAAAAAGAACAGTTGTTAGCCGTTTACAGTTTAGATCCTGGCGGAAATGCATCGTCATCTTAACTCTAAAGTGCTGCTAACCACGACTGCAAATCAGCCATACTGGTAAAATCTAACAGTGCTTCACTCAAATCTTCTAGAACAGGCAAAGGTAAAGTAGAAATTGAAGAGCGCATTTCCTCAGAAAGTTCTCCAAATCGCTTTGTTAGCTGTCGAACAATCAGATTAGCAGCCTCTTGCTGTCGTCCTTCTTCCTTAATTTCCTGATAAACTCGCGTCTCCTTGATTGTTATCCCCAGCATTGATTCTATCTCCTTTCTACTTAATTGCTCAAACTTGTACACCATAATTGTCATAATCATCTCTATTATGGCGCGACTCTGTGGTGATGGTAATTCTCCACGGGTTCTGGATAACAAATACCTTGCTTGTTCTGGTGCTTGAGTTTCTTCTACCGTAGTTAGCACCATCAATGCTACCCATAAAGGTAACGAGTCAATATCTCCCAACTCATCTAAATACACCCGGTGTACTTGTCCACCATTCAGGAATGAGCGATGGGGATTAAGATCGCTTTGTTCGATACTGCGTGTTGGATAAATTATCACTGCTTGCCAGTCGCTAAACCTGTCACGGTTGCGATAAAAATATAATGAGGATTCTGCAAATAGCCGTTCATACAGCTTTTCATCTTTTTGAAACTGTACTTCACAGAAATACACAACTCCAGCACCTGCATTTTCCGGTGGGAGAAATACACCGTCAATCTCAAATTTCGGTTCTTTGACAGCTACCGAGTCAAATTTGTACTCTCCCGCATTTTCTGGTGGCTCTGTCAATAGTTCAAAGAGTAAACTGGGGGATTGTTGAAACAGTTTGTAAAAAATCGAATCTCTCCGCATGAGGAATTTTACTGAATTGATAAAATCTGCATTTCATTTAATCACATATTCCTTCACATCGCCTCGTCCTCGATTCCCCTAGAACTAATTCCCGAATTTTGGATTCGCGATTCTCAAGCGTCTAATAGCGCAGGGATAATGAGGACACTGGCTACAGCCGCAGCCAGAGTATTTATCCACTGCCACTGCCAACTCACAACTGTTGCGATCGCGACGGCTGCAAGCACAAATGATGCATGACCCCTGTGGGAGTACAAACCGATTGGCTGTTGGTTTTGGAAAATGGTACTTGCCAGGATATTGTCTCTGAAAAGTTGACCCATTGTCGCGGTGTAGTCAATTTTCCAGTCAATAACTTGAGGGAAAATGCTGATGGCAAGGACAACGCCACCAATCACCAAACCTTGAAGTTGCGATCGCGCTAGCTCTGAGTGCAGTCTCAGTAGTAGAGTATTGCTGAGGGTGAAGATTGCAATCAGTATCCAGTAGAGTAAGCCATCGCCCATCTGTTCTTGACCTAGTAGGGAACGCAAGGGAAAGGAACAAGTCAGCGTTATCAATGAATAGAAATGCTAATGGAAATTCAGTTCACTGTTAGATGAGGCAGAACTTTGTAGAAGAAATGAAGTTTTATCTGAGACGTATATCTGCAAAGTACGTCATAATTTTACCAGTCCAGAAACTATCAATTTCAGTTCTTCCTTCTTTTAAAGTAATCATTTTCTTCTTTGCTAGATAACTTTCATAAGTAAACCTAACTTGATATTTGCTGGGTTTAAAATTCCAAAAAATCCAAATACCTCCATAACTGGCATTACCTAAAAGCCTTAAGCAATTTTTGTTATACCAACTAAATTTAGCATTCATTAAAAAATCTAAACTCTTTCCAGGTATGATTAGAGGAATATCAAATTCTTCTACCTCTCTAGTGGCATTTTTATTTAAATCCATTTGCATAGTATGTCCTTGTGGATCTAACATTTCTGGTAAAACGTGGGGCAAATCAAAGCGGTATGGTGTTGATGTTTGATTAGTAATCCGAACCCCAAACTGAATAGGAGTTTCTTCCCCGTATTTAGGAAGATACACCGTTTGCTCGGGGACTAAAGTTTCAAAGCGGATACCATCTACTTCAATGGCATTGCTACTGTTTGATTCACTTGATGTCATATTGGCTATCCTTTCTACGTCTAAATTTTCACGTACTGTCCATCTTCTAGAAACGTGGCTTAATGCCATTTCACAAATGCTCTTGGCTGTAATCGTATTTAATTTTTTATATTTTGAGTAGTCAACCATCATCTCGTCGAACGTGTTCGATCGCAACAATCAGTGCATCCAATATGACATCATAGCTTCGATCGGTAGAGCGTTCCAAAGTCATTAGCCCTGCTTGCTCAACGGCAATAAATCCGTAAATTGCAGCATTCAACATTCGCATCACATCAATTAACTGAGTATCGGTTAAATCATAAGCATTCAAAGCTTGGCGAAGGAAGTTTAGGAGTTGCTGAATAATTGCACCTGCTTGTGGATCGCTAGGCTGAAGTTGAACTTGCATCATGACTTGATAACGAGCAGGATAGGTTTTGGCAAAGTTGCGGGCAAAATGTCCCAACTGTTTCAGCAAATCTGGAGTGATTGAGCG
This sequence comes from Scytonema sp. UIC 10036, assembly GCF_009725235.1. The sequence goes on from NZ_WJFC01000028.1 coordinate 43,247, forward strand.
TTCAGCAATCATCTGCTGACACTGAGTTAAGTACTGTCGCCAGAGTTCTATGACTGTTGCTCGCTGCAAATCTGCATTATTCTCCAAATGCTTGTAAATAGCAGGTGGTTTAATGCCTAAAAATCGAGCGACTCGACTAACTCCAAGCGCCGATGCTCCATCGCGATCTATGCAACAGATAGCTGCTGCAATCACATCTTGCCGTGACAATGATTTTTCCTTGACTGGACGACCCATAGTTGCTAAATTAGTTAAAGTATTTAACTAAAAGTGAATATAATTAACTTATATCTTGCCTTGGCGTTTGACGAATGAGGAGAAATTGACTTATGAGCGACTTAGTTTTCCTATCTGCCCATCAACTAGCTCAGATGATTCGCGATCGCATTGTTTCTGCTGTTGAAGTAACCGACGCTTATCTAGCTCAAATCGCTAAACATAACACAAAGCTCAATGCGATTTGCACGTTGGATGAAGATAACGCCCGTACTAGAGCCAAGCTTGCGGATGAAGCCTTAGCTAGAGGAGAAAATAGGGGTGCTTTGCATGGTGTTCCCATCACGATTAAAGATATTTTTGAAACCGCCGGACTCCGCACCACCGCAGGTTACATTCCCCTGAAAGACTACATTCCTCAACAGGATGCAACTGTTGTGGCTCGGCTTCGGGCATCCGGAGCCATCATCCTTGGAAAAACAAATATGGCGGAGCTAGCTGGTAATTTTCAGAGTACGAATTCTCTCTTCCCACGGGTGAATAATCCCTGGAATGTTAATTACACAGCAGGCGGTAGTTCTGGAGGGAGTGCTGCTGCTGTTGCTGCTGGACTTTCACCGTTAGACATCGGCAACGATATTGCTGGTTCCGTGCGCCAACCCGCTCATTTCTGTGGCGTCTATGGTTTAAAGCCCACAGATCGCCGTATCTCTACAGCCGGATCGATTCCAGAAGTACCGGGAATGCCCTATTGTCTCCGGCAAATGATAACTGTAGGCTGTTTTGCCCGCTCGCTCAAAGACATTCAACTCTGTTTTTCATTAATTGCAGGAGCCGATGTTCGCCGTCCTGATGTTCCGCCTATTTCGCTGGATACTCCTTCTGGTAAGGCTTTAAAAGACCTTAAAATTGCTTGGATTGACGAATGGGTAGAAGTCCCTGTGAATTCTGAAATTCGATCTGCAATCCAAGCGACTGCACACAAACTTTCTCTAGAGGGTGCTCGTGTTGAACGCTGGCTTCCTAAAGATTTCGATCTCTCGATAGTATGGAATCTCTACGGACGAATAGCAGCCTACATCAACAACTACGCCCAACCCAAAGATCGCTATAATATTCAACGCAGCTTGGAGTTACTTTTTCGCACAGCCACTCAAGGTGACAAGAAACTCCGAGAGTTAGGGAATTTAAGCCGGGTTTTACCCGAACTTCTCAATCCCACCTTAAGAGGATATTTTGAGACTCTTACCGAGCGCGATCGCTTCATTGCCCAAATGGACTCTGCTCTGGAACCATGGGATGCGTGGCTCACTCCTGTAGCGGCAACTCCAGCTTTTACCCATCGTCCAGCTTGGAGCGCTATTGACATTGAGGGCAAGCTCTATCCTCATGGAATCGCCAATGGAGCCTACACCATACCATTTAATCTCAGCGGTCATCCTGCTGTAGTGATTCCCATCGGGCAGACTCAAAATGGTTTACCAATTGGACTGCAAATTGTTGGGAAGCGATGGCGAGAGATGGAATTGTTGGCGATCGCTGAGGAACTTAACAAAGTGGTTGGTAATTTCCAACATCCATTGCCTTCTTGTTAAATCCAGTATCGATGACAAAATCCAGGGAAAAATCTGCCTGTTCGGGTAGGGGAAAGGTTACGGGAATCATTGCTTTGCGTTCTCTCGTTCTGCCGTAAATCATTCGACTGTACGCACCATAGGAGCATTACCGAAGGTGACAGCGACATCATAACCGATTCGCATGGTAAATAATCTGGCATTAGGGTTTTTCTGTTTCAACTTTAATCCTGACTCCACACCAATTTTATCGCTCGCATATTCGCCAGTTTCAGCATCGATGACAATCATCTTGCCGATATTATCTCCATGTTCGACAGAGGAACGGATGCCATTTTCGTAAAAATCTCTGGCTCTGCGGGCAACTTCCTCGACAGTCCAAAAAAGTGCTTCCGTATTCATAACACCTCACTTTGCCCTAACTATGAAAAGTAGATAAAATTTGCAGCAATCGCAAGCTACATATTCAGTTAAATTCCAGCTTAACAGAATATTTTGAGACTCTCACCAAGTGCGATCGCTTCACTGTTCAAATTGACTCTGCTTTGGAACCATGGGATGTATGGCTCACTCCTGTAGCAGCAACGCCAGTTTTTAAATTACCTCGTGGAGCGATCGCTTCATCACGAACATAAAGATTTAGCGTTGATTTTGACGATATTCTTCTAATTTATCAATAACATCCAGAATTTCAACAAAACGGGAGCCAAAGTCAGTCAATTCATACTCTACACGTGGTGGAATCTCAGGATAAGCAACTTTCTCAACAATACCAAAATTAACGAGATCCGATAACCGTTCATTTAAAACCTTAGTTGTTAATCCCTCAGTTGCACGAGTCATTGCTCCTGGGCGGTTAACTCCTATGCGAATTAAACGTAAAACTTCTAACATCCATTTGCATCCAAGTGTGTGCTCCACAATATGGGAAACATTTGGCTGTGAAGTAGAGAAATTTTTTTTCAAGCTTCGAGGCTGTGATGTCTGCATTTGCTACTAAACGGTAACTACCTTACCAAACGGTGCTGACTTGCGAGGTCAGAGAGAACCGATCTACACTAAGTGGTATCGAAATACCCTCTCCGTTAATTTTAGAACAAGGAGGCAAAAGCATTGATGAAATCCATGCAAGCATTTGTATTAACTGCATTTGGTGATGCTGAGAATTTTGAGAATTGGGGAATCAGTGACAGAGTTCAAGGTGGGAGACGAGGTTTATTACTCGCCGCAAGTTTTTGGGAAATTTGGTAGCTATGCTCAATATCATGTTGCTGATGCAGCTATTGTTGCTTTTAAGCCTATTAATCTATCACATATTGAAGCCGCTTGTTTTCCTCTTGCAGGAGGAACAGCTTGGGATTGTCTAGTAACTAGAGGGAATTTACAAGTCGGTGAAACAGTTCTCATTCACGCTGGTGCTGGTGGAGTTGGTTCAATCGCGGTTCAATTAGCGAAAGCAATGGGGGCATATGTTATTACAACCTGTAGTTCTAAAAATCGAGATTTTGTTAGAGAACTTGGTGCAGATCGAGCCATCGATTACAAAAATGAAGACTATGTGAAAGTTGTTCTTCAAGAAACAGATGGACTGGGTGTAGATTTAGTTTTAGATGCGATCGGAGGTGAGACTATTCAGAATAGCCTAGAAATTATTCGCCCATTTGGTCGGCTTGTGAGTATTGTAGATATTGCGACTCCGCAATCACTGATTAAAGCATGGGGCAAGAACTTGACTATCCATTTTGTTCTTGCGCCCCAGTATCGAGCCAAGTTAGATGCTTTGACAAAACTCATCGATCGCACTCAGCTTCGTCCAGCGATCGATTCAATACTACCTTGGGATCGGGTAGTTCAAGCGCACCAGCGTTTAGAAAGAGGAGGAACACGAGGGAAAATTGTGTTGGAATTTACATCATAAATTAGCTTAACCCATCTTTATCCTAAATGAGAGTTTGTTGAGAAATCCATAATTTATTGTTCATTTACCTTTCATCTTTCTACACTCAATTTCTCAGAGTTCAATCATCTTTCAGCACAATCTACAGAGCATAATCAACATAATGTTCAAGCCAGAAGCTCCAATCTCCTAATCCTGGAGGTTAACTATCAATCGGCTGTAATTTGGTATTGCAAAGTCAATGTCAGGTTTATACTGCCGGTTAATTACGTAGCGATCGCTTTAACTCTAATTTTCTGGGAGAATCAGCAGTAGTAACCCAAGTTGCTAGTTACAAATTCAGGTAGTTTCCTGTGTCAATTAAGCAATAAAATTCCCTCTAGAGAGAAAAGTGAGGAGGGGAAATATGCTTAATGAAATAATTACCATCTATGCTATCATCGACGACTTGTTAAAAGCGATTGGACATGATAAAAATTGCCGACGTAAAATGAGTGACGCGGAAATTATTACAACGGCGATAATTGCTGCAATATTCTTCGGTGGTAATCATAGCATGGCTTGCAGCTATATGAAAGACCATAAATCGTCATCCCCTGCAACTGCTAGCATCTAGCAGTATTACCGTATTGCAATTTACAAGTTCACAAATCCGAAATTACTCACTGTTGATGGAACATTGCCTTCTGGTTGTCTGATTACTACTGTGCGACGCGACATCTTGGGTGGGATGGAGGATATTGATATTGTTAATCATCATCGCGATCGCGTTTGGACGCAATTGTTTATCCCAGTTATGTGCGCGTAGTGATTTGAAATTCCGAAGGTTGGCATTTTCTCAAAGATAAACCTTAGCATTCATAACTCTTAATCTAAATTTTAAGTATTTAAAAATTTATTATCGTTCTCCTAAAGTTTCTTGAATATGGTTTTCTAACCATTTTTCATATTCTTCAAGTTCAGCTACCTCCTTCATTAATTGTTGTCGGCGTTCTTTAATTTCTGCTAGATGCTTAAGCAAATTGCTACCATCTAGTACAGATTGTACTAGTGAAATAAATTCTTGTTGGGAAATTTCTCGACCAGCAAAAGCTGTGGCTTCTAATTCATCTAATTTTGCCCAACGTTGGAGTTGTTCGGGAGTAGGATAATGAGTCATTAGGATTTCTGGTTAATCAAGTGGTTGTAGTTGACGGCGCTGCTTTATTTCTGACAAAACTGTATTGGCTGTATACTCGGTTACTATTAACTCTCTGGAATAATCGGTTTCTCTAAAGCCAACATTCTGATAAAACTCCTTAGCTCTTTCAATTGTAAGTACTTTTACAATACCACCAAACCCTCTTGCTTGACTTTCTCCTATAATACCTTCGATTAGCGAGGTGGCAGCGCCTTTGCGCTTGTAGATAATATCTTGACCTGTTTGCTCAATTACATTCCAGGGCGCGTTAGTTAGGCTTTCAATTATAATACCTTGTTTTAATTCTGTTTCAATTTCTATTTGTTCAATCGATACAATCGCTGCAGCTTGTAATATACCTAAATTATCAGTAATTCCTCGATAACTACTACTATTGACTCCAGAAAAAGCTAGTGCTTCCACTTTTGCAACACAATCTCCAAATCTTATTCAAAATATTCTCTGTATGTCCCCATCATAAAAAGTATTAATGTATTCTCTACATTTATTGTTCCATCTAATTAATTGGATGCGAAAGTCTGTTGATGTGCAATAATTATAGTTGAAATTATTCATATTTAGTCTAAAAAAGTAGTAATTCAAAAGTTTTGTTTTTTACAGTTTTTCTTTAATAGAAATTTAATTAACTCCTATAAAGTGGATTAAATAAGCATTTTATCTAATGTGTTGTTCAAAAAATATTATCATTGAATTACTGAAAAACTTGAATTTAGGCTAAAGTTAGGCTAAACTTTATTATTCCTTCAAAATATATTGTCCTATCTGACTTTGAAGTGCGATCGCAGAATCGGAGTAATCCCAGGAGTGCATTTGACGGAAAGGCAGAGCCATCTTCTGGAATACGTACTTCTCTTTAATACCAGAAGCAATTAAATCGGGCTTCATGTGCTTGACGAACTCTTCAAACTCGAAAGCTGTTACGTCATCATAAATAATGGTCGCGCCATCAATATAGCTAGTAGTACGCTTGTAGTCGTCGTTGTGAGCGAACTCGTAACCAGTACCAATAACTTTGATACCAAGATCTTCAAACGCGGGAACAACGTGACGGGGACGCAAGCCACCAACGTAAAGCATGACTGTCTTGCCTTCGAGGCGAGGACGATACTTCTCAAGCACCGCATTCATCACTGGAGTATACTTAGCGATGACTTTCTCAGCGTTTTCTTGGATCTTCTCATCAAAGCGAGATGCAATTTCGCGTATTGATGCAGCAATCTTGTTAGGACCGAAGAAGTTAAATTCCATCCAAGGCATACCGTAAGATTCTTCTAAACTACGGCAGATGTAGTTCATTGAACGGTAGCAGTGAATGAGCACTAACTTAGAAGCAGGACCGTTAACCAACTCGTTAACAGTACCGTCACCAGACCACTGAGCAACAACACGCAAGCCCATTTCTTCAAGGATCATGCGGCTAGCCCAAGCATCACCACCAATGTTGTAGTCACCGATAAGTGCTACATCATAAGGACCGGGTTCGATAGACAAAGTATTTTCTTTCTTAGCCTTATCGAATCTAGGGAACATATGGTCGCGGAGAGCATCGTTAGCGATGTGGTGTCCGAGAGATTGAGAAACACCACGGAAACCTTCGCAACGTACAGGTACAACAGGCTTATTAATTTGTTTAGAAGCTTTTTTAGCAACAGCTTCGATATCATCTCCAATCAAACCGATAGGACACTCAGACTGAACGGAGATACCACGGTTGAGGGGGAAGAGTTCTTCAATTTCCTCAATGATTTTGGTAAGCTTCTTGTCACCACCAAACACGATATCGCGTTCTTGGAAGTCGGAGGTGAAGTGCATGGTACCGAAGGAATCGACACCAGTCTTACCAATATAGTAGTTACGACGACCAGACCAGGACCAGTAACCACAACCAACTGGACCGTGGCTGATGTGGATCATGTCCTTAATAGGACCCCAAACCACACCCTTAGAACCTGCATAAGCGCATCCACGAGCGGTCATTACGCCAGGAACTGATTTGATGTTGGATTTAACACCGCAATCAGCCTTACCATCTTCATGAACGTTCAAATGCTTTTCGCGCTTTTTGCGGGATTTTTCTGGATAAGCAGAAAGAACTTCTTTAATCAGCTCTTTATGTTCTTCTACCTTATTTTCTGCGTTATTTTTGCCTTCTGTGTATGTCATGGTGTTTCCTGTGGCTAGTAACTGGTAAGACGCGGTATGAAGTATGAATTATGAAGTATGAAGTATGAAGTGTGAAGTATGAAATCTAAAAAGTTTTGCATCCTTTATTCTTCATACTTTATTTTTTATCTTTCATACTTTCATCTTTGAGGATTGGGTGGGCAGATAGCCCACCTTTGTAAGCATTCCCTACTTCTATTGAGTTGCTTATGCAGGAACTTCGGAAGCTGGTTTGCCAACAATATTTGCGTGCTTGGTATCGTCGTCGAGGATACCGAACTCTACGAGTAGAGCTTCTAGCTCGTCCATTTCTAGAGGTGTGGGGATTGTGAGTTTGTCGTTGTTGATGATCTTCTGAGCTAATGCGCGGTATTCATTGCTTTGGTTGCTGTCGGGTGCGTACTCGTTAACAGTCATCCGGCGCAATTCAGCGTGCTGAACGATGTTGTCGCGAGGTACGAAGTGAATCATTTGGGTGTTTAAGCGTTCTGCCAAGGTTTCAATGAGTTCGATTTCCCGGTCAACTTTACGGCTGTTACAAATCAGACCACCCAAGCGTACACCACCAGAGTGAGCGTACTTGAGAATACCACGAGCGATGTTGTTTGCAGCGTACATCGCCATCATTTCACCAGAGGTCACGATGTAAATTTCTTGAGCTTTGCCTTCACGAATTGGCATTGCGAAACCACCACAGACAACGTCACCCAATACGTCGTAGGAGACGAAATCTAGGTTTTGGTAAGCACCGTTTTCTTCCAAGAAGTTGATGGCAGTGATGATACCACGTCCAGCACAACCTACTCCAGGCTCAGGACCACCAGATTCTACACAACGAACACCACGGAAGCCAGTGAGCATTACTTCTTCGATTTCTAAATCTTCTACTGCGCCGCGCTCAGCAGCAAGGTGTAATACGGTGGTTTGAGCTTTGCTGTGTAGCATCAAACGGGTGGAGTATGATTAACAAAAGAAACAGTTTATTAACGATCGTTTATGCGAGTAGGTTACGTCAGAGTTAGTACCAGAGAACAGGATGAGGGAAATGCGTTGGAACAACAGACAGCCCGTATCGAGAAGGCGGGTGCTGTTTTGATATTCTCAGATATTGAGAGTGGACGGTCAGATAAGCGTAAGGAATTTAACAAAATGCTTGCTATGTGCAAGCAAGGAAAAATAAGTGAGGTTGTTATCACTCGTATTGACAGATTGGCAAGAAGCGTAATTACCATTCATCGAACGCTTGTAACCCTCGAAGAGTATAAAGTTAAATTAGTTGTCTTGGATGCTCCAGTTGACCCATCATCGCCTTTTGGGTGGTTCAGTGTTAACCAAATGGCAGGTTTGGCAGAATTTGAATCGAGGTTACTTTCGGATCGGATTAGGCACGGGTTGAACTATTTCCGGGAACAAAAGAAAGCAGCCCCTCGTCCTCCTTTTGGGTATAAGCGGGTTGACGAGAAATATGCACCAGACATGACGCTGCATGAGTCTGGTAAAACTAACTGGGCGATCGCATCTGAGATCGTTGACTATTTTTTATCTGGCAACGCCACATTAAGAAGTACCGCACAATATGTACTAGAAACTTACGGAATTTCATGGACAGCAGCTGGGTTGAGGTATTGGATAACTAGTCCAGTATTGCGAGGACATACTGCTTACAACATGCGAGGCAATCTAGGCAATCCTGAAAAGTGGGAGGTATATCAAGATACTCATGAACCGCTACTCTCTAATGATAAATTTAAATTTATACAGAAAAAATTGGAAGACAATCGACACAAGTACAGTTACGGCAACAATAAGAATAGTACTAAAGAGCCATTACCCTTGGTAGGTCAAATCATTTGTAATAACTGCGGGTATAAATGTTTTTGTTTGAAGCATAAGTGGAAGACTTACAGAATTCGGTGTAAAAAACACGATAATCTAGGAGACGCTTTCTGTAGTAATAAGATTAGCGCTTATCTACCAGATATTATTTCAGCTGTTGACATTGCACTAGCGACAAGATATGAAGAAATCAAAAAATACACAGTAGCAAATTTATCGTTAAAAGAAGAGGACGATCCAGACGCGATCGCTAGGCAAGAGCAATTAAAAGCACTGAAGTTATTGCCACAAAATCCAATTATTCAAAATGCAATTGAACAAACTTTGCTAGAGATACAAGTACTGAAGCAAAAAGAGGTTACAGCAAAGCAGGTAAGCATTGAATTGGTAAAAACGCTAACTACCTGCTTTGAAAACATTGGTTATTGGAACGAATTATCTTGGGCAGATAAACAACCAATCTACAAAGAATTAGTTGATTTTGTAAAAGTTTTTAATGGTAAGATACTGGAAATCAAGCTACTGGTTTAGCTAAGTTCTCAAATTCGGCTTCAAACTCTTCTTTCGTCATCGCCATAAGTTGTTTTCTTGTAGCTGAGTCTAAGTGGCGAATTGTGTACCATCTTTGAGCAGTGCGGAGTAGTATCTGTGCTGCTGTTTCTTGCTGCATAATCATGAAGCGTTTGGATTTATCTTTAGTTTCTGCTTGGGAACAGCCCAGGTGGATTCTAGTAGTCTGTTTATGTTATCCTATTAACTAAGTTTTCTATGGCATGAACTCCACCGAGCATTACTTTGAGAATAGCAAAGACTAAAAAATTATTTGTTCGTCGCAAGCCAACTGTATATATTAACGCGATCGCTAAATGAGAATGAGCAAGCCGTTTTTTGATTTAGCTTGGCTAGAAAGATCTTCTGCACTCTGCTGAGTATATTTTCAGTAAATTACCAATTTCGCCAAAATAGCCGACAACAAAAAGCGAATAGTGGATAAGCGTCAGTGCTTTAAGAATTACATCTTGGATTGCATTGTTATGAAGTTGGATGTTTGTCATGCCATGAAGCTTAAAATATTTTGCATACTCAACCTGATAAACGATATCTGCCAGGACGACCAGACCAATAGGCTTGAGAACTCTAATAATTTCATCTAGTGCTTTTTTGCGATCGGTTTCTGCTTCCAAGTTATGAATCGCCCAACTTGAGAGCACAACATCAAAGTAGTTTTCCGGAAAAGGCAACTGACGCATATCGGCTGTTTTGACTTCAACACGCTCTGTCACACCTTCAGTTACAGCATTGGATAGTGCAGCGGCAGAACTATTGTTAGCTTGATCGTGCGAGCTAGGGAGGATTTTTGACCGCTTCTACCGGGTAAACAGCGATCGCTCTCGTAGCACTGGTGGTTCTGGATTAGGGTGTCCGCGTAACCCGATGTCTCGCATGGCAAGAGATTGAGCTGGAAATAATAGATCCTAATATTAGAGAAAGGGTCACTCAAATAATTATCAAGTTCTTGGGAAATTTATGACAGACTTTACCTTAAAGCAACAAAGTTTTATCAAAAATGATATACCTACCCGCCTAAATCAGTTGGCGGAAAATTTAGCTCAAATTAAAAACTTATTTGCAGGAGTTGGGCATCAGGAATCGATACTTAATCTTGCCAAGGAAAGTAGGTATTTTATCGAGTGGACGGTTCCAGACATGGTACAGGTGGATATTGACCAAGCTGCTGAATTGGTTGATTTAGGACGTGTTGTGACACGCTGGCTATTTCATTGGGACAAAATTTGGCTTGATTCCGTAGAAAAAACTAAAGTCATCCAGCAAGCAGAGGATTGGTTAGCAAGGGTTTTGGAAATAGCGCAAATACAGTCTCACTCAATTACTGTATAAATCATCAATGTGGCAGCTATCAAGTAAGTTTTTTCATGTGGATAGAGTAATGATGACGATTCTCAGAAAAGATGATAATGCATCACGCGATGCATTATCATCTACTAGATAACTGAAAGCTGGTAAAATGCTAAAAATTTGGCATATCTTACTTTGCGTTAAATAGGCGATCGCGCAGTTTCAATGCTAGTTCTTCTGATATTCCTACCTCACGAGCCGCGCTAATGTAATCAGCATCGCTTGGTCGCTGGCTGTTTGAATCGTCGGTACTGTCTTTCTTTTGTAAGGATTTTTCAGATTCTAGTAAGTTTAAATACTCGGTTAAAAGAACTATCACCTTTTTTGATAGAGGAAGAATTTTCCAAGCAGAATCAGAGCGAAGACGTTCTATGCGATCGCTTAGGTCTGATAGGTTGAGCGTAGTTCGGGTCGGAGAATTAGCCATTTTTCTACTTTATCGTCTTTAGCACGCGATCCTTCTTTAGCACTTACTACATTAAAAATTTTAATAATGCAAGTCATGCTAAAAATGAAAAAAGTGCTATCTTTTAATATGTACAGTTTTCACATTAAAGGTAAATCATGCAAAATAACTTGCCCACAGAAGCAATAGAACCCAGAAGATTTTGTCGCATCTGGTTGGTATTGATGGGATATGCCATCAACATTCCCTCTTTATGCAGCATTAATCCTCTTTACAACCGATTGATGGGCTTACGATTTCGCGCTCTTCAGTATCTCTCTAGCCACTGAAGAAAAGTGAAAAGTTGCCTTCTTGCTAATAAAAGCGTAAAAGATTTTGATATGTCAGTTACTGAAGCGATCGCATACTACACCACCAACAACCATAGTTACCCCGCCTTCGGAGGGTTTTCCGATTCCAGGATTCCCTCTCTTTGCAGTTTCTCGATTATGGCATCGCGCATAAATTTGGATTTGTTGGGAACATTTTCCGTAAGAACATCCTTTAACCAGCTTGGTAATTTTAAGGTTATGGGGTGTTCACCATGTTTGATCCCAAGCACTGACTTCCTGCCAGCCTTCTTCTTGGTACATAGAGTCACGTCGTCTCTCATAACAATTTTTTCGATAAAATCTAATAGGTCAACAAAAAATGAGTAACACCCAATACTTATAATAAATGTAATGAAAACGCGCAACCCGATTGGGAAGCGCAACTAATCAAAACTACTACCACAGTAACATATGCAAGTACTCCACGCGAATGCTCCCTCCCAAGAGAAAAAGTTCATTGTTGAATGTGAAGGTTTTGAATATTCTGAGTTGGCGGGATTTGCCGAGCTAAAATATGCCTTTTTCCTTTTAGAACGCAAAGAGAGTCTCAGTGCAAAAGAATATAGGGCGTTGCTAGGAGAGCATGGAAAGGAGAAAAAAGAAGCAGATAAGCTCATTAAGCTGGCAAAACTAGCTAAGACCCACGGCTTCAGTGCTGAAGATTTGGCGGAACTGGGGACAATGATGTTCTCGTTGACCACTCCAAGCAATGCTCTGGTATGGGAAGCAATGAAAAATGTGGAAGAGTTAACCCAAGTTACACTATCCGCCCTCCAAAAAGAAGTACGTCAAACAGCTAAAGCATCAAAGCCTGCATCCGATCCCCGCTCAATTTTGAAACGAGAAAAAGGGGGTGGGAAGCGATATGGTCAGCTCGCTAAAATTCATGACCAAGAACTGATCGCGAACTTAGAGCGCATTTTTGTGGAAGATGGAGTATCGCAGACGCAATTTTTGCGTGAAGCTGTTTCCCAATATCAAGCTCAAAGGACAAACCAGCCGATTGCGACTAGCAATACTGAACCTCTAGCAGAACCAAACGTTCATATCAAAAAGAATGAGATCGCACCAGAAACTTCTACTTCTCAAGAAACGATCGCTATTCCCTCTCCTCTCGTCTCTATTGCTGATGATAAGCAAGCTAATACTCATACAAAGTTGAACATTGAAGAACAGGCGATCGCAACAACTGCTGCACTCAATATTCCCGCAAGCTCTGATACTCCCTTACAGCAGATAGATGAAATGTTTTCCAGCAATGATGCAGTTAGCGAAAGCCAACTTGAAAGGCCTGCAAACGAACAGGCGGTCGCACAAGCAAAACTAAATAACCATATAGCTAAGCCAGAGATAGATGACGCTAGCCTTTCCGATTCACTCAAAAAGGCAGTTAACTGGCAAGAGATTGAGCAGCTTACGGAATGCGATCGCAATCGTTTCGCCGAGGCGGTAAAGGATTGGAGCATCGAGGAAAAGCAGGTACTAGTAAAGCACTTAACAGCTTGTCTAGAAACTAATTCTGAAGCACTTCGATTGCATCAGCATGATTGGGTACCACTCCCGTCTTTAGAAAAAGCCTTCAAAAATTTATCCTTTAAAGTTAGGGATATCCAAGAGGGATTGAGCGCACCTTGGGTTAGTGGCTGTCAATTTGTTAGTGTTGCAGACTTTGGCAATGACTCAGATGAAGTGTGGATTTTTATCAGCCCCACCCAACACATAATTGAGGTCATTGATAGAGAAGACTTTCAAGTTGTTGGCTTTTAGTCAATTGGAGTGAAAGTAAAATGACTATCACCGCTCAGTTGGCAATTTACGTCTATGTGGATGATGGAATCTTTCATGAGTAAGAGGAAAGAAATAATCTTGCTGGTTAAAGTATGCTTGAACCCGTAGATTACGCTTATTTTTGTCCTGCTCATGTTGTTTATTTTAGGGTCAAATCTATGAATAAAAACGTTACTAAGTGGCACTTAGGAAGGAGATTTTTATGAAGGCATGAGTCCTCAACTGTATGCTAAAACTCTCACCACAAGAATTCAATACTCAAGCCCTGGCACGAGTCATATTTGCAAACCGATAGGACTGGTCACAAAAAATCATCGGTATCTACTGCATTAACGCTGCTCGTTATTTGTTTCAAGATGAGCCGATTGAAGTCTTTGCCACTAGTGCTAGCAAAAATCAACCCCGCTTTCGTGAAGTGGCAGAAATGACGAGTGCAATTCTTCGCTTTCCCAACGATCGACTAGCAGCATTTTCATTGAGCTTTGGTGCTGCAAAAGTCTCCACCTATCAAGTAGTGGGAACGAAAGGCGATTTGCGAGTCAATCCTGCTTATGCTGGAGACGGTGAAATTAAGCATTATTTGACGATTGACGGTAAAACTCAGGAGCAATCGTTTGCCGGACGAGATCAGCTTGCGGCTGAGTTTGTTTACTTTTCAAATTGCATTTTGCAGAACAAACAACCGGAACCATCAGGTCAAGAAGGCTTGATTGATGTTCGCATTATTCAAGCACTATATAAGTCAATCGAGACTGGTGGCTTTGTGAAACTTCAACCTATTCAGCGCGATCGACGCCCTGATATGAATCAGTCTATCAAGCGTCCACCTGTTGAACAAGAGCCAGAACTAATTCACGCAGCCGATCCATCAGGCAAGTCTTGATAAGTAGAGTGGGTCAGGTTTGAGGGTTGCCCCTCACCCCTACCCTAAAAACGGTACGTAACAGTGGCATTTATGTTTATTTTGTAAAAACCACAGGAGTCAGCTTTGGGGTCACAACCTACAATCATAATGCGCTGACCCATTTCTGCCATAGCGGCAAGGGTATTTTGAGAAGTTGTAGACTTACCGATACCGCCTTTTCCGTAGAATGCTATTTGTCTAATTTTTTCGTCAGACATGATGAGTTTTCTCCTGCAATTGATTGATTGGTTGGTTGTTGGGTGGGTCTGTTTTGTTTGGGGAGTGGGGATTGGGGACTAGGGAGAGGGGGTAGACAAGGGAGAGAGGGTAGACAAGCTAGAACTTTCTTCCTTGTCCTCCTTGTCTTCCTTGTCCCCCTTGTCTCTCTTTCCCAGTCGCCATTCTCCTTAAGAATAGAACGTCACCGGAGGCGATCGCCCTACCACTAAAACCATTGAAAGCATCATCTATTCCTCAGTTTATTTCTAAATTTCTTCAGACTTAAGTACTTTACAAGCACTTCGTAATGTGCATTCGCCTGAAACACCAAGTAGGGCTTGACGGAACTAGCCGTCAAAAATCAATGCTTGAGACATTACTTGTTCAAGATAGCGCCTTGCAACTTGGAGACGCGATCGAGAGCAGCGTTTGTGTCTTCTGCAGAAACTCCACATGCAGTTAATGAATCACGAAGATGCTTTGAAATAGCATCAAAATGTTGGGGCTGTAGATTCATACCCTTGTGGGTTTGGTCCATGGAACGACCGTTGTAGCCTTTAGGACCGTCAAAAATTTGAGCAAAGAAAGCAACTTGTTGAGCGTGTTGCTTAGCCATGTCTGTGTTAGCAAAGAAGTGATTGAGGGTGCTGTCAGCCATGACGCGCTTGTAAAATTCAGCGACTGCTTTCTCAACACCTTGCTGTCCACCGAGTTTGTCGAATAATGCGCTCATATTCTTGTCCTTTGAAGCGAGTTGGATACCGAAATTCACATTCTTCTGATTCTTGGATCGCAGCGCTTTAGAGGTAACTGTTCACCATTTACGGACTCAATAGGATTGCGTGCATTGATTCCTACTTGATGTTTCAGGCGAATGCAAATTACTCAGTTCTAAATCAATCGGTCAACCGCTTCTACCACCAGATCTTTGCTTACGCGATCGCGCAACCTAGCTTCTATGGCAATCTTTAAAGTTGCCGTACTGCTAGAACACGAACCGCAAGCACCTTGAAGCAGAACCTTCACGCGATCGCCTTCTACGTCATACAGTTCCACATCTCCCCCGTCGGCGATCAAAACGGGTCGAACTTCTTCATCAAGGACTTTTTGAATGAGTGCAATCTTTTGCACCGAGGTCAGTGGCTTTTGGGCAAACTGACTTGCAGTCCTTGGTTGTAGGGAATTATTTACAGGGGATGCGGATTCCTTCTGTACTAATGCAATTATATCATCAATTGCTGCCAAACAAGATCCGCATCCGCCACCAGCTTTTACATAATTTGTTACCTGTTCGGCGGTTGTTAAATTATTCTCTACAATAACGCGCCGAATTTTTGTATCGCTGATACCAAAACAGGTACAAATTAGAGTTCCTTCATCATCATCGTCATGGGCTGCGAGAGGAATACCTCTATAATTATAGATAGCAGCTTCCAATGCTTCTTGTCCCATAACCGAACAATGCATTTTTGCTTCTGGCAATCCACCAAGATAGCTAGCAATTTCTTTATTACTAATCTTAAGCGCTTCGTCTAAAGTTTTTCCTTTCACCAGGTCAACCAGAGCTTCAGAAGAAGCAATAGCGCTAGTACAACCAAAAGTTTGATAACGAGCTTCGAGAATTTTGTCAGTTTCTTCCTCTATTTTCAGATGCAATCTTAGAGCATCTCCACAAGCAATACTGCCTACTTCACCAACAGTAACTTTAACACCAGGTTCACCAGTTTCTTCCAAAACCCCTTGATTTTTGGGATTGTAGAAGAGATCCATTACTTTATCTGTGTAGTCCCACATAGCCGATTTTAGATTGATTGTTAATTGCTAATTGCTAATGGCTAATTGCTAATGGCTAATAGTTAATTGCGACTAACGACTAACGACTAACAACTAACCACTCACTAATTACCGATGAGCCAAACTTTTTTCGTGTTCTTGCAGCCAACTTGCATTGTCACTCTTAAATGGAGAGAGTGTACGCAGATGTTCCACAATACCCGGCATTACTGCCAGAACTGCATCAATTTCGGCTTCTGTAGTGTAGCGGCAAAGACTAAAGCGAATGGAACCGTGCAAAATTGTATAGGGTAAACCCATTGCTCGCAAAACATGGGAGGGTTCCAAAGAGCCAGAACTGCAAGCAGAACCAGATGAAGCACAAATACCGTATTTGTTGAGAGAGAGCAGAATTGCTTCGCCTTCGATAAACTTGAAGCCAATGTTGGTTGTATTTGGCAATCTTTGGCTTATATCGCCGTTGACTTCACAATCTGGAATTTGAGCGAGAAGAGTTTGTTCGAGGCGATCGCGCAACTGCTTTTCTCTGGTTGTTGCTTCCTCTAGATGTAATAATTCTAATTCAGCTGCTTTGCCTAATGCAACGACTCCTGGAACATTTTCTGTGCCTCCGCGTCTTCCGCGTTGTTGTCCTCCACCCACAATCATGGGACGGAATCTAACTCCACGACGCACATACAAAGCACCAATACCCTTGGGTGCGTGAATCTTATGACCCGACATGGTTAACATATCAATGGTGCTAGTCTTCATATTCATGGGAATTTTGCCCACAGCTTGGACTGCATCCACATGGAACAGAGCACCGTACTCCTTCACCCGCATCCCAATTTGTTCGATGGGGAACACAGTACCCGTTTCATTATTAGCATACATGATTGTCACGAGAGCAGTGTTACCTGTAAGCGAAGCTTCCAGTTCATTTAAATCCAACTGTCCCTGACGATTAACAGACAAATAAGTAACTGAATAACCTTGAGATTCTAATTGCTTGCAGACATTCAAGACTGCAGGATGTTCGACTTGCGTTGTGATAATGTGACGCTTGTCAGGTTGTGCTAACAATGCAGCACGGATAGCAGCATTGTCACCTTCAGTACCGCCACTTGTAAAGACAATCTCAGATTCATCAGCACCCAAGAGAGCAGCAACCTGTTCGCGTCCTTGTTGAACTGCTTTACCAACCTGCCCACCAAAAGTGTGCATACTAGAAGGATTACCGTAATAATCAGTTAAGAAAGGCAACATTGCCCCTACAACTTCTGGATCTACTTTTGTGGTAGCATTATTATCCAGATAAATACAATCTTTTAGCATTGCTTCCAACTTTGTAAGATAAGGAATTGTTGATGGTTAGTGGTTAGTGGTTAGTGGTTAGTAGTTAATAGTTATTTATTCAACTAACAACTAACAACTAACAACCAACAACTAACAACTAACATTTTTTTCTAATTGTCTGGAAAACTGCTGTGAATAATAGTCAAACCAGTTTTCCCAATAATCTTGTTTTTTTGTTAATTTTGCGAGTAGTTGATTGTAAGTAGCAAACCAGCACTCCCAGTAATCGCTAGTTTCTTTAACGCAACCATTACAGGTTGGACAACCTGCCACACACTGAGGAACAGTATAGGCAGTACCAACACAATTAGTGCAGAGATTGGGGTCAATCCAGTGCCGACCATCAACAATCTTGATTGCATTAACAGGACACGCAGAGATACACAGTTTGCAAGAAATGCACTTGCTGGTTATCTTGTAAGACATGACTTTTCCCCGGAATAGTAAGAGACTTCAATTTGGGAAATGGGTACTGGATAATGGGCATTGGTTGGTGGTTGGTGGTTAGTGGTTGGTGGTTAATAGTTATTTATTCAACTAACAACTAACCACCAACAACTAACAACTAACAACTAACAACTTGCAAGTATTGCTTGTAAAACTCAAGAGCCGAGACTTCGATAGAATCGTAAGCTTCATAGACTTGGACTCCAAGGTTTTGCAGTTTTTCTTTAGGACCATCACCAATTTTGGAAACCAGTACTGCTTTACAATCAGCGATGGATTGGATGATATTTTCCAGAGTGGCTTTCTCTCCGTAACCGCCTTGGCAGTAGTGGTCAACTTTGCGATGTCCTACATAGCGAACTGCATGACCGTCAACTTCATAAACCTGGAATTCTTTGGCATGACCGAAGTGTTGGTTAACCAATCCACCACCCTTTGTTGCAACAGCAACTAGGATTTTTGGATTGTTTTGTTGCAAAGCCGAGCTGTTGTTGGTCTCAGCATTTGCCTTGGCTTTAGCTGCTTTCAATTCTGACTTAAACTTCTCAATACCTGCAAGAACTTCTTGGCGCTTTTGTGGATCGTATTCAGGAGCCATCTCCATGAATTTATCCTTGGTAAATTCTAAGCTGCGGTCTTCACCTAATAAACCAACTGCATCTGCACGGCACTGACGGCAATGACGCATCATTTTCATATTACCAGCGCAATTATCTTGCACTGCTTTCAATTCTACAGGTGTGGGACCGCGCTGACCCGTTAAGCCAAAGTGAGTGCCGTGTTCTGGTGCAGAAATTAACGGCATAATATTGTGCAGAAACGCACCTTTTTCACGAATAACTTTATTAACTTCTAATAGGTGCTCATCATTAATACCCGGAATCATCACCGAGTTAACTTTACACAAAATATCAGCTTCTTTCAGGGCTTGCAGACCTTCCATCTGCTTTTCATGCAAAATTTTAACCCCTTCGATGCCTCTATAACGCTTGCGCTTGTAGTGAACCCAAGGATAAATTTTTGCTCCAATTTCAGGGTCCACCATATTAATGGTGATAGTAACGTGGTCTACATTTAGTTGTTTGATCCGGTCAATATATTCAGGAAGCATCAAACCATTAGTTGACAGGCAAAGCTTGATTTCTGGGGCTTTCTCTGCAATCAACTCAAAGGTACGGAAGGTTTTTTCTGGATTTGCAAGTGGATCGCCAGGACCTGCAATTCCCAAGACAGTGAGTTGGGGAATTTTACCTGCAATGACCAGAACTTTGTGTGCTGCTTCCTCTGGGGTGAGTAGTTCGCTGACAACACCGGGGCGGCTTTCGTTCGCACAATCATACTTGCGATTGCAGTAGTTGCACTGAATGTTACAGGCTGGAGCAACTGCAACGTGCATTCTGGCATAATGATGATGAGCTTCCTCACTGTAACAAGGATGGGTTTCGATCCGTTGTTTCAGCTTTTCATCTATTTCCGGAGTTGCGCTGGTACTACCGCATCCACTACCACAACCACTGGATTTAGATTGAGTTGTCTGCTCCGTAATGAGGGGGGTAACGAGTCCTGTTGACTGTGTCATTGAATTTCGCAATCTTTCACATAAAGTCAGGAGTCAAAAGCCAAAAGTCAAAAGTAAAAAGGCAGCCTTTGTACTTTTCAGTTTTAACTTTTAACTGTGTTGCCTGTGGCAGATGTTGTCACAACCTATGTGTTAAGGAATGGAAGCCGCGTATTGGACTTACGCCACAAACCCTTGTTTCTTAGCTGGTGTGTGTCAAAAGCTCTGAGACTTGGGTAAATTGCGGGTCAATCCGCGACTTCGGTTCACAGGGGCATGGTGCTATCTCATCCCTCCACTCACTCTAGTGCGCTGTTGTTAGCGCATTAAGTGTTGGCGATACTTGATTTATATCAGTCGTTTTCAAGGGGGGTGGTGAGTATGCCTCGGATAGAATTTATTGGATTGATTGGTTTTGTACTCAAAACTGAAAACCCAAATCACTACAGCATTTCGGGATTCAAAAAAATTTTTTTCAGGTAGGGGTACTAGAATTTTGGGGTAGGGGTTCTAGTATTTATGGAAATGGGGACAAGTATTTCTGTACTCACCCAAAGTTTCTTCCCAGCAACGGTTTCAGGGAAATCTTAACTTGTTTAGAGCTACTTCATCTTGTACTCAAAGGCTGATGCGATCGCGTAAGAGCAAGCCGTACTCGGCTTATCGCACTTGAAGCATCGCCAAAGGGTAGATTCAGAGCTTGGAAATCTGGAGCAACGTGGATGTGTTTACTCCAGAGATTTGCGAAATTCAATTCTGTATCTAACCTATCATTTTTTTCCCAGGAAAAATGCCGTTCATATTTTTTTAATCCTGCGTAAATTTTTGTGTCCTCCTATCAAACAGCAGATTTTCTCATTAAAATTAGGATGAGCTAAAGCTCAAATAGTTATGAGATTCGGGTTTTTTCTTGCTTTTGGCTGCTTATATTGAGATTTTATACTAGTTAATAGGGTTTGAACAAACCCATTTTGTCAAAATGCCTAGCGAATGGAATTCGCGGCTATAGAAAAGAAGTCCGCCTGCGCGGACTTCTTTTCTCGTTCCCAGGCAGAGCCTGGGAATGCATTCCTAGAGGCTCTGCCTCCAGTAATAAGATCGAGGCGATCGCAGCCAGAGAGATTGCTTTAGGGATTTCCAAGAAATAAATTGTCCATCTTGTGGGACGGGCGTCTCGCTCGCACCACAAGAAATTTTGGGAGATTTTTTTATTTGGAAGTCCCTTACTCCGCTATCACCGCATTTGCAATGACACACCTACAAGATTTGAAATTTTGCTTGACAAACTCCGACATTGAAAAAATCTTGCTCCTCGTCACAACAGGTCACTTCTGGAAATAAAGAAGGAGCCAATGTGCCGTTACGTGCAGTACCTACAGCGTTGGTCATAAATTTCCAAGATGTTGCGATGTTAAAACTTAAGGGTAGTCACAACAGTTAGCATTCGGGCAACAAAAGTACTACCGGCTTGCGTTTGGCTGCCAAAACTAGTACGTCGCTAGATGACCGCAGGAAGTATTGCTCTTTCTGCAGCATTATTCGTTGGTTCTACACCCTCAACATCGACAAACAACCATAAAGCAGGTTCAACTTGTAAAGAAAACAGCCTTGCTGGAGCAGATGGCATTGATGGTGCAATATGGTGGGGGCTTCAACCCACCACGCGACTTCCGCTCAACGGGGGTTCCTCCCGTTGAGCACCTGGCTCACTAATTGTTCGCCATCTAGCCGTCTAACTGCATAACATTTATAGATTGGTTTTT
Source organism: Scytonema sp. UIC 10036 (assembly GCF_009725235.1). The sequence goes on from NZ_WJFC01000028.1 coordinate 64,639, forward strand.
ACCTGTCCATCCCAATAGCAGATTCTTGTCAAACACAGCCAAAGAAGGGCCAGCAGAAATGCTTTCTTCTGCCCTTACATTAGACCAGTTTTTGCCATCACTAGATGAGGTAATACAAAGAGATTTGTCTGCATCAGTCGCTCTAAAAGCTAAAAAAAGTTGGTTGTTAAACACAGTCAGACAAGGGCCAGCAGAAGTGGTTTGTCCTGGCACTCTCTGTCCGTTAGACCAGTTTTTACCATTACTAGATGTAGCAATACAAAGAGAGTTCTCTGCATCAGTCGCTTTGAAAGCTAAATAAAGTTGATTGTTAAACACCGCCAAAGCCGGGGCAGCAGAAGTGGTTTGTTCTGGCACTCTCTGTGCCTCAGACCAGTTTTTGCCATCACTAGACGAAGTAACCCAAATATAATTGGCGGCTTCATTCGCCTTGTAGGCTAGATAAAGCTGATTGTTAAACACCGCCAAGGCAAACTGTTCAGGAGTTGATTGCAAGGGAATTGCCAGTTTAGACCTTTCAATCGCAGCCAAATGTGCTTCTGCTACTTCTGATTCTTTGTAGTTTTCATGACCGTCAATTATCTCTCGGCAGTCAAGACTAACAAAGCGCTTACCATAATCTCTGTAATTGACTTTTTTACCCTTCTTTAGGGTCAAAATCTTATAATTACCTGATAACCCCAGGAACCCTTTTTGTCCCATAGTGTCAAATACATTGACACTCTTTAATGTCAAATCCTTATCAGTGTAGGTGCATACTATTGGGCCACTAACCCATCTATTAATTTGACTTTCCTCTAATTTTGCGTCAAAGTCACTTATTGGTAAGTAATCTAGTTTAGGGTTAGCAGATAATGGAGATTGAATAAAAAAGACCGTTTTTATAGGTGCTGCTAACTCATTTAGCGCTCCCCTAATCACAACAGTACCCAGGCTATGAGCAACAAGGTGAATATTAAGTTTATTATGTTTAGTTGCTAGAGCATTTAAAAAAGAAGCAACTCCTGTTTTACCAAGAGATGCTGCTCTCAATAATGCTGTGTCAAAATTAGTCCATATTGGTAACAACAATTTAGCTAAATCATCTCCTAGAGAGAAACTAGCAATTGCTGAAGGCCATATAACTCCACATACTGCAATGCTCTCATGATTATAGCCCTTGCATTTTTTAATCTGTTCTAAATATCTTTGGTAAATATCCGTTGCTTCTTTTCTTGTATTGTTCATTCCATGAATGAAAACAATCAAATCAGTAACTTCTTTTAGATTATTTAATTTACTAATTACTTTATCTGTCAGTTTCGGCTCAATAAGTTGACCAGCCTTATTAAATTCAACTTGTATGTAGGGATAAGAATAATCTTTAATGTTGCGAACTAAATTGTTTATTGATACTTCGATATTCTTTGATATAATATCGCAGTCAATAGATAATTGCTCGTCCTTATAATCAATACAATCGCATATATACCCAGTTTTCACACTAGCTTTAAATTTTATTTTAGCTAACTCTTTTGCTGTGGAAACTTCTATCAACTTCATTGTAAACTCACTATCTTGAAAAGCACATGAGCCACTAGCTTCTGCTTCAAGGTACTGCTTACCTCCTTTGTATGGCAATTCTGTTTCTCGAGGTATCAATCCAGAAATAGGTTCGAAATTTGATCCCTGGTCGCCACCTCTAAACATACACACGACATTTTCATAGGAAATTTTTAGATTGATTCCTGAATTATTTTTAATGGAAATGTTAGTACCTAAACCCATTTTTACCTCTCGTTCTTTACGCTAAATGATTCTCAATTTTCAATTATCTTAAGTGAATTATCTCTTAATTAGCCTTCTTCTATTGATGTTTAGATGAAACAGTTTTGTAAAATGTACCAACCTTTGAATTAGGCAATTAGTAATAATTCAGGATGTGGTCATCGCCCTTAGCCATCAAGTTATTACATTACATATAATTGCTTGATTATTCACCAGTATTTTTACTGAAAATATACATAGCTGAGGCTATCCAGTTTTTCAACAGGATATTTACCTTTTTAACAACAGGCTACAAGAAGGTCAAGGAAGAGGCAGCTTTGCTGGGAGCAGGGAGCGGAGAGGAAACTCCACAAATAAATATGTTCGCATGAATGGGGGATGAGGGGTTTGGGAGAACTTCCACGAATAAATTCGGGGGCGCTATACCGATTGCACTTGTAGCGGGGGCTTCCCCAAAAAGAGGACTTGGAGCAGGGAGCTTCGGAGCAGGGAGAAAACCCACACCTTGTCAAGAACTGCACCCCTGCATGGTTCGGTCAATAGGTTAATAAGTACTTGGGGTTGACTCTACCCTTCCTGGGGAAGATTAGCTGTGCTTCTAACGTGGGCGCGATCAAAGAGAAATTTTTCAGATGCACCAGTTTTTCTACCTCACTTTTCGGAGAACAACAATCGCTTTACCCTAATTTTGCTCTTAACCGAGAGGTATTGAGGGTCTGTGTTCAAGCACACCCCTTATTTTTTCGTTGACGCTGCGGCTATTTAGTCTAAACTCCAGTTTACACAGTGATAGCAATTATTAAGAAATAAAATAAATCTATATTTTTTTTTCAGTATAAATACTGTAGACTTAGCAACTTAATAAATTTAATCTGTTTGTTGGAGATGATTGAAAACAAAAGATTTTAGCTCTACAAGTTTAGTTATAGTAACATCAACACAAAGTAGAAACTATTATAAAGCAGGCTTTTTAGCAATCTTAAATAGTTACTTTAGTGAGACTATGAACTACTAGCTTTTTACTCATCTCTTAAATCCTCTCTTAATTAGATGAGGTTTTTTAGTGTATAAACCTAAATAGAGAAATTTATGACAATGGAATTAAATTTAGCCAAGTGGATGGCTCTTTTAAATGACTCACTACAATTGAGTGAATTTACTATCCCAGGAACTCATGATACCTGTGCTTTACATAATAAATTGAGTATTGGTTTCGCTAAATGTCAGTCAATGACATTAGAAGAGCAGTTAAATACAGGAGTGAGGTTTATAGATATTAGATGCCGACATATAAATAACATTTTTGCCATACATCATGGGCAGATTTACCAAGAATTAAACTTCGACAGTGTACTTAATACCTGTATACAATTTCTGGAGAAGAGTCCTTCTGAGTGCATTATTATGTCAGTTAAGGAAGAGTACGAGTCGGAAAATTGTAGCAGAAGTTTTTCCGAAACATTTGATTCGTATATTCAAAAAGATAAGTGGTATGTTGGCGAAACTATACCCAAACTTAATCAGGTCAGAGGCAAAATTGTATTAATAAGGCGGTTCCCCGATCCTAATATCTACAAAGGTATTGACGCTTTTAATGGTTGGCCAGATGACACAACAGGACAGACAGGTAATAAACTATTAAAAGTACAAGATGAGTATAAGCTTAACCTAATTAGTGGTACTTCGGGCAAATGGGAGAAGATAAAACAGTTGCTAGATGAGGCGGATTCAGGTAGTAAATCTGTATTGTATATAAATTTTACAAGTGCAACGAGTATAACAACTACGCCTGAATCGGCAGCTATGTATATAAACCCAAAATTAAACTGTCATATAGTGAACAAGGGTAACAGCAGGCTAGGAATTGTTGCAATGGATTTTTGCAATTCTATTCTTCATGAAAACCTTGTCAATCTAAATAGTCCTTATAGCCGTTATAAACCAGTAAATCTTGGCGGACACACAACTATTTCTAGTCCTTTTGTAGCTGGAGATTACGTTTATTTTCAAGGCGATGATAATAAGCTGTGGAAAGTGAAAACTGATGGCAGTGGCACTCTACATATTGGCGGACATAGAACTAAGTCTAGTCCTTTTGTAGTTGGAGATTATGTTTATTTTCAAGGCGATGATAATAAGCTGTGGAAAGTGAAAACTGATGGCAGTGGCACTCTACATATTGGCGGACATAGAACTAAGTCTAGTCCTTTTGTAGTTGGAGATTATGTTTATTTTCAAGGCGATGATAATAAGCTGTGGAAAGTGAAAACTGATGGCAGTGGCACTCTACATATTGGCGGACATAGAACTAAGTCTAGTCCTTTTGTAGTTGGAGATTATGTTTATTTTCAAGGCGATGATAATAAGCTGTGGAAAGTGAAAACTGATGGCAGTGGCACTCTACATATTGGCGGACACACAACTAAGTCTAGTCCTTTTGTAGTTGGAGATTATGTTTATTTTCAAGGCGATGACAATAAGCTGTGGAGACAATTGTTGTAAGATCAGATTCGTAAAGAAAATCTAAAAGAGTGTCACCCAGACAAATTATCGTCTGGGTGACACTCTTTTTTTACTCACTTAAATTTTAAAGCCGACAACTTTATAGCAAGGCTTTTAAGCTCCAAAAAGTACAATTTAAATGCGCGACAGCTTATAAGCTACTTTCAGATCCTCGCACTCCTAAGTGAATGAAGGCTATTCAGCTTCCCAAGACTTGTTAGCCTACTAAACAAGTCTTACCTTTTTATGGTCTTTTTTTTATTGAGGTATTGAAACAAAAAATTAGTTTAAATACAGTAAAAATACTGAGGTAACTAGCAAGTAACTGCATTTAAACTAGTTTTGAAAAGTTAATGGTAAAGGGTGTAACAATCATCACAACACAAAACCAAGTTAAGCTTACAATTTTGATCGCATAAAAATTTTGCTGAGAATTGTATACTCCCCACAGTTATAGATTGCGCTTTTGAAGCCAAACCCAAGGGTGCAATGCATTGCACCCTTACAAAGAGTGTTGTTCATTTCAATGCTCAGCTTATGACCGTGCAAAGTATAGCTTATTATTCAAATTCTCAAGCAATCTCTGAAGCGTAATCACGAATTTTGGCGTTAAATAAACTTTCGTAGTATTGATGTAACGCTGCTTATCTCGGTTTAAAGTTCAATTTATTCACACTCTGTACCTAGCATCGCAATACAATCTTAGACATACTAGGGTTGTGGTTCAAGCATTCTTGTCCAATTTCGCACAAAACCATTTATGATTATCAACCCTACTGCTACCGAAGCTGTCGAACAAAACACTATCTCTGCATTGGAGAATCTCTCAGTAGATATTCCCGTTCCAGTTGCTGAAATTGATACTGTAGCTAAGATGCTTTGGGAAAAGTATAAAAACGAGATTCGTAACAAAACAGACCGACAAGAAGAAAACAAGGAGGTTCCGTACACATATCCCATCAAAGGTGGTGACCATACTACAAACGTGCGGACTATCTCCCAAAACGGTCGGACGATGCGTTTTACAGTAGAGAAAAAAGGCGCAAAGCCAGAGAATGGTTACCCTGTCTTTATTGCGCTTCACGGTGGTGGAGGATGTCCAACAGAGGATAACAACGGTTTATGGAAAGATATGCAGACCATTTGGTCTGGGGATGTGAACCCTGGTATTTACATTGCTGTGCGAGGAATCACAGATACATGGAATTTGCATTTTCAACCAGAATCGTTCTCTATGTACGACCGTTTGATTGAGAATGCGATCGCTTTTGAAGATGCCGATCCCAACGCCATTTATCTTATGGGTTTTTCAGCAGGCGGAGATGGGGTGTATGACATTACCGCTAAAATGGCTGACCGCTTTGGTGCTACCAATATGATGGCAGGGCATCCCAATAGTATAAGCATTGACAACTATGCCAACGTGCCATTCCTTATCCAAATGGGAGAGAAGGACACGGAGTACAATCGCCACCTTGAAGCAGCACGTTATGACGCTTTGTTAACGAGTGCAGCCAAGAGCAAAGGCTATGGATATATACACGAAACCTTCATCCATCCTAATGGAAGTCACAATAGCTGGCAGGAAAAAACGTATATTTCATGGTCACAACCTAATGATGTAATTGATGATATTGCTGCTTGGTTAGCTGCTAATGGCTCCGGAGGCGCTATTGTCAAGAAAAATACTGCTAGTGTTACCTGGATGCTACAACACAAAAGGAATCCTTATCCAAAACGAGTGATATGGAACACCAAAGTTTTGGCTCCTCAGCGCAAAATTAAGCAATTCTATTGGCTTAATGCAGGAACTATGCTCGATGGCTCTACCTTGGATGTTGAACTTGAAGAAGGAAGCAATTCTATCAATATACGTGAATCAGGTAATTATGTAGGCATACTGCTCAACTCAAAAATGGTAGACTTCAACAAGCCCGTTAACATTATCAAGAATGGTGAAGGTGTCGGGGTTCAAGTTACACCATCGCTCAAAAAAATGGTTCAAACCTTAGTGCATAGAGGAGATCCCAACTACATTTTCCCTGCAGAAATCATATGGGAAAACATCAATGGTGAATTGAATATTAGTGTTTAGTTTTCTAACTAGCAACGACTAATTTTTTCTTTTTGACCAATGTATACTCAAATCTGGCATATGGAAATATGAATGTCAGAACCATAACCACTTAATTAGGACTCAATACTGCAAGGGCTGAGAATTTTTGTAGGTTGGGTTTCGTTCCTCAACCCAACCTACGTGTTTTCGTATTTTTTTGATTTACTACTTTTTTAGTTGGAGTTCATAAACAGGGGAGTTAGCAAATTCCTGAAGCTGAAAAAGTGATAATAAATTAGCCCATTCTTGCTGATAAGCAGTACGGGTGTGAGCTAATTGACTAACAGTTTCATACCAAATATTATTTTCTGCATAAGGAATGTACTGTGGTTGCTTTCCTGGTTGCTGTAGATTTTTTACTATCTCAGAACTAGGTTCAACTCGCTGAATCCAGCCATTAACACTGATATTGGTATTAAGTCCTTGAGCGTTAACACAAGTAATATTGAAATACCAATAGTATTTTTTGCCTACTAATAATGCTTTTTCTGTAGGGGGTAAACTAATGCTGACAATGCCTTTTTTTTCTGGTAAAGAGAATGGTAATGGCTTTGTCAAAACAGACCGTCTCTGCTCATCCAATAATCTAAATTTGGCTGGAGGCGACTGGGAATCACCATCAAAGGGTAAGTAAAACCAGAACTGGGGGTAGGCTTGAGTAGTCAAACCTCCATTGTTCTGAGGAACTAAGGCAATCAGATTGTCCCCATCGATTTGAGAGCATTGAGATCGCGTCGCTCCTCCGCGTGAACGTCCAGAAGCATTTCCCTCGCCTCTGGAACTATTAAACATCTGGCCAATACGCTCAACAACATTCTGTGCTTGGGCTTTGTGAACAAAAATAGGCGACAAAAAATTCACATAAAAAGCAGTTGTTACAGAGCTGATCAAAACAGTTGACTGTCGAATTGATAAGTGGGGACGGAGCATTTTGCAATTACCTCTTAGTTTGCTGATTTTTTGATTTAACTTTTACGGAGCTTATCAGTTAAGTATATTACTATTCCTCCAGAAATGAGTACTGCTAAAACTGGTAAAACAAAAGGTATCCAGCCGCTTTGACTCACCAAAATTACTGAACATATAATGTATAAAGTTCCAGTATAACCTACTACAGCTATACCGATATAAAGATTGCGGTTCAATCGCCAACAGACAAGACCACCTACCAAAGCCCAACCAAACATCCAGATTGTTTCATAACCAAGAGGCCACCACCAGATGAGGGAGCGATTATCTAGGGTCGCACTGAGGATCTGGCTGATCATTTGCCCATGCAAGGTTACTCCAGCAACGTCACCATATGGTGTACTCCAGTAATCAGCTTGTCTGTTTTGCCTGTCAGTAAAGCCAATCAGTACAATTCGATTTTTAATTTGTTCAGCAACAACTTTATTGTCCAAAACCTCCAAAATATTGACTCTAGGCGCAAAATTACTGGGGTCGCCGCCAAAGGTACGATATTTGAGCATCGTTTGATAACCTTGAAGCTGATGATCCATGTTTTGGTAGCCACTTCCCAGTCCCAGTAGTTGAGGAATCACAGTTTTACCAAACTGCATAGGCTGGTCATATTGTTTGGTTTGGAGATTTAGCGGAGAGGTGAAAGACTGACCTTGGGCTTGGAGGTAGCGACGAGCAATGACTAAACTCAAAGCTTCTCTTGTCTGACAATATTTCAGGTCTGGCTTTTGCATCAAGTATTGTCGGCGCACATAACGACCACCTTTAGCATCATCATCAACCAAGTCACTAAAGCCAACTTGTTCTAGCGGGACTTCTGGCGCTTGTTTAAAGCCAAGAATTTTTTCACCCCGGCTATTTTCATAACTGTTTTTACAAACTGATATGAAGTTTTTCGTTTGCTGCAAACGTTGTTTTAGGCTACCCTCAGCCGGAAAATCACGTATAAAATCCAACCCAATCATACTAGGTTGATGTTGGGAAAGATTTTTGAGTAAATCGTCTAGAGCTGCATCAGGAATGGAACCTCTACCACCCGGATATCTCCCGCTTTCATTCAACTTTTCCAGACTTTGGGGATCGACATCGACCATTAAAAATCGTTCGTCCTTTGGTTCATCAGGGCGTAAGGACATCATCTGGTCATAAGCGGCTAGTTCTAAAGGCTGGGTGAATCCGAGAAACCTAGCAATAAACATTAGCGTTGTCACAGCCAAACTAGTCAGCAGCACTGTGCGGGGCTTGATTTTGCGATAGGGGAGAGCGCGACTGGCTGCAAGATACTCTAGTTGTAGATTGGTGGGGGCTGGTTGTTTGTCAACAGACTGCTTCAACCATTCCTCAGAGGCGACTAAATCTTTACCCCGTAGCAAAAAACTATCGTCACGTTTAGCATCATCCCACTCTTTGGCCTTGAGGAAAAGCCGAGTATGCGATCGCACGTAATCTGGATCTGCATCTAATGTTCTAGTTAATTCCCCAAATTTTGTCAAAAAGTCTGCACCATGCTGACAAAAATCAATCCACTGCACCTTTGCCAATTCTGGGAAAAGATCCCCAGAATTAATTTCCCGATACAAAACAGTAACAATTCGCTTATGCAAACTCATTGCATACTCTACTTCAACCTTGCAGTAGGGTGAATTGATAGAGTCTGGCGAAATAATAAATAAGAAGTTATTGGCGCTTTCTATCCCTTTATAAATTTCTTGCTCAAAGTCAGTCCCAGAGGCGATACTTTCTTGATCGAACCAAGTTGTCTTGTTTTGAATTTGTAAGGTATCGTTAAGCTTGCGGGCAAAATCAGAATCAGCGCGAGAGTAAGAAATAAATACATCTAGTGCTACCAGAGGCGGTTGCTTGAGGCTTTCGCTGATGAACTCTACTTGCAAAGGTATAGGCAGATGTTGGGTTTTTTGTTGAGCTATTTTTAACCAAGCTTCCGCCTCTCGAAGATTATAACCCCGCAACAAAATACTAGAATTGCGTTTTTGTCGTTCCCACTTCAGAGTTTTTACTAATAAGATTTTATGCTGTTCGTAGTAAGCTGCATCTTGATTCAGTACATTAATTAGCTTGTCAATATTAGCATCTTGCTGTTGTGGATCTGTCAAGTCGATGAACTGTATGGTACGTAATTCAACGGGAACCTGCTCTATGTCTACTTGTTCAATTAACAGAGGAATGAGCCGTTTTTTCAGAGAGAAAGCATGAGACAGTTCCATTTGACAATATTCTGATTGTAAAGAGGCTGGTGACATCAGAAACACCAAATTGTCTGCTTCTTCAATACCTCGATAAATTGACTCGACAAAATCCGCGCCAGACTGAATATCTGTTTTGTTTGTCCAAACCGTGAAGCTTTCTCGCATCAAGCTTTTGGCAATTTTTTCCATAAATGCCCTCTCTTTTTCTGAGTAAGAGAGAAATACCTGAGCCATCAGGTTGTTAGCATTTTTTGTACTCTGACATATAAAAGCACAGTGTAAATCTGTTAGTTCACATGGTGGCTGCTCATCTTTAAACCGAATTTTTAACCATTTTTCAGCCTGTACCCGCTCGTCACCAATTAACAAGTATTGTGAGTGCTGTTGCTGTCGCTCCCACTCCAAGGCTTTGGCTAAAAAGTAGGTGTGTTGATGCACGTAATCTTGATGGCGGGAAAATAGCTCTAGCAGTCCCGCAAAGGATTTCTCAAAGTCATCTATACCTTCACGGAAGTATACCCAGTTAATCTTGCCAATAGCTGGGTGCATATTGGGAAAACTAGAGTGTAATCCCTTGGCTCTATATTGTTCCCACTCACTAGCATCTCGTCCAGGATTGCGTTCTTGCCAAGTTTGCTGGGTAATTTGCTCTACGTGCAGCAAGGGAATAATACGTTTGTTACGACGGAGTGCTAACTCTATTTCTTTACCACAATAGGGGGAGTTAATGGAGTGGGGGGCAATGATAAACAGAAAATTGTCAGCTTTCTCAATTCCGTCATCTATTTGATTTTGAAAGTCAACACCTAAAGGGATATCATTTTGGTCAAACCAAATGTTGAACCCTGCTTCCATCAGTCGCTGATACAGCTTAGTCGCAAAGGCTTTACTATCTGCTCTTCCGTAAGAAATAAAGGCATTTTTAAAGTTATTCATATTAGGTAAGTAGTTGCACTTAAATAATTGTTCTTGGGCTAAGACAGGAGGCACACTTCTCTACAAGACACTCCGCGAACGACTGCGCTCAGTAGGCAGGAGGCAAGAGGGAAGAGGTTTTTAGCTTCTTGACTAGAAGTTTTGCAATTCAGTTTATTTGCGTCTTCCTACTTATTAATGTTCGTTTCCATAAATTGTTTGACATCAAGTTCTAAATCAAAACCACTGACTTTAGCCGATGGCGATCGCCTATATCACTGATGCTTAAGCGATACAGTAACAATAAACTAAATCACTATAACCTATGTTAATCATACTTAAAGAAAATGGCAATGCTAGAAATTTAATACATAGTATTGGCAAAGAGATATTAAAGCCAACTACCAACTAAAACGTAGGGAGCCCAATAACGAGGGTGGTCATATTTGGGGTTTTTGAGTAGAGATTGCTGTGCTAAACGCAAAGCTTCGGCTCGGCTGATGTTAGGTTGTCCTAAATGTTGATAAAATTCTTTCATGAAGGGAACGCTGGCTTCATCGTCTAGATCCCACAAACTGGCAAGAGCACTACTAGCCCCTGCTTGGACAATAGTTCCCGCAATACCCATAACTGCTTGGTCGTTACCTGTAGCTGTCTGGCAAGCACTGAGAATGAGTAAGTCTATTTTTTGCTTGCGATTTTGTTCTTGGCTACTAAACAATCGATCGAAATCATCTATCTTCAACTTGCCATCTGCTGTCACCACAAAAGTATTTTCTCGATTTTCACCAAATAGACCATGAGTGGCTAAATGTACTACTTCAAAATTAGAAGTATTCAGCTTTTTGTTAAAGTTCTTTGTAGTAAATTCTTGGTCAGCAATCCAATTTACTGCTAATCCCGTCTTTTTGATTTCCTTCACTTCGACTGAAACATTTGCTAATCGAGAAAAGCCGGACACTTCTTGATTCTGTGGAGGTTCAGTCAAGCTAGCGGCTAAAACTTTCATAGTTTCTCTGTGTAAAGGCTTTGGTTCGCGCACTTGTAACCCCAAAGCCAAGGAGACAGAATATTTTTCTACTAGATAGCGCTGACCATCATAGAGACTTGCCATCGGAATTTTTCTTAAAGAACCATCCAAAACAAAAATCAAATTCTTGATATTGCTCTCTTTTAGCTCTTTTTCTATTGGTTGGATCAACCAGTTATAAACTTGTTGACCATCCTCTTGTACTTCTTCATAACTACCCACTTCTTGCAGACTTTCGTATAGTCGGCTGACAACTTCCTGAATTTTCTGTTGACTTGGAGTCGCATAATGGCTAAGTTCTTTATTAGGTCGCTTGAGAATAACTTCTAAATGGTCATTCAAAATAATTGCATAAATAACAGCCGATGTTTGGTCTTGAGAATCAATCACCTTGTCAAGTTCTAATTTAGAATCTTGACAAGCTTGCTGCAAATAGTTTTGCAATTTCGCCACTTGCAGGGCTTCAATGACAGTACGAGCCTGTTTCAGATTCTCTTGACTGGGTGTTGATGATTGAAGTAACAAATCTACTAAACGACGATACACAGGTTCTACCGTTTCCCGAAAAGAAAACTGCACATTTTTCTTTGTAGCAATCAAATCGCTACGGATATTTTGTAAAGTATTAAATGCTTGGGTATAGGCAGCGATCGCTCCTGTAATATCTCCCGACTGCTCGCAATGGGGTTTACCTTGGCAGAGAATACGTCCCAATTGCCAATACCAACGATAGGCAATATCTGACGCTTGAATCGACTGCGATAAATCTAGCGCCTGTTTAGTCAAATCTTGGGCTATAGACCATTGTTGAGATAATTCATATAGGTGTCCAAGATTGCCTAAGACAAAAGACTCTGAACGTACATCTTGCAATTGTTGCGCTTGCTGACGTGCCACAGCTAGGATTTTAGCAATTGTTTCTGGGTTGGGATCGGGGAATTTCTGCCTCATTTCTAGAAGGCGTTGAGCCAAATTTACTTGGGCGTAAATAGCAGAACGTCCAAGGGGCAGGTTAGCAATTTGACTTTGAATTTCAGGATATAATGCTTGAGCTGCTGCCCATTGTTCCAACTCAATTAATAAGCGTAGACGGTTAAGTTGGGCTGGAATTTTGTTAATCGCAGTAGTTGATGAAATAGCTGCTTTTTCGTAATCAGCCAGAGCAGTCTTTTTTTGTTCTGTACTGCTACCGGGAACATAAGCGAGATTACCCAAACTCAGGTAAGCTGTAGCAATGGTTTCTGGCGATTGTAGTTTTTGGGCAATCTCTAGACTTTGTTGTAAATGTTTTTGTGCTTGCTGGAAATCACCAGCCAGCGCCAGCGCCTCACCTAAGTTGCGAAAACTAGCCGCCTTGGCGAGGTTGTCTGGTTGTTTTTGCAAATCATTTGTCAAATTCTGGAGTAGAGAAATTTCTCGGCGATAAAACCCTAAAGCCTGCAATGCTTGAGCTTGATTAATTTGGACGAGGATAGCTCTATTGCTATCTTTTAATTGTTGGTAGAGTGATGCGGCTGTTTCCCAAGATGACAAAGCGGCTTCGGCTTTACCCTTGGCTAGTTCCAAATTACCTTTGACATCCCAAACTTGCGCCCAAACTGGCAGGCGTTGTGATGATTTAGGAATCTTTTGTAAGATAGCGATCGCTTGCTCAATTGCCTGAGTTGCTTCATCAATGCGCCCTAATTGGTGCAAATTGAGAGCTAAATTACTCAGAATCACCGCCTTTTCTATTGGCTCGCCATTTGTTTGGTAAGCTTGCTGTAATAACTTTACTGCTTCTGCAAACCGCCCCGTCATATATAGATTTTTAGCTGCTTGCTCTGGAGAGGAAGAAGCAACCACCGATGTAGTCAAACCTTGAGTTTTTATATCACGAGCCACTACAGGCGAAACTAAGATACACAATAAAGTTGTCAGACAAGCCAAAACTCCATACCAGAATTTTTGACGTTGTTTCCCCGCCAATTTTTTCACTTTTACCATCCATCCCCGAACTAAAAAGGTGTATATATAACAGAGAAATACAAACCGTTTTCTTGCCATGTTTTATCCCTCTGAGAATCAACTGATGTAAGCGGAATACCCCAATCTAAACGAGCTGTAAAATTATTACCTTGTCGCCACAGCAACCCAAGCCCCGTACTGATTAAAGTGTTAGTATTGGAATTTGAGTTGCCATTATTCCAGCCTGTACCTATATCTACAAAAGGCGTGAGTTGTAAGACTCCTTGACCAAATCGCGCAATTGGTAAGCGAATTTCTGCGGTTGCTTGCACACCATTATCTGTTAACAATTGATCCTGACGGTATCCGCGCACAGTTGTTTGTCCACCGATACCAAATTGTTCCAGTCCTAACAGTCTTTTATTGGCTAACTGCATATCAGCTTGTAGCAGCACTAAGGTATCGGGCGCTAGTTGGCGCAACCATTGGGCTTGTCCCCGCCAGGTAAAAAAGTGGCTATCCGGTTCATCTTTATTGGTTGTCGCGCCCAAAACACCTAAGCCGAAACTGAATTGCGATCGCACTGCTATGACTTGTTGACTACTGCGTTGAGTCCATTCTTGAAAAAATCGGATTGCAGAAACCCTTGTCCTTCCCTTGTCATCAGCACCAACCGCTAGCGGAAACGCCCCGATGTCGTTAAAACCTAAAAATGTTTGACTTGCTTGATGACTGGCGGTAATTCCTACCGTGAAGTCTTGGGTGGGAGTTTGTCGCAAGGGTTGACGGAAGGTTAATTCGTAGTATCGAGACTGGGAATTGATATCCAAAGAGTTAAAAGGACGCTCTATAACATTACTATCAGTATTGCCATAGGTAAAAATCACCTTACCGTTGCGGGGATTGACTGGTAGGCTATAGCTAACATCAAAGCCATTACTACCATCAGTATTGCTGTAACCAACACTTAAACTATCTCCTAGCCCTAACAAATTGGCTTCGCTAACATTGATGCGTCGGCGAAAACTTCCCACACTCGGACTGCGTTGGTTATCTAAGACTAGTTGAGTACTAAAAGTATCGGCTTCAGTAACTTTAACTTCTAATATATTAGTACCGGGACGAATGCCAGCTTGTAAATCTGTAGATATGCTTTTAATTAAAGGATCTAGTTGCAATAGTTGGAGCCCTGCAAGTAGACGATCTCGCGATAGTGGTTTACCAGCTGCAATCGCCAAGCGATCGCTTACATAGTTGGGTTTGAGGCGGCGCGTACCTGTAACATCGATCTTTTCTAAACTTCCTTCTACCGCCTGCATTACCACTACCCCGCCTTTCACAGTTTGGGGAGGAATAATGACTCCAGAGGTCACATAGCCTCTATCTATATATAACTTCGTCAGTTGTGAACGCAGTTGCAGTAAATCATTAAAGGTAATTGGGCGTTTGAGATAAGCATCTGTCACACTCGCTAGTTCTTTGTCGCTAAAAACTGTGTTTCCTACAAACTCAAACCGCTCTACAATTAATGTTTCCGCTAACGTCTGAGGATTAACATCTGGTTGAGTTGGTGGCTGGGGTGTAATGGGTAGTAGTTGTTCTGGAGGCGGTAGTTCTGGTAGAGGTTGTGGTTGGGGTAATGGTTGTATTGAAGGCGGTTTTACCTCATTAGGAACCTCTTGAGCCGCCAAGGGTGGTGGATAAAAGCCGAGAATTAACCCTGTCAGCAGGAATAATATATAGACCTTAGTTGAATAGTCTGGGTATAGATTAGGCGATCGTTTACCCTGCAAGCAGTTCATCGTTTAACGTCCCCTTGCACAACACCACAAACCTGACTGGATAGCCCCGATTGTAGCTCAGTAGCTGTTGTAGGTTGAGCAGTGAAAACAATATCTCCATTTGCACTGCGTACCATACCCACCGCTTCTACTAAAGTATCGGTAGTATTTGATGATAATTGCTTTAAATTTCTCTCCGTCATATTTACTGAATTACTCCTATTTAGAAAAGTATTATTTACTACCCATTGTGGTAAAATAGTCCCCGACTTGAGAGTATCATCAGGACTGGGAGGGAGTCCACCACGTCCAGTAATGACAAACTCACTTTTTCCTTTAGCAACGTTACTGTTGCTACCGCAGCCTTGGGCAATTAATCTAGAGGTATCTACTAGATTTGTCGGTAATTGCACTAGTCCCTGAGTAGGGTCAATACTGAGAGTATTCAGTGATACCTCTCCATTTTTACCCACATCAGAACTGGCGCTGATGTCGCTGATGCCATTGTTGGTAAGCTTACTCAGTTGTTCTGAATTCAACTTTTCCCGGTTTTGAAATCCTAGAATGCGGTTGGCATTAATCTCAATCTTGCCACCCTTACCGCCAAAGGCATTGGCAATAATATCGCTATCTTCTAATGGCACTGCTACAACAAATCCATCCTTGGCATTTATAGTGATGCTACCGCCATTACCAGGATTATTTGTCGAACCTGCCGTAGCAGAAATTTTGCTTTGGCGACGGAGTAGCAAATTCTCTGTTGTCATGCCAATGTTGCCACCATCTCCTTGACCTTGATTCTGAACTTCTATTATTCCTCCATCAGCAGTCAAGAAGTTAGTGTCAATATTAATATTTCCACCTTTGCCTGTTGCAGTGCTTCTAACACTACTGGAAATTCGACCTTTTCGTTCTAGTAATACAGAGTCGGAAGCATTAATTGTGATGTTACCAGCATTACCTGTGCCTAGATTGCTTACAGAGATGCGAGCATCATCTGTGATAGAAAGAGTACGACTGTTCAGTTTAATATTTCCACTATTACCATCCGCCTTCTCTCTAACAACGCTGATAATTCGTCCTTGATTCTTTAACTCAATCTGTTGAGCTTCGACTTGGATATCGCCTGCATCACCTTTTCCATAAGTATCTGCCGACAAACGAGCATCATCGCTGATTATTAGCTTTTCTGTCTCGATTGTAATGTTTCCTTTGCCATTGGAAGAAAGCAATTTACCTTCTTGGCTAATTTGAGTGAAAATACCAGTCTGATTATCGTTTGTGTCCCCTAGTCTCGGATTGCCCTGAAGTGAGACACTATTTTTTGCCTTTATATGAACACTACCCACTTTCTCTCCTTCACCCACCAGACTAGAGTTAATCTGAGCGCCATTAGTCAGAGACAAGCTGCCTGTGGTGATATCAATATGGCCATTATTTCCCTGACTAGATATCTTGCTGCTGTCGAGAGATATTTGGTCACTAGCATTAATTTCAATATATCCTGCATCTCCCAAACCATTACTATTAGTATTTATTTTCGAGTTATCAATAATAAGGCTTTTAGGTTGATACTCAGTAACCCCAATAAATATCCATCCATTATTGCCTTCGCTCGATATCTTGCTGTTGTTGAGAATAGATATTTGATTTCTAGCATTAATTTCTATATTTCCTGCATATCCTTCCTTTTTATTAGTGCTATCTAATGTAGCACTATTTAAATGAACGGAACCTCCTGTAGAATTAATAGTTATATTATTATAATTCTCTTTTTGGTCGCTATTACTAGTGCTTTCTATCTTCTTAAAGAGACTGATATTGCCAGATGCTTGAATCCTGACATTTCCTGCAACTCCATTGTTGTTGCTTTGAGATTTAATATCCGCGTTTATATCAATTTTCCCTTGCTGACTGTTGAGGTAAATATCACCGCCATTTCCATTAAGACTTTCATTTACATTAGATAACAGATTGCCTTGAATCAAGATATTTTGATTGCTTAGCAGCTTAATACTACCGGCTTTTCTATCGCCTTCTACAGAATCATTAATACTAGTATCAATACCCCTATCAGTTGTAATATCACCCCGCGAATCAACAGAGACATCACCATAAGTAAGGATTTCTCCAGTTGTAATACCACCCGCCAATTCATTGGGATGGTACTGATTAGTTATAAGTATTCCTCCACTATTAGATTCAAAGCCGGAAGTATTATAAATACTACCTTTAATGCTAATATTTGCATTTGTTGGAGTATTTGTTGTCGTAGGATTTTGCGGATTGAATCCAATAGGTAGATTGGGTGTAAGGTTTGGAATGCCAATATAATTGGCTTCTACCCCTGCTCTAATGTCTAGCGTTGGTGTTTGGCTACCATCTATATCTATTGTTGTTCCATCCGACAGCGTGACGGCTTCTTGAAGAGAATTGTTTGTGCTGTCTGCGCCAGTGATTTCAACGTCACCAGCAATATTGACACTCCCACCCGCCAGAATGTGCAAAGATGCACCTTTATAGCTATTAAAACTCACATCGCCGATAGCACGAATTATTAGAGGATAAGAAGTCGTACTTTCACTATCATCGTCTGTCTCGTCACTATCATCGTCTGGCTCATTATCAAAATTCAGATTACCTAAATCGCCATTCAAATTTTCTATTCTAAAATTACCCCCAGCCCAAAAATGTGCATAGCCGCCAATGGGATTTTCAGACTTGAATACCATATTGCCACCAGAGTAAAAGCCACTCTCTGGGTGAGTTAAGGCAGAAATATCTACTTTACGATCGCCTTGAACCAGCAAATTCCCACCCGCCGCTGCAATGAAAGCATGACTTGTGCTATCTTCAACTTTTAAACTGTCCTGCGCTTGTAATGTTAAATTCCCACCAGCTTGCAGCGTTCCCTCTAAATCCAAATTCCCTGCATTCAGCGTCAAATCCTTTCCCGTTACCAACTCTCCTTCACTAGTAATACTTGCGGCGGGCTGTGAACCAAACTGCACACCCACGGGTACACTCATTGTTAACAGTGGCGGCACTTGGGGATTAGTAGCACTAAATTCACTACCATCAGGAAACACAAAACTGTTAGCTGTGGTAGCTAGGAATGAACCTTGAATATCTAACTGGGCATTTGGTCCAAAAATAATCCCCTTGGGATTGAGCAAAAATAAATTAGCTGCACCATTTACGCCCAAAGTCCCCAAAATCTCAGAATGGTTACTGCCCGTAATTCTACTAAAAATATTATCAACACCTGCAGGGTTGGCAAAATATACCCTCTGCCCATTGTTGACATTAAATTCTAAAAAACTGTGATATAGGTTGCTGCCTCTTTGGACGCCACCTTCAATTAAGTCAGCCTCATTTCCTTGAATGTTGACACCAGTCATCACACGGGAGTTTTGATTTCCCAAGGTGGTGTCAGGTGTAATTTGCGCTGGGCAAGGATTGCTGGCTAATATCGATACTACAGCTACAGCGAGCGGAATTATAGTTCCCTTTGCTAGGAGCAATCCAGGCTTGCTGTAAGCAAAGTTCTTACTGTTATTCACGGTGGGTTCAAATTTATATTGCTGAAAGATTAGGCATAAGTTATTACCCATTAAAATCGCTATATTATAATTTGTCAATAATTTACATAGTAATTCTTTTTGTTTAATGTATAGGTTTCGATCGTGTCTAAAGTTATATGTGATGATGAACTGATAATAAAAAAGTGTCAACTAACTGACATAAAGCTATAGATAGAGGTGTTTTGACGAATTTTGGATATGGATCTACTCATTCTCTGAAAAATCAGTTATTGTTAGTATCAAATGAGTTTAAAGTCAATTTAACTACATTTAGCTATGGATAATGTTGGTTGCAAATTGAATATTAAACAGAGGCTTACTACGGAAAATACTTAAATTTTTGCAAGTTCTACTCCGAAATAAATGGTAAATTTTTTCAGCCTAACTTTAAACCCCAAGCAAGCAGCAGTAGGAGTTACGGTATCTGAAACCGCCGAATTACCCCAGGCGCTAGCGCAATTAGGGCTAAGTAATTCCCGTCCTGTTTTAGTTATAGTAGGGGGCGCTAGTCAAATTAGCGAAGCAGACTTCTTACGTATCCAAAGCCTGTTCGTAGAAGTCTTAGCCCCAACTGCCCAACGCTTGGGGGCTTATGTGGTGGATGGTGGTACTGATGCGGGAGTGATGCGATTGATAGGCAAAGCCCGGAGCCAAATCAATGGCGAGTTTCCACTAATTGGTGTAGCACCTACAGGGAAGGTAATTTTACCTGAACAAACAACTGTCTTAAGTGAGGATGCCACACCCCTAGAGCCGCATCATACTCATTTTGTCTTAGTTCCTGGCAATAATTGGGGTGATGAATCTCCCTGGATAGTACAAGTAGCAACTGTGTTAGCTAATGGCGCACCCTCAATTACTGTCCTCGTTAATGGTGGCGAGATTACTTTTATTGATGCGTTAAATAGCGTTATTGCTGGACGGTTAGTGATGGTAATTGCTGGTAGCGGGAGAACAGCAGACAAGCTAGCTTCTGCTTTGCATAGGAATGCTATTGATGAACGAGCTAAACAATTAGCTGCATCAGGACGTTTACAAACAATTGCCTTAGAAGCAGCAAAGGAAGATTTAATCAATACATTTACGAGCTTACTGTTAACTTAGGACTTAAAGATGGCAAAAAAAGATCCGTATCGGAAATTTTTAAAGTAAGAGCGCTAAGTGAGGAAACTACTGATGTAAGAAGCAATATCTTTATGTAAGTATAGCTAGAAGGTTTTGAGAATTTTAAACTATGGCTAAGAAAAACGACTATAGTCAATACCTTAAACAGACTTTCTATGGACTGATTGACCAACTGGACTTGTCAGACTTGCGAAAAGAATTTCTGAAAAATCGCTGGCTCGACCAAGTCATGTGGCTGGAGAGACGAGCCACCAAAGAACGCAATGCTCATCACAACCTCAGAATGATTACTATCGTTGGCGGGGTAATTGTCCCGGCACTCATTGGTTTTCAGAAGGGGGACCAGAAGTGGCAGGAAATAATTGGCTGGACTGCTTTCGGTTTAAGTCAGGTAGTAGCCGTTTCTGCTGCAATTGAAGAGTTTTTTGGTCATGGTGACAAATACCGCAACTATCGTAATACTGCCGAAGGCTTGAAAATTGAGGGGTGGCAGTTTTTTCAAATGGCTGGACCCTATCGTCAATTTCATACCCACTCCGAGGCCTACACCATTTTTGCTGAACGTGTCGAACAGTACATTCAACAAGACTTACAGGGTTTTATTGCCCAGTTAACAGAACGACAAGAAGCAAGCAATAAGGAGGCACAAGAAACAGTCACAAAGAACGCCGAACTTGCCCTAGAAAAGCTCAACGAGCAGTTGCAGTTAAAGGCACAGTATGAAGCCCAGCTTAAGGAACTAGAAGCTGAAAAGCAGCGCTTCCAAGCCGAAAAGCAGCAGTTGGAACAAGAGCACGATGGCGACAAACCAGCACTTCCCGCAGGTCAAGTGGGTTCAGATAAACAACCTGACTTAAGTGTTGTTGGTAATTTATGGAAAGAGGACGAAGAGGATCGTGACAGCACCAGCCTCAACGCTAATTCGGTAGAGTATCTCAGTGCTAACGAGATTCTGGCTAAAATTAAGCGCAATCCTATCAACAAGAACGGTACCGCAGCAAACGAGATCACCGCAACTAAACAAGTCTCCACAAGTCTGCCTATGTGTGGAGTTGAGCTGATTAAAAAGTTTGAAGGTTGCTATCTTAAAGCTTACCCCGATCCTTTAACTGGAGGGAAACCAATCACAATTGGCTGGGGTTCGACCAGGAAACGTGACGGTAGTCCGTGGTACCTTGGAGAAAGTATTTCCCAACAAGAAGCTGATGAGCTATTGATTTATCAGTTGGAAACAAGCTACTTACCCGATTTAATGAAAATACCTTGCTGGAGCGAACTCAACCCTAACCAACAAGGTGCCTTACTCAGCTTTGGCTACAACTTGGGGAGTAAATTTTACGGTGCCTCTAATTTTGAGTCAATGACTAGAGTCATAAAGAATCGTGATTGGGCTAATATCCGCGAAACTTTTCTCAAGTATCGCAATCCTGGCTCAAATGTTGAGCAAGGACTTAGGAGACGAAGAGAAGCTGAAGCTGAACTATTCCTCAAACCCTACTCCTAATGGTTTAGCATTTAAAGTTTGAGGAATTAAGTTAGCTTAAATCCCTGCAAACACGCTTTGAACCACAATCAATTTGCTTTAATAGACAAAAAATCAGGGTAATCGCCACAGGAGACAATTATGATTCGTAACAACAAAAAGTATTCGGTCAACGTAGACAAAAGAGGATCGGAGGTTGCAATTAACATTTCTGTAGAAATAGAAATGAGTGCTGAGCTAATCGATCTAGTGTTGCGTGACCTAAGAAGCGATGCCAGAGATTTTAATGAAGCCCGCATTCTGGCTGAGATTATCCGCGACCCTATAATTATCTATAGTCTCTGCCAACGCATAGAACAGGTTAAAAATCAAGATATTAAATATCAAAAGATGGAGCATGAAGACCTGAGCCATCAACAGCCAGTACCAACGTGGGGATTGAACACAGCAAGCTATAATTCAAACCACTCATAGCTGGACTTTGTAAAAGCGGATGCAAGTGTTGTGTGTTTAAGCTTCTGGCGATTATTGAAAAGTAAAGATCCACGCCGTTTTTAGTATCACAAAATTTTGCCGTCCCTTACTTATTTATGAATAGTTACAAGTAAATATCGCAAAAATGGCTAATACTGCATCTATTGAAGAAAAATATACAGAACTGTGGCAAGGCTGCAAGGTGCAATCAAATCTCTTGCCAGAGTTAGAAAACATTGCTGAGAAGCTGTATTACGATCGCGGCTTTTACGAGAAAATCGAGTGGTACTATCCCAATTTACCTTGGTATTGGGCAGGAATCTTACACGCTAAGGCAGATTTTCAGGGTTCTACGCAATTTTTCGATCAAATCACGCACAAGCTGAGGAAGATTCAGGGCGAACAGATACCAGCAAAGCTCTGTGCTCGCTTACTCGCCTTCGATGCATGCAACGACTTCCAGGGCAAAGATAGCCAGGGAATTACACCGTTTGTTTGGGCTGGGACTAATCACACCAAGACGATTGATTCGGTTCCTGGTTGTGGGGCAATTTTGTACTTTCTGCAAGCGATAGGATTCAAAGATGACCAGATCGAGCAGGGGTGGTTTAATCTCAAAGTGACTTCTGACACGGTGTTTAAAAGCTGTTCATTACCCTCCAACAAGGTCGAGGCATCGGAAAAAATCACTGTTAAAGTGGGGCAACAGTTGGAAATTATTGAAGTGGCGATCGCAGACGCTCAGCATCTGAGAGTCATGCTCAAGACTCCATTTCAGAATCGACGTATTTGGTTTATCTATGGTGGGCATATCCAGATTGACGGCTGCAAAATCGCAGCAGTCACGACCAAGCCTAAAACTTTAGAAGAGAAAATCATTGCCTATTGCGAGAAGAAGGGCTACAAAATTGGCAAAGAACCTGGATACAAGAATATTATTTACATCGAAGGCATGAACCCGGACGGAACGCTCAACAACAACGCCCTCAATGTCTGGAACGACCTCCGTATCGTGATTGAGTTTAAAGACGGCAAGCCTAAAATGATTGGCTGTTGGGAAGCCACAACAAACCCAGGTAAGTACTATACGTACAATCCCATGAACCCCAAAGGTGCGGCGATTATCGCCTTCGGGCAATACACCGCATGGCAGGTAGGAATTCACACACCAGGTGGTGGACATGAAGCTCTTGTGCAAACTGGTGGTCAGGTCACCGTCCATCGTGATGCAAATCGGTCGGGCACGCGTGATGCAGGTGACACCATTGACTCAGGTATGTTCGGCATTAACCAACATTGGGGCGGTGATAACCCTAAGTCCGATGTAGGAAGATGGAGCGCTGGCTGTCAAGTAGGTAGGACAAGACAGGGACATCGCGAGTTTATGGCTATCATTAAGTCAGACCCACGCTACCAAGCTAACCGCAGCTTTGTCTTCACTAGTACTATTATTGATGGCAAAGACCTCCTAGCACAGTTCCCTGCAAGTTGATGTTCTCCTAACGATCTGAATCTAAAATCCAAAATCTCTTAATGGAAAATTGGTATAGCGCAATACCAGTAACATGTTGGAGGAAGCCTTCCTCAAGACACACCCACCTATGTGACTCGCCAAGCAGACCAAGAAATTTACGAAAGTTTGAAGGCGGGAGAATTTTGTTACGTACTTAACTCCCGACAAATGGGCAAATCCAGCTTGCGAGTCAGGGTGATGGAGCGATTACACAAAGAAGGCATTGCCTGTGCTGCCATTGTAAGCTAGTAGTGTAGAGGTGAGGAGTATCAGTTTCAGTCCGGATGGCAAAACTTTAGCGTCTGCTAGTGATGACAAAACCATCAAACTCTGGAATTTGACTGCAAACAAAGCGCTCGCCACCCTTACTGATAGTAATTCTGTCATAGCGTTATGTCGGGGTGATGGCTCAATTTCAGGTGTTAAGGTGAACTCGTATTAACCAAATTTGTGGCTCGGCGCTGTGAGAGCATTTCTCGCCTAAGTACATCATTTGTAGTGATACCGACAAGCTAGAAAATCAATGTGGGTGTTTCCTACCCGATAGACAAGCCTATGCTCTAAATCTATTCGGCGCGACCAAATATCTGCATCCATATACTTCAATGGTTCTGGGTTACCGATACCGTCGAAGGGATCTTGCATGACTGCTGTAACCAAATCCAAAATTTTTGAAGCTTTCTCAAAATCTTGCTTAAACCACCAAGCTAAATCTTCTTTAAAGATAGAACTAAAACCAGGAGTGCGATTCACTACAACTGGCTTAATTTCATCAGTTTCAACTTTCTTTTTCTTCTTCTTGCTCAATCCCCAACTCCTGGCGAAGTTCTGCGATAGTTTGAGGTTGAATTTTTCCGGTTTTTGACTCTTCTATAGCATCCAGCAGGCGACTTGCATTCGCAGGCGATCGCAAAAGATAAACTGTTTCAACCAAACTCACTAAATCGGACTCAGAAATCAAGGCTACATTTTCGCCATCACGACGATTGATGATGTACACTTGATGATTTTCTACTACCAGGTCTAGGAGCTTAAAAAAGTCATTTCTGGCATCAGTTGGGGATGTAATTTTGTAGGATAGCATCCTTTTATGTACAAACTTCTGTACATATATTCTAAATTGTCAATCATATTAGTGACAACTTTCCAAAAAAGAATCTTTCATTGGTGGAAGATTTAAAATTGGAGATGTAGCAAAACCTGCTAAGTAAAAACACACAATTTTTAGACCCACACTTCCTCTTTCCTCTGCGTACTCTGTGCCTCTGTGGTTAAATAAATTACTTTTTAACCGCAGAGACGCAGAGAGCACAGAGAGAAGAGTAGAGGTGCGATAAGCGAAGCTTAACGGCGATACTGCCGTATCGCAAGACTTAGAATGATATGAGCGAGCTAACCACAAAATTTTGGTTTACCAAGAAGGTACAAGTTCAAGAATTGTGAGCGTCATCTTAAAAAACTGAACTAGAAGCTAGAGTCAAGCAAGTAGTAACCCAGTACTCACGCCACGTTAAGATTTAACTCAAATCCAGGTAACACATCTTCTCCTGAAAGCAGCGTTGGCGATCGCAACATCTCTACAGATTTTCCTGCACGGTATACTTCTACTTGTTGCTGTTGCGGATTAATCAGCCAGCCTAGCTGTACTCCATTGTCCATATATTCCTGCATCTTGGTTTGCAGTGTTTCCAACACATCACTGCTTGAGGGCAATTCCACCACAAAATCTGGTGCTATGGGCGAGAATTCGTAACGTTGCTGTTCTTCCGAAAGACTATTCCATCGCTCATTTTTAATCCATGCAGCATCAGGAGAGCGAATCGCGCCATTAGGTAAGGTGTCAGTCCAGAGTTTTGTCTTCCCTTACTTGAGTAAGTGGGCGACATGGCAATGACTTCTCCTGTAGCAGTTAACTCCAAGCGCAAGTCTTGATTGGCTTGGCAAATTTCCCAAAATTTTTCATGGGTAATGCGAGGAATTTTGAGTGCTAGAGTAGCCATAGTTCTTATCTTCCTCTGTATGCCTTAGCTGTAGGAGTGGTGTAGGAATATTTTTAGCATAGCTTGCTAAACGTTATAATTTTTAGAGTGGTATCTTGGCGATCGCATAGTCATACAATTGGTAAAAACGTTATCTTAATTACAGATCGCGAATCATAAAAACTATGTTGCATTCAGTAGAAGGAATTTACCGCAACGGTAAGATTGAGTTACCAGAGATTCCAGAAGGTATAGAGGAAGTACGAGTTATTGTCACTTTTCTTCCAACTCCTCTGAGCGCTGTAGACTTACAAGTTCGCAGGATCGATCTAGAGCAAGCAGCAAACCTACGTGCTCGACTGCAAAGTTTTTTAGAGGATTGGGAACGATCTGACATGGATGCCTATGATACCCTATAACCGTGGAAAAATTGCGTCTTTCTTTGCGCCTTTGCGACTTTGCGTAAGTTTTAATAATAATTATTCAACAAGGCATGATATAACTCTTCTACAATAATGAACAAGATTCATCACAAAATATGGTTCAAATTATCCAAGGCAAAGAAGTTACCCTAGTCGATCTCGTAGAGAAATTTAATTTACAACGTTCACAAGATAAACAATTCTTCCGAGAGTGGCAAGATAATCTACCAGAATTAAGCGAAGCCGACAAGCAAACCCTAATTGAAGTCAAAGCAGAATATCTTCATCTTTCCCAATACACCATTTTAGAACCTGTTGTCAAAATGGTGGTATTATCACCACTCTTGCGTCTTGCAGGTTTTTACAATCCTCCTTTCTACATTGCTTCAGAGAGAGAAGTTGAAATCTCTTCAGAAGACGAAGAAACAATTATCAGAGGACGTATCGATATTTTAGTTTTTCAACCTCCATTCTGGGTTCTTGTTATCGAAGCAAAACGAGCAGAATATTCCTTAGTTCCAGCAATTCCGCAAGCATTGGCTTATATGCTAACTAATTTAACCTCAGAAAGACCTGCTTTTGGATTTGTAACAAATGGCAGTGAGTTTAGATTTATTAAACTTGTGCAAGCACAAACCCCTCAATATGCTCTATCCGATTTGTTTGCCTTAGATAGCCGTGATGATATAGATAACGTCGTAAAAATCTTAAAGCGGTTAGCTCAACTTGTCTCTCAAAGATAAATTTTAAAATATCATAGCTTATTCTACCCTGCTGAAGTACAAATTTATCAGCGTGCATCTGCGTTCATCTGCGGTTAAATCACGCTCCTGTTAATTGTGCTGACTCACTTACACGAAAACCTACTCTTGATATCTAGTCAAAGTTACAGTACTAGAACGAGGTTTTGTCACTTTCGCGTCAGGGTGTACATGAATCTTAATAGTGATAGATGAAAGTTGAGGGTACTTAACAAGTAACATTTTAGCGAGTTCTTTGTTAATAATTTCCCAATAATCTGTTTCATTAGGATATTGTACTAAAAACTGTTTTATGTCTTCCTCCAATTTGAGAAAATCTGGATACTGACCATTCGATATCCCCTTAACATATTGATAGCGAACATTAACATTTATATCATGAACAAATCCATGATGCAAAATTCTATAATTTTCTAACTGAAAGTCAAAATCCTCTGTCATCTCTCTAAGGTTAGCATTCACTTCTACCTTTGGTTGATATTTATCTCTCTGTAAATATTCTTTTGTAAAATTAGAAAAAATTATAATGTTGGTTAAAAAACTAATTACTCCAAAATCTAACATTTTTCTTCTTCCCAAAGTAGTAATAAATATTTTACATTCGATTTATAAAGATAAAAATTGTGCAAGATATAGATTTTGAAATTTGGATTGGCACTAATAGCCTCACCAACAAAGCATTTCAGCCGTGTAAGCAATACATGACATATCATGTATAACAGCAGATGAATGTGTTTTTTACTATATAAATTTTATTATAATTATCTATATATTGAAATAAAATCAATACGCGTTTATTAAAAAATGTAGGCTCTGAAAAGAATTTCGTACAGCTTCTAAATTTAACAATACTTTGGATAGAGGTATCTCATGAAAGCAGCAGTTATCCGCCAATACGGTTCTCCTGAGGTTTTACAGTATGAAGAAGTGGAACCACCAAAGATTCAACCTAATGAATTGCTCGTTAAAGTCCGCGCCTCTTGCGTCAATCCCGTTGATTGGAAAATCCGCCAGGGTATGTTGAAATTTGTCACGGGAAATAACTTCCCCATGATTTTGGGATTTGATTTGTCAGGAGATGTTGTAGAAGTTGGTTCCCAAGTTAAACTTTTCAAGCCGGGAGATGCAATTTACGGAAATGTGGGGTTAAAAGGAGGGGCTTATGCCGAATTTACAGCCGTTCCTGAAACCAGTGCTGCACTCAAACCAACAAATATGACTTATGAGGAAGCTGCTTCGGTACCTGTCGCAGGACTGACGGCTTTGCAATCATTACGAGACTTAGGCAATATCCAACCAGGACACACTGTTCTCATTAATGGTGCTTCTGGTGGTGTCGGAACCTATGCAGTACAAATTGCCAAAGCTTTCGGTGCAGAAGTTACAGGTGTTTGCAGCACAAAAAACGTGGATTTGGTAAAGTCTTTAGGAGCAGACCGAATTATTGACTATACGCAACAAGATTTTACCCAAGATACCATACAGTATGATATGATTTTAGACTCTGTTGCCAAGCGGTCATTTTCTAGCTGTCAAAAAGTTCTCAAACCTAATGGAACTTATGTAACTACACTTCCTAGCTTTGAGAGCGTAGTACAAAATATCTTGACTGCAATCCTTCCCGGTCAAAAAGCTAGGAATGTTTTGGCAATACCCAGAACTCAAGATTTAGCTTACCTGAAAGAATTGAGCGAGGCGGGTAAACTGAGAACTGTTATTGACCGCACGTATCCCTTACAAGAGATAGTCGCTGCTCATACATATAGTGAAAGCGAACGCGTTGTAGGCAAAATTGCCATTGCGATCGCATAGACAAAGGAACCAGAGGAATTTTGATACCAACAACGCGCTCTATTTTGATTTCATCAAATGCTAACTCAGTATAGTGACCCGACCAGTATCTAGATCGTAATAGCCACCAATGATGATGAGTTTTTTATCGGTCACTAATTGCGAGAGAAGTGAAGATGTTTTCAACTTTTCTATTTGCGTCATGATGTTGGCTTTACAGGCGTTTTCTAAGCGATCGCCCGGTTGATTTTTGGATGATTCTATGCCCGGTTTGATAGCAGCCAGTAAGGTAGCAATTTGACCGGGAACTTGAGCACCTTTGATTGTGGCTTCTACCGCACCACATCTTTTATGCCCCAGCACCATAATAACTTTTGAACCTAATACTACACTGCCAAATTCCAGACTGCCGGTTTCTTCTGGCGTAGCAATATTACCAGCTACGCGACATACAAATAAATCCCCAAACCCTTGGTCAAAGATAATCTCGGAAGGAACCCGTGAATCTGCACAACCAAGAATAGAAGCAAAGGGTTTCTGAGCTTTGGCAACTTCTTCCAGACGTGTAAGAGTTTGATTGGGGTTTTTCCGTTTTCT
Organism: Scytonema sp. UIC 10036; assembly: GCF_009725235.1. The sequence goes on from NZ_WJFC01000028.1 coordinate 93,596, forward strand.
GTTGACAAATCGGTCATTCCCTTCTATTAGTAGTTGCAGCGCTTGCTCGGGACTCGCATCATCTTTGGCAACTGCTTTTTGCGGAAACACTAACTCAGAGCCTACTCCTGCTGTTACTATTCCCGTACCTACTGCGCCTGCACCTAACTTTAGTAAATTTCTTCTAGAAAACATTCTGTTCATTGTATCCCCTCTACACACTAATTGGCCGATCTCAAAAAAATTGCAGCAAAACAAGGCGTAGTTGTAAATATACAACCGTCCCTTTCAGGCAATGTAAGTCTGGAACCTAAAACAAGTCAATTTTTGCTTAATCTATGTAAGAAATAGATTAGCCTTTATATGTCTCAAAAGATAATATGTTTGCTTAATAATTAAATAATCGTTACTCTATTAATTTCTTATGTTTTTTTTCTCTAATGGTATATATTAGTTTAAGTCTATAATTATATTCCAATCAAAGTGATAATTATTATAATATTAATTTCCTGTAGATAAATATTTGTTAAGAAAATGTTTGAAAAGTGGTGGGTGAGGTATGCAAAAGTATAGTTTGCGACACTCCGGCTCATGAAACCCAATTGAGATCGTTAACACCTTCTTAATTACCACTTTCTCAAACCGTATCTGTACGCACAGACAGATCGCTATTAAATAAATAGAGAGGGGCTTGTATTTTTTCACGGAAAATAATAAAATAAGAAAAAGTAATAGGGTATACAGAAACTCTACATTTAACATACTTGACTCTCATTTGAGTACAAGTAAGTTCCTATTAATTTATGCAAATTAATCTTGCCTCAAAGCAATGTAAGCCTACAGGTAAGAAGATTTATATCGAGTACAGAAATACTTATTCCCCTCCCCCATAAATACTAGTC